>DATLXU010000109.1:0-87556 GCA_035575515.1 Blastocatellia bacterium
GTGGTATCGAAAGATAGGATGCGCGCAGGCGGCTCTAATAATAGAGAATGACTGGGAGAGAATGATGACATTTTACCGCCTACCCGAAGGCGCACTAGAAGCGCCTGCGAACGAGCAATGCAGTAGAGTCGCCATTTTCGAGGGTCAGATTGAGGACGGATGCCTCGCCACAGGTACAAGAAGGTGGATCATCTCCGGCGCTGATCTGGAAGACGGTGATGATAGCGGAGAAGAGGTTTCAGAAGCTGAACGGAGCGGAGATGCTGAAGGAAGTGTACGAAGGGCGAGATATGCAGATGGGATTCGAGTAAAAGAGACAGAGAAGGAGGTCGCCGCCTGATCGCTTTTACACACCTATTGACAGTTGCTCGCAACCTCATAGCCTTTAACCAAGTATTGCTGCTTTTTTTAGGTTGACGGATGCTACTTGCTGCAATAGCATCATTAACGACCACAGGCTAGTCCTAGACTTTGATAGCGTATTGTGATTAAATGAGGCGAGTCAATTAGGCAACGCTGATTAATGCAATGGTATTTATCACTTCGCTTAAGTTCCAGAGGACTTGAGAAAATTACTTTAGTCAGACAGATTAACGTACCGCGCAGCTTGGTAAAACAGATATGGAAATCGAAATGAAAATCAGAGGGTTGATGATGGACCCGGCAGCCAATACTCCCATTATAATCCTAAAAGATGTAAACGGAGAAACTATGCTGCCGATATGGGTTGGAGCATTTGAGGCAAACGCCATTGCTGTCGAAATTGAAAAACTCGCAGCCCAACGCCCAATGACCCACGATTTATTGAAAAACGTAATATGGGAGTTGGGTGCCACCGTAAGAAGAATAGTAATCACTGATCTTATAGACAACACCTTCTTCGCTGTGATCGAAATGACGAAAGAAAGCGAAGTATTTTCTATTGATTCACGTCCTAGCGATGCGATCGCACTAGCGTTAAGAGTTGACTGCCCGATTTATGTAAACGAAGAAGTTATAAAGAATTCTAGTACTACAATTACAGAGGAACCACCGTCTCAGGACGATTGGCCAGAAAACTTGATTGATGATACTGGCGAATACAAGATGTGATTCAGTTAGCCGCGATTTAGGAGATTCTCTAAAAAGATAAGGAGGAAGAACATGGCTTCGTTCAACAAGATCATTATAGTGGGTTATTTGGGCCGTGACCCTGAGTTACGATATACACCGGATGGCACCCCTGTCTGCGATTTTTCGGTTGCCACAACCGAACGAAAGAAGGATAAGTCAGGCGAGTTTCAAGATGTTACCACATGGTTTAGAGTGACTGTCTGGCGGAAACTGGCAGAAGTAGCGGAGCAGTATCTTCGCAAAGGGAAGCAGGTTTATATTGAAGGGCGATTGTCTCAAAGAGAGTATCAGGACCGGGACGGTAACACAAGAACAAGCCTTGAGGTTCAGGCTACCGATCTTCAGTTTATAGGACCGCGCTCAGATGAGCCAACTGTGGCGATTAAAGATGAGCGGCCCACAGGGTCAGCTTCGTTGCCTGATGAAGGTTCCATTTCGGAACCAATATCTGACGACGACATACCCTTTTAGTATTATCCAAAGAAAAAGAGAGGGGACTAATCGCGGGAAACAAACTTCCTGGTAAGCCCTAATTCCTTGAGCTTATGCTGTAGACTTTGGCGGTGCATACCTAGAAGCATTGCGGCTTTGGTTATGTTTCCATCAGTCCTTTCTAAGCATCCTTCAATGTATTTACGCTCAAATTCGCGTCTAGCATTTCTAAAATCCGACTGTAGCGAGATACTGATCTCGCTTGGGTTTCCAGTCGAAACTTTATTATTCAACGGTTTATTAAGTAATTCTTGAGGTAATACATCTAATGTAATCTCATCACCTTCCGTTAATACAACAGCTCGTTCGATACAGTTTTTCAATTGCCTGACGTTGCCAGGCCAATTGTATTCAAGAAAAACTTTAAGGACATCGCTTGAGATTTTTAGCGCGAATCCTCTATAAATAAGCGATAATCTATTACAAAACGATTGTGCGAGTATGGGGATATCTTCGTTTCTCTCTCTTAGAGGAGGCAATTTAATATTGACCACACACAACCTGTAATAGAGGTCTTCCCTAAACTTTTTTGATTCAACTTGTTCTTCCAATTGTTGATTCGTCGCGCTTATGACTCTGCCGCTCGTCGAGAGCGTTTCATTACTCCCTAGCCGTTGAAACTGCTTATCCTCAAGTACGCGAAGAACTTTGGCCTGAGTTGATAGGCTCATATCTGCGATCTCATCCAAGAACAATGTACCATTGTTTGCAGCTTCAAATTTGCCAACCCTTTTCGCTGCGGCTCCGGTGAAGGCCCCCTTCTCATGGCCGAACAATTCCGATTCGATCAACTCTTCAGGCATGGCTGCGCAATTGAGTGCAACAAACGGACCTGAACTCGCTCTGCTTCGAGCATGGATATCTCTTGCAACCAGTTCTTTACCAGTGCCAGATTCTCCAGTTATTAAAACACTGATGTCAGTCTGCGCGACTTTTTCTATCAAAGAATATACCTTGCGCATTGACTGGGAAGAACCGATTAGCTGACCAAAGGTTTCGTTACCTGCAAGTTCATTCCGAAGTTTTTGATTTTCGGACCGCAGGCGGTACGCTTCGACAGCATTTCTGACGAGAATCCTCAATTCATCAACATCAAAGGGCTTTGACAAATAATCGTAGGCTCCGCGTTTGATTGCTTCGACTGCCGTTCGCTCTGACCCATGTGCGGTCACTATAATCACAACAGGCGCATTTTCACGAGATGTTAAGGTTGGTAGATAATCAAACCCAGATTCAGAGGCAAGTTTGACATCAAGGATTACCGCTTGCGGATTTCGACTTTCCACCAATTGTTCAGCGACGGCAATACTCTCTGCTTCAAAGATAGAGTAACCTTCTTTTTCCAATGCCCGCCTCATTCCATAGCGCGCCGCTGGCTCATCATCAATAATTAATATCGCTGATTTCATTTTAAGCCTTCCTATCTGTCTTGATTTTCAAAGGAGCGCCTTATTCTGCAAGCAACAGTCTGATGTCCCTGACATTGTTTCCTGTTGGTCCGGTTACTACAAGCCCCCCCACCTGCTTGAAAAATGAGTGGCTGTCGTTCTTGTTGATAAAATCGAACGCTTCCAAACCACTCATATTCGCAATCTTAATAGTATGATAATCAGCAACGGCCCCGGCGGCGTTACTGTTTCCGTCAATGCCGTCAGTGCCGCAAGAAAGAATACATACTTCGTTCACAGTTCCTAAGTCTACCAAACGGGCACATGAGTATAAAACGAATTCCTGATTGCGGCCTCCGATTCCATTTCCATAAGCTGGACACGATACTTCTCCCCCTGAGACTAAACAGATGCGACTCCCTAAAACTCTGGAGCGAAAATCAAGGAGGTCCTTTAAAAGATCATCTGCCACAGGACTGTAAGGGCCTTCGATATGGTTAAAATCCATTTCTACCTGGAATCCCATATTCGCCGCAGTCTCTGCCGCCGCCTTTATCGCATCTTCATTTTCGAGCAATAATATATTTGTGAAACTATGCCCTTCCCCGCTCCAATCCTTTGGCAATTCCATAATATCCCCTTTAATTATGTGCCTTGAAACTGAATGTGGGAGGCGATCTCTCAAATCAAAGCGATCTATAACGTCAAAGAAATCTTCTAGTGAAACATCATCAGGTTGCAAGGGATTAGAGGCAAGAGAATGTAGGTCACCAGGATTTACATCAGACACAAACAAGGCAACACACGCTGCCTTTCGTGCCAAATAACCAAGCCGTCCGCCCTTAACGCATGACAGGTGTTTTCGCACGATGTTAATCTCACGAATGCTTGCCCCGCAATGAACAAGAACGCTGTTTACCTGCGCCATATCCTCAACGGTCAAATCATCCCAAAGCGGCAGCTCGACAAGCGAGGAACCTCCTCCAGAAATCAAAAATATAACCAGTGACTTTTCATCACAGGTATGAAGTATGTCTATTATTTTTTTCGCGGCAAGGACGCTACGAAAATCAGGAATGGGATGACCTGCAACTATCACCTCTGATTTCAGACTGGTTTGGATGAATCTGTCACAGACTAGAATTCCTCTCTTGATTCGTTCTCCCAATATCTTCTCAAGTGCCTCACCCATCCTAACACTTGCTTTACCAAACCCGATCAGAACGATTTCTTCATAAGGGTGGAGATTAATTCGATTATCATCAATATAAAAACAATCGCCTTCGACCTTAATCCGACGGTTAATGACATCCTCGATTTCAATGCTCTTCAGCATTTCCAAGAAGATTCTTGTGGCCTGTTCCTTTAGATTGCTCATCAGATTAACCTTGTGCTAACCATATCGAAGACAATTTTAGCATACAAAAATGGCGCAACCGCGAGATTCGCTCACTGAATTGCGCCTGTACTATCAGGAATCTGTTTTTAGATCAGTTGTCGAGTTCCGAAGTGCTAATGTTAAAACTCTGCATTAGCCGCAAAACATCCTGCCGAATAAGGTCCCACTTGCCTGCTAACGGGTCTATCAGCGGACTCGTTGAAGTTGAGATGACACGGTCTGTCCTTCTGGCCTGACGAGCCATCGCAAGAGTCGCACTGCGCATTGCCTGCCTATCCTGCAATGATCCAACGAGCCTTGCGTAGAGCTGCGCTGAGTTGGCGAAGCTGTCAATCGCAAACAGCAATTCTATTTCAGCCTCACGGTATCGCGCCGCGTTGGTTATTTCAATATTTGTGCCCGTGAGCCGCACGCCATAGATCCGCTGGTACTCCGACAACAAATCTTCAGCCTGGCGTTGAATGTTCATAGCTACCAACGACGAAGAAGAAGCAATGCTCGTTCTCGTCACAGGTGGTGCAGAAGGCACAGTCGCACGATTGCTTGTCAGAGGAATCGGCTGGTCGCCGCTTGCCGAGTGAACGACTACGCGCCGGACATACTCGACACGGTCTCGCACAGTCAATTCGATCCGCCCTCGTGTCAGCGCCTGAGTCACAATGCCGGTCGGCCTGACAGCTCGCGCATAGACTTCGAGAGTGTCGCCATTAACGACGTGATCGCCATACCACTTCCAGCCGCCTGTATTCGCTTGGGTTTCTATAACAACGTTGATTGCCCCATCCGCAGTGCGCATTGCTGTTGCCGATAACACGTTCGCCAAAACTACATTCGCTCCGGTGGACGTGCTTCCGCTGTTGGAAGGCGAGCGTCCTGTTGTATCTCGCGGTGTTGGATTAGTCGGTCTATCACTGACGCTTGCGCTTCCAAGAATTCCGAGACTCCTTGCCGTTTGCGGATCGAGCTCTCCGGTCTCGGCAAGCTTATGCTCGCGCTGATAGGTCTTAAGCGCATTTGTCACCCTTGCGCTCATTGCGCCATCAGTAGCGCCTTCATAGTATCCCTGTTCCTTGAGAGCGATTTGCGCCCGGCGAATCATCTCAGGCGATGAAAGCGGCAGTGGTTGATCTGCCACGCCCGAATCTGCCGTGTCAGTGGTCGGCATTCCAGGCTGCGCATCGGTTGCAGGCTCACGAGGCGAATCGGGTTGCGGTTGATCGGGCTGAGTATTTTCCGGTTGCCGATCAGCAGCAGGCTCATTGGAAGTCGAATAATCCGGCTGCCTGTCAACCGGAGATGGATTGTTGCTCGCAGTATTTCCACCTTCATCGAGGAAGCTCTCTCTGATCACAAGCGGCTGGCGCAACTGAATTCCAAATGGAGTGCCTGATGGGACGCGCGCCTCTTCGCCTTTCGACAGCAGCACGGCTGCGGCTCCCGCTCCCGCTCCCAGTATGCCACCGACCGCCGCGCCTTTGCTGCCTCCGGTGATTGCGCCCAGCACCGCGCCTATCGCGCCAGAGCTACCAATAAAAACAGCGCCACGTCCGTTTCTTTCACCTGATACGCGGCTCTCCTCATCAATCCTTCTGCGCGTTTCAGGATCATCAGATGTCAGATTCCCTTCAATATTGATTCGCGAGCCATTAGGAAAAACGAGGTCATCAAAGTCAATCGCTATTGCGCCAGATTTTCCCATCCTCCTTGCTGGAGTCACCTGAACTACGCGCCCTTCCACTATCGCGCCAGCAGGAATCACCGTTCTCCCGTTTACGTAAACAGGCGCTGTCACAGTAGCAGTGAACCGGTCGCCCACGCGTGAGGTTTTTGAGCTTAAGCTGCCATTGATGTTGACCGATATTATTGTATCATCAGGCACGGTCCACGTTTGCTCTCCATACTGCCCCTGACTATAGCGGGGCCTGCTATTCTGAGCCGTCGCCGCTGTGAGCATTGAAATCACAAGCGCAGCGATCATCGGCGATCTTCCAAACAGTTTGTACCTCATAATTCCCTCCAAACCTTCCAGACTAGCATGCCGGGGCGAAAGATGCTCAGTTCTTGTGACGATAAAAACGCTCTGCGTGTTGTCCGACCCGCTCAAGATAAAGGCAATCGTACTATGGCTGTCGTCCCCTCGCCTTGTTTGCTTCTAACACTCAAATCGCCCCTGTGCAACTCGGCGATCTTTTTCGCGATTGCCATCCCTAGCCCCGTTCCTTTTTCCTTCGTCGTGTAGAAAGGCTCGAACAGTCTTTCAATCGTCTCCTTGCTCATTCCTGTCCCATGATCTTCAATCTCAATAACAGCTTCGCGCTTCCCGTTGACCCTCGTCCGCAATTCCAAGACACTTCCCTGCGGGCTAGCGTCAATAGCATTTATTATCAGATTCAAAAAGAGCTTTCTCAATTCCGTTTTATCGTAGAGGCCGTCGGGCAGGTCTGGCGTGAACGATTTTCTTACCTCCATCCCCTTTTCATTGAGCCGGTCAGCGACCATAGGTACAAGCCCTTCGAGCAGGTCATTGAGGTTAAGCTCGACGCGATTCAGTTCCTTCGGCCTGGCGAACTCTGAAAGTTCAGCTACGATAGTCGCGAGATGGTCGACGCTGCGTTCGATTACCTCAAGCGTTTCCATCTCCATCCTTGAGTCCGAACGCATCTGCCTTTTCAGTACCTCCGATGCGAATCGGATGCTGCCCAGCGGGTTCTTTATCTCGTGGGCGATCTGCGCGGTCATCTGTCCAACTGCCGCAAGCGCGCGGTTGCGACGCAGCTCCGATTGCGCGCGCTCAGCTTCAGTCACATCAATGAACACAAGTATCAAACCTTCCTGCTCGCCCGCTATTACGAGCGGCGACGCAAAGACCTCAAATAATCGCCGCTCGCCAAGCTCAAATTTGCCCAAGTAGCGAGTCTCTCCCGCAGATTGCTCAAGCTCATCGGCGATCCTTTCAGAAAGCGACTGGTTATTCTCAAATACAATTTGGTAGTTCTCTCCAAGTGGCTCGCCAATCTCTATACCGGGCAGCCGCCGGAACGACTCGCTTATTGTCTTCACCGCGCCGTCTTTTCCTATCACCGCAACGCCTGCAACGACGCTGTCGAGCAGCGATTGCAGGTAATCACGCGCTTCTGAACTTTCACGATATGCGCCACTCAGTCGCTTTAGTATCCTACGAATCTCTCGGAATGTAAGCAGCGCAACTACGACTCCGACAAGCAACACAGCAATGGTTGAAATAGCTAGCCTGTTGTTTTCCCTTTGGCTTAACTCCTGTACCGTGCGGTCGTCTTCTTTCTGTTCTTCGAGGACGAGATTATCCAGTGAATCTATAGCACGGAACATTCTGTCTCGTTCTTCGAACCAATATCCAGAGGTCGGCGATTTTAGGGTTGCCCAATATTTATGATACGCATCTTCAAACTCTTTCCATTCCGAAGTGCCGGCGAGCGTAGTCTTTCGCGCGCTTTCAATGCGCGCCTCCATTTCATCACCCAATTGTTCAAGGTTACTTTGTGCCGGTATGCTCAGATACCTGGAACCGGCGTTGCCAAGCACGGCAATTGCCGCCTCCTTCATCTTTCCGGCGGTCTCGGCTACCGATCTAACAACTCGATTGTGATTCACCTCAGTCTGACGAATTGCCTCAATCTCTTGTTCGAGTCTATTGAAGCTCTGCCTGCTCCAGTAACCCAGTATTCCAACGAGCAACAGCAGGGCGAGGAATCCCACGAGCAAAATATTTCGAGCCAGCCACTCGGCAGTGCGAGGCACATTCACAAGACGCACGGGAACCTTTCGCAAGTATTCCTTTGCCATCACCTGCCCCCTTCAGTTCCACCGCCTACGGTCACCAATTGATCTGTGAACCCTTCGAATGCGTCATCGTGGCTGATGACAAACAGTTGATCGAAATCCTTTATCCGGCCTATCTGCTGCGCAAGGTTGCGCCGTCGCTCCTCGTCCATATTGGTCGTCGGCTCGTCAAAGAAAGCTATTCTCAGGTCTGACAATTCCTTTAGCAGCGCGAGCCGCACGGCCAGTGCCGCAGCCATCTGCTCACCTCCTGAAAGGCTCGCGAACGGTCGCTCGTGCCCGTCTTCCTCCAGAATAATCTCGTAGCCTGTATCCCATCTGAGCGACACCATCGGGTTGCCAGCTATCTCACGGAAAAGTTGATTGGCTTCAATCGAGATTGATTGCAGGTGCGCTTCAGTTATGTAAGGCCCAGCTTTGCGAAGCAAATCTCGTATGAAGTCCGACACTTCGAGCAACTGCTGGCAACGCTCTCTGTGCGAGTTTAATTCAGCCATACGTCTGCGAATAGCTACGAGGCGTTCGATTTCATTTTCAAGCTCACTCAGTCGCGTGTTTGCCGTCTTCAACTCCGACTCGATCCGCACGACTTGATTGGTCAACTCTTCGAGCCTCACCTTAAGAGAATTGTGTTGTTGCTCGTCGTATTCTGCCCGCGCTGTTTGCAATTCGGTTTCGACGCTCTCGCGCTGGCTTCGATTCTCTTCAAGCTCGCGTTCGAGAGCAGCAAGCTCTGTTTCGCGCGCATCAAGCATCGCAGCAATTGGCTGATTCTCGATGTAAACGCGATGGTCTTTTTCAGACGCAGCGCGGCGCTCGCGCTCGATGGCCAGTTGATGATCGAGATGGCTGAACACTTCAAGTTGCGCCATCAGATTCTTAATCACCTCTGCAACAGCACGCTCGCGCCGTTCCATATCTTCGAGCGCGCGCCGCACTTCAGGCTCTTTTTCAAGCTCGCGTTTCAACGCGCGCGCCCGCCCTCGCGGGTCTTCGAGTGCGGCGAGCCTTTGTTCGACATCCGAAAGCTCATCGTTTAATGTGCCCAACGCCGCGAGCCTGCTCTTAATATCCTCGCTTGCTTTCTTCTTTTCGCTCCCTTCATTCTTCAATTGCGCCTGCCGGTCGCGAAGCAGATCGAGCTTCTCATATTTGCTTCGTGCCGCCTGCGCGTCGCGCAACTCGCCTTCAATCAGTTTCAATCGCTCGCTGAGTGAGCGGACGGATTTTTCAGTCACGCTTGCGCTCGCAACTTCGCCTTCGAGTCGCGCGGCGTTCTTACGCTCAATATCAAGCTCCTGAACATATCGCTCGTGATGCACTCGCTGCGCGCTTATTGATGACGCCTTCTTCATCGCCGCTTTGGCTTCTGCAAGCCTGCGCTGACTCTCTTTCCGACTTAGTTCAAGCGTTGTCAATCGCTCGCTCTCATTTCCCACCTGGGCCTTGAAGTATTGATCGAGACTCTGGCCTTCTTTCATGTTCAGGCATGGCTCGGCCAAAAGCGGACAGAGTCCGCCCTTAATCTGCGCAAGTATCTTTTTCTCTCGCTCTATGCTCGCTCTCAGGTGCGCGATCTCTTCCATCAATCTTTCATCTTCCAATTCAAGCTGAGGCAGCAATGCAGCCAGTTTTTCATCGTCAGCGGCTGCATTGATTTCGTTTTCAATCGTCTTAATCTCCGCGCTCAACTTTGCTATTGCTTCCTTGGTTCGATTCAATTCCTTTTTGCGCTCGCTGATGCGCTCAAGCTGCACCCGCGCCTCGCTCAATTCCTGTTCCAAAGCGCGCCGCGCGTCTTCGAGCGCCGGGACGCGTTCAGCAATCTCTTTGAGCTTTTCAGCCTCGTCAATCTGCTTTGTTATTGACGAGTATTCCGACCGCAACGCTGAAAGTTCTCGCTCAAGCTCGGCCTCACGCGCTCTGAGAGCAGTCCCTTCGCCAAGCGCGGTTTGCAACTCGGCCTTTCGAGCTTCAAGTTTTTCCTGCTCATCAACAAACGGAATTAATCGTACAAGCTCGACTCGATCAGCCTCGATTTGTTTCAGCTTCTCTCGCTGTCCCTGAAGCAACCCGTCCAAGCGCGATGCTTCGCGCTCATTATCCGACAAGTCTTTCTTCAGCGCGTCGCGTTCGGCGGCCTTCGGCTCAAGCTCAGCCAGCCGCGCATTCGCTTCATTGTAAATCGCAAACCCTTCAGCAGACGCGGCGACGGCTGCGGCGGCCTGCCGCGAGTGATTCACTTCTTGTACAGCGCGTTCATGGCGCCGCTCTCCCTCTTCGAGTCGAGAATAGAGCGCGGAAGATTCCTGAGCGAGCCGTTCGATCATTCTCTTCAATTCGTCGAGATGTTCTAACTCAGTTTTCGTACGCTCGCGCTCCTGCTGAGAATCTCTAAGCTCCGATTCAAGATGATTCGCTTCCGTTTCGAGCTTTGTCTTCTCTTTAAGCAATTCATCAAGCCTGGAAACTTCGCCTCCAAGACGCGCTATCTCCTCGCGAAGGTTCGCGTCGCGTGATTCGACGAGTCTTATCAGAGCGCGCAAATCTTCAGCCGAGCGGTGGTATTCATCAACCCTGAGAACTTTATCGAAGCCGACTTTTCTCTTTGCAGGCTGTTCGGCAAAATCAACGGTGAATGTTCCCTGCGGCACGCCGATGGTCGAGGTGAAAAGCGTCTTCAGGTCTGTTCCGGCGTCAACCCCGAGATGCTGCCTCAACCACACGCCTACCTGGTTCTTTTGCTCGACGAGCCGCAACTTTGTTATCGGGTCATAAACGTAGTAGCCCGCGCCCGTGTCGCGATAGACCGTGTACTCGCGGCCATCCTGCACGGAAAGAAAACTGACGCGCACGCTGCCTCTCCTGGTTCCTCGTCTCAGGAAATCTTCCTTTTTATATGGCAACTGATCAAACAACGCCCATGCGATTGCTTCGAGTATAGTCGTCTTGCCTGCGCCGTTCGGTCCGCTGATAGCCGTCACACCCGGCCCGAACTCGAACGCGGCTTCTTCGTAGCTCTTGATGTTTTCCAACTCGACTTTTGTGATTAGCATAGTTTTTCCGAGAGTGAGGATAATTCGTTCAGCAAGGATTTTACCACGCGTGCGACGCGGCTGCTAATTTGCTGCACGCTTCACCGATTGTTATTCGGTGAAAGTTGGACTAGATTTTTATTTACAGAGAGGTGGAGCAATGATCGAGATGAAGGGAATAGAGCCAGACCGAGCGATAGGCGTTGATGTCAATCCGCGCAGCCAGCTTCTCATACTCAAACAGGAAAATGTTGAAATCGCGCCGGGCGATGAAGTGCTCGTCTTAATCAAGAAGACGCAGAAGCAGAAGCGCGAAGATTACGGCGTTGCGCTTCGCATCACGGACTCGGCTGAGCCGGGCGAGAATGAAATCGTTGTGCAGTACGGCGACCGAATCTTCGTCGCTCAGAAGCTGCCGGAGTTTATCTGATCTTCACAGCTTGAGTATTGACGTTGATTTCCTGCAATCCGCTGTTTTAACATAGCTTGCGAGAACCCCTGATAAATTGCCACTTGCGACAAAGCCAGTTGCGCTTCGATTTTTTATGGCCATCCTACTCATCATACTTGCAACCGTTTTCGTGTGCGGCCTCGCGCTGCACGGCTACAAGCAATATAAGATCAGGGTGTTGCATCGAATGAGCGAAAACGAATACAGCGTCGCCGTCACCCTCTGGGAATACGCGTGCGTGGTTAAAGAGAGCATCAGCGTCGCCATTCGGAAATCGGGCGGCCTTCTAGAGTTTGAAAAGATCGCGGTCCCTCATAGTCACGGCTACACACTTTCGCTCGAACTGATCGGCACATACTTCCGCGTTCATGCTGTCCCCGTAAAATATAACAAGACGGGCAGGCTTTCATTCCTTGCCGATAACACGCTGACGGTCAGGGCCGCCGATCATTTCGGCAAGCAGGCAAGCCCCGATGATCCTGAATACAAAGGCAACGCTGGCGAATGAATAATCGAAGGTTTGTTGTGCCGACGGCGTGTGCTAATCTTGCTTGAGGCCCGCAGGTTCGATTCCGTTTCTGCTTTTCACGAATCTCAGGCCAACGCGTCGGTTGAATTGATTTATGGACTTTGCGATCCCACAGGAATACCTCGACTTCAAAGAAGCGGTCTATCGCTTCTCGAAAGAACGACTCGCGCCGCGCGCTGAGGAGCTTGACGCGCGCGGGGAGTTCAGCCGCGAGAACTGGCGCGAGATGGCTGGAATGGGACTGCTTGGGCTTCCCTTCCCTTCTAAGTGGGGCGGCAGCGAAGCAAGCCCGCTCGCCGTCTGCATTGCTATGGAAGCGATGGCGACGGCAGGCGTTGACGCGGGAACCCCACTCGCGTGGGGCGCGCACACGATTCTTTGCGGCGTCCCGATCTGGCTCATTGGAACCGAGCAGCAGAAAGAAAAGTACCTGCCGAAGATCTCATCGGGCGAATGGATTGGCGCGTTCGCGCTTACCGAGCCCGGCTCAGGCTCGGACGCAGCGGCGATGAAGACGACGGCTGAGCGGCGCGGCGACCGTTGGATACTGAACGGCTCAAAGATGTTCATCACGAACGCACCCGTAGCTGATGTGTTCATAGTCTTCGCGTCAACCGCTCGCGCGGCGGGCAATCGCGGCATCTCTGCCTTTATCATTGAACGAAACTCGCCTGGATTTTCCGTCGGCAAAGATTTGATGAAGATGGGCAATCGCACATCGGTCACCGCCGAGCTTTCATTCGATAACTGCGAGGTGCCGGAGGAGAACCTGCTCGGCCCTGTTGATGAAGGATTCATCGCCGTCGGCAAAGAGACGCTCGAATGGGAGCGAAGCTGCATGATCGCGCCGATAATCGGCGGGATGGAGTTTATGCTTGACAGCTCGACCGCTTACGCGAAAGAGCGCAAGCAGTTCGGGCGGCCAATCGCAGAGTTTCAAGCGATTCAACATAAGCTCGCTGATATGAAAATTGCCATTGAGGGAGCGCGGCTGTTGATCTATCGCGTTGCGTGGCTCAAGCAGCAGGGCAAGCGCGCGATGGTGGAAGCAGCGATTGCAAAGCTGTGGGCGACAGAAGCGGCGATTCGCGTCTCTTATGACGCTGTTCAAATATTTGGCGGCTACGGCTACATACACGATTATCCGGCTGAGCGATTCTACCGAGACGCGCGGCTCGGAACAATCGGCGCGGGCACATCCGAAGTGCAGCGGATGATAATCGCAAACGAGCTTATCAAATCATTTTTGAAACGGTGATGCTAATACAGCGGAGTTCAACTACTCAGGTCAACATTAAGAAGAGCAGATTCAATAGAGGGGCAAACAACGGATGAGCGATCATATTGGTCAAGCGAATGAATCTTTGAGCGACGTAAGGGTTGTTTTCAAGCTGCTCCCTTCAAGGTTCCGAAAAGGCGTAGCGGACAGGCAGATAAGTTATTACTTCTCGATTGACGATGAGCAATGGACAGTCGTGATCGGCCCTGAAAGCTGCGAGGTCGCAGAGGGTAAAACTGTTGAAGAAGCTGATTGCTTCCTGAAGACATCATCTGGGATTCTTCTTGGGACGATCAAAGGCGAGTACACGCCTTCATTCATGGATCTGATGACAGGAAAGATAAAGACGAACAATCCTGCTCTGCTACAAACATTCAAGGATGCTTTCGGCGGATGAAGCGCAGGGCTACAATGGCCTTCCAGGAACGTGCGCTGAGACCGGTATAGTGCAAACCGATTATCTACTCTTCAAAAATTGCGTCGCGAGCTAGTATACTCACACGGCAGGCCCCCGCGACTTTAACCCCAAAGCGCAATTTATGAAATCCGTTACGACAGAGAGCAAGGCGCGGCTTGGCATCACCATCTTCCTTGCCGCGCTCGTGTTATTAATAGGCCTGAGCCTTGTGCTGTATCTTCGAGCGCACGCTCAATTGTCAAAGTCTGCGGTTTTATACCTGTTCAGCTACCAGCTAATCGCGCTTGTTTTCGGCTTCGGTATTATCTTCTTATTGATTCGCTGGATGCTCAGGCCGTACCGCCGAATAATCGCCGCCGCGCGCGAAAGCCCTGTCCGCGCCTCATCGGCCAGGAGCGAAAGCGAGTTCGTCATCGAAACGTTTCAGGCTCTCGTTGAGCAGCTACAGGCCAAAGAACGAGAGCTTGCTCACCTTCACGCGCTTGAGCGCAAGCGAGCCGAACGAAGCGAGCGGATGAGCGAACGGTTGATTGCCAATATTCCGAGCGGCATGGTTGCAATTGATGGCGATGGGCGCATCACGTCGGTCAACGCGCAGGCGATGAAGATATTTGGCGCGGCTGACACGGGCGCTCTCGCGGCTTATGCCGGTGACGGTGGAGCGGGGTTGATGAGCGTCAATGCAGATTACACATCCTTCTTCAGATCGTCGCCCGCGGTTGCGGAAATGATTCGCGACTGTCTAGAAACAGGCAGGGCCTTTCGCCGTCAGGAGGCTGACGTTAATCTCAAGACGGGCGGCACGCGGCGATTGGGATTGAGCATTGCTCCGATCTCAGATGCGTCGCAGACGGTTGAAGGGGCGCTCTGTCTGGTTACGGACATCACGGAAGTGATTGAGTTGCGCGAGCGAATGAAATTGAAAGAAGGTCTTGCCAATCTCGGAGAGATGGCCGCAGGGCTTGCGCATGAATTCAAGAACTCGCTCGCTACCATTCATGGGTTCGTTCAACTGCTCGAAGCGCAACTAGCGCAATCTAATAACAATTGTCGCGAGACACTTGATGCAACGCTCACCGAAGTTCGGCTGCTTGCGCGGCTAGTCACAGACTTTCTCAATTTCGCGCGCCCCCAGCAGTTGAGTCTCGCCCGCATTGACCTGAAATCTCTCATCAACGAATGCACAAGCGAAGTAACCCCATTGATGAGCGAATCGGGAATTGAGATGATAATGAGCGGCGAGTTCGCTGAAGTTTTGGGCGACGAGATGCTTCTCCGCAGAGCATTCGTCAATCTTATGCGCAATGCAATCGAAGCGATTGACCCGCAGGCGCAGACGAAGCGGATAGCGGTGATGGCTGATGTTGATGACGACGCTGAGCGCGGCTATGCGCATATACGGTTGAGCGACACGGGCGGCGGCATCGCACCCGAAGACCTGCACAGGATATTCATTCCATTCTTCACAACGAAATCGCGCGGCTACGGGGTAGGGCTCGCGTTAGTGCAAAAGATTTTTGTGGCGCATGGAGGCGACGTCTCTGTTGAAAAGAGCGACGGATTGGGAACAATTTTTCATTGCCGGTTGCCGCTGTCGCCGCGCGGCTCTGATATGGAGCAAGCGTAACAGGGCGTGGATAAATGTAACGGAGGCTGACCTTATTGATAATTGCCGAATCTTGACATTGCGCGAATTTGCGAACTAGCAACCCATTTACCCGCAAATGTGGCTATGGCCAATGGTTTGCTGATAAGAGGCGAACCCGCTTTAGCTCTGCCCCTGAACGGAGTTGAAGATGCACGATTCACAAAAAGATATTCGTGTGAGAGGCGAAGCAGGGCTTGGGCTGATGGAGGCGATTGTCGCCACGCTCGTGGTCATAATTGTCGGCTCCGTTTTGCTACAGCTTGCGAAGCAGGGCATTGCAGCCTACAGGCTAAGCTCTGCGACAAGCAGCATAGCAGGGATGCTTGAGAAGGCTCGCGATACGGCCAAAAGCATGAGCATCAACGTCAGGGTGATCTTTGACGCAAAGGGGAATCGCTTCGGACTTGACCGAAACGGGAATAGCAAGCTCGACAGCATTGAGGTAGAAGAGCTGCCGACGGGAATCTCTCTGTCGGAGGACGCGGTTGTTGTATTCACAAAGAAAGGCGACCTCGCGCGAGGGTCCGAGCCGCCCAGAATTAACATCAGCAATAATCACAGCACCCGCATTGTTACAGTTTCTTCAATGGGTTCTATTGATATTGAGTAGTCTGTCGCAACATGAATGACAGGGACGGGGAGTCCTAATGTCATCGCGGGCGAGTTGAAGCATGACCGCGCAACTCGTCCGCATTTTTTTGATTGCGCTCGACAATTGACCCAACGCAAGAAGATCAGATGTCAGTAAAAACGGATAAGCCGATCGGTTTTGGTGTCAATCGAATTCTCCGCGATATTCTGCATACATCTCACGCTCTCCGCGCTTTCGTCTAGTTGCTGACCGCGCTGAATGGCCATTTGATATAGGCGCGATGATTTTCGTGAGCGGTCATAGCTGTTAGAATTAATTGAGCGTCCGAACAAAGAGGTACACATCGAGGCGCGGTTGGATTGCTGAGGGAGATTATAACTGTGATAAACGCGAATGTCTGAAGAAGGAAGCAGGCACGTTGATACTCACCTAGAGCGAATATCATACCTGCTCGACCGCTCAATCAGGGTGCCGGGCACGAAGTTTCGCTTCGGCCTCGATCCTATCATCAGTCTTCTCTTCCCCGTCGTTGGGGACGCAATTACAGCGATTGTGTCGGCCTACATAATTTTGGTTTCTGTTCGATACGGATTGCCGAAGATAGTTGTTGCAAGGATGGTCTTCAACGTCATTGCTGATTTTGTCATCGGAAGCATTCCCCTGATAGGCGATGCCTTTGATTTCGCTTGGAAAGCGAACGAGAAAAACATGGAGTTGCTAAACAGATATGCTTCTGCCAGCAAGCGATCATTCTGGAGCGACTGGGCGTGGGTCTTTGTGCTGATTGGAATCCTGCTGCTGATGATACTGGGTCTCGGAGTTCTCGCTTACTATTCGCTAAAGGCTTTTGGGTTCAGATTGATTTGATAGAGAGCGTTTTGCTTCGATATTGAAATGAAGTTCCAGACTGATTATGAATAATAGCCGGACAGTTCCTTTCAGACATCGCTAGATGTAGAATCCAATCTCCTATGAATATACCCATGCTCAAAGCCAACCATTGCCAAGTTGTCGCGCAATGGGCTGCGCTTGAATTGTAAAAACCTATGCAGAGACTTAAATCACTTCTCCTCTTCTCGCTTCTTTTCCTGCTTCTCATTTCGGTCTCAATCCCAGCATATCCACCTTCTGTCCGGCACACTATTCGCGTGATGACTTACAACATTCATCACGGTGAAGGCACGGATGGAAAGCTCGACCTGGAGAGAATTGCCAAGCTAATCCGTCAGCAGCAAGCAGACATCGTAGCGCTTCAAGAGGTGGACCGCGGGGTGGAGCGAACTGCGCGCCGAGACCTGATCGTGGAACTGGCCGCGCTGACGAAGATGAGCTACGCCTTTGGCAAGAACATAGATTATCAAGGCGGAGACTACGGCAATGCGATCCTGAGCCGCTTCCCAATCGTCAAACAGCAGAACCTTCATTACAAGATGCTCCGACCGGGAGAACAGCGCGGGCTTTTGCAAGTTGTGCTGAAGGTCGAGGGCAAGCAGCTATTGCTGTTGAACACTCATCTGGATTACAGGGGCGATGATGCCGAGAGGCTGAAGAACATAGATGAAATCCGCCAGATTCTGGAGCAGTATAAGAGTCTTCCAGTGATCTTGTGCGGAGACTTCAACGACACACCGAACAGCCCCACTCACCGTAAGGTCAAAGAGGCATTTGAAGATGGCTGGAAGAGCGTCGGTAAGGGTGAAGGGTTCAGCTACTCAAGCACGCAGCCGCAGAAGCGAATAGATTACGTCTTCCTTAATAAGGGGCGGAGTCTCTCCCCTATTAAAGCGTGGGTAGTTGAATCGAATGCATCTGATCATTTGCCGGTCGTCGTGGAATTCAAACTCCCTTGAATGCGATTAATTAACTCTAGAAAAGTTTCTCTGCTGCAAAACCCAAAAGCATTTCCCATAAGAACAGCAAAATCTCGCCCAAAGCTTAGAAAACGCAACAGTAGCTGCAATGTTGTTGCATTAATGAAACATACTCATTAAAGATGTCGTATCTTCTCGCGTAAGAAGTTGATCAAATGGTTCTGTTCTCGGTTCTTTAGATCATTAACGGGAGGGCTGTGCCCATGACTTCAACAGTTCGAGAAGCGATATATATATATGCAGATGTCGCGGGTAACAACAACAAGTTTTGGAACATTCAGGAGCTTTCGGATAACTCCTGCAGCATTCAATGGGGCCGCGTCGGATCCATCGGCCAGACCCGGGTCAAAAGCTTTGCTTCGCCGCTTCAGGCCGCAAGCTTCTTTGAATACAAGTGCAGACAGAAAGAAACCAAAGGCTATCGGCGGCTGAAGGTGTTAACAGGAAGTGGCGTTGTGGTAACGCCTGCGCCAAATCGCGAGGTCGCCGCCATTGCCACAAAACAGATAGAGACCGATTCGCCTCAAACACTTGAGCTAGTAAATCGCCTTGCTGATGCGAACGTACACAACATTCTCTCGTCCACTCAACTGGTCTATGACACATCCAAGGGCACGTTCTCTACACCACTTGGCATAATCACCGAAGACGCCATTAGTGAAGCCCGCACGCTGCTGGGGCAGATGGCAGATTACATCGGGCGGCGAGAGTTCACCTCAAAGAATTATATTGCTTTGCTGAACTCTTACCTGAGGCTTGTGCCGCAGAAGGTTGGCCGCAAGATAGATCCCCAGTCTCTTTACCCCGACCTTGAGGCAATACGAAAGCAGAACGAGATTTTGGACTCGCTAGAAGCCAGCCTCAAGCTCGTAGTTGATAAACCCGTCGGCGCGGCTCAACCGAATGAGTTGAAGCTGTTCGAGGCTAGGCTCAAGATTGTCGAAGACTGCTCGCTGATAGATCGGATAAGAAGATTCTACCAGAGCACAAGACAAGCCATTCACGCGAGCCACAACCTGGGCGTGAATCTGGTCTATGAAGTGGAGATCAAATCCATGAAAGAAGCATTTGAATCCTTTGGAAGAAAGCTCGGCAACGTAATGGAATTGTGGCACGGCACGCGAGTCAGCAACCTGCTTTCGATTCTGAAAAGCGGATTTGTCATACCGCCTTCTAACGCGCCGCACTGCACGGGACGAATGTTCGGCAACGGTGTTTACTTTTCTGATCAATCAACTAAGAGCTTGAACTACTCATTCGGTTACTGGGGCGGCAGACAGGATCAGAAATGCTTTATGCTTTTAAACGATGTGGCAATGGGCCGCTTCTTCGTTCCGAAGATATGGAGCCAAGTCTATCCCAAGAAGCGATACCATTCAACGTTTGCCAAGGCTGGATGGTCGGGTGTCCTCAACAATGAGATGGTCGTTTACGACACGAAGCAGATAAACCCCAAGTACTTGGTTGAGTTCTCCCAGCAAGGGCGATGAGCGAGTTTCAACTTGGAGGAGGCGAAAGCGATGTGTGATTTGATAACGTTAAACCGAATCGAGAAGGTTGTTGAAATGAAGATGGCTGCTGGGCAGATGTTCACCGCCTTCGACATCACTCTGGCTCTTCAGAAGAAGAGGGTGAGAATGCTGCACCGCGAGATAAGAAGGGACATCAGAATAGTGGCAGATGATCTGATGTGGCGCTATGGCTATGAGCGAACGCTCGTAGGATTCAAACAGATAAATGCCAGCGCCTTTGTGTATCACCCTTTCGGGACCGATGCGAGTTTGCACAGGCCCTCTATCCGCCCGTGCTCTCTTGCGACTGAGATTCGTCAAAAGCCGATGCCGTTTACCGGACCTAGACTGCGGCCCAGAGTAGATCGGAATCGGCGAGATGATTCATTTATGCCCGCGGGCATTGCACACGCGAATGTTTTGAACGTGGAGGATAGACCAAGCGTAGTTGTCGAAGAAGTTTCGCGCTTATTGATTATTACCAAAGGGGACGGCCTCGAATAAATTTAGGGCTTCACCCATACCATTTATCGAACAGGAGATCATTATGTGCGGCAGATTTACTCAGACTCAAAGCATTCCGAAAATCGCGCAGGAGTTCAACGTGGCGGAGGTCTCTTGCGATCTTGCGCCGAGTTACAACATAGCGCCTACACAAAAGGTTGCAGTCATCATCACAGATGGGGGCAAGCAGCTTGTGCCGGTACGGTGGGGATTTGTCCCATCCTGGGCTAAGGACTTATCTATGGGCAGCAAGATGATAAATGCCAGGGCCGAGACTATTACCGAGAAGGCCAGCTACAGGAACGCCTTCAATAAGCGGCGCTGCCTGGTTGTGGCGGATGGGTTTTACGAGTGGCAGGATTTCGGTGATACGAAAAGACCAGTCTATATCAGACTGAAGTCGGGGAGGCCGTTCGGGTTCGCGGGGCTGTACGAGGTGTGGAAATCTCCTGAAGGGAAAGAGGTCACAACCTGCACGATCATCACCACACAGGCCAATGAATTAATGAAGCCAATCCATGAGCGAATGCCCGTCATCATATCCAAGCAAGATGAGGATATGTGGCTCGATCCCGCAACGGATAATCAGGGGCTATTGCTCAAGCTGCTGAAACCTTACCCTGCCGAGGAGATGGAAGCTTACCCTGTTTCAAAGCGTGTAAACTCTCCTAAGAACAATTCGGCAGCGTGCATCGAGAGGCTGAAGCTGCCGGAATGATTCCAACAGACGGATGGCGCATGGGTTAGGACGCTTCAGTTTCTGAAGAACTCCTATGCTTCACCTGTTCGCAAATCAGCGACGAGGCGCAATGCTGCTTTGCGAACAGGACGCATTAATGGATTGCTCGCAAGCCCGATAAGATTTCCACGGGATCACCGTTCGGTCTATAAGATTATAGGCACGGGCGCGGCCAGGATAAGGAGCTAAAGCAATGCTGTTTTCTTTTATCAGCTTACCCTTTGTCGCGGTAACTTGCGCCAGCGCTTGCTGGCGCACCTGGTCCCAAAGGAGATTAGCGGTATTTGAGTCGCTAATGGGTTTCGGCTTATCCAGGTACGTAACTGTGAACTGTCCGTCGGTGCCCCTACATCGGATGACGACATCCTGATTTGAAAAACACTAACTCTCCTCAAACAGACTCTTTTGATTTATATGCCGCTCGCCCGTTGAATAATTCAGTCCGAAGTGCTCGTAGGCGAGCCGCGTCGCCGTGCGGCCTCGCGGCGTGCGATTTAAGAATCCTATCTGCATCAGGTAAGGCTCGTAGATTTCCTCAATCGCATCCTTCTCTTCGCTTATCGAAGCCGAGAGCGTCCCCAGCCCCACAGGGCCGCCGTCGAATTTATCAATGATTGTCAGCAGCAATTTTCTATCAATCTCATCAAGCCCATAAGTGTCAACCTCCATACGGTTGAGCGCGTCGGCTGCGACCTCGTCCGTTATGCGCCCATCGTAAATGACTTCGGCAATGTCGCGCACACGCCGCAGCAGACGATTAGCGATTCGCGGAGTGCCGCGCGAGCGCCGGGCAATCTCGCGCGCCCCGCTCTCTTCAACCGTCACGCCTAAGATTTCAGACGAACGCTTCACGATGATCTCTAAATCTTCCGTCGGGTAAAAATCCAAATGAAGCGGAATGCCGAACCTGCCGCGCAGCGGCGCGCTTAACAACCCCGCCCGCGTCGTTGCGCCAACGAGCGTGAACTTTGGCAGATCAATCTTGATGGAACGCGCCGACGGTCCCTGCCCGATGATGATGTCGAGCTGGTAATCCTCCATCGCGGGATAAAGCACCTCTTCAATAGCGGGATTGAGGCGGTGAATCTCGTCAATGAAAAGCACGTCGCCTTCCGAAAGATTCGTGAGCAGCGCGGCCAGGTCTCCGGCTTTTTCAACGACAGGCCCCGCTGTTGTTTTGATGTCGCTGCCCATCTCATTTGCTATGATGTGCGCGAGCGTCGTCTTCCCAACGCCCGGCGCGCCGTACAACAAAACGTGATCGAGCGACTGGCCGCGCTTGCGCGCCGCTTGAATGAATATCGAAAGATTCTCTTTAGCTTTTTTCTGGCCGATATACTCGCGAAGCCACTTGGGTCGCAGGCTCAGTTCAAATTGCTGTTCGTCGTCGCTCTCGACGCCGCCCTGCACTATGCGATTGTCTGACATTAGATATACTCCTGCGCGAAAGAGGTGTGGGGTTTCTAATCAAAAAGTTTACCACAAATAGTGGCCGCGCCCAAAAGGCGTACCAAATTTAGTGGCTCATTTCTCAACCTAATGGTTATAATCAATGAGCGTGAAAGCCCGATTGCCGATTGCCTGAATCTCAAGATCGAAACTTTATGGCTCGATTTCTTCACATAGCCGACATACATCTTGGCATCAAGAGATACAACCTGCCCGACCGCACGGGAGATTTCTTTCGCGCGTGGCGTGATGTAATCGAACGCTACGCGCTCGCGCGACGCGTTGACTTCGTTTTAATCGCGGGCGACCTCTTCGACCGCCGCAACGTTGATCCTCAGGCGGCCAACCACGCGATGTTTATGCTCAGGCAGCTTGCCGATGCGCGCATACCCGTCGTAGTCATCGAAGGCAATCACGACCAGCACGAGGCGACCTCGCGCTTTAGCTGGCTGCGCAGCTTCTCGCAATGGAGATTCATGAAACTGCTTGAGCCGCGCTGGACCGAAGAAGGCTTGAGGCTCGACGCGTGGGACGAAGAGGAAGCGAGCGGCTCCTATATTGATATTGCCGACGCGCGCATCTTCGGCTCGAACTGGTACGGCTCAACCGTTGGGAACACCTTGCCTGTGCTTGCCGAAGGCGTACGCGCGCACCGTCGCGAAGGCGCGGCGAACATAATGCTGCTGCATTCGGACGTCGAGGGCCAGCTCAATCGCCCGATTCAAAACGCGCTTTCAATATCGAAGCTCGTCGAGCTTCGCGGCGCGGTTGATTACCTCGCGCTCGGTCACACGCATAAACGATTTCAGATCGAAGACTGGGCCTTCAATCCTGGCTCGCTCGAAGCTTGCAGCGTTGACGAAGCCGTAACGGAGCGCGGCGCATATATTGTGGAAACCACTGGGCCGAAGATTATAAGCATGGAATTCATCGCGGCGGGCGAAGGCTATTTTCAAAGGCCGTTCAGAAGAATTGAGCATGAAGTGAGCGGCAAGGAAGAACCCGATGCGATTCGCGCTGAAATCTTCGAGACGCTTCACCGTGAATGCGCCATTGCCAACACAATCGAAGAAGAGCAGCGACCGATCATTGAGTTGACGCTGCGCGGTCAGTTGGGATTCAAGAACTCGCTGCTGCGGCTTGATAAGTTAAAAGAGCAAGCCATCGAGGAGCTTCGCCCGCTTGGACTTATCATCAATAATAAGACCATCCCAAAGCAACTTGCCGTAGCGGTTGACCTCGCCCGTGACACGCCGCGCAATGAACGTGAGCTTCGCGTAATTGAAGACCTCATCAAGCCCGACCCGCGATTCGGCGCGCGAGCATCAGAGATCGCTGCAATCGTCGTTGAAGCCAAGAGGCTCGCGCTTGAGGGCGAATCGGCGGAAAAGATTTTGAAGATGATCGAAGACAGATTGTTTCAACCCGCCTCAGAGCAATCTGGTGAATTACCACTTGAGGCAGTTTACGCCGAAGGCGCAGACTGAAACTCGACCGCAATGCAGTCAACCGTAAAACCGCCTGAAGAAGGAAGGCTCTGGGAATGGCGGGCGTTCGGGCGCATCAGCCGCCGTCTCGCCGCAAAGATCAAAGAGCATCCAATCAGACTCGGCATAGAGAATCAGTCCGAAGATGACACATACCTTGTTTCAGCTGTGAGCGACCAGAATGTGAAGCTGCGAAACTATGCGAGCGGGACCGTCTTAAAGCTCAAACTGTTGTTCGCTGCTGGGCCTGACTTGATTGAGCTTTACGATGAGAGCGCGACTTACATTCATCGGTTCCCCGTCACGCGGCGCGAGGTTGAAGAAACGGCGCATCTGCTGCGGGTAAAGCTCGGCAAAATCGCTTTCGCGATTGATAGCTTCACGCCCGCTGAATTCATAAGCGCGTTGGAGAAAAGCTCGCCCCCAGTAATGAAGGTTGATGTGAGCAAGCGGCGCACTCAATATGATTTTGGCGAAGGATGGATTGAAGTGGCTGATGTTATTTTCCCGCATCATCAGGTGCAAACAATCTCAATCCAGTCGCCTGATTTTGAAGTCGTGAAAGGTATGCTCATGAAATTGCGCCCGAGCGATGAACTTGAAGCAATGAATTACGTCGAAGCATGCAGGCGCTGGGCGTAAAGAGTTATGACAACTGAGATTCGCAAAGCGACGAAAGATGATTCCAACCGCCTGACAGAGATTGCCCATGCGGCAAAGCGTCACTGGGGTTATCCTGAAAGATGGATTGATATATGGAAAGGCGCGCTGACCATCACGCCTGATTTTATTCTGAGCAATGAAGTTTTCACAGCGACAATTGATGGCGAAGTTGTGGGTTTTTATGCGCTGACGATGCGCGGCAATAAAGCAACGCTTGAACATCTGTGGGTTCTTCCTGATCGCATCGGCACAGGAATCGGAAAAGAGTTATTCCATCACGCAGTCGCAAAGGCCGCGTCATTGAATGCTGAGACAATCGAGATAGAATCAGACCCGAACGCAGAAGGGTTCTACAGGCGAATGGGCGCGCGACATGTGGGTGAAATCATATCGGAGATTGAAGGAAAGCAGCGTGCGCTTCCCCTGCTAGTTTATGAGATGGGTTTGGAGATAGATTGATATGGCCGCAGGTTAAACCGAGTCAGTCTGCCGCAAAGACAAAGAACACATAAAGGTAACGATGAGATTCAATTTATACCCACACAAGAATGGAATCCGCTCAAAGACTCAAAAGAATTTGGTTGGACAATCGTGCGCTTTGTGATATTCTGCCGCGCGTAAGATATGCCTCACATGGTTAAAATCGGCTTTCAAGCAATAATAGAAGGCTCGCTTTTTCAGCTTTTTTGAAACGTTTTTGGCAGATTCTCTCACTGCAAAGCGAGAACACATCACAAACAGGCAACACGGCGGTGGTCTTAAAAATGGAATGGCCCTCATTAGATTCAATTAAGCAAGGAGTTCCGACATGAAAAGGTTCTTTCCCCCTAGAAGAGACTTTCATTCCTTATCAGTAAAGGATTTGCTGGAAGCGCGCGAAGCTTACCACGTTCACCTCGCTCATCTTGAGAATGTGGTCGCGACCGCAATTGGCCTCTATCGAATAAGAGAGACAGACCCAGATGCCGAAGACCCGAAAAATTGGAGAGATCGCCGCTGCTCGCCGCCCCGCACTTTGCAGAACACCGTCGTCAGGCGGTGGTCGTGGCCCTGCCTGCTCGTCTTCGTTGACAAGTGGGCGACGCAGGAAGAGATGGCGCGACAGGATCCCAACCAGGTAGTGCCGCGAATGTTATATATGCCCGATGGGCGCGTTGTTCCTACGTGCGTAATCTTCGCCGAAAAGCAGACGGCTGCACCGCCGCCGCTGCAAAACCTGACATTCCCCGGCGAGTTGATAGGCGGAGGCTATCCGCTGGTCACAGATGTTCAGGGCGCGCCGCACGTCGGTTCAATCGGCTGCCTCGTCACAGATGGAGATTCAGTTTACGCGCTGACAAACCGCCACGTAACAGGTGACGAAGGCCGAGAGATTTTTTCATTCATGCAGGGCAAGCGGGTTCGCATCGGCACTTCTCATAAGAGCCAGATTGGGAAGAAGCTATTCAAAGACGTTTATCACGAATGGCCCGGCCTTCGCTCTTACATCAACCTCGATGCCGGATTGATTCACATTGATGATTTGAGCTACTGGACGGCGCAGGTATTCGGCATAGGCGAGCTTGATGAGCCTGTTGATCTCAACACAGACACGATTTCGCTCGACCTCATTGGCTGTCCAGTGCGAGCCTTCGGCGGAGCTTCCGGCGAATTGATCGGTGAGATACAGGCGCTCTTTTATCGCTACAGGTCAATTGGCGGCTTTGAATATGTGAGCGATCTATTAATCGGCCCGCGCAGCAAGGATAAACCGATTAAGACCATACCCGGAGATTCAGGCACGTTATGGTTCTTCGATCACGAAATGTCGTCTGAGAAGGCGAAAGAGAGAGGCGCAGCGGGCGCGCGAGCGCGTCGTCTTCGACCCATAGCTCTTCAATGGGGCGGTCACGCTCTTATGGATGAAAGCGGTGAATCGAAGCTGCAATTCGCGCTTGCAAGCTGCCTCAGCACTATCTGCCGCGAGCTTGATGTGGATGTTATCCCTGATTGGAATATCGGCCATAGCGAATATTGGGGTAAGACCGGCCATTACAAGATAGCCGCAACGGCCTGCGCGCTTGTCACGAACCAGAAGCTGAAAAAGCTGCTGCAAAACAATCTTTCAGTCATAGCATTTGATGATCAGGCGATTCGAGATGGGATGTTGAAGAGAATAGATTCCAAGCAGTTCGTACCGCTGGCCGACGTTCCAGACCTTGTGTGGCGCGCAACTCGCAAGATTGACGAAGGCAATCATTTCGCCGACATGGATCAGGAAGGCAAAGGCGATTTCAAAGGCAAGACGCTCTTGAAGCTCTGCGAAGACCCCGCCAATCTCAACATTGATGTGTGGAACAGTTTTTACGACAGTTTGAATATAGGCTTCAAGCGAGGCGCGCTTCCCTTCCGGGTCTGGCAGATTTACAACGACATGGTGAAGTTCGTCAGCGAAGGTAAAATAGCCGAGTTCGTCTGCGCGGGCGGAATCCTGTCTCACTATGTTGGCGACGCGTGCCAGCCGCTTCACGTATCGTTCCTGCATCACGGGCGGCCCGGTCACCCCGAAGAAAACGACGTGCATTCCAAATATGAAACCAGCATGCTTGATCGCTTTGCGCCCGACGTTATCGCAGGCATCAATCAAACGCTCGGCAATTCCAAAGCTAAGGCTGATGTAAAAGGCGGGCACGATGCCGCGCTGTCTGTCATCGGTTTGATGCGAGACACCGTCAAGAAGCTCCCTCCCATCAAAGTTATCGAAGCGTTCAACGACGCGAACGGGAATCTCGGTCAGATGTGGAATACGCTCGGCAAGCGGACAACGTCCTGCATGGCTGACGGATGCTTGAGGCTCGCTGCCCTGTGGGCAAGCGCGTGGCGCGAAGGCGGCGGCAACAAGATTCCGGCAAGCAAGCTCGGTGAGGTCAACCGCAATACTTTGAAGGCTCTTTACAACAACAAGAATTTCCTTCCGGCCTTCAGGTTGAAGGACCCGAAGTTTGCGCAAGCCCTCTCTCAATAAAGCTGACTCTTTTCGCACAGTGTGAAGACAAGCAGGGTTGGTTTACGAGGACCGCAACTCGGCGGCTATCTCTTTTGCCGTCGCGCGGGCAAGCTCGATTTCGTCTGGTCGAAACGATATAGCGCCGACAACTGCATGGCCGCCGCCGTTGTATCGCTCGCAGATCGAAGCTAGGTTATGGCGGCGGGGCGTCCGGCTCCAGGGATTGAACCCAACCGACACTTTCGAGCGCGAAGGCGAAAGGCTCACGCCAACCGAGTATGAGCAATCCGGGAAGAGATAATATGGGATGAATTTGTTGTAGCTTTCAGCATCGTGGCCGCTAAGGTCAAAGTAAACGACTCCGCGTTCGCACTCAGCTGCATTGCGAATCAGATCAATCATCTTTATGTGCCGTTCGTAGAGCGGGCGAAACGCGCGGTCAATATCTGCGTCCGCCATGATTTCTGTGAGCGAGCGCGTCTGCATTAATTGAATTATCTTCTGCATGAGTGCAGAGTCGCGGCTCGCTTCGATGACGAGCATCAGTTGCAATGCTGGCGCGCTTAGTTCGACTGCGGTCTTCGCGCCATCGTACTGCGCACCGTCAATGATGTCGGCCCAATGAATCAGGTCGCTGAGGCTGCTTTGAGCAAATCCATATTTTGCAGCGACGGTGTCCGCGATGAATTTCGTACAGGACTTGTATTCCGGATTGTAAAACTTCGTGGGCCAAGTCCCTGTAAGATAATGGCGCTCGTCTTCAGGCGAAAGAAACGCGCTCTGGTGATGATCGAACCACCACGTCAGCCGAGGCGACGGGCTATATTTGAAATCAACGATGGCATTCTCATCGCCATCGAAAAGCTCCTCTTCGATGAACTTTTGATTTGGTTTGTGCGAAAGCCCTGTGTAGCCTATCTCGGCGTTCGGGTCAATCTTTTCGCGAAAGAAGCGGGCGAAGACGGCTGCGGAAGCGAATCCATCGAAGCAATGATCGTGGTGTAGTATCCTGACTTTCATGCGGTACGAGCGGCTCTCCTGTTTGCCCCCCTGTTTGATTGATTAATCAATTTACCATTGCGGGAGCGATGTAGTGAAGCTGTTTTCGACCATCTAGAATCTCAAAAGTTTTGTTTCCAATCTGCGAAACCAGCACGCATTCGTTTGATGTAATCAGCATGAGCTTCTTTCGGCAAAGAGTGGTAAAATCATGTTGGCAGGTTTTTCCTACAGGCAATTATTCAGGCAATGGCATCGGCATTAACATTGAAACAAGTTCTCAAGCGGTACACGACCGAAGGCGACCCTGCGCTTTGCGAGCATCTGGAAGGCGACCGCGTGAAGTGTTACGCCTGCGGCCACCGCTGCGTTATTCTGCCGGGACTCGACGGCATTTGCCGCGTGCGCTACAACGAAGGCGGGCGGCTGATGGTTCCGGCCAATTACGTCGGCGCCATTCAATGCGACCCGACCGAGAAGAAGCCGTTCTTTCACGCATATCCCGGCTCGCTCGCGCTCACCTTTGGCATGCTCGGATGCGACTATCACTGCTCTTATTGTCAAAACTGGGTGACCTCGCAAGCTCTGCGCGATACGAGAGCCGTCGCGCCGCCCATTGAAGTCACGCCCGCAGAGATGGTCGAGATTGCTCGCCGCAAGCGCGCCCGACTTGTTGTCTCTAGCTACAACGAACCGCTCATCACTAGCGAGTGGGCCGTGAGCATCTTCAAAGAAGCAAAGCCCGCAGGCTTCGTTTGCGGATACGTTTCAAATGGCAATGCAACTCCGCAGGTGCTCGATTACATCAGGCCATGGACTGATCTTTACAAAATTGACTTGAAGGGCTTCGACGACAAAGGCTATCGCAAACTCGGAGGCGTCCTTCAAAACGTTCTCGACACAATCAGGATGGTTTACGAGCGCGGCTTCTGGCTTGAGATAGTCACGCTCATCGTTCCCGGCTTCAACGATTCAGACGATGAACTCAAAGCCGCAGCCGATTACATCGCAAGCATATCGCCTGACATTCCCTGGCACGTCACAGCTTTTCATCCCGATTACAAGATGACAGACCCTCCGGCGACGACGGTTGACCGGCTCACGAGCGCAGCAGAGATTGGCTACAACGCGGGCTTGAATTTCGTCTATGCGGGCAACCTGCCGGGCCGCGTAGGAAAGTACGAAAACACCTTCTGCCCGAAATGCAAAGCGACGCTCATCGAGCGCTACGGCTTTCACGTTCTGAAAAACCTGATAGAAAACGGCGCGTGTCCCAATTGCAAAACGAGAATTCCGGGCCGATGGGATTAATTCGGTGAGTGACCGATGAACCGCGCTGATTATTCCGAGGCGCCACCAGCCGACTGACCTTGTTTGTTATAAACGACCTGAACTATCGAGCGGCGGGTCATCTCGCTCAGCGCGTCCTCGCTTCTGGAAACACGACCCGGTCCGCCTTCCTCTTTGATCAATGACTCGATGAAATCATCTTGCAGCTTGCGAAAAGCGTTGACGCTTCCGGCGGAGTTGAAGACAGCGAACAGCAACGGCCCGCGCGCTCGCGTGTAGGCAATGCCGACGAGCGTGCTCACTCCGTTGTCAACAGAAACGAGCGTGCCAGTCTTTGCGATGACAGAGCCGCGCACACCATCGCTAGCAAGTCTCGCTTTCAATGTTCCAGTGTCAACACCTGCGACCGGCATTACGTCTTCGGGCTTTAGCGAATGATCTTCGAGCACGCTGATCAATGCGCGCAGAACCTTCAAAGAAGCTCGCGGCGTGATTCGATTTACGTCGAGTCCCGAAGTGTGACTCACATAAATCTCGCTCTCGGTCAGTCCCAGCTCGTCAATCAAGAAATCCTGAACGGCTTGCGGACCTCCTACGGAAAAACCGACGACTTCTGCGATGGCGTTGCTGCTGTGAGCGTTCTGATAAAGAAGTATTTGAGCAAGCTCATCCGAATAGTGCGATAACAACTGTGCGCCTGACGTTTCGCCGAATGTCGTCGGCCCGTCAATCTTTATTCCTGCCTGCTGAAGTTGGCCGCGCAGCTTCATCGCGGAAGTTTCGGGCGAAAGGTTCGAGCTGTAGCCTGTCGCAAAATAATAGAATGGCCCGGCTATGCGGAGCGCGCCCGTCACGCGCGAGATGCCGAGCCGCGAAAGATTTGTTGCCACTTCCTGCGCATCTTCGGCAGAAAACATCGGGTCGGCTCTGCCCGCAACGACAAGGTCGCCTTCGAGCTTGCGCGACGCAGTGTCAATCGTGCCGTCGGCAAGAAAGTCCGTGCGGTAGCGATAATCTGGACCGAGCTTCACAAGCGCGACTAGCGATGTGGCAAGTTTCATAACAGAGGCGGGATTGAAAGTCACATCGGCGTTATGCTCGGCAAGTATCCGATTTCCATCGAGTGATTCGATGATGATGCCCTGATTGTCGAGGCTCTGGCCGCGCGATTGGAGCGTATCTTTGTACTCGGAAAAGGCTCTGAGCGGAGCCTGCTCGACGACGGCAGGCGTTTCAGCTTTCAATCGCGGACTGTCAAGCGAGACGCCGCCGCGAGCCGGCATCAACAATATGATTATCGGTAGGAGAATGAATCGCTTCACCGCTTCCGCCCTCAAGCTTGCAATCGTGTATGTTCCTGCGATTGCGATTATACAGAATTTTTCCGATTTACTTGAAGGCAAAAATCGTGCGCAGGCGTTGCGACGGCAGATGGTTTGAGTTTGATTCAGAACGCGCTTTTGCAGGTATCCTTTTCGGACAGAAACAATGAGGGCGACCGAAACGCAACGCGATTTCAGTCGCCCTCTGACAGTTTCAAAAGTCTTGATGAACGTTAATACTTCGCCAATTCAAGCGCCTTCGCATAGACATCTTCGACCTGCGGGAGAACTGCTCGCTCAAGAATCTTTGAGAACGGAACGGGCGTGAAGGTCGAGCCAACGCGCATCACAGGGCCGTCGAGGCAATCAAAGCACTTCTCGGCAATCTGCGCCGCGACCTCGCCGCCGAATCCGCTGAAGACTTTGTCTTCGTGAACGACGAGCGCCTTCGACGTCTTGCGAACGGAATTGATAACGGTCTCGATGTCAAGCGGCACAAGCGAGCGCAAGTCAATGACTTCTGCTTCAAGGTCGTGCTCATCTTTCAATTGCGTCGCCGCGCGCAGGCACCAGTGAACCGGCGTGCCGTAAGCGATGATCGTCAGGTCGCTTCCTTCTCGGCGAATGCGCGCTTTGCCGAACGGAATTTCATAATCCGGGCCAGGATCGGGCGCTTTCGCGAAGACCTGATTGTAAAGGTACTTCGGCTCAAGAAAGAACGTCATCCCTCGACTGCGCATCGCGTGGCGTAGCAATCCCACCGCGTCATCAGCGAATGCAGGCGTGACAACCCTGAGTCCCGGCAGCGTCGAGAAAGTCGCCTCTAAGTTCTGTGAGTGATAAAGCCCCCCGCCGATGTATCCGCCCGAAGCGAGTCGCGCAACGATGTTCGGGCACCACTGGCCGTTCGAGCGATAATAATCGTGCGACGTGTCAACGATCTGCTCCATCGCCGGCCAGACATAATCGGCGAACTGCGCGGCTTCAATCACGACCCAGATGTCTTCGCGGAATCGCGAAAATCCGTTCGCCGTGCCGACGATGAAATCTTCCGCGATGGGCGCGTTGAAGACGCGGCTCGGCCCGAACTCCTGCTGCATCCCTTTGGTGACGTTGAAGACGCCTCCCTTCTCTTTCGACGCAACGTCCTGCCCCCACAGGAAAGTGTTCGGGTTGCGGCGAAACTCCGATTTCAAGGTCTCATTAATCGCCTCGCGCAGCGTGATTGGCTGGCCGCCTTCGGCTGGCTTCATCGCTTCCGGCGAGACTGGCGATTCTTCCGGCAAAACAAAAAGCGTCGCGGTCTTCGGGTCGGGGTCGGGCGCAGCTTCCGCGCGCTCGGCTGCTTCCTGAACTATCTGTTTGTTCTCTTCCTCGATTGCCAGCAGCGTCACCTCCTCGACATCCTCGACGTTGAGCAGGTGCAGGCGCAGCCGCTCGTAAGGATCGAAGGTGCGAACTTCGGCCAACTCTTCGTCGCTGCGATATGCTTCGTGACGGTCAGAGTTCGAGTGAGCGTGAATGCGCTCGCAGAAGGCGTGAAGCAGCACAGGCCCGTTGCCTTCGTGAATAATGTCGGTGGCGCGCTTCATCGCCGCCGTCGCATCGAACGGGTTCGTGCCGTCGCAATTGATAATCGTCAGGTTTCGCAACCCGCGATAGTTCTCAGAGACAATTGGGTTCGCAGTCTGCTGGCTGACGGGAACCGATATGCCGTAGCCGTTGTTCTGCACGACGAAGATGACAGGCAATCGCTCGCGACTCGCGCCGTTGAGCGCCTCGAATACATAACCTTCAGAGCAGGAGGATTCGCCTTGGCTCGAAAAGACTATCGCGTCAGCATCGTAATACTTCACCGCGCGACCTAAACCGGCGGCATGCTGCGCGTGGTTTCCGGTTGCAGAAGAGACGTTCCAGATGCCTATTGAAATCTTCGCGAAGTGATTGCTCATGTGACGACCGCCTGAGGCTATGTCGTCGCGCTTCGACAGTCCGTTGAGAATTATCTCGTAAGGCGTGACGCCAGCAGCTAAGCACGTCAGCATGTCGCGGTAGTAAGGAAAGAGGTAATCCTTGTTCGGGCGAAATGCAAGTCCGAGGGCGACCTGTATGCCGTCGTGGCCCGCGTGTGAAGCGTGATAGGACCATCCCTTCGCCTGCCTCAAATAATTTCTGGCTTTGTCGTCGAGCAAGCGGCCAAGATGAATTAGCCTGTACCACTCAAGTTGTTTTTCGATCTCGACTATTCCCGGAGCTTCCGCCAGTGGTTTGTAAGGAAGTTGGGCAATCGTTTCTGCGCTCATGTGTTATTTCCTCTCGTTCGTTTTCACCTGCACCCAGTTCGTTGCATTTCAGCAGTGGCTGCTTGAAGGCGCAAAGCGAGCGCGTTGTGACTGACGCACGTTCGCCCGGCCCTTCTTATAGTTTTGATGCAGGGGCAATATATCAAAGCAGCCTGAAACTCTTTCACTAATAATTACTGAACAGTCTGTTTTTTTCATATTCTTTTGCTACATTTCGCGTTCAGCGAAAGTTAGCTGATGCTTGCCATTGTCACGTTTTTTGTGTTGGCTACATCAATACAACATAGCAAAAAAGTTGGTTGATAACAACAGTGCTTTTTTGCTCGCGATAGAATACGTCAGTAAAGAAAGAGGCATGAGTTGATCGTGCATCCATCGCTATCAATGGCAGCTCAAACCTTGATGAAGATTCGATGGCGATAGAGGAACCACACAGGCAGGAACATCAGAAGGATAAATGCGATTGCGAACGCGAGCGAACCGTTCATCGGTCCCGCCCACGACGTGAATAGATTTTCATAATAATAATTCCACAGCGATATGCTCGTTCGCGTTCCATCCGGCAGTGTTGTCGTCTCTTTGATTAACCCCATCGCTCGCGCGACCACGCCGGAAAGCACAAAGACCGTTATCGCGTTCATACCGTAAATCACAAACGGCATCGCAACTCGCTTGTATCCTTTGAAATCAACGAGCCAGTAACAGAGGGCCAGAAAGAGCATCGCCATTCCCGCGGTGAAGACCGCGTACGAACTTGTCCAGAGATTTTTGTTAATCGGAAACCAGACGTTCATTATCTCGCCTGCGACAATTCCAGTCGCGCCGCCGAGTATCAAGCCAGTGATCTTCTCTTTAGCGCTTCGAGAAGATTTAAGCCAGTGACCAACGAGCACTCCCAACAGCGCAGTCGCAATCGCAGGAATCGTGCTCAACAATCCTTCCGGGTCCCATGTCTTCGTCTGGCTCCACAGATGCCCGTGCAAGAGCGTGTTATCAACATATGCTGCGATGTTGGCGTTCTGCGCGATGTAGAGCGACGGGTCAGTGACGTTCGGGTCTGCGCTCTTAGCAATGACCTGCTCGACGTAGCTTGCTGGCACAGGAACGAGTTTCATTATCATCCAGTAAGCAGCGATTAAGACAGTTGCTATCGCGGCCTGCGCGCGAATGGAGGTGAACAGGAAAATAATCGAAGCGAACAGATAACAGACCGCAATGCGTTGAAGCACGCCGGGAATGCGAATCGTTGAGAAGTGATAAAACGGAAAGCCACTCAAACAAAGACCGAGCGCGAAAAGAGTCACGGCGCGCCGCAGTATGCGCGGGATCATTCGCGCGCGGCTCGCTCCTCGCTCAATCCTGCCTCCAAGTGAGAGCGTGATTGCAATGCCGACGATGAACAGAAAAAAGGGAAAGATCAAATCTGTCGGCGTCCAGCCGTCCCACTTGGCGTGCTCGAGCGGAGGATAGACATAGCTCCAACTGCCCGGGTTGTTGACCAGAATCATTCCGGCGATTGTGATTCCGCGAAATACATCGAGCGAAACAAGTCGCTCGGTTTTTGGGAGAACAGTCGGGTCTGTGGCTACTTGCTGGACCAGGGCTGCGCTCATTTGCGATTTCCCCTGCGAACGAATTGAAGGTGCGTGAAGCGGTATTATACTGCAAATCTGGCCCGCCCGTTAGGGCTGTGAGTATGAATCAGAAGAGACATTTATCATTGCAGGAATGGCTTTGATGGTTTGCTTGACAGGGTGAAAGCCAATCACTTACCATTGATTTCGATTTGAAAAGGGGCTGTAGCTCAGTTGGCAGAGCGCCTCGTTCGCAACGAGGAGGCCAGGGGTTCGAATCCCCTCAGCTCCATTAAAAAAAAGGTCACCGACGAGGTGGCCTTTCTTATTTTCCACGTTCTTGACCAGCTACCGCGTTATCGCCTGGCTCGGTCGCTGAGCGTTCTTCACGTAGCGGTCCATCCAGTTGATCATTTCATAAATTGTATGAAGCACAGATTCGCGCCCCGCGTAGCCATGCGCTTCGAGCGGCAGAGTAACATACCGCGCGGTTTTGCCCAAGCCTCTCAGCGCATGGAACAATCGCTCGGATTGAATCGGGAACGTGCCCGTGTTGTTGTCCGCTTCGCCGTGAATCAACAGTATCGGCTCGTTAATCTTATCCGCGTGCATGAACGGCGAGATGCGAGTGTACAACTCCGGCGCCTCCCAATAGGTCCGCTGCTCGTTTTGAAACGAGAACGGTGTGAGCGTGCGGTTGTACGCGCCGCTTCGCGCAATCCCTGCGCGGAAAAGATCAGAGTGCGCAAGAAGGTTCGCCGTCATGAACGCGCCATACGAATGGCCGCCCACGCCTACGCGATCTCGATCCGTTACGCCTCTATCAACCAGGTAATCAATCGCGGCCTTCGCGTTCAAAACTAACTGCTCAACGAAAGTATCATTCGCCTTCTCGCCCCCCAAGATAGGCATCGCCGCGTTGTCCAATACGACGTAGCCCTTCAGAGCAAGGAACAAATGTGACGCCCCGCTGACTCGCGTAAAGCGATTAGGCGATCCGCTCACCTGGCTTGCTGCATCAGCCGTCGCAAATTCCGCAGGGTATGCCCAGATGAACGTGGGCCGCCGCTCGCCTTCTTTGTAATCAGGCGGAAGATAGAGCGTGCCCGATAGCGTTATGCCGTCCGAGCGTTTATATGTCACAAGCTCTTTCTTCACCTTACGGAATGCGGGCTGCGGGTCTGAGAAATTGGTCAACGCCTGCTCGCTCTTTTGCGAGAGATCGCGCAGGTAAATGTTCGGAGGCTCGGTTGCCGATTCCCTGCTCGTCAAAACTTTCTGCGCGTCGGCATCAAGCATCGAGATGACCGATTCGTAGTAAGGGTCTTGCGAGCGGAATAGCTCTTCGGTTTGAAGCGTACTTATGTTCAACCGTCGAAGGAAAGGTCGCTCGCCCTGCGGCGTGGCTCCCTGCCCCGTCAAATAAAGATACTGGCCGTCTGATGATTGCAGCGCGACCCGCTGACCAGATTTGTTCGTCTTCGTGACGAGCGAACCGGGATTGCGGTAGCGGTCTTCTGAAAGAACGTCAAAGACGAGCCGCGATTTATCCGGGTGATTTGCGTCAAGCAGGTATGTGCGAGTTTTTCTTGAAGGGCGGTCGAACTCGCGCCAGATTATCTGATCGCCGCGCTCGGTCCAATCAATGCTTGCGAATCGAAACTCCGTCTTGAACAATTCGCGCGGCTCGCCCGTCATCTCAAGCGCCATCACACGGTCGCGGTTTGGGACTCTCTTTTTCGGGTTGCCGTCGTCTAAAGCTTCGACGTAAACGAGGGTCGCGGGCGCGTTCGGCTGCCAGCGAACGCTACGCGGCCCAAGTCGCACGCCGCCAATCGGAGTCTTTTCCGCAAGCTCAAGAGTCGCAACCTTCTTCACAACCGCGCCACGCTGATCCCATACTTCAAGCTCTTGCCCGAAGGATTCATAAGGCACGTAGTAGCTGTAAGGCGGAATGACTCGCGCGACGAAGATCAATTGGCCGTTGGGCGAGACGCTCACTTCGCTGAAGATTGCGGGCGAACCGAGCGACGTTACTTTGCCCGTAAGGTCAACGCGAGCGAGTTGCGATGTAAAGTAGTATTTGAATAACGCTTCATCGCGCGCGTTTTGAAGCAGGTCTTCATACGTGACTGTCGGCGTGCTTACGCCAGTCGTCTCCTGAATTTTCGGTCCGGTTGGCACCTCAGAAAACTTCGGCTCCGGTCCTCGATCCTTTGGAACAGTCAAACAGATGAAGCCGCTGCCGTCAGGCAACCATTCGTAAGCGTTACCGGTCGTTGTATTCAACTGAACGGGCGCGACGCGGCTTGATTTTCCGGTTGCGACATCAGCGACCCAAAGCTCAAGCGCATTATCTAGTCGTTGCACGAACGCGATGCGCTTGCCATCGGGCGACCACGTTACGTTTGAGAGTCGCGGCGCGGGGGGCAGTTGAATATCACGCGAGCTTTTCGACGCGAGGTCAAAGAGCGTGAGCTTGTTGATGCTAAGAGCTTGAAACTGTCCGTTCGTGCGCGGGCTGATTCGCGTGCCTGCGAGCCTGAGCATCGGCTGCGCTATCTCCGCGATAGTCGGCATCGCTGGCCGCTCCATCAAAAGCAGCCAGCGACCATCAGGACTCGTTTGCATCTGCGGCAGCGGCGCGGCGTCGAGCATCTGAACAATGTCCGCCGACGGCTGCTGGTACTGCGTCGCGGTTTGCGCCTGCGCGGCGAGCGCGGCGAGGCATAATATCGCGATTATCAGTGCTGTTCGTTTTCTCATGCTTGTCTCCTCCTCACTCACATAGCTGTCAGCGATCAGCAGTTAGCTTGAAGATTTCTAGTTGACCGCTGATTATTGCCAGGAGCTTTATCAAGGTTGTTATTCGTCTTCGTTTGCGATCTCAAAGCGCATCGTGATCTTGGCCGCAGCGCCGAGCATAGCGGAAACGCTGCAATACTTCGTCTCGGATAATTCTACTGCGTGGGCCACAGCTTTTGGGTCGAGCGCGCGACCACGAAGGTAATGAATTACTTCTATCTCGGTGTAGATGCGTGGATGTTCGGCTCGGCGCACGGCGCGCACTTCTATCTCGTAGCCGGTAACGCGCTGGCGTTTCTTTTCGAGAATAGAAACAATGTCCGCGCCCGTGCATCCACCGAGCGAGATTAAAAGCAATTCCATCGGCGTCGGCGCGGTGACTTTCTCGTGCGCGAAGCTTGTGACTACGGCGTGGCCGCTAGGCGATTCTGCGACGAACGCCTCGCCGCCCGCGTAGCGCAAACGCGCGAGTTTAGTTTCAGTATTGGATTGATTGCTCATGATTTTCCTGCTCTTGCTTGCAAAAGTGCGTCTGCCGATTGTAGTCGGCCCGAAGCAAGCATCGAATCATAACATTGAAGACGAACGGCAGGAAGGACAGGTTACGAGATTCAAGACAGTGTGGTTTGGCAACTCGAAAAAAGTAGCGCAAGACGACATCTTGCGCTCTCGAACCTCAGAGGAGTTCAGCGTATATTGGCGCTGACCGTCGCCGCAGTCGTCTGCGTTGCAGCGGCAATGACTGACTGCCGCTCGCGCAATCGCGCTTCGATTGCAGGCAGATGCGGATTGAGCGCAGCTTCGATTTCGCTGGCGGTCACGTCCGAAGCATGCGCGTCTTCAGCCAATCTCTTCCATGGAGCCTGCCTGCCATAAGCGTAATCGCCAAAGATTATCACTGGCGTCCCATAGGCCGCGACCGAGTTGCGCCCCTTTGCCAGTATCCACTGATCGGCCCAATCAAATATCCACTTCGCGTCTTCATTGAGCAACCTCACGCAGCCGTGACTCGCAGGATAACCCGGCAGGTCGTATTGGTGAAATCCGACGCCGGCAAAGTTGTCCAGGTTGAAATACCATGGCAGAACCCACGACGGATTAACTGTGCTGTGGGTCTCCTTTGATTTCCAGTTCGTATAATAAATGCCAGCAGGCGTCTCGGTCGCGCGCTTGCCGGTGCTGGTCGGTCCCCAATGAACGAGCCGACCGGATTCGTAAGCGCCGAACGCCTGGATTCGCCGCGAAACGAGTATAAGTTTTTCAATCCCTCGCGCGAATTCAAGCTCAAGCGGAAACGGCGCAAGCCGCATCAAATTAACCTCAGACGGCACAATTAATATTTCGCCGCTGCGGACGTGACCTCGATCAAGTCTGTTGAGCTTCAAAACGACTGCGAACCCTTCTTCGCCAAGCTTCGATTTAAGCGCCGCAATAGATTTAGCGCCTTGCAACCGGAACGACTCATAAATCACAGGCGCTTGCGCGAGCTTAGCGGTTGACTCGTCCTGTTGCGCGGCCTGTTCCGTGTTTTGGTCTGAGAATGAGCCTACAAGCGGCTTCGCCTGCGCGTTGAGCAGGCCAGCGTTTCCGCAGCCAATAACCAGAGCAAGCATAGAAGTGAGCAGCACACCCGAAATCGCCATTGTTGCTTTTTTCATATCGCACCTCACAATGGCCGCATTAGATGTGGGCCTGTGGATTTGGTTGCTTTGGCCGCTGGTTGACACCTTTCTGGGAGCGCGATAACATTTTTTGCACTTCAAAAGTGGAGTCCTTTAAGGCGACAATAATTCACAGGCTTAATGAAGGTTTTTAGATGAGCAAGAAGAATCGCGCCCGCAAGAAGATAAATCAAGAATCGCCCGCCGCAGCTTCAAGGAAGACAATCGTCAACCAGTCTTCAACGCGCAACTGGGTGCTCGGATTAATACTTGGCGTGACGTTCCTGGCGTTCGCAAACACGCTCTTTTTAGATTTTGCCTACGACGACAAAACGCAGATTCTGCAAAACGAGACTATCCGCAGCTTCTCGAATCTGCCCTTAGCCTTCACAAAAGAGGTATGGTTCTGGCGCGTGCTTCAGGACAAAGACCCGACCAAAGAATTGAAGCCGACAACGCCTTACTACAGGCCGATGTTCACGCTTTACCTGATGGCTAGCTGGACCCTGTTTGGCGATAAGCCTACGGGCTGGCATCTCTTTAACATCGTGATGCACTTGCTTGCGGTCTATTTCGCTTTTCTTATTCTTGAGCGAATCACAAAAGACCTGAGACTGACGACCATCGCCACGATGCTTTTTGCCGTGCATCCGCTCCGGGCCGAATCCGTAGCCTGGATAAGCGGCGTAACCGATCTGTTTCTTGCGCTGTTCCTCTTCCCATCGTTTTATCTTTACCTGCTATTTCGCGAGGAGGGAAAGCAGAAGCATCTCATCTGGTCGCTCGTGCTGTTTCTGCTGGCGGCGTTTTCAAAAGAGCCAGCCGTCGCCCTGCCGATATTCATCACTGCCTACGAGATGTTTCTCGTTCCGAAAGAAAGGCCGCTGAGAGAGCGCGGGATTGACGCGCTCATTTTCAGCGTGTTGTTTCTGCTGGTGTCGGTTCTCTATTTCAGCCTCCGCTACAACGCTCTCGGCTTTATTCTTAGCGATAACAAGTACACGAACTATCCGCTGGCGAACGTTTTGCTGACGATTCCACTGGTTATATGCAAGTATTTGGGGCTGCTGTTCTGGCCGATGAACCTGTCAATCTTCCACTCGACTCCATTGGTTCAAAGCCCGCTCGATATTAGATTCTTTCTGCCCCTGCTCGCAATTGCGGCGATTGCATTCGGACTATGGCAGTTGAGACATTCCCGCATTTCACGTTTCGCTATCCTCTGGTTCGGGATTAACCTCCTGCCCGTGCTAAACCTTTCGGCGTTCGGCGTGGACTTCATGGTGCAGGAACGCTACGTCTATATTCCGTCGCTCGGCTTTTCCCTTTTGATAGCTCAGGCGATTGTCAAATTACCCATCGAAAAATGGATCACAATCGGAGGCCGCCGCACGGCTCAAGCCGCGCTCGTTGCTCTGATAGTCGTTTTGCTTTCCGTGAGAACAGTCGCTCAAAACGGCGTATGGAAAGACGATATGACGTTGTGGACCGAGGGCGCTCAGACGGCTCCTGAGCAAACAATGCCTCATTACATCCTTGCATTCGAGTATCTGAAGCAGCAGAAGTATGATAAGGCCGTCGAAGAGTTTGAAAAGTATATGAAACTCGATCCGAATAATCCGGTTGTGATGAACAACCTGGCAGCGGGCCATCTAACGCTCTATGAGATTGAAATGGCCACGCGGCCAGCGCAAGCTGACCGCTCGCACATTGAACGGGCGATTGAGCTTTGCACGAAGGCGCTAAGCTTAAGAGGCGACGACGCGCCGCTGATGGATACGCTTGGCAAAGCTTATACTTTCAAGGACCAGTATGAGCTTGCCCTCGGCTGGTTTGATCGCGGGCTGAGAGTTCAACCGGATAATCCAATGATAGTCTTTCACAAGGGCGCGACCTACTTGAAACTGAATCAAGTGGACGAGGCCATCAACCTGCTTGAATCAGCCCGCAGATTGCAGCCTGACCTGCCCGACATTTATGAATTTCTCGGCTACGCTTATCAGAGCAAGCGGCAGCCGCAGGAAGCTATAAAGAATTTCAATATGTTCCTGCAACTTCAGCCGAACACCCAATACCGCTCGCGCGTCGAGCAGATTATCAAAAACCTGACGGCTCAGTTGGAAAGCGCAAATCCGAAAGGATAAACCTGGCGCAAGGTGCACTGTCGCGCGACACGACTGAAAGATGAGACAGCAAAAAGCAATGCGGCGATTACTCGCTTCACAGGAATAATCGCCGCATCTTTGTTTCTCCGCGTCTGTGCGACCGGTTCTACTTCTTTGCTGAATCCTTCAAAGCGGCGTCAATGGCTGCTTTCAGCGATTCCTTCGTCTTTTCACGAATGCGCTTACCGTTAATAAAAACGGTCGGAGTTGAGTTCACTCCGAGCGCGCGGCCATCGGCCATGTCGCGCTGAACGAGTTCAAGGTACTTGTCTGTATCAAGCGCCTGATCGAACTTCGCGCGATCAAGTCCAACCTGCGTCGCATACTCTTTGAGCCTCTCGACTTCAAGCGCCTTCTGGTTCTTGAACAGCAGCGCGGTGTATTCCCAGTACTTCCCCTGCTCTCTCGCAGCTTCGGCTGCTTCCGCCGCTTTCAGCGCGTGTGTGTGCTGGTCGAGAGGAAAATCGCGCGCCACAAGCCTCACCTTGTCGCCATACTCTTTGATGACTTCTTCTAGGATGGGCTGTGCATTTGCGCAACTCGGACATTCGTAATCGGTGAACTCGACGATTGTCACCGGCGCGGTTGCAGACCCTTTCGATGGCTGATCGTCGGTCGCGATCTTCAACACGGGCGGCTCTGGCTCAGTCAGAAATACCTGCACTGATGCGGCCTTGCGCAACTGATCGGCGTAATCGCTTTCGGCCTTGTTCATCCCGCGAGTCTCAAGGTAGCTGATGACTTGCGGCTTAACCTGCTCATAGCTGCCCTGAATCCTGTCCTTATTCTCGTCATAAAACTTCTTCGCGTCTTCTTCGGTGACCGGCTTCGCCTTCGCCTTCACTTCGGTTTCAAAAAGCGCCGTGGTCGTGACCTTGCGCTTCTGCGCTTCCTGCTCGAGCAGCGCGTCGTTGATTCGCATGTCTAGCTGCTGCTTTCGCATCTCGTAAATCTGCTCCTGCACCTCAAAGATGAGCGGCTGGAGCGAATCCTCAATATCGCCTGACGTGATGGGCTGGCCGTTGACGGTCGCAAGCACGCGCGCTCGGTCCGCGTCTGTTTGCGGCGGGGTGACGCTCTCGACAATCTTTTTCACCTGCGCCGTCGCGCGAAGCCGCTCGGCAAACGCTTTCGCAAGGTCGCGCTGCTCGAGCTCGCGCAGGTAGCCGATGATTTGGGTCTTAACTGCGTCGTATGAATCCTGAATGCGATCCTTGTTCTGGTCGTAAAAAGCCTTCGCTTCGGCTTCGGTCGGCTCCTTGGTCTTTGCGATTATCTCCTCATCAAGCAGTTTAGCCGACGAGATGCCGCGCCGCTTCGCCTCAGCTTCGAGCAGCTTGGAATTTATCTGCAAATCAAGCTCGCGATTGCGCGCCTCGATGACCTGCTTTTGAATCTCTTCGATTCGAGGCTTAATCTGCTCATCAACTTCCTTGATAGTAATCTTCACGCCGTTGACTATGGCCAAAACATCCGGCGGCGGGGTCTTTGCTTCGCAGCCGCAATCCTCTTCTTTCTTGGCGGCAGGCTGTGCCTGTTGCGATGCGGGCGTCTGTTTGGCTGCGGCAGCAGGCGCAGGCGCGGGCTTTGCCGGCGCGGCCTTCTGCGGAGCCTTGCCTGTCGTCGCTCCGCTCTTAGTTTGCGCGACGACCGAACAGGCCAGAATTATTACGAAAAATACCAGTGACAACTTCTTCATTTATTCCTCCAACTGATTACTGACTTCCTTTCGGCACGACACGCTCGCTCACGGGCACGTACCTCTTATTGACGATATCAACTCCAACGATGTATGAGCCAGCCGCGCCGACTCTGCGATTAGGTCCGAACGTAACGGGCGGCACTACGCCGGTCCTGAAATCTCTCAACCCTTCAAGCGAGTTGATTAAAACTGCCCGGCTCATCTGGCGGCTGCCGTTGCGAGTCGCTTCGACGAGAATCTTGGCCGCCGCAAACGCAACTGATTGAAAAGCGGCGCTGCGGATATTCGCATTCGCTTTCTGCATGACGGTGACAAATTCCTCAAACTCCTCACGAGTGGGCAGTGAAGCAGGATAAGCCAAAAACGTCCGCGCCGCAACGCTCGCAGGAAGCGTGAAAGCTCCGCGCCCGGCCATGATGGACGATCCAAGCAATCCGGCATCAAGTTTCGCGCGGTCAATCTCATTTGCAAACGCGACAAAGTCATCGCCGTTGCCGAAGAAGAAGACATAATCTGGTTTCTCCTTCGCAATTGACGCAACAACCATTGAAGCAGACAACTTACCCGCTTTGTACGATTGTTCGGCGACGATTTGAATCCCGTCAAGCTTCGCCTGCGCTTTCACGCCCGCAAGCGCGTCCTGATCGAAATCGCTTTCGCTCAACACGACGGCGATTCGCTTCGCTGCCTTCCCTTTCGCTTGCATCTCTTCGGAAGAGATGAAGTCCACCAGAGCGCGCGTCTGGTCGCTGAAGCTCGGCAGCAGGTAAAAGACAAAACGGTTCGGAATTGTCGGCGGTCGAGGCGAAAGCGTCACAGGCCCGATAAGCGGAACCTCTTGCTGCTTCAGGTAATCGTTGGTCGTGCTGCTCCGCGCAGGCTCATAGCTGCCGACGAGCGCAAAGACTTTATCCTGCTCAACAAGTTTTTTAGTCGCCTCTGTTGTGCCCGCAACGTCGCCGCGCGAGTCTTCGACGACAAGCTCGAAGCGGCGACCATAGATGCCTCCCTGCGCGTTGACCTCCTTGAAATAGGCTTCCAGAGCCGCTTTCACGTCTTCGCCTATTCGCGCAAGCTGTCCTGTCATCGGCAGCGCCGCGCCTACTTTGATCTCATCTTCGCTGAGACCCGGATCAGCATCCGCCTCCTTGCCAATCTTTTTCAGGTAGGCGATAAGGTCATCCATCTGCGCGCGAGTCATTCGGTAATGAGGCATTCCCGGGTGCAGGCGATTTGCGCTCGCATCAATCCCCAGGGTTATTGCGCGGTTGAGCGTCGCTTCGTTGTACGGGCCTCTCTTGCTGCCCGTGAGCGCAGACTCGTGCGGCGAGGTGAGCGCTTCCCAGTTTATCGGCGCAGGCTTGAGTCCGCCCTCGTCGCCGCCTTCGCCTCTCAAGCCGTGACAGTTCACGCAAGGAAACGATGTGCCAGGAAGATCGAGGTCGCTGCTTCCGAGCGTGGCCATTATCTCGCCGCCCTCGCTTTCGCCCTTCAGATAAATCTGCTTCCCGCGTCTCTCCTGCGGCGTCAGTTCTTTTGCGTTTTGGGCATTAGCGTGACGATCAAATGCAATCCAGACTGTAGCGACAAGCGACAGCGTGATTATCAGGATTCGGATTCTGTATGAACGAGACATCATCTGCTACCGAGAAAGATTCCGCAGAGAAGTTTTGCGGCTTGCCCTGATCTATTTTCAATGATTATTGACTGGCACCCTGAGCGCCCGCGCTCGACGGTTGTTTCGCGGCTGCTTCGTTAATCACTTTAATGATCGTGCTCGCGGGAGCAAGCCCGTAAGCGCGCGTCCAGTATCGAGCCGCATCGTTTCCTACGAGCAGCATCGGCGTGTGATCGTTTTTGTCTCCGACATAAGCGCCGAGCGCACGGAGTAGCGCGTCAATTTCGGGCTTGTTGCCCGTCACGAAAGTCCAGCCCGGTTCCGCGTTAAATTTCGCGGCGAATGCTTTCAAACGCTCAGGCACGTCAGTCGCGGGATCCACGCTCACAGAAATCAATGCCACGTCGCGGCCAACGCGCCCTCCCATATCCTTTTGCACTTTGCGGAACGTCGCCGTGAGCGGCGGGCAAATCGTCGTGCAGGTCGTGAAGATAAAGTTGATTGCGACGGTCTTGCCTTTAACGAGGTCGCTATAAAAATGGAGGCGCCGCCCATCCTGATCCAACACCTCCGTGTCGGGGATCTGAACCTTTGTCGTGCCGTCCATCTTTTCTGCGCCCATAGCGGGCTGACTTGCGGGCGCGGCTGAATCTTCATCGGCTTCTCTGAGATTCATTCCGCACTTGGGGCACTTGCCGGGTTTGGCTGAACGCACGTCAGGGTCCATCGGGCAGACGTAAACTTTTCCCTTCTTCTGCGTCTGTGACTCCGCTGCGACGGAAGGCGCTTGAAAGGCAAAAGGCAAAAGGCAAAAGACAAAAGGCAAGATTGCGAGAAGCAATTTTGCCGTCGAGCTACGAATCGAAACACGTCGCAAAAAAGCTGAATCGCGCGGTGATGGCGTGACTGCATTTAAAGTCGTTACTCTTGAATCCTGCCTTTTGCTTTTTGCCTTTTGCCTTATCATCTCAGTTCTCCTGTTCAACGACCTGCTAAAGTCATGGCGTTCAATGCGCAGAGCCTGAAGCTAAAAGCGCGCGGCAAGCTCTGGCGCAAATTCGCCTATTCCTGAATGTGCATTCTCCCTGATTGGACAGAGGACTATCTGCAATCGGGAATTCAGGATTGCAATCGCTATGCCTTCAATCTTACATTGATGCAGGCCATTTTCACAAGAAAGAGCGCATCAGTTACGACAGGATGTTTCAGGATAAAACATTCTCGCGAATTATGATAATGAAGTGAATCACTGTGTTAAGACTGGAAGGGTGTCGGTCATTGCGCGTCGGCAGGACCGTAGATGATGGCCGAAACATCAACCTTCGGATGGAACGAGTCTGACCTATCAACCTCAGGGTCGTAAACGCAGGTCTGATTGCGGCCGCTGAGCTTCGCGCGATAAAGCGACTGATCAGCCTTCTGAACAAGTTCGAGCGCGGTCGCGCCGTGTTCGGGAAACGAGGCAACGCCGATGCTGATTGTTATGTGCATCTTCTGCGCTGGATCAGTGGCCGACGCCGGGAATGGATGAGCCTCAACGGTCGTCCTTATGCGCTCGGCCATTTCAAAGCCTGCGTCGCGCCCGCCCTTGATGTAAGCAAGATACTCTTCCCCCCCGTAGCGTGCTGCAAGGTCCGCGCTGCCTACGCAGTCGCGAATGATGTGGCCCGTGTCGCGAATTGTCTGGCTGCCGATTATATGGCCGCGAGCGTCGTTGACCCGCTTGAAGAAATCCAAGTCCATCATAAGGACGCTTATCGGCTCAGGGTTGTCGCCGCGAGCCGCCTGAGTGATTGCGCGATCAAGGTCTGCAAACAGGCTGCGGCGTGAGCGAAGCCCTGTCAGTTCGTCGCGCTGAATCATCTCGTGCAACCGCTCCTGAAATTCAGCCTCGAACTCGTCGAGGATAGCGAACTTGATCAGATGGTTGCCGACTTTGATCTTGTCGCCGTCCTGCAAGAGTTGCTGCGACGTGACTCTCGCGCTGTTGAGGTAAGTTCCGTTGGTGGAGCCGAGATCGTTGACGTAATACTCAACGACCTCGCCCGTGTTGATGCGCACGATTTCGGCGTGAAGGCGCGAAGCGATTTCGTCGCGCAGCATCAGGTCTGCCTGCGAGCCGCGACCGATTATCGTGCTCTCTTTCTCCAGTTGAACGGTTTGCCCGATGGTTTGGCCCTGCAATACGACGAGCAGAGGCCGCTTCGAGACCGAACGAGGAATCTCGCTAAGGTCGAGCTTTACTGTGCGTTCGGCGTCGTTCACTGCTTTCACCTACGTGCGCAATATACCAATAACCCTCGAAAGAGCGCAATATGCGATTGCCTGAATTAACGAAGATTAATGTTAGCAGGGTAACTTGACCCCACTGATGCGGGTTACTACAATCCTTTCAGTTGACGAGATTGCGTGAGAATGTATTATGAGCAAGACCAACGGCAATTCAAAAAAAGAATGCGCGGGCGTTGAAAGAGTCGCCGAAGCGAATCTGCCGACGCGCTTCGGCGCGTTTCGGATAATCGGATTCAGGAGCAAACTGACGGGTGAAGAGTTCCCGACACTCGTAAAAGGCGAGCTTGACCCTGAAAAGCCAAGCCTCGTTCGCATCCACTCGCAATGTCTCACGGGCGATGTGTTTCACTCACTCAAGTGCGACTGTGGCCGCCAGCTTGATCGCGCAATGAAGATGATTCAAGAGGAAGGCCACGGCGTGATTATCTATCAGCAGCAGGAAGGTCGAGGCATCGGCATTATAAACAAGATTCGAGCCTACGAGTTGCAGGACGCAGGACAGGACACAGTTGAAGCGAACCTCTCGCTAGGCTTTGAAGCAGACCTGCGCCAGTACGAATGCTGCGCTGAGATACTGAAACAACTAGGATTGCGTCGCATAAGGTTAATGTCTAACAATCCCGATAAGATCGCAGCCTGCGAAGCGGCAGGCCTTGAGATAGTCGAACGCGTCTCGATTGAAGTCGAGCCTGACGAAACCTCGCTTAATTACCTGAAAACGAAAAAAGAGAAGATGGGCCACCTGCTCGAAAACATTAACCTCGAAGGCAAGGCACGACTCTAAAAAACGGTCTCACGCACTGCGCTGTTGAAATACCTGCCCGGATTCAGATTCGTTGAGCGCAACGCACGCGCCCGTTGATGCCGCAAGCATAACGGTAAATTCATCCACACGCCCTATCTTCAATGCGGCTCCTTTCTCATTGAGTAGCGCATTAGCTTGAAACCCATTTTGCGATAACAACTCTTCGGGCACAAAGACTCCATCGCCCCACTGCAAAACCCAGCGGCCACGCTCGCCATTTGCAAACACGGTTCTGATGCGCCCGCGCTCCACACTACTCGCGTTAAATCGCTCAAGCTCGCTTCGTATAATCTCCGCCCATTTGCCCGATTCTTTGCGTGTCAGCGCAACCCGTTTATCGGAATCTCTCAACTCGATTCCTTCAATTGATCTTCGTGCGCTCAAAGAAAACATTGGCGTGGCTTCATCAAACGGCGCGACCTCGCCCGACTGCGCGAATGCTTCGAGCGTTTCGGCCAGCTTGAATGCTGATTGCAAATGAATGGTCATACCTTTGAGCGCAATCGTCGGCGGCAAATCCTTCGGCGCAGGCTCGCGCGTCTCGTCGAGCAAATCAACTCTGCGCCCAAGCTCCGCAATGTGGTCAGAGCCAAGCAGAACCCACCGGCCATTTCGCCCGTCGCTTACGAGCAATCTTCCCGCGCCCGTCGAGATGCTCAACCAATCAGGCAGCCGAGCCTGAACATCCTCATTGACCGAGCCTTCTTTGTAAGCGCGGAGCATCTCGCGCAAATGTTTTCGCTCAAGCCACAACTCAGATTGCGGATGCGACAGCACGAGATTGCTGCCGAAATTTGACATCACAACTTCGTCCTGCATCCGCTCGATCTCATAAGAACTCATCCTGAACTGAATCGTCGCGCGATAATGGCGAACGTCTGCCAGCGCAAGCGCCACCTCTCGATTCTGAAACCTGAGCATCACATCGCCGTCTGATCTGATTATCAATCCGCTGCCGCCTTGTCTGACAACACGAGACGCTACCGCACCGCCATCGAGAAATTGCGCGACGCTTTCCACTAGATAAGGCGCGAAAGCAAGGCCGCATCTAATTGAGAAGATATTAATCATTGGCGCGAGTTCTCCGTCGCTGATTTACGAATCGGCCCCACACATTTGAGATTAACACAGCCGCGCGTTGGTCACTATTACATTGCGCGCGTGCGCGCTTTTGGGTAGAAATGTGCTATGCAGAACAAAGGTCAGTTGAAAAAGGACGCGACCGAAGCGGCCCTTGCAGGCACATTACTTGGATGCGAGGGCCGCGAGCTGAAGAAGGGACTATGGGAGGATTGCGTCTATCTTGGCGCGGACGGATTCGTTTATCACATCACAGCCAACCAGTCTCGCGGCGGGATTGAAAAAAAAGTTGCGGCCAAGCGCGCCATCGGCGAATACCTGCGGTGGGTTGACGGACTATTTCGACCGGGCGAGGTTCCGAGCGAATCAACAGGCGTTCATTATCGCGCCGCGCGCAAGCTCAGAGAGTTGTTATAGCGATGCTACTCAACTGGAAGTCGGGAGCGGCTGCTGCTATACTCAATTTATGCTTTACAGAAAGCACCGAGTCGGCCAGGAAATAAACTCATACTGCGGCAAGTGCAAGATCGAGCGCACGCACATCGTAGCAGCAATGGATGGCGACATCGTTCGCCGCGTCACCTGTTCAATGTGCAACAGCACTCACAATTTCAAGCCCGTCTCAAGCGGAACGACAAAGCCAGCCGCGACTGTGCGCACCACAAAATCAGGCGCGACCAGAGCGTCGAGGCGAACGAAAGAATCAACAGCATTTGCCATTGATCCCAAACGCCCCGTCAAGTCCTACGATATGAACACAAGCTTCGCGGCTGGAGATGTCATCAACCATCCGAAGTTTGGGCTTGGCGCGGTTGAGTCTTCCCTTCCGCCCAACAAGATCGAAGTGCGATTTCAGGAAGGCAAGAAGCTATTGCTCCATAACATGAAGAATTTCCGAGCCTGAATTCAGAGCGTCCGGCAACTCTGCCGAGCAAGAATCAAAAGAGCCGTCGGCTGAAATGATCTTCGACGGCTCTTTTATTTCTGCTCAGAATGATTCCCGGTCAATGCCAGCTTTCGCAACCGATGCGAGGCTGCGTTCTTCTACTTGAAGAAGTCAGCGTTCTTCTTGATGTAGCTTTGCCACTTCGACGGGACATCGGCCTCAAGAAAGATTGCTGACACAGGGCAGACAGGCTCGCACGCGGCGCAATCAATACAAACAGCAGGGTCTATGTACATCTGCTCTTCATCCGGGCCGCCCTGAATACAATCAACGGGACAAACATCAACGCAGAAGAGTTCCTTTGCGCCGATGCAGGGTTCACAAATCACGAAAGCCAAACTCCTGACTCCTCACTCGCTTCATTTGTAGTAATCGGCGTTTATCTGCGTGAAATGCTTCCACTGCTCCGGGAGATCGTCTTCGGTGAAGATCGCCTGGACAGGGCAGGCCGGTTCACACGCGCCGCAGTCAATGCACTCATCCGGGTTTATGTAGAGCAATTCCGATGTCTCGAATTCTGGTTCATCCTTTCGAGGGTGAATGCAGTCAACCGGGCAAACGTCCACGCACGCCGTGTCCTTCGTCCCTATGCAGGGTTCCGCAATAACGTATGTCATTTAAGCCTAAGCCTCCTTTCAGGATTTCAGCAGGGATAATACAGAGCCTCTGTTCACTACAAATTTGGCCGATTTAAGGCCAACAGTCAAGCATTAGTGGGCAGTAGGCAGTTGTTTGAATATGAAGAAGAATCTATGACCTTCGTCATCCATAATTTGCCTTTAACTGCCTACTGTTTAAGATTCGTCATTGTACTCAGTCATTGAGTATGTGTCCATGACTTTTGTCAATTCATCGGGCGCAAGCAATCCCTCTTCTTCAATCGTCTCGCGGATGGTCTTGCCTTTCTTAATCGCGAGCTTTGCAATCTCAGCCGCGCGGGCGTAGCCGATTCGCGGATTGAGCGCCGTCACAAGTGACACGCTGTGCTCGACGTACCAGCGGCATCGTTCTTCATTCGCTGTGATGCCGTCAACGCATCGTTCGGTGAAAACCTTCAGGGAATTAGTCAGAATCGTCAGCGACATCAAAAGATTGAATGCGATGACAGGCATCATCACGTTCAATTCAAGCTGCCCGGCCTGCGCGGCTGTCGTGATGGTCAAATCGTTTCCGAGCACCTGAAAGCAGACCATGTTGGTCATCTCGGCCATCACGGGATTGACCTTGCCGGGCATGATCGAGGAGCCGGGTTGAACCGCAGGCAGATTTATTTCGGCAAGTCCGGTGTTCGGCCCCGAGCTGAGCAATCGCAAATCGTTCGCTATTCTAATAACGTCTGTCGCAAGCGTCCGCAGCGCGCCGGACAGATTCACAAACGGCGACATGCTCTGCATCGCTTCGAAGTAGTCTTCGGTCTGTCGAAGCTGCTGGCCAGTAATTCGGCTCAATTCTTCAACGACACGACGGCGATAACCGGGCGCGGCGTTAAGTCCCGTCCCAACCGCAGTGCCGCCAAGACCAAGCTCGCGCAATTCGTCAGCCGCTTGCTCGATTCTATTTCTATTCTTACCAATCGCAGTCGCGTAGCCCCCGAATTCCTGGCCCAATCGTAGGGGGACGGCATCCTGCAAATGAGTGCGGCCCGACTTGATTATCGCATCAAATTCTACAGATTTTTTATGAAATGAATTTGTGAGCTTATCCAACACAGGAATCAACTGGCCGACCTGTTCGAGCGCGGCCAGCCGCATCGCTGTCGGGATAACGTCATTCGTTGACTGGCCCATGTTGACGTGATCGTTCGGATGGACAACCGAGTAATCGCCCTTCTCTCCGCCCAGTATTTCAATCGCGCGATTGGCGAGAACTTCGTTCGTGTTCATGTTGTGCGAAGTGCCCGCGCCCGCCTGAAACGGATCAACCACAAATTGATCGCGCAGCTTGCCTGAAAGAACTTCATCGGCTGCCTGTTCGATTGCTTCAGCGAGTTTCTTATCGAGCGCGCCAAGCTCTCGATTTACGCGAGCAGCTGCTTTCTTGATTTGAACAGTCGCGGTGACAAACGAAGGGTAAGGCTTCCAGCCTGAGATGGGAAAGTTCTCTATGGCGCGAGCGGTCTGGATGCCGTAATAAACATCCTTCGGAATTTCGCGCTCACCGAGCGAATCTTTTTCAATCCTCATTGCGCTTTTCATCTGGATCGAAAGTGAGATGCGGAATCATCGTCGCGTCTTCTTTAAGCGTCACACGTCCCGCAAGTTTCTTTCGCACCCGCTCTTTCGGGACGAAGGCGAGCGTGCTGTCAATCAGCTTTTCGTGCGGACGATAACCAAGCCCGAACTCCGGCAGCTCAGGCCGCTTCATCAGTCGGTCAATTCCCCACAGCGTCTCTTCGCGCGTATAGGCGCAGATTTCCATCTCGCGGCTCATGATGATTGCCTCTTCGGGACAGGCATCAACGCAGAAGCCGCAGAAGACGCAGCGCAGCATATCAATCTCAAATCGCGCGGGCGCTTTTTCAATCAGCGGGTTGTCAACCTCTTTCGCCTCGATGTAGATGCAATCCGCAGGGCACGCGGTCGCGCACATATAACACGCAACGCAGCGCGGCGTGCCGTCCTCGCGCGCCGTCAAAATGTGCGCGCCTCGATAGCGGTCTGAGTATGATCGTCGCTCTTCGGGATAGCTTATCGTCGGGCTGACTTTGCCCGTGAGGTTTTCGACCATTCGAGCCATGGTCAATCCCATTCCCGCGAGCGGCGCGAGGACTTCTTTAGCGAACGAAGTCTCCTTCGCCGCGCGGTCTGCTACGTTTACGACTTTGGCTGGTCTTTTCATAACCTTGTAGGGGCAGGGCTTGTCCCTGCCCGAATCGTGCGAAGCACGATGAATAAGCAATCCGGGCAGGGACAAGCCCTGCCCTTACTATGCTGTCGGAAGCGCGTCGGGCTTTCGCTCATCGTCAACCGTGACAAGGCGAAACGCCGGAGCGCTTACGGACATCGTTTCAAAAACATCACCGGGCGACATCCATCGCGCGTCGGCCCCGCTCACGTGAAGCAGCATCGCGAAGACTTCCCAAACGGGAAGGATGTCGCCGCCCGGCTCAATCGCTTTTCCGGCGAGTTGCACCCGGCCTTGATAATTCATGTATGAGCCGTCTTCTTCAGACCACGCGGCGACGGGCAACACGACGCTCGCCGCTTTTTGCCATTCAGCCTTGTGCGCCGCAAGCACGACAGAGTATTCAAGCGCGTTGATGAGTTCAGCCAGTCGCGATTCTTTCTCCGCGTCGTCCGGGCGCGTCACTAGCGGCTTGAAATAGATAATCACTGCGGCTTTGATGCGCCCAGCTCGCGCCGCTTCGATTGCGCCCGCGATGCCCTTGAGGTTATCGCTAATCAATCCGAGCTTGATTGCGCCCATCGAGTTCGGATGCTTGTCTAGGTGGCGAAGAATGTTGTCTTCGGCTTCCGTGACGGTCTTGTCTTCTGAATCAAAACGGAAATCGAATTGCGTCGCGCCGAGTTGATCTGCAAGGTATCGCTTGAACAGGAATAACGCTTCGTTGGTTGCCGACGGCGACGCGAATCCTAAAATCGAGTCCCTGCCGTTCGCGTTTGCAATCTCTTTGAGCCTCGCGTCAATCGAGCGCGCCGCTTCGTCCCAGTTGACCGGAGCCTGCATGCCGTCGCGCCCCTTCATCATCGGGAGCGTCAACCGCTCGCCGCGATTAAGCTCGTGAAAGCTCATGCGGCCTTCATCGCAGAGCCAGCTCTTGTTGACCTCGACGTTGCGGCGCGGCAGCAATCGAAAGATTGTTCCGTCACGGTGATCAATTCGCATATTGCAGCCCGTCGAGCATCCTCCGCAGACCGTATCAGTGCTGTGCAGGAACCAGACGCGGCACTTGAATCGGAAGTCGCGGGACGTGAGCGCGCCGACCGGGCAGATGTCAACAACGTTGCCTGAATAAGGATTGTCGAGCGGGCGATCTTCAAACGTGCCGATGGCGACGTGGTCGCCGCGCCCGAAAAATTGCATCTCGCCTGTGCCCGTGACATTCTCGAAGAACCTTATGCAGCGCGAGCATAACACGCACCGCTCCTGATCGAGCACGACCATCTCGCCCAGATCAATCACCTTGCGCTTGCGGACCTTCATCTCAAGCGGTATCTCGCTCGTGTGCAGGCCGTAAACCATGTAGTAATCCTGCAAGCGGCATTCGCCCGCCTGATCGCAGACGGGGCAATCTACCGGATGATTGATGAGCAGAAACTCAAGCACGCCGCGCACGGCTGTCTTGACACGGTCATTGTTCGAGCGCACGATCATGCCCTCGCTGACGACGGTTGTGCAGGCCGTAGTCAGCTTGGGCATCTTCTCGACTTCGACAAGGCACATGCGACAGTTCCCGTCAATCGGAAGGTCGGGATGATAGCAATAATGCGGTATCTCTATGCCGTGGTCCTGAGCAGCCTGAATGATGGTCTGCCCCGGCTTTGCTTCAATCTCTTGATCGTTAAGAATGAATTTTGGCATCGCTCAGTTTTCCAACTTCAAGGCAAATGCTCTAAATCGGCAAGATACTTGAACCTGCCGCTTGCCTTCTTGTTAATCTTCAAATGGCGCAGGCTGATAATTGGAACTTCAACCCCGTCAATCGTGTCCACAATTCGCTCTCGATAGCATTCATCGAAGCTGACACCTGAAATGCTCGTAACAATTTCAATGCGAAAAGGAAGCTCGCCCAAACGGACAATGCTCTCTTGCTTCAAAAACAATTCCACAGATAATTCTGGCACATCAAAACCGAACTGGTGTAACGCAGCAACGGCTCTGGCAGCGTTCTCCGGGTTAGAACCGATCAAGACATCCATATCTGCCGTAGCGCGAACATAACCATAGTAGCCGACCGCATAGCCTCCGATAAGCAAATACTCAACGTTGTTCGCGTTGAGCAATTTCAAAAACTCTTTGAAGTCGGGCGGTAGCAGGGTCGTAGCCATAGATGGTTTGCCTTATTTGCTCAATTGCACGCAAACGCTCATGAGGCGTTTTCGACAGCCAGTATTCCTTCTCGTCGTCCGCTTCTGTCAACGATACAACTGAAAAAGCGGTTTTATCCATCTTGAAATCCGAAGAGCTATCCATTTGCCTCCTTCACTATCCTGCGCACAATGCTTCAAACTCGCTGCGGAACTTTGTCACAAAGCTGCGAATCGGCATCACGTCAGCGTCCGCCAGCGGGCAGATCGTTTTGCCCTCCATCATATCGGCAATCTTCAACAGCAAATCGAGGTCTGACTTCTTTCCCTTTCCCGCGATGACGTTGCGCAGAACCTTCGCGGCCCAGCCCGTCCCTTCGCGACACGGCGTGCACTGCCCGCACGATTCGTGCGCGTAGAAGTCTGCAATCACCGAAAGCACCTCGGGCATCTTGCGTGTATCGTCGAAGACGATCATCCCGCCTGAGCCGAGCATCGAGCCTGCTTTCAACAACGATTCGTAATCGAGCAACACGCCTTCGCATTCTTCCGCTCGAAGCACGGGAACGGATGAGCCACCCGGTATCACGGCTTTCAGCCTGCGCCCTTCAAGCATCCCGCCGCATTCGTTGTTGATGAAATCCAAAAGCGGATAGCCCATGTCAACTTCATAAACGCCCGGCTTGTTTATGTCGCCCGATACTGAAAAGAGCTTCGTGCCTTTGCTCTTTTCGGTTCCGATTGCAGCATAAGCTGCGCCGCCGTTTTCAATAATCCACGGGACGGCGCAAAGCGTCTCGACGTTATTGACGACTGTGGGCGAAGCGAACAACCCCTGAACCGCAGGGAAAGGCGGCTTGATGCGCGGATAGCCGCGGTAGCCTTCGAGGGATTCGATCAGCGCGGTCTCTTCGCCGCAGATGTACGCGCCCTGACCGAGATGCAGGTGAATGTCGAGCGCGTAATCTTTGCCCATAACGGACGGGCCGAGTATCTTCGCTTCGTATGCTTCTTCGAGAACGCGCTCGATTGGCTCCTCCAAAAAGCCGAACTCGCCGCGCATGTAGATATACGAAAGATGGCAATCGAGCGCATAAGCCGAAATCGCCATGCCTTCGATGAGAAGATGCGGCAGTCGTTCAAGCAGGAGGCGGTCTTTGAACGTGCCCGGCTCGCTTTCGTCTGCGTTGCAGAGCAGATAGGTCGGCTTGCCCGTGTTGCGCGGGACGAATCCCCATTTCATCCCCGTAGGAAATCCCGCGCCGCCTCGCCCGCGCAGCCCGCTCGTCTTCACCTCTTCGATTATCGCCGCAGGCTCCATCTGCAATGCTTTTTCAAGCGCGCGATAACCGCCGGCCTTGCGGTAGCCCTCGAGCGTGTTGATGCCGGGCATGTTGATGTTCGCCAGAAGTATCTGTTTATTCATTGCGCAGCTTCTCGATGACTTCGCCCATCTTTTCGGGCGTGAGGTTTTCAAAGTATCGGTCGCCCACCTGCATCGCAACAGCCGTCCCGCAGGATGCAAGGCACTCGGTCACGTTCCAACTGAACATCCCGTCGGGCGTGATTTCGTCGGGCTTTGTGCCGAGTATGCGGCGCGCTTCTTCGATGCATTGGGTCGCGCCTTTCATCCAGCAACTGACATTGCGGCATATCTCAAGATGATATTTGCCGACGGGCTTCTTGCGCAGCAGCGTGTAAAAGGTCGCGACGCTCAGAATGTCTGAAGGCGGATAGCCCATCAAGTTGCCGATGTATTCGGCGACTTCATCAGAAATCCAGCCGAACTCTCGCTGCGCCAGATGAAGCACAGGTATTACAGCCGCGCGCTTTTCGGGATAGTGGCTCAGTATCCGCTCATAACGACGCATCGCGTCTTCGCTGAATTCGATTGCCATAGCTTTACCTGTCTAATTCTCCCGCCACGATGTTGTAGCTGCCGAGCGCCGCAATCGCATCGGCGACAAGATGGCCTTCGATCATCTTCGGGTAAGCCGCAAACAACGGGAAGCACGTCCCGCGACAGTGCACGCGCCACGGGCGCATCGAGCCGTCGCTTACGATGTAAAATCCAAGCTCGCCGTTGGCGGCTTCCGTGTAGCCATAGACTTCACCCGGCGGCGGTTGTATCCCGTGCATAACCAGCTTGAAGTGATTCATCAGGTCTTCGATGTTGGTATAGACGCCGCGCTTGGGCGGAAGCGTAATCCTTCTGTCATCAACCTGCACTGGCCCTTCAGGCAAATTCTCAAGCGCCTGATGGACGATTCTCAGGCTCTGCCGCATCTCTTCCATTCGCACTAGGTACCTGTCATACAGATCGCCGCGATTGCCTACCGGCACCTCAAAATCGAAATCGTCGTAGCCCGAATAAGGATGATTCTGGCGAATGTCGTAAGGCACGCCCGCCGCGCGCAGCATCGGCCCCGTGAATCCCCAGTCAATCGCATCCTTCGCGCTGATTTCAGTCACGCCAACCGCGCGCTGTTTGAACAGGCGATTGTTCGTGTTCAGCTTGTGAACATCGTCAATATATCGCGGCAACCGCTTCAAGACTTCGCGGCAGCGCGGAATGAAATCCTTCGGAATGTCCGAAGCAAGCCCGCCCACGCGAACATAGCTAACCATCATCCGCACGCCTGCGGTCATTTCGAGCAGATCATAAATCTCTTCGCGCGGCTCGAACGTGTACCAGAAATTCGTTATCGCGCCCAGATCAACGAGGTTCGTCCCGATGCAGACCATGTGATCCATTATGCGCGAAAGCTCTCCGAGTATGATGCGAATGTACTGCGCTCGCTTCGGCGCTTCGATGCCCAGCAGCTTTTCAACCGCGCACGCATAGCCGACGTTGTTCAGAAACGACGACATGTAATTCAGGCGATCCGTGTACGGGATGACCTGATTCCATTGATGTGTTTCGGCCATCTTCTCGAAACAGCGGTGCAGGTAGCCTATCTCAACATCCGCCTCGACAATCTTTTCGCCGTCTAATCGGCAGACGATGCGAAGCGTGCCGTGCGTGGCCGGATGCGACGGGCCTATGTTGACAATCGTAGGCTCAGGCGCAAGGCGATCTTGCTCGTGACCTTCCCATCGAGTCTTGTATTCAATCGGCAATTTGTAATCGCGCGAAAGCGGCGTTCGCGCGCCGGGATCGTGGTCTTTGCGCAGCGCGTGGCCGACGAATTCTTCGTGCGTGAGGATGCGGCGCAGGTCTGGATGATTACGGAAGCGAATGCCGAACATATCGAATGTCTCACGCTCCCACCAGTTCGCCGTCTTCCACACAGACGAGACGGAGTCAATTTCAGGAGCCGACTCCGCAAGCGGGACCTTAACGCGCGCGCGATGGCCGTGATCTATCGAGTAGAGGTGATAGACGACGTTGAATCGCTCTTCGCGTTTCTTTTCAGGATAGCCGAGATAATCCGCGCCCGTGATCGTGCTGAGCAGATCGAATTTAGTCGTTGGCTCTTCTTTGAGCGCGCGGCAGATTTCCGTTATGCGGTCAGGCCGAACGGTGATTGCGAGGTCGCCGCGAAAATCGTTTACGTCGAGAATTTCTTCTTTGAATCGGCCCTCCAAAAAACTGACGACTGGATTCTTGGGCGAAGCAGGCTCGCGCGTGATTTGAACCAGATGCATAGCCTCGCGCGCCTGCTGTTCAGCGAGCAGCAACGGCTTTGGCGCGCTCTCGGTTATCTCTTTGCGCATACGCTCGCGCAACTGCTCACGCGCTTCGGCGTCGAGGATTGATTCCTTCTCGATCTCTTTTTGAATCATCATGACGGCCTGAAGCACGCCTTCAGGCGTAGGAGGGCAGCCCGGTATATAAACGTCAACGGGGATGAATTCGTCAATGCCCTGCACGACGTGATAAGCGCGATAGAAGCCGCCCGAAGTCGCGCACGCGCCCATCGAGATGACCCACTTCGGCTCAGGCATCTGGTCGTAGATTTTTTTCATGACCGGAACCATCTTATCGGTGATGGTTCCCATTACGAGCATCAAATCGGATTGACGAGGCGAGAAGCGCACGACCTCAGCGCCGAATCGCGCAAGGTCGTAGTGGGCCGAGACAACTGACATGAACTCAATGGCGCAGCAGGCCGTGCCGAACGGCATAGGCCAGAGCGACCCCTTGCGCGCCCAGTTGGCAAGCGCGCTCACTGTCGTGGTGATTATGTTTTCGCCAACCTTCGATTCAACAGCCATTAGTAACTCTCTTTCTTAAATGAAAGCCGCGCGCGGCGGCGCTCGTCTGATTGGCTTCAAATACCATTGCAATAAGTCCTAAAAAAATCTTATCGCCCGCATGGAGTCGAGTCAAATTATCGCTTTTTTTCAGAATGCTGCTTTTCGAATCGGCTCAAGTCTGGTTCCCATAGCGACGATTTCAGCATCCAGGCGCAACGATTGAATCTACAGACTGGATTCAACGTTGTCAACGAACGCGCACAAGGCAAGCTGTCCACAGATGTCAATTAAATCTGATTATATCATCGCGCAGTTTGAAAGCTAGGCGGGAAGGACCGTCACGACGATTTGCCTTTCGCGCGGGCCGTTCGATTCGACAAGCAAGACGCGCTGCCACGTTCCGAGCCGCAGCTTCCCTTTTTGAATGGGAACCGTGAGGCTCGCGCCGATGATTGAGCTAATCATATGGTCGGGCGCGTGACTCGGATCATGCGCGTGGCGGAACTTTATTTCGGGAATCATCTGCACGAGCGTATCCATCAAGTCTTCGTCCGTGCCTTCGATTGCTTCGCCCGTTGTGAGTCCCGCAGTCGTGTGCGCGACGAAGATGTTGCACAGACCATCATGGATTTCTGTTTGCGCGACGAACTTCTCAACACGGTCGGTTATGTCCAACACCTGCTTGTCGTGTCGAGTGGAGATGGTGATTTCAGTTGTAGGCATGGCGCACCTTCAATCCATAAAATCAACTATTGAGATTTCTGACGTGAGTGTGCGATGGACGGGGCATTTCTGGGCTATCTCAAGCAATCGCGCTTTCTGCTCATCGGTGAGCGGCCCTGTCACGGAGATGTATCTTTCGATGCGGTTAATCTGTCCCTGCTTGGTCGCGCACTCTTTGCAGTCCTCAGCGTGAATGCGCGAATTTCTGAGGCTCACTTCAACTTTTTCGAGAGGCCAGCCCTTTCGCCGCGCGTAGATTTGCAGCGTCATCGAAGTGCAAGCGCCGAGCGCAGCGAGCAGCAGCGAATACGGATCAGGCCCGGCGTCGCTTCCGCCAACATCTTTCGGCTCATCTGCAATCAGCGTGTGCGACCCGGCGGTTATCTCCTGCTTCAAATAATCAACCGACTTGACGATTACTTCGGCCATAAGCGCCCTCCTTCATTTATGCACAAAGAAACACGAAGCAATAACGATCAATCGTTCGTGCTCTTTGTGCCCTTTGTAGATGGAACCTTATCCCTTTTTGTCGGCTTGTAATACTTTTTCCCGCGCAGGTATTCGGGCAGACACTCCATCTCGTCGGCGCGGCCCGATTCAAACAGGTGCGAGTATTGATAACCCTGCCCGTAACCGAATTGCTTCATCAGCGAAGTCGGCGCGTTGCGCAGGTGCATCGGCACAGGCTCGCGCTCGGTTTCCATCGCGTCGCGCTGCGCGGCTATGTATGCCTCAATCACTGCGTTTGATTTCGGCGCGAGCGCAAGATAAATCGTTGCCTCAGTTAGATGCAGCTTCGCTTCCGGTAGTCCCACGAAATGCGTCGCCTGCATCGCCGCTACTGCAATCGTTAGCGCAGCAGGGTCAGCCAATCCTATGTCTTCCGAAGCGAGAATGACCAGTCGCCTTGCGACAAACATCGGGTCTTCGCCCGACTCAAGCATTCGCGCCAGCCAGTAGACCGCCGCGTCTGCGTCAGAGTTGCGAACCGATTTGATGAATGCAGAAATCAGATTGTAATGTTCTTCGCCCGCTTTGTCGTATCGAAGAGCGGCGCGCTGCATTGCCTCGCGCAGAACTTCTTCAGTTATAAATCGCGCGCCGATGCCGTCAGGCTCAGCAATTGAAACGGCAAGCTCAAGCGTGTTCAATGCGACTCGCGCATCGCCCGACGCGTATGCGGCTATTGTGCGCAGCACGTCATCAGGCGCGTCAACCCGAACATCGCCAAGGCCGCGCTCTTTATCTTCAAGCGCTCGCTTAAGTATCAAGATGATGTGCTCGACCGATAGCGGCTCAAGCACAAAGACTTTCGAGCGCGACAACAATGCCGAGTTCACTTCAAACGAAGGGTTTTCGGTCGTCGCGCCAATCAGAATTATCGTTCCGTTTTCAACGTAAGGAAGAAACGCATCCTGCTGAGCTTTGTTGAAGCGATGAATCTCGTCAATGAAGACGACTGTGCGGCGGCCCGACTGGCGGCGGTAGTCTGCGGCTTCAGCCATCACCTGCCGGACTTCTTTGATGCCGGATGAGACTGCGCTGAAGGGAACAAATCGCGCGGCGGTACTCTGTGCGATGAGGCTCGCAAGCGTGGTCTTTCCCGTGCCCGGAGGTCCCCAGAAGATGAGCGATTGAAGGCGGTCTTCTTCGATCATCTTTCGGAGCGCGCGGCCCGGCCCGATGATCTTTTCCTGACCCACGAATTCATCGAGTGTGCGCGGGCGCATGCGGTCTGCAAGCGGGCGCGCATTGAGCAGGCCATCAAACGAAGGCTCAGCCTCTTCCTGCTCGTCAAACAGACCGCCAGCAAGCTCGCGAGTAGCTTTCAATGTCGCCTTCTTGAGTCTCGGCATAATCGCTCCCTTTTGAAATAGTAATGTCCACATAGCTTATTTATCAATCGAGCGGAATAGTTGCCCGATTCTCCCTGCGCTTAGATGCAACGGCGGGCTAAAAGATAGCGTCATAATTGACGCGCGGCGCGCGGCGCTGCTAGGATGGATTCGTTGACAGGCATTCCTCTCGTTTGTTAACGTTTAAGTTTGCTTCAATAGCGATGGCGGCCTCTGTCTGTTGCGCTTTTTCTCGGAGTAACTGATCGTGAAAGGTTTTCGCGTCCTCACTATTTTGGTCCTAGCCCTTGGGCTGTTAACGTCAGCCTGCATTAAGAAGGTGGCTGTCAATGAAGTGCTGCCCATCAAAGCAACACTGACCACTGATGAGCTGATTAATCGCATAAACACATACGCCGAAGTGCAAACATTCTCGGCAGATTCATACTTTCAAGTCATCAATTACTTTACGAAAGACGTGACGAAGGCCGACCAGTTCCCTGCCGCCATCGGCAAGCTCCGATTGAAAAGACCTGAAAATATTCGCGTTCAAGTCACCGCACCGGTTGTCGGGAAAAAAGTTGCGGATATGTTCAGCAATGGCGAGGGATTCAAGCTCGCAGTTTTTTACCCGGACGACAAACGAAGTTTTATCTACGGCAGCAATGTGAAAGAGATCGAGCGCATGGGCGCCGAAGAGGTTATGGATGTCAAAGACAAAGACATTCAGCGAGCGGGCGGACTGGTCAACATGCGGCCTCAGCACATCACCGATGCATTCTTGATAAAGCCGATTACGGATCGCACAAGCGTCTTTAGGGAAGAAGTCCGTCAAACGGAGCCTTTGCCCGGCAGGAAAGACCGCTTGATTGAACGCAGCTATTACGTCATTTATGTTTTTGAGAAAAACGAACAGGGAAATTCTGAACTGAGACGCAAGTTCTGGTTTGATCGCACGCAAGGAAATGCTCCCCTCGTCCGCCAGCAGACATTCGAGAACGGAAATGGCAGGCTCGCAAGCGACATAACCTATTCGGAATGGCACACGGTCGCCGGCACAAATCGCGAGTGGTTCGGCATCGCCGCGGTCGACCGCCGCGCCGACGGTTACAAGCTCGTGCTCGATATGGATAAAGAGACGATTGAGCTTAACGGCGATTTGCCTGAAACCGTTTTTCAGCTTGAGAACACGGATCACCTGAAGGAGATCAACATGGACGAGCCGCGAAAGACGAATGCAGAAACAGTGCCGAAAGCTCCCGCCAGTCAGAAACAAAAACCTAACTCGCTTATGCCGAAGCATTGAGAGATGGACAGCCTCATTGTAGCCAACATAAAACAACGCCCGCTTCGCACCGCGATTGCTATCATAGGCGTCGCCTTGGGTGTTATTCTGGTGGTGCTCTTTGTGGGACTCGCGCGCGGACTTATGCGCGATGCGGCAGAGCGACAATCGAATGTTGACGCCGAAATACGCTTCTTCGCCAAAGGTGATTCCGTCTTTGGCGCAAATCCTTTGATGCTTCGCGCGGGTCTTGCCAAAGAGTTCGTCGAAGGTAGACCTGAAACCGTGGCAACTGATGATGCAGGCAACCCGATAAAACTGGCTGACGGCTCGGTTGTGAAAATTCCTGCGAAGCCGAAGATCGAAGGCATTGCAGCGGCCTCTCCCGTTGGCGAATGGGTCAAGCCGAGCGTCGCAGGCATAGGATTTGAGCTTATTGACGGCATTGATTACTTGAGCTTCACCCAGACCACTCAATTGAAGATAGTCGAAGGCGACCCACTTGGCGACGGGCGCTCGATCAATCCGAAGTACAACACGCGATACGAAGCCATCGTTGATCGCTACTACGCCGAAAACAACAAGTCAATTGATGGCCAGCCTGTCAAAGTCGGTAGCCGTATTGACTTGTTGGGGCACGAATTCACGGTGGTCGGCATCTACGAGCCTTCGATGCTTGCGCGCGTCAAGATTCCGCTCTACACGATGCAGGAATTACTGGGCGGCGCCGACAACGCCGAAAATTGCACTTTCATAATGGTCAAGTGCATCAAGCCTGAGATGGCGCAGCAGGTCATCGCAGATTTGAAAAAGAATTACCCGGATGCAACGGTCGTGCACACGAGCGAGATACCCGCACTCTACTCGCAGGGCATCGGTCCAGTCGAAGTTTTTCTAAATGTAGTCATCGGGCTTGCTCTTGTGATAAGCACGCTCGTGATACTGCTCGGAATGTACACGACGATAATCGAGCGCACGCGCGAAATTGGAATATTGAAAAGTCTCGGCGCGTCGAAGCGATTCATCGTGATGGCAATTGAGAAAGAAGCCGCGCTGATAAGCGCGCTTGGCGTCGCGTTCGGCTATCTCGTTGCGATAATCGGCAAGAATATCATTGAGGCAAACACAAGATTGAAATTTGACCTGCAGCCGAAGTGGTTATTGATCTCGGCAGGCATTGGACTGCTCGGCGGCATACTCGGCGCGCTTTATCCCGCGATGCGCGCGGCGAACCTCGATCCTGTCGAAGCGATAAGTTATGATTAAGCAGTGGCCAGGGGTCGGTGGTCAGGGTTCAGTGAATTTGAGATTTGATATTTCAGATTTGAAATTCATCCGATCCTGCCCCCTCCGACCTCTGACCACCGACCACTGTTTTTATGGAGCCAGTCTTAGAGACAATTGATTTGAAGATGGTCTATCACGTTGGCAAGGTCGACGTGAATGCGCTGCGCGGCATAAGCGTCCAGATAGCGCCCGGCGAGTACGTCGCAATAATGGGTCCGTCTGGTTGCGGCAAGTCAACGTTTTTGCACATAGTCGGCGGGATGCTTCAGCCAACGTCGGGCAGCGTTATCATTGACGGCGAAAACCTCACGCGGATGAGCGATGCTGAAAGGACTGACCTGAGGCGGCGCAAGATAGGGTTCGTATTTCAGCGGTTCAATCTCTTTCCTACGCTCACGGCAGAGGGCAACCTCAAACTGGCGGAGCGAATCCATTCAAGCAGCGCCAATGGCGGCAATCCTGAGCGTAGGCGCGAGGTGCTGAGACTTCTCAGGCTTGAAAACAAGATGCACCACAAGCCGCTTGAACTATCAGGCGGAGAACAGCAACGCGTTGCGCTGGCTCGCGCGATAATCAATCAGCCAGCCATACTGCTGGCGGACGAACCGACGGGCAATCTCGACAGCGAGAATTCTCAGGTGGTGCTCGATATGCTGCGCAAACTGAATAAAGAGCTTGGGCAGACGATAATAATGATCACGCACAACCCTGAGGCGGCGGCGCGAGCAGATAGAATAATAGAGATGCGCGACGGGCAAGTCGTAGGCGAGTCTGGCAGGAAGTGAAACGATGAAACTAGTGCTGGCGACACTGAAGAAGGTTCTCTTCTGGTCATATGAGCGGGCGACGTGGCAGTACGACATAATGGTCGTGCTGATACTCGCGTTCATCTTCTTCGCGCCGAACAAAATTTTTCACAGCCAGCGAGAAGGCAGCACGTATCAACAACACGGCTCGCCTGTTTACGTGACTCGCGACGAAGTAGGCGAGGTTCAGGCTGACCGTTTACAGCAGAGAATTAGCGAGTTGCTTTCTACGAGAGCCGGGCGCAAGGTTGAAGTTATTAGGGTAGAAGACGTGGTGGACAATTCGAAACAGCCGACCGGATACCTCGTTTGGGAGAAGTAAAGCAAAGTCCGAGTACGGTTGATGAATAGAGATCAATGGGAGTTTCAGGGATGAAGCGAATCAGCGCAAATTTTATAATCGCAGTTCTATTTTTATCGGTTTCAATCAGGGGCGCGAAAGCGGATGGCAAGCTCGATCAGATTCTGGCCAATATGCAGACGGCTGGGAGTAAAATCAGCACGCTCTTCGCAAATATGGAAGAGACGGACATCAAAGTTGAGATGGGAGGCAAGCCTTCGCGCTCAGCGGCGAAGATATATTTCAAGCACAAGGGCAAAGACGACAAGGTGCGACTTAATTACAGCAGGCCCGAAGGTCAGACGGTGCTCGTCCTTGGCGATAAGATTTATCTTGTTCAAGCAAGAATAAAACAGGTGACGGAAACGACTCGCAGAGCATTGGCCTCGAAAGACCCAGAGATGTCTTTCGTCGCCTCGCCATACAAATCTGTGCCTCAGTTGAAGAGCCAGTACAACATAGAGTACCTTGGCGACGAAAGCGGGCAGGCCAAGCTGCGGCTCACGCCAAAGGCGAAATCAAAAGTCAAGCAGGTCACGCTCTGGGTGGATCAATCAATGTGGCTTCCCGTCAAGTATGAAACCGTCTCATCGAACGGTGACGTTTCAACGATAACCCTGAGCGGATTGCAGGTGAACGGCGTGATTTCAGACAGGCAATTCAATAAGGATTGGCCATCGGATTTCAAAGTCGTCAAGCCGTAGCTTGAGCGATAATCATCATCTTCGTAGAAAGGCTCCCGTGCGGGAGCCTTTTGCTTTGCGCGCTAAATAAAATAGAGCATCGCGACGACTGAAGTTAAAAAGAAAATCATGACGAGCCAGAAGACTGCTTCGTGAATGACGAAAAGGCTGCGATTATAATCTGGATTTTCCTTTCGCCAGCGGCGGTGTTTAACCTTGAGCGCCGAGTGAGACATCAGCACGCCGAGCACGAGCGCGCCGAACGAAAGAAACCGAAGCGGCCATAAGAAAAATACCCATTGCATCTCGACAAGCAACAGCAACGGCAAGCCAAGCCCGAAGCAGGCTGCCGCGCCCAACATCAATCCCGCGAAGTCCTCATCCTTAACCGGTATCTTCAAAGTTCCCTGCCTCGATGCTGCTTCCGGATCGAAAGCGGCAGACGAGCCGAGCGGGATTTGCTTTGGCGCTCGCTCGCTATCGTAAGCGCGGCGCGTTTCTGGATCGCCCAGAACGTCGCGCGCTTCGTTGAGCGATTTCATATCCTCTTCGCTGCCGCCGCCGTCCGGGTGACGCTTGCGAGCTTCGGCGCGATACGCGCGCTCAATCTCTTCCTTAGTCGCGTCTTCGTTGATGCCAAGCTCGCGGTAGTAATCTTTCGTTGCGTCGAACTTCGCCATCGTCACCTCGAACTTTATTATAGTCATCGCCGCGCGCGGGCAAAGTCGAATCCACTAATGAAGTAGAGATGGCCTCGCGATGATGTTGGCTCGCCGAGGCGGTTCTGCCGATAAGATGCTCGTCCTTTGATCTTCATGCTATATTGCAAGCTATGCCAGTTACACCAAAAGACGCCGCAGCGATAATCCTGCTCAAAGATCAATCGGACCCGAAAGTGTTCTGGGTCAAGCGCAGCCCGAAGATGAACGTCTTCGGCGGCTTTCATTCCTTTCCAGGCGGCCAGCTCGATAAAGAGGACAGCGACCTCACAGTTATTGAATGCGAAGCAGGCGACCCGGCAACCATGCGAGCGTGCGCCGTGCGCGAGTTCTTTGAAGAGACGGGCGTGCTGCTTGCTCGCGGAGTCGAGCGATTATCCGCCGAACAGATTCGCCAGAAGCGGCGCTTGCTGCGCGAAGGCGCAAAGACGTTCAAGCAAATACTGGAGGAAGATAATCTTGAAATCATCGGCTCTTCGTTTGTGAATGCTGGCCGATGGGTCACTCCTCCGTTTGCTCCGCGAAGGTTCGACACATGGTTTTTCTTGGCGTGGCTCCCCGAAGATCAGGAAGCTGTTGTTGAAACGAGCGAGCTTGAAGAAGGCGAGTGGATTCGCCCGCGCGAAGCATTCGAGCGATGGAAGCGCGGCGAAATAATCATGGCGCCGCCAACGCTTCATATCATCAGGACGCTTGCAGAAAACATCAAGCGCGTGAGCGAGTTGCCCGCTGCGCTCACAGCAATACCCGAAGCAAATCGCGGCATGGTGTGGCGCATCGAGTTCAAACCTGGACTGTTGTTGTTTCCAGTAAAAACGCCGACGCTTCCGCCAGCGACGCACACGAACTGTTATATCGTCGGCGGAAATGAATTGATCGTGATTGACCCGGCCTCGCCTTACGAAGAGGAGCAGCGCCTGCTTGATGATTTTCTTGATGGGCTTATCGCAGAGGGCCGCCGCGTGCGCGAGATTATCATCACTCACCATCATCCGGATCATACGGGCGGCGTGAATCACTTGAGCAATCGGCTCGGCGCTCCTGTTGCTACTCACAGGCTGACGGCTGAGCGAGTTCAGCATTCCATCAAGGTGGATCGTTTCATTGAAGATAACGAGTTGATCGAGCTTGAGGGCGATCCGGGCTGGCGCGTTCGCGCGCTCCACACGCCGGGCCACACGCGCGGCCACCTTTGCTTCTATGAAGAGAACACGGGCGCGATACTGACGGGTGATCTAGTCGCAGGCATTGGGACCGTCGTGATCGATCCGCCAGAAGGAAACATGAGCCAGTACTTCGATTCTCTTTATAAACTGCTCGCGCTTCCGAAACTGACTTCGCTCTTCCCATCGCACGGGCCTGCGATTGGCTCGGCCCGCGCGAAGCTGGAAGAGTACGTCGAGCATCGCAAGTGGCGCGAAGAGAAAATCTTTGCTGCGGTCGAGGCGGGCGCGTCGCTTCCGCATGAGATTGTCGAAGCGGCTTACACGGACGTGTCGCCCGCGATGTACGGGCTTGCCGAACGGTCCGCGATTGCGCATCTTGAAAAACTGGAAGAAGAAGGCCGCGTCACAAGACGCAACGGAGGCTACGTCGCCATTTAACTAAACCGAAGTAGCATCCGCAGAAAACTATTGAACAACAGCAGTGCGCGAGAGCGCAATGATTCACATCACGATTGCTAATCGCTTATCTTAACGCTATTCATCCGGTCGCCTTCGCGCAATTGCTCGACGACTTGCAAGCCTTCGGTCACGCGGCCAAAGACCGCATAGTTCATATCGAGGTGAGGCGTGGGACCGAGCGTTATATAAAACTGGCTCGACGCACTGTCGGGATTCTGCGAGCGCGCCATTGCAATCGCACCCGCGCCGCCGTGCTTCAGCTCAGGCGTTACTTCGAGCTTGATTCTTCGCTCGCGGCCAGTCTGCGGGTCGACGAAGCCGCCAGTGCCGTTGCCTACAGGATCGCCTCCCTGAATGACGAATCCCGGAACATACCGATGAAACGTCAGTCCGTCGTAAAAGCCGCGGCTTGCAAGATCAATGAAGTTCGCCGCCGTGTTCGGAGCTTTGTCCTCGTAAAGCTCGATTGTGATGCTGCCTTTGTTCGTTTCGATGATTGCATGTCTATTAGCCATTCGCCGTCCTCCTCTCTTTTGAAAACAAAGACTCTAACACCCGCAGGATGGCGCGCACAAGTTGCCTCAAACCCAAGCCGTCAAATATACTCGTCAGCTTCAATAGATCACTAAAGGAGTCATCATGAACGTAACTCATCTTTATTGCTCTTCGTGCGCGAAGCAGTACGAGCCGCGCAAACTCTACAATCTCTGCGAGTGTGGTAAGCCATTGATGGTCGCTTACAACCTCGAACGCGCTTCAGAGTCGCTTACGCGCGAATCGCTTGCGGGCCGGGCGAACAATCTGTGGCGCTACCGCGAAGTGCTGCCAGTTGAAGACGACAGCAACATCCTGACGCTTGGTGAAGGGATGACGCCGCTCATCAAAGCGGAGCGATTGGGCGCGCAACTTGGCACGTCGAATCTCTACATCAAAGACGAATCGCTTAACCCGACGGCTTCATTCAAAGCGCGCGGGATGGCTGTAGCCATCTCGATGGCGAAAGAGCTTGGCGTAAAAAAGGTCGCGGTCCCATCGGCTGGAAACGCGGCGGGCGCGCTCGCGGCTTACGCTGCTAAAGCCGGTCTCGAAGCGTACATCTTCATGCCGAAGGACACGCCGCGCGCGAACATAATCGAGTGTCAGCAGATGGGCGCGCACGTCACGCTGATTGACGGATTGATAACCGATTGCGGAAAGATAGTCGCCGAGCGTAAGCAGGCCGAAGGGTGGTTCGATGTTTCGACTCTCAAGGAGCCATACCGAGTCGAAGGCAAAAAGACTATGGGTTACGAGCTTGCCGAGCAACTCAACTGGCAACTGCCCGATGTGATTGTTTATCCGACTGGCGGCGGAACGGGATTGATTGGAATGTGGAAAGCGTTTGACGAGATGGAGCGAATGGGTTGGATTGGAAGCCATCGCCCGCGAATGGTATCGGTTCAGGCTGAAGGCTGCGCTCCGATAGTTAAGGCGTTCGCTGCGGGCGCAAGCGCGGGAGCCGATATTGCAGACGCGCACACGGTTGCATCCGGGCTTCGTGTGCCGCGCGCGGTTGGCGATTTTATAATGCTTGACATTCTCAGAAAGAGCAAAGGCGCTGCCGTGTCTGTCAGCGATGATGAATTGCTCGCGGCGGTAAAAGAGATCGGCGCGTTGGAAGGAATCTTTGCCGCGCCGGAAGGGGCCGCCTGCCTGCCCGCGTTGCGCCAGTTGATTAATCGAGGCGAAGTCGGTCGCGAAGAGCGAGTCGTTCTGTTCAACACAGGGGCAGGGCTGAAGTACCTCGATGCGTTTCAAGAGCGATAGCTGGACAAGGGCGACTCCTTGTTTTGGAGTGCGGCGAGCGTGTCGCTGCACTCCAAAACCGTTTCCTGTCACTTTATCTTCTTGCCAGCCATGTTCCTTCCACCCTGATGAAGTATCAGTTGAGTCACTTCGCCTTTTTCGTTCTTTACGAAGCTGATTCGTGCATCAACAACCTTGAGGAAGAACTCAGTCTCAGACTCGGCGAACAGTTCGGCTTTTTCTTGTCCTGTCGGCGCGCCGAAAAGCCTGTCGCCTTCTCGCGTCACGGTGAGGACGAACTCGGGCGCAATCTCGTACTGACCGACATAAGAATCCAAAATCTTCGTATCGAGTTTTATTGCGACCCTCTCTTTCGGCAGTTCGTACTTGTCGCCGAACAGTATCGCGCCGAGATCAGTGGCAATCTTGCCGACGGGCGAGGGGATTGTGTTGCTGAGGACTATCACGCAAGCGTCGTCGTTTATGTAGCGGTTGATCTGAGTCGCGAAGCCGTTAATCCCGCCGCCGTGACCGACAAGCTTATGGCCGTTCTGCTCAATGATGGCCCATCCGTAGCCGTAGTTGTTCTTCACAGGAGTGAACATCTTTTCAAGCGACGTCTTCTTGAGGAGCTTTTCAGTGTAGAGCGAGCGGTCCCACTTGTATAGATCTTCGACCGTCGAATACAAAGCGCCCGCTGAAAACGGCTGCGACATATCGAGGAACTCAGCGTTGACGCGCTCGCTTCCGTTCGAGTTGTAACCCGAAGCGCGGTTCTTCAGAACTGTTTCCGTATGGTCGTAGCCGGTATTGCTCATACCGAGCGGCTTGAAGATGTTTTCCGTCAGGTATTTCTCATAAGGCATGCCGGATACTTTCTCGATTATCATCCCCAACAGCACATAACCAGAATTGCTGTAGTTCCATTTCTCGCCGGGCTTGAAATCGAGCGGGCGGTCCTTGAAAGTCGCGAATATCTTTTCTGGCGGATAATTCTGGCGCATATTCTGAAGATACGCTTTGTCGTTCGTGTAGTTGAATATGCCCGACGTGTGCGAGAGCAGATTGTGAATGGTCACGCCTTCGGCGTTCTTGTAATCGGGAAAATATTTCGTGATGGGGTCGTCGACGCTGAGCAGCCCTTTCTCCTGCAACTGCATTATCGCCGTTGCGGTGAACTGCTTGGTTATCGAGCCAAGCCGGAATTTCGTCTGCGGCGAGTTCGCGACATCGAGCTCATAATTGGCCATGCCATAGCCTTTGCTGAGCAGAATCTTTCCACCGCGTGCGACAAGCACCGAACCGCTGAACCTGTTCTGCTTGACGTAAGCGTTGATGTATTCATCGGCCTTCGACGCGAAATCCTGCGCCGCAGCAGCCGCGCTCATCGCAACAACGAGCAACAAAACCATTATGGTGTTGACAAAGGAAGCCCTCAGCTTCCCGTTCGAGCTTATTCTATTCACGAGATTCCTCTCCTCAGCCGAGAATTCTTTTGATGCCAACCTGAACGATGATACTAAGTCGAATGTTGCTTTAACGCTTAAACAGATGCCTCTTTAATTGCTTCGGCCAGCCGCTTTTCAACTTCATCTTTCATAGCCTGCAAATGAGCGGGGCTGTCTGCCTCGAATCGAAGCACGATAACGGGCTGCGTGTTCGACGCGCGCACAAGCCCCCAGCCGTGATCGAATTTTATTCGTGCGCCGTCAATCTCTATCACATCGTTGCTTCGCCTGAACTGCTCGGTCAATGTTCGCACGACATCAAATTTAACCTCGTCAGGGCAATCAAGTCGTATCTCAGGCGTCACGACCATCTGCGGCACATCCGCAAGCAAACTCGAAAGTGGTTCGTTTGTGTTCGATAAAATCTCAAGCAATCGCGCGCCCGCGTATATCGCGTCGTCAAAGCCGAAATAACGATCAGCGAAAAACAGGTGGCCGCTCATCTCGCCCGCCATCGCCGCTCCGGTCTCTTTCATCTTTGATTTGATGAGCGAATGGCCCACTTTCCACATTATCGCATTGCCTCCGTGAGCGCGAATGTCGTTAAAGAGTGTTTCGGAGCATTTCACTTCGGCGATAAAGGTTGCGCCGGGTCGTTTCCTCAAAATCTCGCGCGCAAAAATGATCATCAACTGATCGCCCCAGATTATGCGGCCCGATTCGTCAACGACTCCTATCCTGTCGGCGTCACCGTCGAAGGCTATCGCAAGATCAGCGCGGCGCTCGCGAACTGCGTCTATCGCAAAGCGCATGTTTTCGATCACGGTAGGGTCGGGATGATGATTTGGGAAACGGCTATCCGGCTCGCAAAACAGTTCAATGACTTCGCATCCGAGTTTTCGATAAAGCGGCGCACCGAGAATCCCGCCCATACCATTGCCCGCGTCAACGACGACCTTGATTGGCCGCGAGCCAAGCCTGACGTTTGATGAAATATAATCGCCGTATGCGCGAGTAACATCTTTGCTGTTCGGGCTTCCCTGCCCTGTTGCAAAGTCGCGCGCAAGAGCGATTCGTTTAATCTCCGCGATCTGCTCGCCGAAGATAGTCGTGCGGCCAAGACAGATTTTGAATCCGTTGTTGTCCGCAGGGTTGTGGCTGCCGGTTATCATCACGCCCGCATCAACCGCTTCGGTGAAGAGCGTGAAGTAAAGCACCGGCGTCGGAACCATTCCAATGTCGAGCGTGTCGCAGCCCGATTCGTTCAACCCGCGAATCATCAGGTCGCGGAATCGCGGCGAGCTTTCCCGCGCGTCGCAGCCAATGCTCACTCGCGCAGCGTTGTTGTTGCGAAAGAATGTTCCGATGGCGCGGGCCAGATCATAGACTGATTCGTCAGTGAGGTCGCGGCCAACCACGCCGCGAATGTCGTACTCTCGAAAAATGTGCTCGTTCATCAACGCTGCTCCAAGAAGTGATTTTTGCGCAAGGGCCTTGGTTGCGCAACCTTGCCGGTGATAATCCGGGCGGGGAAAGATTATTGTTCACCCTTACGATTTTTATTACACAAAATGCGCAAGTCGTAGTAGAATGTTGCCGCCAAATTTCCAGAAGTATCCTAGGCCGCCAAGTTGTAGGGGCGGCAGCAAGTAAAGTTAGACTAGGCGTGGGCCGGAATGCGGCTGTCGGTTAGGCCCGCAATCTACTCCACACCAAGAAGGCAAGGGCAAACAGCAGCGCGCCTGAGCCGAAATCGAACCCTAGCGGCTCACTCGCGCTCGGAGAAGTTCCTTGATTCAGAGAACTGTCAGCCTGATCCGACGTCGCCCCGACGCTTTGCCCTATGGGTTCTTCGCCGGGGTCGCAGATGCAGCCGCTTGTGCCGCAGGCGCACCAGCCTCCTTGGGTTGTATGACCGGCGTAGGCGACAGTTGAGAATGGAACATAGTTAGTTGGGTTGTTCTGAGTTGTTGAAGCCAGCAAGGGAAGAACAGCCGTGATGAACAAGCAGGCCAATATCCTCTTCATACCTTCCTCCTTCGGCGGTAAGGGCATTGAGTGCCCAAGTTTATCTAAACAAAATAGCTATTATCAGCGGTTGATTTATGCCTCATTAAGTCGAAGCATTTATACAATTGAAGGACTTCAAATATTAGGCAGGCAACTCGCAGCTATTGCCCGCCATGCTTACCTTGCTAGGCAGATGGATGCGGTAGAGCAAGCGAGCCAAGTAATGCTTGCTTTGCCAATTTCGGACGAGCTTAAAGGCATTGCTCGATACTACGAGGCACTTTGCGTAAAACATCAAGGCGACTTCGATAAAGCTCGCCATTCACTTGAAAGGGTAGTTGAGGAAGCAATACCGCAGTACAGAGCGCGAGTGCTTCTAAGTATCGCTGCAACTCACTACGATACAGGAAACATCAGTGAAGCTGCACTTGTCTATCTAGAAGCAGGCAAGGTCGCTCTCAACACTGACACATTGACTGCTACACAGTCGGCATGGCAGACCGCCATTATTAAAAGCATTCACGGCGATCACAGGCAAGCCCTCGAAGACCTCGAAAAGCTGTTCCCGCTCGTGCGCACCATAGCCAAGCACTACCCTGTGCTTTACTACAATTACCTCAACAGCCTTGCGGTCGAGCTTGGCGAGGTCGGGCGCATTGCTGAAGCGGAAGCGGCTCTGTCAATCGCACTCGCATCGCCATTCGCCTCTGCCTACCCGGAATGGATCGAAACGCGCAATGAAATCGCTGCAAAGCGCCAAACCGCCTCGCCCTCCACTGTCGCCTTCAACCGCGCACCCGAAACGGACTTATCAGCGCAGGCCGAGCCTCAACGCAATGCAAAATCGAAAGCGATTGCGCTCTACTGGCCTGCAGGCAAGCAACCATCTTACGCTGCATTAGTCGGCATTCCCGCAACTGCGGTAATCAGTTGTCAAAGAACAGTTCAACCCACCCTTGAGCGATTGGGTAAATGCACAAAGCCTCGCGCGCCGCCTGCACGCCGACAAACTAACCGGTAAATCCCAAATCAACCATTACTGCGAGGCGGGTCGCCACAATTGTAGACGACCCACCTTGCCCAGCAGCGCATCGGGCGTGACGGGATTGGTGTGTCTCATACACGCCCATGCGCAGGGAAGGCGCTATGAATATATCACAAAAGAAAGCTCACAAAGCAAATAATCCTACGTCGCGCAAAAAGAAATACGCAGGTAGGTTTCTCCTGCCGGAGCGAGAAATCCGAGACCTCGCCGTCAACCTGCGTATTCGCGATGCGCGGTCGGCGGCGATTTGCCTGATGGTTGTTGACAAAGCCATTCGCGCAATAGGCGAAGGCAAAGAGGAAAATGGCGAATTGGTCATGCGCCTCGTCAAGCAAGTAGCCGACGAAAAAAAGTGCAAACCCGTGAGGCGGATTATAAGGCTCATTCCAGCGGCGGTGGCGAGAGGGACTGAAGGCATATCTGCAGCTTGTATAACGATCACTTGCTTCCTTGAGTATGCTTTCGGATACCTCCCTGACGACAAAATGGCAGAGAGCCTCTACAGGAACAAGTTGAACAGGCTCAGGCGCGCGACTCAAAGCAGCTAATAGCAGTGTTGAGAGGCGAGCATACCTCGGATCGGACCGGATCAGGCTTTTGCTTTGTGATTTGTGTCAGAAAGGGCTGGATTTCCGCCGATGAATGTTATAAAGTTCGCCTGTCTGATTCTTGACAGCCCTATCCCACAAGCGAAAACAATAACGCCTCACTGCGGTTATCGTTTTGTGTTATGATTGGGCCTTCAGTAATTAAGACTTTAATGCCTTTGTTGGCACGAGTATTTCAGATCAAGCGGGGGTGTGATGGATATACCGCGTAAGTCTGCTGCAAAAAAACGGCGCGTGCGCCAGATCGTTTATTTGGGTGTTGCAATCCTTGTCGCCGGCGGCATCACGATCGGAGTAACACGGCTCAAGCCAGCCGCTATGAGCGTCGCTAAATCTACTGTTCAAACCAGCCGCGTCGTGCGTGGCGAATTCCTGCGCGAAGTGCGCGGCAACGGTACGCTCGTGCCTGAAGTCGTTCAGGTTGTCCCCGCTCAGGTCGCGGGCCGCATCGTTCGCAAGCTCGTTCAGCCGGGCACTGTCGTCAAGCCTGACACTATCCTGATTGAAATGGCTAACCCGGATCTCGTGCAGGAACTCAAGGACGCAGAGACCAAGCTGCGTGCCGAGCAATCGAACCTCAAGAGCCTCAGCAAACAACTAGAAAAACAGTCGCTAGATGAAAAAGTCCGCGTCGCTGAGGCCAGAACCAGAGTCGCAGACCTCGAAGCTGAATTGAAGAAACTTGAGATGGAAGCAAGAAGCCTCGAAGACTTGGGCAGGCAGGGGCTGAAAGCCAAAATCGAAGTTGATAAAGCCAGAATCACCGCCGATTCGACAAAAGAACGAGTGGAGGCTGCGAAGAACACACTTCAAGTTGAGCAGGAGCGGATGAGCAAAAGCGACGAAGAGATTAAAGCGAGGCTTGATGAAAAGAAAGAAGAGATTCGCCAGCTCGACGACGCTGTCAAATTGAAACAGCAGCAGGTTGCCAATCTGAAAGTCCGCGCAGGTATAGAAGGCGTTCTGCAAATCGTTTCTGTAGAAGAAGGCCAGCAGGTCACACAGGGCCAGAACCTCGCCCGTGTCGCAGACCCATCTCATCTGAAAGCCGAATTGAAGATCGAGCAGAGCCAGGTTCGCGACGTTCAACCGGGCCAGGCCGTCACAATTGACACTCGCACTGGGCCAAACGGGAAAGTCGAAGGCGCGGTTTCGCGGATTGATCCTTCAGTTCAGAATGGCACTGTCACGGTTGACGTAAAGCTGCCCGCTGAGTTGCCTCGTGCGGCGCGGCCAGACCTCGCTGTTGACGGCGTGATTCTCATTGAAAAAGTTTCAGACGTGCTTTACATTGATCGCCCATCGGTTGCGCAAGAAGGGCGCAGGGTCGGTATGTTCAAGCTTGAGCCTGATGGTGTGAGCGCATCACTGGTTCAGGTTGAGCTTGGGCGCAATTCGGTCCGCTACGTCGAGGTTGTAAGCGGACTGAAGGAAGGCGATTTGGTAATCACTTCCGACACGTCGCAGTTCGCAAGCGCTAGCAGAATTCAGTTGCAATGAAGCCACAGTCTTAATGAGGGGGAGAGATTTATGCAATCATCCAGTCAATCTTTGATAAGACTCGAAAGAGTCACAAAGGTATTCCTAACAGACGAAGTTGAAACGCACGCATTATCCAACGTGCGAATAAATATCAACAAAGGCGAGTACATCTCCATAGCTGGACCATCGGGCTGCGGCAAATCTACGCTCCTTTCTATTCTCGGCCTGCTGGACACTCCCACCGAAGGAGAGTATTACCTCGAAGGCAGAAACGTCTCTGACCTTCCGCTGTCGGAACGCGCTCGCGTCCGCAATCGCCAGATCGGGTTCATCTTCCAGAGCTTCAACCTGATTGGCGACCTCACGGTCTATGAGAATGTAGAGTTGCCGCTGACCTACAGAGGGATGAGTGCGGCTGAGCGCCGCAAGCGCGTGATGGATGCGCTTGAGCGAGTCGAGATGGCTCATCGCGCAAAACACTATCCGAGCCAGCTATCCGGAGGTCAGCAGCAGCGCGTGGCCGTTGCGCGAGCAGTGGCAGGCGATCCGCTCATCCTGCTAGCAGACGAGCCAACGGGAAACCTCGATTCGACAAACGGCGAAGCGGTGATGGAGTTGCTGAAGCAGTTGCACCAACAGGGTTCAACGATTTGCATGGTGACGCACGACCCGCGATTTGCGAAGCACGCTGACCGGCAGATACATCTGTTTGATGGAAGAATAGTTGAAGAAGCGCACGCGCCGAAAGCAGAGAAGGAGTTGAAAGAGAGCGGATTCGGCGCGGCGTAACAGCAGCAGCATTAAGGTCAGGTCAATTTCTAAAATGCGGGCGGTGCAAGGTTGTCGCCCGCATCTGACTTAATGCGAACGGCTCTCAGACCTGAGTTTCTGATATTGCATTCCAACCAGTATTATTCAACCGTGGGTCAATTCTGATTTGAAGGCTTGGATTGAATGCGCGTGTTCGCAATAGGCGATATGCATCTTGCGGGCGGGACAGGCAAGACTATGGACCGCTTCGGCGATAACTGGCGCGATCACGACAGGAAGATTTTCGAGTCGTGGGAACGCATAGGTCGCGATGATGACTTGTTGTTAATTGTCGGCGACACGAGTTGGGCAATGAGATTTGACGAAGCCCGCTCGGACCTTGAGCGTATCAGCCAGATGAAAGGGTTGAAGCTTGTCTTCAAAGGCAATCACGATTATTGGTGGCTCTCGCCTGCGAGGATGAGCCGCGCGCTCGACCCGTCAATCAAGTTTATTCAAGCAAGCTCGTTCATCGTCAACCGCGTTGCAATCGCTGGCACGCGCGGATGGCTCTGCCCAAACGATATATACTTTGAGGAGCACGACGCGAAGATTTACGAGCGTGAAGTCAGAAGATTGAAAGCCGCGTTCGCGTCACTAAGAGGCCGCGAAAGTGAATACGACTTCCTTATCGTCGCGCTTCATTACCCGCCCACAAACGACAAGCGCGAGCCGAGCGGGTTCACTCAGTTGATTGACGAGATCAAAGCCGACGCCTGCGTTTATGGACATCTTCACGGCGATGCGATCAAGACCGGACTCACAGGGCTTCGAGGCGAGACTAACTACTATCTTGTCAGCGCCGATGCGGTTGACTTCGCGCCCGCAGAGATTAAGATTGACCGAGCAAGGAGGGGATGAGTGAACCAGATAATGCCTTTTGTTCTATTGATAGCTCTTCTAACTACAATGACCACAAACGCCACTCAAACGAATTTGCAAAGCCGCGCCGAACGAACTAATTATGCCGAAACATCTCGCTATGGCGATGTGATGGATTTTCTCGCCGCGTTACAGCGCGTAAGCGCAGACGTTCGGCTCGAAACTTTTGGCATCACGACGGAAGGGCGACGGCTCCCGCTCGTGATCCTTTCAAAACCGGTTGTGCATGGTCCCGAAGAGGCACACTTGTCAGGCAAGCCAATCGTCTTCGTGATGGCAAACATCCATGCGGGTGAAGTCGAAGGCAAAGAGGCGATGCTTCACATCCTTCGCGACGTTGTAACGGGACCGCTCAGCTCGTTGCTCGATAAAATGATTTTGCTCGTCGCTCCGATTTATAACGCGGACGGCAACGAGAAGATAAGCATCAACAATCGCACAGCGCAGAACGGTCCCATCGAAGGCGTAGGCACGCGAGAGAATGCGAAGGGTTTGGACCTCAACCGTGATTTTATGAAGATGGAATCGCCAGAGGCGCGCGGACTGATCGAAAATGTCTTCAACCGATGGGACCCGCACGTCATCATGGACCTGCACACGACGAATGGTTCTTACCACGGCTACGCGCTCACCTATTCACCGTCGCTAAACCCGAACACCGACAGGCGAATAATTTCGTTCACACGCGAGCGACTTCTTCCGAGCGTGACGAAAACGCTGCGCGCGAAGCACAGGTATCAGACATATTTTTACGGTAACTTTTCTGACGAGAAGAATCCCGCGCGCGAGCTATCGCCCGACCAGTCGAAAGACCCACGAGCGTGGGCGACCTTTGATCACCGTCCTCGCTTCGGCAACAACTACGAAGGGCTTCGCAACCGCATCGCAATTTTGAGCGAAGCATATTCGTATCTAGACTTTCGCTCGCGCGTCGACGTGACGGATAGATTCGTGAGGGCAATCCTCCAGTACATCGCAGACCATCAAGCCGAAGTTATAAACCTCGTGCGCGACGCAGACCGCCAGGCATCTGATACAGCAACAACTGCTGGCAATGAAGAAGGCTTCGGAATTGCGTTTGAATTAAAGGCGTCACCCAAACCGGTCGAGATACTTGTAGGCTCGGTGACGAAGACGATTGACCCGCGCACGAACAAGCCACGTTTTCAGGCGACGAGCGAAGCGCGGCCCGTGAAGATGATTGAATATGGAGAGTTCCAGGCTACTCGCCGCATCAAGCCGCCCGCCGCTTACGCGCTAAAGCCCGACCAGACCGAAATTGCCGAGGCGCTCAAACGACACGGAATCTCTGTAGAAGTCCTGGCGAAAGATGAAACGCTCACGGTCGAGCAGTACACGGTGAAATCCGTGACGCACGCGCCGCGCGCTTTTCAGGGCCACCGTGAGGCAAAACTGAGCGTTGAATCGGGCGAGGCTCAGGTAAAATTCCCGGCAGGTTCTTTCATAGTTTCGACTCACCAGCCGTTGGCAGCTTTGATCTTCTACCTGCTTGAGCCTGAAAGCGATGACGGGTTTGCGAACTGGAATTTTTTCGATAAAGAACTGGAGCGCGCCGAAAACGGCAACTCTCGGGTTGTTTATCCCGTCTTCCGCGTGAAAAATTTGCCGGGCTTACCGCGAGAAGTTTTTAGATAGCAGCAAGGCAAATCGCGTTACTGCTTCACGCGCGATTACGCTTTGGGCACGATGTGAACCCGCGCCTCGACCTCTTTTGCCTCGAAATACCTTGCATCTGCCGATGCGTTGTTGATGAGGTGGAGCATAAGCCCTTGCTCGTCAACGAGCGTTGCGGCGCGGCCTTCAAGAATGATGAAGATTCTTCCGTTGCGTTTGGATTTATCCAGCTTCGCTGAGTTGCTCTTAACTGTCCGCCGCGCCGCGCGACCGGGTGCAGACTTGCTCTCGGCGCTCGATTCAGGTGCGCTTGATTGAATCTCTGTCAGGCGTTCATTCACTCTTGTTGTGACGGTCTTGGGACGCTTTGTTTTCTTCGCCATCGTTCTTCGCTTCCTGATATTTTCGTTCTGACGTATCCTCGCAGGTTTCTCTTGGGCTTCATTCAATTCGCCACCTGCTTGACTGATTGTGTCTGTTTTCAGTTCCGCAGCTTTTTTCGCGTTACGAGAAACGCGATTCTTTTCGAGATAAGATGCGGCGCGAGCTTTGGCCACCTTTACAGCCGCAGCGGGTGATTCAACGGGTTTGCTCTTGAACGCCTTTGCTGTCTTCGCAGCATCACTCTTTGACGCTTCTGCGAATTTCAATCCGCGCTTCAGGATTTGAATCATAACAGGCTTGCGACCGCGTTCGGCTAAGTACGCATTGATGTCGCTTGCGGCCTGTTCGGTCTTGTCAATCAACTCGTTCCTGAGATCGTCGCAGCGAGTGTTGTAGCGGCAATTGGCGTAGCAGGCGAGCAGGTTCTTCATGCACCCGTATCGCTTACACTCCATGTTTATCTGAGAAGTCGCCATTGAAGATTCTCTAATCGCCCGGGCCGGACTTAAAGTCCGGCCCGGGTATGTGGCACGAAGAAACCCCGATTGCTCGTGCCGCAAAGCTCAAAAACTTGTGTGAAGCGTCACGCGCTTATGCGAACGTTTCGCAGATGATCAATCAACTCGCTCGCCGCGTTCCTCGACAACTGCTCAGGCTCGCATCGGAACAAGCTCTTGGATTCAAGCCGCGCATCGAGTGATTTGGCTTTAGCAATGGCATAGATCGCAGAGAGTTGTTTTTCTGTAACTGAACCAGCATCTTTCGCGCCCGCTGGCTTGATTTCGTTTCCGATAGGAGCCTTTCGAGATTTAGTCCCTCGGCTGTAGAGATAACGAGCAAGCCCGAACTTGACAGCGGCGCGCTTGAGCGCATCATGCTCTGCTCCCTTAATTCCCCGCTCGTCCAACGCCGAATCAACCCCTATTCCGCAGCGCGTCACGCCCTTTATCGTTATAGCCGCCGTGACCGCAACCAGATCGCCAATAACTTTGATGTCTCGAACTTCATGCGACCAGTCGGGACAAACTCGATCCAGAATGTCAGCCGCCGTGTACCACTCGATGTAATCAACCCATCGCTCTTCGCCCGATGAGTCGCGCCATCCGATTCGCTGCTTCACGAGGCTATCCGGCAAAGGCTCGGATAACGCTGCCACAATCTCCTCGAATTCTCGCGCCTCAACTGTTGCCGTGCTCATCGCTTTGCTCCTTTCTGCCTTCGACTTGTTCTCAACAATAACATACTAGCAATGATGTTGCAAGTACGAAACAAAATAATTTAAGCATTGAGAGCAATAGGGCTAAGCTGAATTATTATTCTATTTAGCAGGCTTCAACCTGCTTAAGAATAAGGACCGATCTGGGCGAAAAGCGCCGCATCAAGGTGAAAATGGAGATGTTCTGACGAGCCGAAGACGACACGAGCTGGGGCGTTTGCAGGCAGGATTGGAGCTGATGATCGCCTTCGGAGATAAGTATTGCAATCGCTTCAGCTTATTGTATACTCCGCACTGTAAGCAGATTCTTCCGAGTTATTTGGTTTGTATCCCAAAGCCCCTAGCGTTCCACCCCAGCCCCGCTCGGTCAAAGATTATGGTCATTTCAAAGAAGTCTCGCGTTTTGTTGAAGCGCATACTTTGGGTCTTCATCCCTTCCGTGCTTGTGCTTTTTGTCGGGGTTGTTGTCTGGAATTTCTATCTTGTGCACAGGCTGACGCATCCGCCACGCACCGAGCTTTATGGCTCGCCGCGTGATTTTCAGGTGATACTGAGCAAGCCCATGTGGTTCGACGAGAAGTGGAAGAACTCTGACTCGACAGAATCCGTAGGCTGGCTCCTGAGTCGTGGCATGACTGCGCCTGCGATTATATTGAGCCACGGGTATGGGGCAAACCGCTCAGAGTTGTTGACTTTGTCGTTTGAGCTATGGAAGGCCGGTTATCACGTTTTGGTTTATGACTTGCGCGGACACGGTGAGAGTCCAGTGAAGTGGTCAGGACTTGGCACTTATGAAAAAGACGATCTGCTTTCGGCGATCAAGTTTCTGAAGAATCGCAAGCTGGATTCCGGCGAAGATTTCACTGATGGCCGCATAGGGCTTTATGGAGTTGATCTCGGCGGCTACATCTCGCTCGTAGCATCTTCGCAGGACCCGATGATCAAAGCTATCGCGGTTGATTCGGTTTATCCAGACCTTCGCCACTTCATCAACTACAGACTGAAGACAATTGTCGGCACGAGCGGGCTTGCCAGTCGCATAGTTGATTCATCGTGGGCAGGCAGCATGAACGAGCTTGCAATGCAGTTTTATCTGATGAGACGTGAAGACACCGCGCCCGCAGTTGAATCTGTGACAACAGGAACCAACAGGCGGTTCCTTTTCATCACCGCTAAAGATTCCGGCCAGTTTGACACGATGACGCGTGAGCTTTTCAACGCCTGCAAAGAGTCGAAAGAGCTTGCTGAAGTTGAGCACTCGCGAATGAATCGCCTGTACGAAAAAGAATCGAGTGATTATGACGCTCGCGTCGTCGCGTTCTTTCAGCAGGCCATCCCTGTGACGGCAAGCAAGGTAGACCCGATAGCAAAAGCAAAATGATTGCAACTGCCATTGATGAATGATGGGGTGATGATTCTCTCCCGTCATTCATCACATCGCGGTTTCGTTCAGCTTTATTCTGAAAGCGAGGGCACTTCCCTGCTCTCCTATGAACTCTAAATTAAATCTTCCATCGCTTTCGAGGTCTGCAACCCAGTTGGAACTTGTTATGACGATGAGGCTCGATTCACCTCTAAGCTCGTCGGCCAATGCATCCTTGGTCAGAGCATTGAAGACGCCGCCTTCGCCGGGCGCGCAGACAACACGTCCTTCGGCGTAGAAGACCGGTGCGAATTCCTTCCGGATGAAGAACGCGATGCGCTCGCCCGGCCTGAGCGCGGCGGTTGCTTCAAGCGACAACGGCTTCAGGCTCTCTCTGTAGCTCAACATCGGAAACAGAATAATCACAGCAGCAACAACGAGGCTCAGCACGACAAGCGCCGCGCCCGTTACGAATGCCCTCGCCTTCTTTAATGCAAGCATTGCCAAAGAAGCAAATGCGAACACAAGGGGAATATACAAGAGCGTATTGCGCCAGCCGCTCGCGCTCACTCCTTCGCGGTTGGAATAGACGATCAATCCAACACCTGCCGCAATCAGGAACAACGCGGTTAGCCAAGCTGCGGAGATTGATAAGCGGCTTCTGTCGCTGCTCAATAACCGCTCAATCTCGAAGCCGACGATTATTGCCAGCGCGGGAAACACGGGCAGGATGTAGCCCGGCAGCTTCGATTCAGAGAGTGAGAAGAAAACTACAGGGACCACGATCCATACCCAAGCCAGCGAAATGAGCGAATCCTCTTTCACCGCTCGCGGTTTTAATTCTTTTATTCGCCAAGCTGCTGGGATTAGAAAGAATGACCATGGGATGACTCCAGCAATTGCGACGAAGAAGAAAAAGTAAAAGGGCTGAGGATGACCAAAGACATTCGAGGTGTAACGCTGAAAATGATGACGGATGAAAAACTCTTCGATGAAGGGCCAGCCGTGCCTGAGCGTAACGGGAACGTACCAGGTCGCCGCAACAATACTGAAAATACCAAGGCCGACGAAAAGCTCTTTCCAGCTTATAACTTCTCGATGCCGCGCGATGAGGTCATAAAGCGCAAGCGCCGCAATCACGAGCAGAAAGCCCACCAGTCCTTTCGCGAGCATCGCAAGCCCCATCGCTCCAAACGAAAGCGCCCACCATCCGAATCGCGTTCGACCTCTTGCATTGATGGCCAGATAACCAGAAAGCAAAGACACACTCATTGAAGCCGTGAGCGGCATATCGGTTGTAGCGACTCGCGCGTAGCCGATGAAGATGCCGCTCGTCGCAAGCACGAGCGCAGCAGCAAAGGCCGCCCTTTCTGTCGCAACGCGCCGCAAAGTGAAGTAGACGAACAAGACGGTGGCGAGCGCGGCCACAGCTGACGGAAAGCGCGCGGCGAATTCGTTCACGCCGAACAGGTGGTACGACGCGGCGGACATCCAATAAAGCAAAGCGGGCTTCTCGAACCAGAGGCAGCCGCACAGCCGAGTTGAGATGTAATCGCCGGTGGCGAACATTTCGCGCGCGACCTCTGCATATCGCGGCTCGTCCGGCCCGATCAGCGCGAGCCAGCCAAGTCCAAACAAGAAAACGACCGCCGACACAATAACTAAGACTGGCAATGCATAAGGCGTGTGCTTGGCAGCTTGCTTTTGTTCCTCTATCATTTTTGCTTTGTCAGCATTTTGACGTGGCTCTGTTTGATGATAACTTGAGTCGCCGCCTGACGGGCTTGATTCTTGTCGAACATAAATCCGATATGCCAGTGTAACAGAGCGACTCACACGGTCAAGTGCACAGGAAATTGGCAAGGCGCGAGCCGCGCAGATGGAGATGAGTTGAATGGTTAAAGTTGCGGTCATAGGCGCGGGCCATTTCGGGCGCGAACATGCCCGCGTCTATTCTAATCTTGAGAACGCGCATGTCGTCGCCGTCTGCGACATCAACGAATCGCACGGTCGCCCCGTGGCCGAAAGCTGCGGCGCGGATTTCGTCACAGATTTTCGGGAAGTGATCGGAAAAGTTGATGCGGTAAGCCTCGCTGTGCCGACAATTTCTCATCACAAAATTGCCTGCGAGCTTCTTGATGCAGGTATCAGCGTGCTTGTAGAAAAACCAATCGCCTGCACGCTTGAAGAGGCCGACGAGATGATTCGCATCGCCGAAAAACGCGGCGCAGTGCTACAGGTCGGCCATCTCGAACGCTTCAATCCAGCAGTCGCAGCCGCAAGCCGCATCGCGATCGAACCGCGATTCTTTGAAGCCCACCGATTGAGTGTGTTCACGCCGCGAAGTCTCGACGTTGACGTTGTGATGGACCTGATGATTCACGACATTGACATCGTTCTGTCGCTCGTCAAAAGCAGCGTCATGGAAGTTCGCGCCGCGGGCGTGCCGATTCTGACGCCGCGCGTCGACATTGCGAACGCCCGCGTCGAGTTTGAAAACGGCTGCGTGGCAAATCTCACAGCAAGCCGGGTGTCTGGCGAGCGTGTGCGAAAGCTGCGCTTTTTTCAGCCGCACCAGTACGTTTCGATTGATTACGCCGCGCAAGAGGCCGGAGTCGTCTCTGTAAAACCGACAGCCGAAGGCCGCCCTCAATTCGAGAGCCGTCTGCTTGAAGTAGAGCGCGGCGAGCCGCTCAGACTTGAGATTGAATCATTTCTTGCCGCTATCTCAGGCGCTCCGGTTCGGGTCAGCGGCGCAGAAGGACGTCGCGCGCTTGAGCTTGCGGTCGCGATAAACGATAAAGTTCGGGAACACGCGCGAAGGGCTGGCGTGCCTTTCGCTTGATGACTATCTTTGCAGCCGCTCGCGCCACAAACGCGCGGGCAGAATTGAGCAAGCCAGATGATTAAACGAAATCACGCGCGCATCATAATTTTATCTCTGACTCTGTGGATCACGCTTGCCGTTGCGCCAAGCGCCTTCGGCCAGAGCGATCAGTTGCGCATTGACTACACGGTTGGTGTAGCAAATCTCGACCAGCAACTTTTTCATGTCACCGCCGACATTAAGAATATCAATCAGGCGGAGCTGTTGCTTTCACTGCCGACTTGGACGCCTGGTTGGTACACGGTCGAGAACTATTACAAAAACGTTTTGCGCTTTAAGATCACCGATGCGAAAGGCGCGTCGGTCCCGTTCGTGATGACTCGCAAGCAAACGTGGCGCGTTGATACGAAAGGGCGCGAGCGCATCAAAGTCGAGTTCGATTATCGCGCCGACGTGCTCGCGCTCAATCAGGCCAAAATAACAAAGGACTACGCCTTCTTCACAGGCACACAGTTGTTCCTGGAAGCAAGCGGCCACAGAAAAAATCCAAGCGAGGTACGCTTTGAAATTCCAAAGGGCTGGCGGATCATCTCCGCGCTCAAGCAGTCAAGCGACCCGCTTGTATTCACAGCGCCTGACTACGACACGCTCGTTGATTCGCCAACCGAGATGGGCAATTTCGATTTGACTCAGTTTGAAGTTGAGGGCAAGCCTCATTACCTAGTCGTCACGCCAGCCGGGTCTTTCTCGAAGGAAAACACCGCGCGCTTCACCGAGATGATAGCGCGCGTGGCAAAGGCCGAAGCTGCTGTCTTCGGCGCATTGCCCTACGAGAAGTACATTCATTTTTATTTCTTCTCGCGGCCTGAGTCGAATGCATCGGGCGCGCTTGAGCATAGTAACTCGTTCGTATCGTTTGCTCCGCCAGCCACGTTTGCGCAACCGGAAAACATGATCGGAACAGCAGCGCACGAGTTCTTTCACCTCTGGAACGTGAAACGACTGCGCCCGGCTGAGATGTGGCCTTACGATTACTCGCGCGAAAACGAGACCCCGCTGCTCTGGGTTTCGGAAGGCTTCACGAGTTATTACGGCGACCTTGCGCTTTACCGCGCGGGGCTGATGGACCGCAAAGAATTTTTGGATACGGTGGCAGATGTAATCAGCGGCGTCGAATCGAACGAAGCGCGCCGCTATATCTCTCCGGCCAATTCTTCAACCTCAACGTGGGTCGGTTACGACACGCCCGTTGCGTTCGGGATTTCGTACTACACTCAGGGACAGAACCTCGGCGGGCTGCTCGACCTTTCAATCATTCACGACACGGCGGGCGCGGCGGGACTCGATGACGTGATGCGCACGCTCTACAACGAGTTTTACAAAAAGGGTAGAGGCTTCACGACTGAGGATATGATCGCCGTGATCAATCGCATCACGAAGCGAGACTATCACGATTTCTTCCGCCGCTACATTTGGGGAGTTGAAGTTCCCCCTTACGACGATATTCTGGGCTATGCTGGATACAAGCTTGAGCGAACGACAATTCGCAGACCGAAGATAGGACTTGAGGTAACGGTCGCGCCTGATGGCGGGGTACAAGTCCTGAGGGTCGAACCCGGCTCCACAGCCTAAGCT
>DATLXU010000110.1:0-42125 GCA_035575515.1 Blastocatellia bacterium
GGCAGATTAACGCGCGAGCCGTTTCGCCCGCCGAGCTTCATCACGCCATCGTAGCTGCCTTCGATTGTATCAAGTCCGTAGAGCCGCAGACGGTAATCGAAATCTTTCAGGCTCAGGGGCAGAAGCGCATTGGTTATCTCCAAAGCCAAATTCATACGCGCCGTCTGGTCGCGGAAGTCTATTGATTGAAGCGTCACCTCGCGCAGGCTGATGTTGATTAATCGGCCAGCGTCAAGTCCGCGCGCGGGCCTGCGCGATTGCGCTGGCGTTGACGACGCAAAAATCGAAAGCGTGAGCGCGAGCGCAAACGCGACGGCAGCGATTCTCTTAAATCCTTCTCTTTTCATCGGTGATTTCCTCTTGTCTGGAAAGTCGTTGGTTAGATAATTCTCGAATGCCGTCGCGTTGCTTCAAGCGAGGTTAAGAATTGAGATGCAGCGACGCGGCTATAATCTAGTCCCGAATTGCGCTCGCTCTAACCAGAGTCGTAGATGTCAAAACAATTCACCGCGTTCCCGTGTCGCCGCGTCGCTTATAGCAAGCTCACCACCAGCCGAGCAGCTTCCACCACGCAAAGCCGATTGCTGCCCATATCAAAATGTTCGGCGCCGATGCTATCAAACCCAATCTCCACCACGTCTGTTGTCGCACGTAGCCCGCGCCAAAATAAATAGGGCCGGGCGTCGTTCCATAATGCGTGAGGCCAGCCATCAGGTTTGAAGTGTAAGCAAGCAGCAGCGCGGCAAGCACGGGCGGCGCGCCTGCTGCAAGTATGACGACCAGGAAAGGAACGTACATCGCCGTCGCGTGCGCCGTTATGCTCGCGAATCCATAGTGCGCGTAAAAGTAGATGAGCAACAAAACGGCGAGCGCGGCCCACCACGACCAGCCGACCGTGTAGCCTGCCGCTGTTTCGGCGAATCGCTTCATGAGTCCCGTATCGCCGAAAGTTTTTTCTGTGTTGCCTAAAGCTTCGGCCATCATCACTAGCCCGCCATACCAGATGTAGACATCCCATGCGCCGCGCTCGGCAAGCACGTCTTCCCACGTCAGCACGCCGCTCAACAGCAACACGCTTATGCCGATGAGCGCGACCACCGCGTAATGAATGTTGTGCAGCGCCGTTGTCATCCACAACGAAGCGACGAGCGCGAAGACCATCAGCATAAGTTTTTCGCCGCGCTTCATCGGCCCCATCGCCTGAAGCTCGCGCGATGCAAATTCGGCAGCAGCGGGCGTGCGCTTGATCTCCGGCGGAAAGATTTTGTAGAGCAAAAGCGGTATGACTATGAGCGAGACAAGGCCGGGAACGATTGCGCCAACCATCCAGCGGCTGTAGCTCAAATCAAAATTGATTCCCTGCCCGGCCAGCGTTTGACTCACGAATTTTGCGATTATGGGATTCGACGCCTGTCCCGTCAAAAACATGGCGCAGATGATGACTTCGCACTGGTAAATCATCACCATCAAGAATGCGCCCAGTCGCGCGGCTGTCGGGCCGGGCTTCGAGTCGTAAGCTTCGGCGAGGCTCTTGGCGATTGGGAAAATTATTCCGCCTGAACGCGCGCCTGTTGAAGGAATGAATGTGCCGAGCAGCACGTCGGTTGACACCAGCGCGTAGCCCAATCCGAGCGAGCGATGCCCGATTGCGCGAATGAACCAGTAAGCTATTCGCCTTCCAAGTCCCGTCTTAATCATCCCGCGCGACATAAAAAATGCCGCGAGCACCAGCCATACAACGGGGTCTGCGTATCCGACGAGCACACTGCCGACAGACATAACTTGAAAAACGGCTATGGCTGAAACGCCAAGCAAAACCATTGCTCCGCCGGGAAGCGGTTGCGCTATGAGGCCAACGATTGTAGCCATGAAGATCGCAAGCAGCCGCCACGACTGAATGGCGATTCCAACGGGCGGCGGCACGAGCGCGATTGATAGTCCGACAACCAGCACTGCCGCCCAGCGAATGAGTTTGCTTTTAAGTTGCGACGCGCGATTATCAATCGAGAGAGCGCCCGCAGGTTGCGAAAGCGATTCCATTAATCCTCACTGTTCAAGAGATTAATCGCGCGGGATACTAACATTGAGACGAAGCGCGCTCAAGTGCTGCGCGACGAACGACGATGCTTGCAGATGGCTCGCTCTATTGACTTGACATACGAGCAGAGTCCGATTACTTATCTTGCGTCGGAACCAGCGATAGTTTAATCTGCGGCATAATCAAATGCAGCAATCTTGTTTGTTCATCCATAGCCATTCGCGATGCGCTTCAATTGCGCGCTGCGCGGCGATAATTCTTTTCATCGCGCTCTTTTCATCGTTTGCTTACGGCCAGAACTGCAAGCGGCTTGAGCCTGCCGGAGAGGGCCGTGACGACGCGGCGCGTATAAACGAATGCCTCGCCACAAAGGGGCGCGCGAAGCTCAAAGCTGGAACCTTTCTTCTTTATTCGCCGATATTCTTCCCTCGCAACAAAGCGGGAGCGGAAGTGAGCGACGTTTTGCTCCGAGGCAAAGGAATGAACGAGACAAAGCTTGTCGCCATGTCCGATTGCGCCAATCACTGGCCCTTCGTCGTTGAGCAAACGCCCGGCCAGTATCAGCCGGTGATTCAGGCGGTAAGGTCTCCCGGCGCAACCATCAGCCAGCTTGAAGTTGACGTGACGCGATTGCGCCGCGACTGCGGTTATCTTGGCAACAGCATTGTGGTTGTGAACCGCTCTCCGGGCGCATCGGTTACTGAGATTCGCGTCAGAGGCTCGCGCTATGGCTCCGAGGATTACACGACAGGCGGCGCTCACTGCGGCGGCATCCTCGTCGTCAATTCGGAGGAGAGCGAGATAAACAACAACGAAATAATTGATGTTGGATTCGCCTTCGAAGCGGGCGACGAGATGGTTGGCCGCGCATCGGCTGGTCACGCTGGAATAGAGGTCATAAGCTCGGCTAGCTCAAAAGTTCAAAATAATCGCGTAACGCGCGCGGCGTTTGGCATAGAGATAGTCAACGGCTCGCCTGAGCTGGGCTACACGGGGAACAGCAGCGGCACTGTCGTCACGAATAACACCGTTGTCGGGGCGGCCAACGTCAATTGCCGCGAATGTTCTCAAGGGCGCGGCATCAAGCTGCAAGCCTGCGGGACTGGGAGCGAGCCGCCGCTTGAAAACCTGATTGTGAGCGACAACCTCGTGACCGAATTCGGCGGGCGAAGCGATTATATTTCCGGTTCAGGTCTCGACCTTGTTTGCGGAGTTCGCTACAGCCGGTTCGAGAACAATAAATTCATCGGCGGGCCGAGCGCGGAGTTCGGATTGCAAATCAGAAGCTCGTTTGTAAGCCCGCTCAATCCCACGCATCACAACGTATTCAACTTCAACACATTCACATCGGGCAGAGGACAGTTCCCTTGCGCCGACCATTGCAGCGATGTGATATTTACTCCCGATGGGCCTGACCAGATTGGAATACGCCGCAAGGGAGATGACCGCGCAGGCACGAACGACGTCTTCAACTTTCGCTTCTCAACCGACCGCGACTGCGCCGACTACAGCCATGCATTTTATCTCTACCTGAATGACAGGCAGTACGTGCGTCAGGGAGAAGAACTCTTGCTGTCGGCATCAGGCGTGCGGCCACGCTCATCGGTCACGTTTCGATTCCGGCGCGTGGAAGACGATAGCGAAGTCGCCGTGTTCATAAGCCAGCGCGTGAACAAGAACTGCATAATGAATCAGGAATTGTTGAAGATTGACCCGACAATCTTTTCGCCCGGCTACTACAAAGTCATTGCAGAGTACGAAGACGGCAACACTGATAATGTCACCATCACAGGCGATGCAATCGGCACGATAAGAATAAAACCAGCCAAGAACGAATAGCCTGTGCGATGTATAAACGCTAAGCCTGATTGCTCGCACGCCTCGGTGTCCCAATTTAGCTCTCTCGAATGTCCGCTATGCTTACGCCCACAGATAAAGCGCGGCCTTTCTGGCAATCACGCAATGGGCTATACTCTTAAATGCTGGCACTCCTTTTGCACCTGCTCACATTGAATGCGTGTTTCTTTGCACAACAAGAAATAATCAAACAGGGCTTGCTCTAGCCCGACCTTCAAAGCGTTAACCAACGCGCTTTCATAACAAAATGCTTCCGGTTGGCGCTCGGCAAGCCTGAAGGAGTCCCGCAATGAAAGAATATCCTAAACGAGAGACGCTTGAACGCGCCGCGCGAATCACTTCGGGCGAAGCCGTGCTGGAAGGCGAACTGAAAGTTCCTGCAAACGCAACCGGCGTAGTCCTGTTCGCGCACGGCAGCGGCAGCAGCCGTCACAGCCCGCGCAATCAATTCGTCGCGCGCGTTATCCGTGAAGCCGGAGTGGGCACGTTGCTATTCGATCTGCTCACGCGCGAAGAAGAATCGGTTGATGTGATAACCCGTCACCTGCGCTTCGATATTGACCTGCTAGCGAGAAGGCTTCTCGATGCGACTAACTGGATTGAGAAGCAGGATGACACGGGCCATCTGCGCATCGGGTATTTCGGGTCAAGCACTGGAGGCGGCGCAGCGCTCGTGGCAGCAGCTTCGGCAGGTGAAAAGATCGGCGCGGTCGTGTCGCGCGGCGGGCGGCCTGACCTTGCAGGCCCGGCTTTGCCTCGCGTCGCATCGCCCACTTTATTAATCGTCGGCGGGCGCGATTTCGGAGTCATCGAGTTGAACGAAGAAGCCTATGCTCAGCTCCGATGCGAAAAAGAGATGAAGATAGTTCCGGGCGCGACTCATTTGTTTGAAGAGCCGGGCGCGCTCGAACAGGTCGCGCGGCTCGCCGCCGACTGGTTCAACAAACATTTACAGCCGCGATGATTGTGATTAGCGCAGAGGGAAACGGCAATGGAAGATTTCGTAATCTTCAGCGGCACAGCTAATCATAAACTTGCCACGTCGGTCGCCGAGCATCTGGGCGCGCGGCTCGGATTATGCGCAGTAGATCGCTTCCCCGATGGCGAGCTTACGGTCAGGCTCGATGAGCCTGTGCGCCGCAAAGAAGTCTTCATTGTGCAGCCGACTTCGCCGCCTGTGAACGAAAATCTTATGGAGTTGCTCGCCTTCGCTGATGCCTGCCGCCGCGCAGCCGCCGCGCACGTCACGGCAATCATTCCTTACTTCGGCTACGCGCGCTCGGACAAGCGGCACGGTCGCCGCGAGCCGATTATGGCGAGCCTTGTCGCAGACCTTTTGCAGGCCGTTCGCGTGGATCACATCATCACGCTGGATTTGCACGCGCCGCAGATCGAAGGATTCTTCCATGTACCTGTCGACAGCCTCACGGCTGTGCCGACAATGTGCAAAGCTTTGCGCGGAAGTTTCCCTGACGGAGCCATAGTCGTTTCTCCTGATGCGGGCCGCGTGAAGACCGCAACCGAATACGCGCAGAGACTCGGAACTTCTGTCGCTGTGCTTCACAAGCGGCGCGAGAGCGGAACCGAGACAAAGGTCACCCACGTTGTCGGCGATGTGCGCGACCGAGCGTGTTTGATCGTGGACGATATGATCTCGACCGGCGGTACGATTGCTGAAAGCATCGAGGCATTGATAGAAGCGGGCGCGCACCCTGATATCATCGTCGCAGCGACGCATGGGCTGTTGATTGACGGCGCGCGCGATAAGATGAATCGCGAGGCTGTGCGTGAAGTTTATGTCACCGACACAATCTTGGTTGAAGAAAATGATTGGCCGCAATTGAAAGTCGTTTCAATCGCGCCGTTGATTGCGGACGCGATAGGTCGCTTCATGGCCGACGGCTCACTGAGTGACCTGTATTGAGAAAGCAACGAGGTTGAAGTTATGGCAAGAAAGTTTATAGACCGTGTTGATGCAGGGCGGGCGCTTGCTGAAAGGCTGCGGGCTTTCGCCAATCGCCCGGACGTGCTCGTTCTTGCATTGCCGCGCGGAGGCGTGCCGGTCGCTTATGAAGTCGCTCGCGCGCTCAACGCGCCGCTCGATATCTTTTTAGTGCGCAAGCTCGGCGTGCCGGGCCACGAGGAGCTTGCGATGGGCGCGATAGCTACGGGTGGCGTGCGCGTGCTGAACGAAGATGTCGTTCGCTATTTGAGAATCCCCAACGACGTGATTGAGCGCGCGGCGCGTCGAGAGCAACAGGAGCTTGAGCGCAGAGAGCAGGCCTATCGCGGCGACACCGTTCCACTCGATGTGCAAGGTCGCACCGTGATTCTGATTGACGACGGACTTGCGACTGGCTCGACAATGCGCGCAGCCGTCGCTGCGCTTCGCAAGCAGCAGCCCGCTCAAATAATAATCGCCGTGCCCGTCGCGGCAGAACAGACTTGCGAAGAGTTCAGAGCGGAAGTCGACGAGGTCGTGTGCGCGCGGACACCTGAGCCGTTTCAAGCTGTGGGATTGTGGTACGAAGATTTTTCGCAAACGACGGATGAAGAAGTTCGCGACCTGCTCGAACGCGCTCGCCGCGCTCAATCCGTCGCGTCAAGCAATAACTCAGGAGGTGCATGATGGCTGATATGAGACCGGGCAGACTAAGCAATCTCGTGCGCAAAGCCGCGCACCCGCTCGCGGGCGCAGCAAGAGATTACGACCCGCTGATTAAGCTCGTCGGCGATGCGCGATTCGTCTTGCTAGGCGAAGCGTCGCACGGAACGCATGAGTTTTATCGTGAACGCGCCCAAATCACGAAGCGGCTGATCGAAGAGAAAGGCTTCACAGCCGTCGCCGCTCGAAGCCGATTGGCCCGACGCTTATCGAATCAATCGCTGCGGTGCAGGGCCGCTCCGCAGATGCCGACAGCGTGGAAGCTCTTTCGGACTTCAAGCGATTTCCGGCGTGGATGTGGCGCAACGCCGACGTGCTGGACCAAGTCGGCTGGCTTCGCAATTACAACGACAACCTCGCGGCGGGCGGCGCGAAGGTCGGTTTTTACGGACTCGATCTCTACAGCCTTTATACCTCAATCGAAGCTGTTCTCAATTATCTCGACAAAGTTGATCCGGAAGGCGCGAAGCGCGCGCGCTATCGCTATTCGTGCTTCGAGCATTTCGGCGAAGACTCGCAAGCCTATGGCTACTCGGCTGGCTTCGGATTGACCGAATCGTGCGAGAAGGAAGTCGTGAGCCAACTGGTTGAGCTGCAGCGGCGCGCGGCGGATTATGCAAGTCGCGACGGGCGAGTGGCGGCTGACGAATTCTTCTTCGTCGAGCAGAACGCGCGGCTCGTAAAGAACGCGGAGGAGTATTACCGCTCGATGTTTCGAGGCCGCGTCTCGTCGTGGAACCTGCGCGACCGTCACATGGCCGAAACGCTTCACGCGCTCGTCGCTCATCTTGAAAAGCAGGGGCAAGAGGCAAAGGTCGTCGTGTGGGAGCACAACTCTCATCTGGGCGACGCGCGCGCGACCGACATGGGCACGCAGGGCGAATTGAACGTCGGCCAGCTCGTGCGCGAGCGATATGGGAACGATGCGGTGAACGTAGGATTCAGCACGTACATGGGCACGGTCACTGCGGCGACTGATTGGGGCGGGCCAGCCGAGCGCAAGCGCGTTCGGCCCGCGCTCAAGGGCAGCTACGAAGAGTTGTTCCACTATGTTGGACTGCCGCGCTTTCTGCTTGTTATGCGAGACGGCGGCGAAGCTGTTGACGGATTGCGCGAGCAGAGATTAGAGCGAGCAATTGGCGTGATCTATCGCCCTGAGACAGAGCGCGTGAGCCATTATTTTTACGCGCGATTGCCTGAGCAATTCGATGCCGTGATTCATTTTGATGAGACGCGCGCGGTCGAGCCGCTTGAGCGGACATCCGAGTGGGAGCGCGGCGAAGCGCCTGAGACATATCCTTACGGCGTGTGAGGAGGCGAATATGCCGACAGAAGAGATTGATCGCGATAAATGGGCAGGATTCCTTGAGAGTTTCAGTCTTCAACATCAAGGATGGCTCGTGACGATTGAAGTGATGGGCGCCGACATCGGCGCGCAGGTGGAATCAACGGACCTGCCGCTTCAAGGCATCACAGCCGATTTGAAAGGCAGCGATGCTCCAAGCATCTCGATTATGGTGGGCGAAAAAGCCGACGATCATGTGACACACACGATTCATGGGCCGACCGTTGTGCGGCTCAGGCAAAACGAGCAGGGCGCAGATGAAGCTCTTGAAATAGAATCGGCAGCCGAAACGACTATAGTGCGCTTCCGTTCCGCGATGCGCGCCGAGATGGTGGACGGCATTTTGTAGAGGCTAACAAAGCTATTCAGTCGCCAGCCGCCGATGCGCCAATCACGCTATCAACTAAGACAACCTGTTGAGCCGCATTCAAATTCGGTTTCATCCACTGCAACTGAACGAGCGCATTTTCAGGCACGCTGCGCGGATCGCATACGCCGCAGCGGATGCACGGGTCAATCGCAGGACATGGCTTCGTGATGCGTTCCGCCATCGCGCGCTCGTACTCTTTCTTCATGAAGTCGGACGTTAAGCCTAAATCAATCACGTCCCACGGCAGCGGCTCGTCGAGCGAACGCCGACGCAGCGCGTATTCGGTCCAGCCGCGCATCGCTTGCCGCCAGTTGCCTGTGCGGTCTGCTTCCAGAATAAACTCAGATATACGCCGGTCGCCAAGACTCAGCATCGCCTGCAACACCGCGATGCGCGATGACATCGCGCGCACCTCAACGTTAGGCATCTGCCTGAATGCGCGCGTCAGGTACTTGATCTTTCGATCAATCTCTTTTTCGGACTGGATAGGCTCCCATTGAAACGGAGTCTGCGGCTTGGGCACGAACGCGTTGAGCGAAACGATAATTGAACCGACGCGCCCGCGCGTCCGCCCAATTTCTATCATCCGCTCGCGTATGCGCGCCGTCAGATCAACAATCGCGTCGAGGTCTTCGTCTTCTTCCGTCGGCAGCCCTATCATCATATAGAGCTTCACGTTGAGGATGCCGCGCTCAAAGATCATCTCGGCGATTTTGATAATCTCATCATTCGTCAGGTTCTTGTTGATGACTCGACGCAACCGGTCCGAGCCGGTTTCAGGCGCAATCGCAATCTGCTGATCATTGCGGCGAACGAGCGCATCAAGCAGTTCGGGCGAGATTTGATCCAGCCTCAACGACGAAACAGAGACTTGATAATCGAGCCGCTCAAGCCCGTCGAGGATTTCATGAATTTCAGGATGGTCGCACACGGCGGTAGCGACAAGTCCAATCTTGTCCGTGTGCTTGCGCATCTCTGCGGCGCGCGCCAGCAGCTTTTCAGCCGAAAAGACTCGCGGAGCAAGATAAGAATAACCCGCCCAGCAGAAGCGGCAGCCCATTGAGCACCCGCGCGAAATCTCTACAAGATAGCGCCCGCTCATTTCAGTGTTGTCCGTGAGTATCTCGCTTGCGGGAATGAAGTCGTCATCGAACTGACCGCTGCCTTCCTGCTTGCGCATGGGATTGCGCATCGTGAAGACGCGACGCGGCGCTCCGTTGGTTGGAACTATTTTGCGCAACGCGCCGCTTTCATCGTAATTGATTTCGTAAAACTTCGGCACGTAAAAGCCCGGCTCGTGCGCAAGTCTGAGCAATAAATCATCACGCGAGGTGGCTTCATTCATCGCCTCGATGAGCGCGGGCGCGAGCACTTCGCCTTCGCCGACGCACACCACATCAACGAAATCAGCGACAGGCTCAGGATTGAGGAACGCCGCGGCGCCGCCCATTATCACGAGCGGATGCCACTCGTTTCTTTCGGATGACTTTACGGGAATTCTTGAAAGCCTGAGCAGTTTCGGAATGTTCAGGTAATCAGTCTCGAACGACACGGAGATTGCCAGCGCGTCGAAATCAGCCACGGGCGTTTCTGATTCAAGCGTGATGAGCGGCGAGCGCGTGCGCTCCAGTTCTTTTTCGATATCTGCATCAGGCACAAACACGCGCTCGCACGTTACATTGTTATATGAATTGAAAAGTTGATACACGGCCTGAAAGCCGAGATTCGACATTCCGATGTAGTAAGTGTTCGGGTAGGCGAGCGCGATTGAGAGGCCAAGCCCGCGCGGTTTGTGATAGACGCGGCCCGTCTCTTCGCCAAGTATTTTTCTATAACGCTCTTTTATCTTTTGCATGAACTGGTTTCTAGTTTTCGTTTCAGAAGATATGAACCAGAAACTTTTAATCAAATATCTCCAACAACTCACTGAGCGATTCAGCCAGGTAATCAGGTCGCTCGCATTCGAGGTCGGCTCGCGGCATCGGTCCCCACAGCGCCGCAACTGTCGTTACTCCAGCCGCTCGACCGGCAATAATATCGTGACAGCTATCGCCCACATAAGCCGCGCGCGAAGGCTGCTCGTTCAATCGCTCAAGCGCCGCAAGTATCGGTTCAGGGCAGGGCTTGTGCCGCTCAGTGTCTTCGAGAAAAATCGCTGCGTCAACAAGTTCATCGAGCGCGCACACTTTCAGGCCGCGCGTCGCAAGCTCGCGCCCTTTCGATGTGACGACTCCAATCTTATAGCCTCGCGCCCGAAGCTCCGCAATCACTTGCTGAACACCGTTGAAAGGCGCGGCCATTAAATCGTGATTCGCGACGTTGAACGTGCGATACTCGGCAAGCAATCGCTCAACTAATTCATCAGCATCGCCGCTGTTTGCAGCTTTGGCCATCTCGCTTGCGGTAAGCAACCGGCGCATAGCTTCGCGCAGCGGGATGCCGAAGGTTTCAATCAATACGGTGCGCTCGTGCGTCAGCCCGCACACCGACTGCCACGAATGCTCGAAGCAGCGCAGTATCAAATTGGTTGTGTCTATGAGCGTGCCGTCCAGGTCGAACAGAATTGCTTGCGTATCAGTCATTCGGCTTGCGCATGTCCTCTATAAAGAGCCTTGTTGAAACTTTAATTATAATCGAGGCCGCGCTCGACTGCCAATTTTTTGCGGCGCATCTGGCCTTCTCACCGCCGTTTGATTTATACTCGCACTGATTCTGCCGGGATCAAACACCGGCTGATGAGAATCGCGTCCCAAGAGGTTCAATCAATGCGGGCATCGAGGTTTTGCTCCGATTGCGGCGAGCAGATAAAAGCAAAGCGCGCTCAATCTTTGCTTCCGCGGTCTTATTGCGTCGACTGCGCGCCCGCGCATCGCCGCGCTCGCATTGCGCTAATCGCGGCGATTTTACTTTGCGGTGCGTTGATCTTCGCGCTTGGACGCATAACCGCGCCGCGAGAACGGCTCTACTTTATCGGCACGCCTGTTGACCTGAATGCGACCGTCAGCCAGGCTTCATCAAATCATAACGAAGTTGCCGCAACGGTCACAGACGGTGACGGACAAACCCCGCGCGAGCAGAAAGCTGCATCGAACATAGCCGAAGGTATATGCGGCGCGCCTACGAAATCGGGGCGACCCTGCCAGCGCAAAGTCAAAGGCGGCGGTTACTGCTGGCAGCACCGCGACAAGTTCACTCCGAAGACTGCGAAATGATTCCACAGAAGATGAACTGCACGATCTGATAAGCGCGGTTGAGGATATTATCTTCAAGAGCAAGACCGGGCCAATGTTTTACAAGGGCTAACCTCTTTTCTCTTTAGACGATTTCGGTCTGAACCCGTCCGCAGACCTCAACGTTGTAAGCAGAGCCTGGCGATCCCTGTCGCTCATATTGAGGCAATGCTGCAATATCTCCAGCATCTCGCCGTCCCCGGCGAGCCTTTGCACAATGTCGCCAAATGTCGAGAGATCAATTATAAATCGCCCTTTCCCATCTCGCGGGGGCCTGTCCACGGACGCGGCAAAGATTTCATAAGGGTCCACATCGAGACCGGCGGCGAGGGCCACTATCTTTTCGACGCTCAGGTTCGTGACGCTCCCGGCGATCATCCTGCCGATGTAGCTGGCCGCGATCTCGCCGCCAGAATTTCTCGCCACGTCAAACCGGCTCAACTTCTTCTCCCGCATAACGCGTTTCAGATAATGGCTTAAATTCTTTCCGACAGGGATAGTCATAATCATTCTCCTGGCGCTCAAATATTATCACATTGTTCATATTTTATTTGACAGGGGAAAATGCCTATGGAGTAATCGCATCCGTTCGGCGGAGTAAAGAAGATTCCGGTGAGCGCAATGGTCTTAGATACGTTCCGTCACTGTTAACAAAGAAGCAGCTTTGTTCAATAGCCTTTCAAAACGCAGCAAGGGCGTCATACTCGGTTTCATCTTTATTCAAAAAAGTTCTTCCTTAGCGACTGAGAGAGTACGCATCGCCGCGCGGTAAAATTCCAGGAGACGCAAAGCGATACGCACTCTGATTTTTTTAGATAGCTCTTGCCCCTATAGCTGAAAAGCAAGCATAACTCTCCAGCAAATCCCGCGTGTTTGCCAGGAGTCCCTTGTTATTGAACCGGCGTGACGCTCGTGGCCGGATAAATCTCGGCCCATGCGTTTATGGTCGAATGATTCAGCGCATAAGCGCCTATGACCCTGACGCGAGTTCCTCTGGCTGGAATCGTCACAGGTTTGTTCAGGCCCCTGCACTCTTCTTTCCTGCTGTCCTGGCAGATGATGCGAACTACCAGCGCGCCGTTTTGATAGTCGTAGTTGTTTTGGTTCAGGAGGCTTTCGTATTCCTTGTCGAGCAAGAGTTGAATGCTGTAATCGCCGTCGTTTTCCTTTTTTGCCTTCGCAACGGTTCCCGTGACGGCGATGCACCGGTCAATCACTTCAAGTCGTCCCGGATTATAGATGTGACTCAACAGAGATTCATCGCAGCCTTCCGTGTGAAACGCGGCGGGCTGTTTTACTTTCGAGCCTAGCGTCACGACGGGGACTCTCATTCTAGGTTTCTCGGAACAAGCCGGAAAGATGGGCAACAGTGAAAGAGCAGCCAGCAAAACGAGCCTGAGACGTTTCATAGGAGTGCGTTATATCATATTCTGAAGAGAATCTGTAACTTGTTTCGATTATCACGCTGCTCTTTGCCGAGTTTGTTCATTCGCAAATGCTTACGCTATCATTAATGATTAGAGCGTGATAGGCACGGAGAGAATCCATAAGCGTCCAGTTTTAATTTGTCGCAGCCGCGCTTGAGACTCTAAAATTAAGACCTTGAAACCGGAATCTGAAATTTACCGATGGAAAACCTAGTCGTATCGAACATCCTTTACCGCAAGACGCGCACGCTGGCTACCATCGCGGGCGTCGCGCTCGGCGTTGTGCTTGTAGTCCTCACCGTCGGCATAGTTCATGGCTTTCTTGAAGAACAGGGCCGCCGCAACTCGGCCATAACCGCTGAGATAATGTTCGGCCCGCCTGGCTCTACCTTCGGTCTCAGCATCTCGCCCATGCTCTCGCTCGATGTGAAGTACGTCGACGAGCTTCGCAAGATCGAAGGCGTTCAAGACGCCGTGCCCATCGGCCAGTTGCTTCGCGGGCGGATGATTGACGGGATAGATTACGAGCAGTTCAAAAAAGTCTCTGCCGCGCGCGTCATCGAAACTGACCGCGAGCCGTTCACCTTCAGCGGAGACGAAGCCATCATTGACCGCGTCCAGCAGCGGCAGCGAAACTGGAAGGTCGGTGAAGAAATCGAGATGCTCAACCGCAAGTTTCGCATCGTCGGCGTCTACGAGCCTGAGTCGCTTGCGCGCGTAAAGATTCCGCTTGCGACCTTGCAGGAATATGAAAACAGAAAAAACGTATGCACGATGATCCTCGTCAAAGTCGCAGACCCTTCGAAGCAGACGGAAGTCGCCGCGCGAATCAAGCAGACGTTCCCCGACTACGGCGTGATGCTCACGCGCGACCTGCCGATACTGATCTCGCAAGGCACGCCCGCGCTCAATACTTTCCTCGACGTGGTCGTGTTGCTTGCAATCATCGTAAGCTCGCTCGTGATACTGCTGACGATGTACACAACGGTCACCGAGCGCACGCGGCAGATCGGCGTGCTCAAAAGTCTCGGCGCGTCGAAGTTCTGGATTGCGGGCGAGATTGAAAAGGAAGCTTTGTTGATAAGCTCGCTCGGCGTGGTCGCGGGATTTGCGCTTTCGGTAATCGGCAAATTCATCATCACGCGACTGACGACAATGAGCGTGACGCTTGAGCCGATGTGGTTGCTGTACGCGCTCGCGCTCGGAATGCTTGCGGGCGTGCTCGGCGCGCTTTATCCCGCGTTGCGCGCGGCAAATCAAGACCCGGTCGAGGCGCTCGCTTATGAGTAGTGATCAGTGGCCGGTGGTCAGTGGTCAGTGATGGGTTGGGTATAGATAGCTTTGATTAATCACCCATTTATTGACTACCGGCAACTGATCGCTGCCTTGAAGGACGAAATGTACTGTCCTAACTGCGGCTCGAACAATCTGGCCGAAGTGAAGTTCTGCACGCGATGCGGCACGAACCTCACCGTCGTCACCGAAGCGCTGACCGGCAAGCTCACCGCCAATCAGCTTGACGAGCGAGCGATGAAAGTCGTCAAAGATTACTACAAAGGCCGCCGCGATGCGATCACCGGCGCGGCGCTGATTCCTTTGGGCGCGCTCGTGATGACCATACTTTGACTGGCGGGGATGTCTTTGATAGTCGCGTTCTTCATCATCTGCTGGATATTCTTCTGGGGCGTGGCGTCGCTCGCAAGCGGATTGGGCGAGTGGCTCGCCGCGAAAGACGAGATGTGAACGATGAGATATGCCCTGCCTCAAAGCTCGACCGCGCATTCATCGCAAGAGCGCCAGATTCTTTCCGCCGGGCAGAGCGACGCGATGAAGGCGGGATATTCAACCGACCCGATTGCTTTTCCCGGAAGCGTCACGGAACAAACCACGCGCCAGCTTGATGAGAGCGTTTACCAACCACCTTTGGAGAACAACTCAAAAGAGACCAAATAACACGAGATGCCAAAACGAACCGACCTCAAGAAGATCTTAATCGTAGGCTCAGGACCAATCGTTATCGGCCAAGCCTGTGAGTTCGACTATTCAGGCACGCAGGCGTGCAAAGCGCTTCGTTCGGAAGGATTCGAGATTGTGTTAATCAACTCGAACCCTGCGACGATAATGACCGACCCTGAGCTTGCCGACCGAACATACATCGAGCCGCTCACGCCCGACACGGTTCGCGCTGTGATAAAGCGCGAGCGGCCTGACGCATTATTGCCAACAGTCGGCGGGCAGACCGCGCTCAACATCGCCGTCGCGCTCGCAGAAGACGGCACGCTTGAAAAGTATGGCGTTGAACTGATCGGCGCAAAGCTTGACGCCATCAAAGTTGCCGAAGACCGCAAGCTATTCAAGAGCGCGATGGAAGAGATTGGCTTGAAGATGCCGCGCTCAGGCATCGTCAGTTCTATGGACGAAGCGCGAGAATTGATAAAGACCGTAGGCTTTCCGGCAATCATCCGGCCCTCGTTTACGCTTGGCGGCACGGGCGGCGGCATCGCTTACAACTCCGAAGAGTACGAGGAAACAATCGCCCGCGCGCTCGCGGCCTCGCCCGTCCACACAACTCTCGTCGAGCAATCAATCATCGGGTGGAAAGAGTACGAGCTTGAGGTGATGCGCGATCTTGCTGATAACGTCGTCATCATCTGCTCGATTGAGAACTTCGACCCGATGGGCGTCCACACTGGCGATTCAATAACGGTAGCGCCCGCGCAGACGCTCACAGACCGTGAGTATCAAATGATGCGCGACGCTGCGATTCAAATCATCCGCAAGGTCGGAGTCGAGACGGGCGGCTCGAATATTCAATTCGCGCTCAACCCAAAGAACGGCGAGCTGATGGTTATCGAGATGAACCCGCGCGTGTCACGCTCGTCGGCGCTCGCATCGAAAGCTACAGGGTTTCCGATTGCGAAGATTGCTGCGAAACTCGCCGTCGGCTACACCCTCGATGAGATACCCAACGACATCACGCGCAAGACGCCCGCGAGCTTCGAGCCTACGATTGATTACTGCGTCGTGAAGATTCCGAAGTGGGCCTTTGAAAAATTTCCTGCGAGCGACCCGACGCTCGGCACGCAGATGAAGAGCGTAGGCGAAGCGATGGCCATTGGCCGCACGTTCAAAGAGGCTTTTCAAAAAGGATTGCGCTCGCTTGAGGTTCGAGGTCGCTGGAGCGTGCCCGATGATCTTGATGAAGTCGAGCTGAAACGCAGGCTGGTCGTGCCCTCGGCAGAGCGAGTCTATTTCGTGATGCATGCGCTCGCGCTCGGTTATTCGACCGAACACTTACATGAGTTGACGAAAATTGATCCATGGTTTTTGGACAATCTGCGCGAGATCGCGGAGCGCGAGCGGGAATTAAAGCGTGAGCGGCTCGAAACCATCTCGCGCGACGAGCTGCGCCGCGCAAAACAGATGGGCTTCTCGGACCAGCGACTCGCGCAGGTTCTTGAGACGACCGATTCGGAAGTGCGCCGCGCTCGAATCGCAGCGGGCATCAGGCCAGTCTTCAAGCGGGTTGACACCTGCGGCGCGGAGTTCGAATCCTTCACGCCTTATCTCTATTCGACCTACGAAGACGAAGACGAAGCCGCGACGACCGACCGCAAGAAAGTAATGATATTGGGCAGCGGGCCGAATCGCATCGGGCAAGGCATCGAGTTCGATTACTGCTGCTGCCACGCTGCGTTTGCGCTCAAGGAAGAGGGCTATGAGTCAATAATGGTCAACTGCAATCCTGAAACGGTCTCGACCGACTATGACACGTCTGACCGCTTGTACTTCGAGCCGATAACGTTTGAAGACGTGATGGAGATAGTTGAGCATGAAAAGCCCGATGGCGTCATAGTTCAATTCGGCGGGCAGACGCCTTTGAATCTCGCGATGCGACTGCTCGCAGCAGGGGTTCCTATCATCGGCACGTCGCCCGAATCAATTGACCTTGCGGAAGACCGCAAGCGATTCGGGAAGCTGCTTGCGGATTTGAACATCCCTCAGCCTCCGAACGGCACGGCCACATCGCTTGAAGAAGCGCGCGGAGTTGCAAGTGAGATTGGCTACCCTGTGCTTGTTCGACCGAGTTACGTGCTGGGCGGGCGCGCGATGCAGATTGTTTACGACGAAGCGAGCCTCGACAACTACATGACCCACGCGGTGGCCGCGTCGCCTGAGCATCCCGTGCTGATTGATTCGTTCCTTGAAAACGCAACAGAGATTGACGTGGATGCACTGGCCGATGGCTACGATACAGTGATTGCGGGCATTCAGCAGCACATCGAAGAGGCGGGCATTCATTCGGGCGATTCGAGCTGCGTGCTGCCGCCCTATGAAATCAAGGATGAGCATCTCGATGCGATGCGCCGCTACACGCGAGAGCTTGCGCTGGCGTTGAAGGTCGTGGGATTGATGAACATTCAATTCGCAATCTCGAACGACACGGTTTATGTGCTCGAAGTCAACCCGCGTGCGTCACGCACCGTCCCGTTCGTTTCAAAGGCGACGGGTGTTCCGCTCGCGAAGATAGCGGCGAAGCTGATGATCGGCAAGAAGCTCGCTGAATTCAACTTGCCTGATGAGCTTGCCGTTGATCGGTTCTACATAAAAACGCCTGTGTTTCCGTTCGTGAAGTTTCCGGGCGTTGATCCTATACTGGGGCCTGAGATGCGCTCGACAGGCGAAGTTATGGGCGTGGCCGAAGGATTCGGCGGAGCTTTCCTGAAAGCACAACAGGGCGCGGGCACTAAACTGCCGAGCGAAGGAACTATCTTTATAAGCGTGAACGATCAGGATAAGCGCGAGGTCGTCGAGCTTGCACGTCAGCTTCACAATCTTGGATTCAGGTTAGTTGCGACGCGCGGCACGCAGAAGCGAATCGAAAGCGCAGAAATACCTTGCGATTTCGTTTATAAAGTGAACGAGGGTCGTCCGAACATAGCTGATCTCGTTAAGAGCCGACAGGTTGATTTAATCATCAACACGCCGCTGGGCCGAACATCATTTTACGATGAGCGAGCGATTCGCCGCGCAGCAATGCAGTACTCAGTTCCCTGCATAACAACGATGACGGGCGCGACGGCGACAGTTGCAGCTATTCGCGCATTGAAAGAAGAACAGCTCGAAGTGCGCTCGCTTCAGGATTATCACGCAAGCGCGGCGAGCAAATAGCCGGAATTAATAAATCCAGTCTCCAAACGGCGTTCGTAAGCACGGGCGAAAGGAGAATGGATATGCCAATCTTTGTAACGCTAATCAAAAACACTGCGCAGGGCGCAAAGGAAATCAAGAACTTCGGCGACGCCGTCGAAGAGGCTCACGGCTGGATTACCCAAGACGGCGGGCGCGTCATCGCAGCCTACGCGCTACAGGGCAATTACGATTTTCTCTGGATAACAGAGTTTCCCGACCAGACAGCAATAACCAAATCGCTGCTGTCAGCGGCAACCAGAGGACTCGTAGCAACTGAAACGATGGCCGCCATCCCGATTGATCAGTTCGTCGCGCTGCTCAAGTCTGATGCGATGACCGAACGCTTCGGCCAGATCAAATCATAACGGCTCTCACGCCGGCCCGATTTTAAGCATCAGGGTTGCGCCCTTGCTCATTGCGTCAGCGTGATGCAAAACTAGCCTCCATGCGCGCAGTCGTTCAGCGAGTCACGGAAGCCGCCGTCAAGGTCGAAGGCGAAACTGTAGGCCGGATAAACGAGGGCGTGCTCGTCCTGCTCGGCGTCGCGCGCGATGATCAGCGCACGGATGCAGATTATTTAGTTGAGAAGATAATCAACCTTCGCATCTTCAACGACCATCAGGGCAAGATGAACCTCTCGCTTGCGGACACATCGGGCGCGATGCTCGTCGTCTCGCAGTTCACGCTCTACGGCGACGCGCGCAAAGGCCGCCGTCCATCTTACATCGAGGCAGCCGAGCCTGAAAAAGCTAACAAGCTCTACCTGTACTTCGTCGAGCGAGCGCGAGCCTGCGGCCTGAAGGTCGAAACCGGAATCTTTCAGGCTATGATGAAAGTCAGCCTGACAAACGACGGGCCGGTGACTATTCTGCTCGACAGCAGAAAGACCTTTTAGACTCTAAATCTCCAGCACGACCTGCGCCACAGCAAACTCGCGCGAATGACTTATTGAAAGGTGCGCGCGACTGGCCCCAAGCTCGCGCATTCGCGCAAGCGCGCGGCCATGCAGCGCAATGGCAGGCGCGCCGCTTTCGCCGCGAATGACTTCTATCTCCCGCCACGCTATGCCTTCAGCCCAGCCCGTGCCCAAGGCTTTCATCATCGCTTCTTTTGCGGCGAACCTCGCAGCATAGCTTTCAACTCGCGCCGCGCGCCGCTCGCAGTAATCAATCTCGGCTTCGGTGAAGACGCGGCGGCGAAAGCGGTCGCCGCGCCGCGCCAGTATTTCTTCGACGCGTTGTATTTCGACTATGTCAATTCCGATAGCAACAATCATCTTCGATCAGGCTGATCAAACCGCTATCTCCATCAACTCTTCAGCAAGCACCGTGTCGGGGAAAAACGCGCGGGCTTCATCGAGCAATTCAGTCGGGTCGTGATAGCGCGTGCTGAAGTGCGTGATGAGCAAACGGCGCGCTCCGGCTTCGCGCGCGATGCGAGCGGCTTCGGCAGCGGTAGAATGGCCGTACTCGTGAGCCTCGCCCGCCAGGTCGTGCGTGTAGGTTGCTTCGTGAATCAGCAGGTCAACGCCGCGCGCAAGCTCGATGGCCGCTTCGCATGGTCGCGTGTCTGTGCAATAAGCAATAGCCTTACCCGGACGCGGCGGTCCCAACACATCTGACGGATGAATGATGCGGCCATCTTCCAGTTGAACGTCCTGGCCCGATTGCAAGCGCCCGTAGAGCGGGCCTTCGGGTATGCCAAGCTCGCGCGCTTTCTCAAGGTTGAAGCGGCCCGGTCGCGGGCGTTCCTCAATGCGATAGCCGAGCGCGAAGATGCGATGATCGAGCGGACGCGCGCTCACAACATAGTTTGGCGTTTCATACACGACGGTCGTCTCGCTCATCGAACTGAATTCGCGCAGGTCGAGCGGGTAATTGATGAAAAGGATTCGCAGCTTCGCGAGCGTGTCGAGGTACTCGCGTATGCCGCGCGGCCCGATCATCACAAGCTCACGCACGCGACGATCCAGCCCCATCGTTGAAAGCAGCCCGCTCGCGCCGTTGAAGTGATCGCCGTGAAGGTGCGTTATGAAAATCGCCGCGAGCCGCGATGTGTTCAATCCCGCTCGCGCAATCTGCATCTGCGCGCCTTCGCCGCAATCGAACAACAGCCATTCTCCTTCGCGACGAACGGCAAGCGCGCTCACATTGCGCCGCAGCGTGGGCTTGCCGGAACTTGTGCCAAGCGGTATGACGACCATAGTGCTTTACAATAACATACAACAAAAAAGAGTCCTAAGTCCGATGTCCGTAGTCAAAATCCGATTTTCAGAGTTTTTGCGTTTTTAAGCTGTAATCAATTTTCGACTTCGGACTTCGGACTACGAATTCGCAGTTAAATCTTTGCTGACACAGACAGTGCAATTCTGATAGACTTTTCCGGTAATTGAGAACCTCAAGGTTTGGAGAATCTGTTTATGAAACCAGATAAGATAATCGCAGCCCTTACGCTTGCACTGCTTATGGCTATCGCGGCTGTGGCGCAAAGCGGGCCTGCGCCCAAGATAGCTATTGACTCGCCGACTTATGATTTCGGCGAGATCAAAGCAGGAACGCCTCTGCGCCATGCGTTCAAGGTCAAGAACGAAGGGAAAGCCGATCTCGAGATTAAAAGCGTCGCGCCTGGCTGAGGATGCACCAGAGGCGACTATGATAAAGTCGTGCCTCCTGGTAAGGAGGGAAAGATTGAGCTAATCGTAGAACACACTGAGGGTTATAACGGCGAGATGGCAAAATCGGCCACCGTCACAACGAACGATCCAGCCAATCCAACTTTGGTCATCACCATGCGCGCTCGAATTCTCGGCGCTCCGCCGCCAGACAAACCGACCGCGCAGCCGGTCAAGATAGTCGGGCCGTTTGCGGTCGAGCCTTCTCCGCGATGGGTCACGAGTGCCATAAGCGGTACGAGCAGCGCCGGGACGCTCTTTTTTTATAACCCTGAGACAACTCCCGTGCACATCAAAAAGGTCGAACCGGGCGGGACAGATTTCACGGCGACGCTCGTGACCTTGCAGGATGGCAAGCGATACCAGTTATCGGTTGCGACGAATCCCGCGCTCAAGCCCGGAACGTACAAGCAGACGGTCAAAGTGGAGACCGACAGCGCCACGACTCCGAATATGCAGGTGGAGCTTGAGGCGACTGTCTTTCCGCATGTCTTCGCATCGCCAACATCAATACTGTTTCCGACGCTTCCCGCATCGTCCGATCTGTCGGCCATCAACTGGCCCAAGGTGTATGTCAGGAAGGTGCGCGAAGGCGGGCTGAAGATCACTTCTTTCAGCACTGACATATCGTTCCTCAAGCTCAATCTGGAAACCGAGCTTGAAGGCCAAGTCTATGCCATTCGCCTGTCGCTCGATCAGTCAAAGATAAAGCCGGGCGCATTCCAAGGCAAGATTCACATCGAGACCAACGACAAAGACGTGCCCACGATTGAGGTTCCCGTCAAAGGTCAGTTCAACTGAGACACTCAAGGAAGCGGGGTCGCCTGTTAATGCGCGGCCTCGCGCTTAATCTTCCTTAACATCTCGGCGGCACAGGCAACGCAGTAGTTATTTATTCTGGCGCGACAAACCCCGCCGGGCTTCTCACTTGAACAAGCCGAACAACTCGCGCACGCGCCCTGCGATGTCACCTGTTGAGTAAAGATCAGAGATAACGGCAACGCTGTCTGCTCCGGCTTCAATCACAGACTTTGCGCGTTCGAGCGTTATGCCGCCGATGGCGACGAGAGGCTTTGCGATTTGCCGCTTCACTTCGCGCAGCCCTTCAAGCCCGACAACCGGATCGGGGTTCTCTTTCGTCGTCGTGTGAAAGACAGGACCGATGGCTAAATAGTCAATTGCCTTGAAACTGGCTTCCAGAGCCTGTTTCAGGGTATGCGTCGAGAATCCAACGATGCGATTTTCGCCAAGTATAATTCTTGCCTGCTCAACGGGAAGATCATTCTGGCCGAGATGCACACCGTCAGCTTCAACTGCAACGGCGATGTCAACTCGGTCATTGATGATGATTTGAACGCCAAGCCTGCGCGCCGTCTTCATTGCTTCAAGGGCAGCCTCGTAGAACTCGCGCGGCGAGGCAAGTTTATCGCGCAACTGAATGAGCGTCGCGCCGCCTTCGGCAAACCGCTCGACCTGCTCTGCGTGCGATAGGCCGCTCAGTCGTGTGTCTGTGATGGGGTAGATTTTAGGAAGAGAGCGGAGCATCTTCACTCGCCTGCGCTTTGAGCCGTCTGCTGCGTTTTGTTCTTGTTATTCTTCCTATCCACAGCAAAGCGGTCCATAAATTTAGTCGAGAGATTCCCCGCGATGAAGTCAGGCTCAGCCAATATCTTCTGGTGAAGCGGCACGCTCGTTTCAATGCCTTCGACGATAAACGCTTCGAGCGCGCGCTGCATTCGCGCAATAGCCATCTCGCGCGTGCGGTGATGAACGATCAACTTCGCAATCAGCGAATCGTAATGCGGCGGTACGAACCAACCGGGATACGCAGCCGTGTCGACGCGCACGCCCGGCCCGCCCGGCAGGTTCATCGCCGTAATCAAGCCCGGCGACGGCGCAAAGGTCACGGGAGATTCAGCGTTGATGCGACACTCGATTGAGTGGCCGTTGAAGGCTATGTCTTCCTGAGAGAACTCAAGCCGCTCACCTGCTGCAATCAATATCTGCTCGCGCACAAGGTCTGTGTTCGTCACAAACTCAGTGACGGGATGCTCGACCTGTATGCGCGTGTTCATCTCCATGAAATAGAAATTCTTGTTCTCGTCCAACAGGAATTCCATCGTGCCCGCGCTGACGTATCCGATCTCTCGACAAGCGCGCACGGCCACTTCGCCCATCTGACGGCGAAGCTCAGGTGTGAGCGCAGGCGATGGCGATTCTTCGATCAGCTTCTGATGGCGGCGTTGAATCGAGCATTCGCGCTCGCCTAAATGCACAACGTTGCCATGGCTGTCGCCTAGAACCTGAATTTCTATGTGCCGCGCAACTTCAATATACTTTTCTATATAGACCGCAGGGTTGTTGAAAGCGACCTGCGCCTCGTGTTGAGCAGCAGGCAATGCCGTCACCAGTTCATCGCGGTTGCGAACTATACGCATTCCGCGCCCGCCGCCGCCCGCCGACGCTTTGATTATTACGGGATAACCAATCTGTTCTGCGATGTGAAGGGCCTCTTCTTCATTTTCGATGATGCCGTCGAAACCCGGCGTGATAGGTGCGCCCGCAGCTTTCATCGCCGCGCGAGCCTGAGCCTTGTCGCCCATAAGCTTGATGCTTGCAGGAGTCGGCCCGATAAATTTTATATTGCAGGCCTCGCACACTTCGGCGAAGTAAGCGTTCTCAGCAAGAAATCCGTAGCCGGGATGAATCGCGTCGACGTTTGTGATTTCAGCCGCCGAGATGACCGCGGGAATGTTCAGATAACTCTTAGATGATGGCGCGGGACCGATGCAGATGGCCTCGTCGGCAAAGCGCACGTGCAGTGAATCGCGGTCCGCTTCCGAATGAATAGCGACGGTGCGAATGCCAAGTTCCTTGCACGCCCAGATGATTCGCGTTGCGATCTCGCCCCGATTTGCTATGAGGATTTTCTTAAACATAGAAGTTAAAAACTAGGAGTTGTTGCCTTGAAATGGGCTACCAGAGCCATTTTCAAGGCGTCAGTCTTGCAACTGGCAACTGGCCACTATTTTTTTATTCCAAACAATGGCTGACCGTACTCGACGGGCTGGCCATTTTCGACATAAATCTTTGCTATCTCGCCGCTCACTTCGGCCTGAATCTCGTTCATAAGCTTCATTGCTTCGATGATACAGACGACCGTGTCGGGTTCGACGCGATCTCCGACGTTGACAAATGGCTCCGCTGCTGGAGAAGGCGAGCGATAGAAAGTGCCGACGATTGGAGACTTGATGATGTGCAACTGCGTTTCAGAGATTTCGCTTTCGGCGGGCGCAGCCTGCGCGGGTTCAGGCGCAGGCTGCGAATGCGCTTCACGCTGAGCAGATAAGGTTTGCGACTCGGCTGTAGCGGCAATTGGCGGCGAGATAATTACAGGAGCAACCGCAGGCGGCGCGATTTGCGGCGCGGGGTCTTTGAAGCGGGAAATGCGAACGCGCTCGCCCTGCCGCTCATATTCGAACTCTGCGAATCCTTTCTCGCTGACAAGCTCGATCAGCTCTTTGAGTTCTTTCAAGTTCATTCTTGCCCTCTCCGGTTTCTGGTTTCTGGTTTCTAGTTTCTGGCCTGTGGTATTACCCTGTAGAACCAGAAATCAGAAACTGAAAACCAGAAACCGACAACGCATTACACGCGAAAGCCTCAACCGGTGCTGCGGCTGAGGCTTCGCAACTTTTATCGAAGGCAAATGACTATTCGCCCGCTTCTTTCTTCTGCGGCGCGCCTTCGGCTTCGCCTCTGCTTCATCAGTTTATTTCTTTGAAGATTTGGCTGAGGCCTTCTCTTCTTTCTTGCCACGACCGAAGAAGCGGCGTTTCTTCTTCTCTTCCTTCGGCTCTTCTTCGTGCGCTTCTTTGGCTTCGCTGCCGATCAGTTCAATCAAAGCGATCTCCGCGCCGTCGCCTTTGCGCGCACCGAGCTTCAGGATTCGCGTGTAGCCGCCCTGACGGTCGGCAAAGCGCGAAGCAATCTCGTCAAATAATTTATCAAGCGCCGCAACGCCCGCCGTGCGCGGGGCCTGCGGTCGTTTGTAGCCGCCGTCCGGGATGCGGTTCGCGTTGCCGCTGAAAAAGTAAGCGGCAGCCTGACGGCGAAGGTGAAGCGCCCGTTCGGGAGCATCGGCATTCAACGCGCGCTTGCCAAGCGTAATGGCCCGCTCGGCAAACGGGCGAAGCTCTTTCGCTTTCGGCAGCGTCGTGATTATCCGTTCGTGCACGATGAGCGAAGTGCAAAGATTGCGCAGCAACGCGAGGCGATGCTCGCTCGTGCGCCCAAGTTTTCTATGTGCCACTCTGTGTCGCATATCGAATCTCTATAAAGTTTCTGATTTTTAGTTTTTAGTTTCTGGTTTCTAGCCCTGCTCTGATACAGCCCCTAGTAACTAGTAACTAAAACCAGAAACCAGAAACCAGAAACTCTATTAAGCATTCGCTTCGTCAATCAATCGTCCCTGCTCGTCGAATTTCATTCCGAGATGCAGGCCCATCGAAGCGAGAATCTCTTTGATCTCGTTCAATGATTTGCGCCCGAAATTTTTCGTCTTGAGCATTTCAGGCTCGGTCTTCTGCACAAGCTCGCGGATCGTGCGAATGTCGGCGTTCTTCAAACAGTTGTAAGAGCGCACCGATAGCTCAAGCTCGTCAACCGAGCGGTCCAGATTCTCGTTGAACGTCATGCGGCCCGCCTCTTCAGCATCGGCCTCGGCCAGTTCAGGCTCTTCCTCGAAGTTGATGAATATCTGCATATGGTCTTTGATCAACTTCGCGGCAAGCCCGATCGAATTTTCAGGCTTGACCGAGCCGTTCGTCCAGACTTCGAGAGTCAGCTTGTCATAGTCTGTGTCTTGTCCGAGGCGCGCGGCCTCGACAGTGTAGTTGACTTTCTTGACTGGCGAGTGGACCGAGTCAATCGGAATGTAGCCGACTGCAAGGTCTTCATCAAAATTGCGCTCGGCAGAGACGTATCCGCGCCCGCGCTTGAGCCGCATCTCGATTACGAGCGAGCCGCCTTCCGAAACAGTTGCGATGTGGACGTTCGGATCGAGTATCTCGACATCCGCATCGGTTTCGATTTCGCCTGACAGCATCTCGCCCGGCACGGTCCGTTCGACTCGCAGAGTCTTCGGTCCCATGCCGTGCAGCCTGAATGGAATACGCTTGAGATTGAGAATGATGTCCGTCGCATCTTCGACAACGCCGGGTATTGAAGAGAACTCGTGCAGCACGCCTTCGATCTTTACAGCAGTGATGGCCGCGCCTTCGATTGATGACAACAGCGCGCGGCGAAGGCAATTTCCGATTGTCGTGCCGAAGCCGCGCTCGAACGGTTGGGCGTAGAATTTGCCGTAGCGGCTCGTGAGTGTTTCAGTTTCGCAAGCGAGGCGTTTCGGCTTTTGAAAGCCGATCATGAATTGGGTTTCAGTTCCGTTCATTGCTTCCTCTCAAATGAAGAGGTCAGTGGTCGGTGGTCAGTGGTGTCAGTGGTCAGTTGTGAACTTTTAGCGTTCTAACTGACCACTGACCACTGACCACTGACCATTGCCTTCACTACTTCGAATAAAGCTCGACGATAAGCTGTTCGTTAATGTTCTGACCTATATCTTCGCGGCGCGGGAGAGCGATCACTCGGCCACTCATCTCGTCCTGTGAGACGACCTCAAGCCAGCCGGGACGCCCGCGACCCGATGCGGTTTGGAATGCGCTCTGGATGTGAATGTTCGAGCGACTGCCTTCGGTCACGGAGACCACGTCGCCGATCTTCACCTGAAAACTGGGTATGTCGACCTTGCGCCCATTGACGAGTATGTGGCCGTGATTGACAAGCTGCCGCGCCTGCGCGCGCGATGTTGCATAACCCAGGCGATAGACGACGTTATCTAAACGGCGCTCTAAAAGCGCGAGAAGGTTTTCGCCCGTCACGCCTTTCATTCGCGTGGCTCGCTCGAAGTAGAGCCGGAACTGGCGCTCCAGCATTCCGTATATTCGTTTCACTTTCTGCTTTTCGCGAAGCTGCTCGCCGTAGCCGATCAACTTCGCGCGGCGAACGTTGCGACCGTGCTGGCCGGGCGGCTGAGTGCCGCGCTTTTCAATTGGACAACTGGGCTTGTAACATCGCTCGCCCTTTAAGAACAACTTCATTCCTTCCCGGCGGCACAGTCGGCACACCGGACCACGATATCTAGCCAATTTCTTTCCTCCATCTACCGCCCCTTTTCGATTTCAAACGGGATCGGCAAAAGTTTACAGACGGAATTGGTTTCCGGTTTCTGGTCTCTAGTCTCTGGTTATCGGGAAACCGAACCAGAGACTAGAAACGAGAAACTAGAAACCACTCATCGCCCTTCATCCTTTAAAACGCCGATGAGCGGCTCGTGGCCGCGCGGCGATTGAACCATCAAATAACGATGCGCATAGAGCCGCTCTGTCGGAACGCCTCTCAACCGCGCACATCTGAATCATTAAACTCTGCGCCGTTTTGGCGGGCGGCAGCCGTTGTGCGGGATGGGCGTCACATCACGGATGAGGCGAACCTCGATCCCTGCGGATTGAATCGCCCGCACAGCCGATTCGCGCCCCGAACCCGGTCCCTTCACGCGGACTTCGCATGATTGCATCCCGACATCGCGAGCCGCCTGAGCTGCGCGCGAAGCCGCTTGCTGAGCCGCAAACGGAGTTCCTTTGCGCGAGCCGTGAAAGCCCAGCGCGCCAGCCGATGACTGGCTAATGAGGTTCCCTTCAAGGTCTGTGATCGAGACCAGCGTGTTGTTGAAGCTGGCCTGAATGTGAACGATGCCCTGCGGCACCATGCGCCGTTCTTTGCGCTTGAATGTTTTCTTCTTGCCGCCTTTTGTTTGTGCTTTTGCCATAATAACTCAGTGGTCGGTGGTCAGAGGTCGGCGGTCAGGGGGATTCTTTGACTGTTCCCTGACTCCCGACCCCCGACCACTGCTAATTACTTCTTGCCTGGCGCCTTCTTCTTGGCGATTGTCGCGCGGCGCGGTCCCTTGCGCGTGCGCGCGTTAGTGTGAGTGCGTTGCCCGCGAACCGGCAGCCCGCGACGATGACGAAGCCCGCGATAGCAGCCGATGTCCATCAGCCGCTTGATGTTCATCTGGACCTCTTTGCGGAGGTCGCCCTCGACCATGCCCTGCTGGTCAATAACCGTGCGGATGCGGTTTATTTCGTCTTCGCTCAACTCGCGAATGCGCTTGTCAACGCTGATTCCGGCTTCAGCCAGAATCTGATTAGCGCGCGAGCGCCCGATGCCATAAATGTATGTCAGACCAATTTCGGCTCTCTTGTTCGCCGGAAGGTCCACACCTGCTATACGTGCCATCACTCCTCCAGATGACGCTGGCGCGAAGCCTGCGTCACGTAACTATCCCTGTCTCTGCTTATGCTTCGGATTCGTGCAGATCACCCGCACCACGCCCCTGCGGTGAATGATCTTGCAGTTATCGCACATCTTTTTTACTGATGCCCTGACTTTCATTTTCTACTCCTGCTTCACGTGATGCGTGCGCTCTATCAAGAAAATCTCGTGCACAAGAAACGACTATTTTAACATTCGTTATCGTTGCTTGCAACCTGCGCGCGGCAACGCGTTATTCCTGATTGCCGTTGAGCGCAGTCAGTATCTGTGGCCCGTCGCTTGTTATCGCCACCGTGTGCTCGAAATGGGCTGATGGCTTGCCGTCCATCGTTATCACCGTCCATCCGTCCGAAAGCACTTTCACGTCGTGGCGACCGAGATTCACCATAGGTTCAATTGCAAGCACCCATCCTTCGCGCAAAATGGGACCGGTTCCCGGCTTTCCATAATTTGGAACCTGCGGCTCCTCGTGCATCGCGCGTCCTATGCCGTGCCCGCAATAGTTCTGCACAACCGAGTAGCCAAGCGGCTCAACATACGACTGCACTGCGTTGCACACATCACCGAGCCGATTGCCGACGTAGCATTTCTCAATCGCTCGAAAGAGCGACTCGCGCGTCGCTTCCATCAGCCGCTTCACTTCGTCGCTCACGCGGCCAACCGCAACCGTGATGGCTGAATCCCCAACGTAGCCCTGATAAGTCGCGCCGCAGTCTATGCCGATGATGTCGCCTTCGCGCAGCTTGCGCTTGCTCGGTATCCCGTGCACGACCTCGTCATTGATCGAGGCGCAAATCGAAGCCGGGTAGCCGTGATAGCCTTTGAATGTCGGGTACGCTCCCGCTTCGCGAATCATCCGCTCGGCCTCGTGGTCGAGGTCGCGCGTCGTTATGCCCGGCTGTACCATCTCCGAAAGATGCTTGAGCACGCGCGCGACTATCTGGCCCGCCTGCCGCATCTTCTCAATTTCGGATTTGGACTTGCGAATGATCATAAAAACGAATAATGAATAACGAACAGAATATATATTCTTAATTCATCATTCATCGCTCATCCTTCATCGTTTTATGTCCGCCTTCTATCGCGGATTCTTTTTTCACAATCGCTGCGATCCGGTCGAAGACCTCTTCGGGCGCGCCAGTGCCTTCAACTCTGTAAAGCCTGCCCGAATCAGAGTAATAATCCAGCAGCGGGCGCGTCTTCTCGTCGTAGAGCGCGAGCCGCTGCCTGATAGCATCTTCATTGTCATCCGAGCGCCGCATCAGCGGCTGGCTGTCCAGGTCGCAAACGCTGTCGGACTTGGGCGGCTTGAAATAAATATTATAAATCGCGCCACAGGCCGCGCATGTAAGACGACCCGTTAACCGCTTCAGCAATAGCTCGCGCGGGACGGCAATCTCCACGACCGTGATGCGGTGTCCCTGCGCTTGAGCTATGCGCTCAAGCAATCGCGCTTGAGGGAGCGTTCGCGGGAATCCGTCAAGTATGCACCCGCCGTTGCAATCGCCGCGCGCCAAGCGCTCGTTCACAACCTCTGCGAGTATGTCGTCGGAGACCAGTTGTCCCGATGTCAGCACATCTCGAACTTGATGGCCTAGAGCGGTGTCGGTCGTGGCGATCTCGCGCAGGATGTCGCCTGTCGCCACGATTGGCACTCTCAAGCGTTCGGCGAGCATCTGCGCCTGCGTACCTTTGCCCGCGCCCTGCGCTCCCATCAAGACGAAGATGTTTGACATAAAAATTAATAGCTGCGGCGACCGCGCAGGCGACGACCGCGCGGGCCTAAGAACCCATCGTAGTGTCGCATAATTAGCTGCGACTCTATCTGGTTCATCGTGTCCATCGCAACGCCAATCACGATCAGAAGGCTGGTGCCGCCGAAGTAGAAGTTCACGTTCAAGCCCGTCGTTATCCACTCGGTCAGCGGGTTGCCGCGAAGCAGGTTGTCAATCGAAGGCCCAATCCAAGGCAGGTACTGGAATTTGAAACCCGACAGCATGAACTGCGGCAGCAGCGCGACCAGCGCGAGGTAAACCGCGCCGACAGTCGTCAGTCGCGTAAGTATCTCGTTCAGATAATCGGCGGTGCGCTTGCCCGGTCGGATGCCGGGAATGAACGCGCCGTTCTTGCGCAGGTTGTTTGCGACTTCGTCCGTGTTGAAGATGATCGAGACGTAGAAGAACGTGAAGAATATTATCGCCGCAGCATAAATCAAATAATGCAGCGGATGTCCCATCCCGCCCATTTCAGTCGCAAGCCGCGCAATCCACCCGCGCCAGCCTTCCTCGTTCGTGTTCGTCCCCATAAATCCGAGTATCGTTTGCGGGAAAGCCAGAATCGAAGAAGCGAATATGACGGGGATGACGCCGCCCATGTTGACCTTCAAGGGCATGTGCGTCTGCTGTTGCGGCACCGACTGGCGACCGACCATGCGGCGGGCGTGATTGATTGAGATTTTACGGAAGCCGCGCTCGACAAACACAATCGCCGCAATTACGAGAATCATCGCCACGATGAGCAAAACGATTCCGAGCGCAGTCGCGGTGCTTCCGCCCATCAGCCTGTCATAAATAGTTTGAATGCCTGAAGGGAGCCTCAGCACGATGCCTGCAAATATTATCAAGCTGATGCCGTTGCCGACGCCGCGCTCGGTTATCTGCTCGCCCAGCCACATTATGAAAGTCGTTCCCGTTGCGAGCGTCAGCATCGTCATCGCGATGAATCCCGCGCCCGGATGCGGAACGAGCGCGCCCGTTTCCGGCACTTGATTCTGCAACCAGTAGGCGATGCCGAACGATTGAACGGCGCAAAGCACGACCGTCAGGTAGCGCGTGTACTGATTGATCTTGCGCCGGCCAAGCTCGCCTTCTTCCTGGAGAGCCTTGAGCTTGGCGCTCACGACGGTCATCAACTGGAGTATGATCGAAGCTGTAATGTAGGGCGTTATTCCAAGCGCGAAGATCGAGACGACCTTGAAGTTACCGCCTGAAAACAGGTCCATCACGCCCGCAAGGCTCTGTTGCAGCGTTCCCGTATTCCACAGGTTTTCCAAAACTTGCGGGTCAATGCCGGGCGTGCGCACGTGCGAGCCTATGCGATAGATCGCAAGCATCCCGAGCGTGAACAGGACGCGTTTGCGAAGGTCGGGCACGGCAAAAACATTGCGAATACTATTAATGAAATTCTCGATCATCAGCTTGGACCCTTTACTGCTTTAAGAATGAAAAGTGAATGGTGAAAATGAAAAGTGGCGAGAAAGAGAATTTCCGCCCGCTTTTAACATTTCATTATTCACTTTTTATTTTTCTACTTTACTCGTTTGGTTGAGCCTCAGCCGATTGAGCGGCTCCGACAACAAGGTTCGCCTTGCCGCCTGCGGCTTCAATCTTCTGCTTCGCGCCGTTCGTGAAGCGATGCGCTGTGACGTTGAGCGCCTTCGTCAGCTCGCCGCCGCCCAACACAACCACCCCATCGTAGCGCGCCAGATGGCTCCTCTTAATCATACCACGCTCGGCCATAAGCTCAGGCGTGATCTTGTCGGCGGCCTCAAATCTCTTTTCGAGATCGCTCAGCTTGACTTCGATCCATTGTTTCTTGAAGGTGTTCGTAAAGCCGCGCTTCGGCAGCCTGCGCTGCAAGGGCATCTGCCCGCCTTCAAACCCCGCGCGACCCGAATAACCTGAGCGCGATTTCTGACCCTTGTGGCCGCGCCCGGAGGTCTTTCCGAGACCGGAGCCGGGACCGCGCCCCACACGCTTCTTATCTTTGTTTGCGCCCTTTGGCGCTCCGATGTTGTGTATGCCTAACGCCATTGATTTGCTCCGGGTGTCCGGTATCGGGTGTCGGCGATTCATAATTTCAAATCTGAAATCTCAAATCCCCCCGACACCCGATACCGGACACCTATTCAATAATTCTCAACAGGTGCGGAATCTTCTCGACCATCCCGCGCATTGAAGCAGTGTTGGGCCGCTCAACTATTTGATTGAGCTTCGTAAAACCGAGACTGCGCACGATCTCTTTGTGCTTCTTCGGCGCGCCGATAGTCGAGCGATACCACTGAATCTTTATCCTGCCCGCTTCCGTGTTCGAGCTTGTCATCGTCAAAACTCCCATCTTTGGAAGGATGAAGGCTGAGGGATGAAGGATGAAAAAGATTTACCGAATTGCCCATTTCAAATTTGAAATCGCAAATTTCAAATCCTTTTCATCCCTCATCCTTCATCCCTCAGCCTTTCATCATGCCGTTTGGGCTTCCTCAGTCACCTGCCTGCGCAGCCGCGCAACAGTCGCAGGGTCTTTCAGCCCTTTCAACCCTTCAAAGGTCGCTCTCACAACGTTATGAGGATTCGATGTGCCGATTGATTTTGTAACCACGTCGCGCACGCCTACAAGCTGCATAATCGCGCGAACCGCGCCGCCCGCGATGACGCCTTTGCCTTCGGGCGCAGGCTTCAACAACACGCGGCCCGAACCGTACACGCCCGTCACTTCGTGCGGGACGGTGTTGCCGTTTAGCGGCACGCGAATCAGATTCTTCTTCGCGGCCTCGATGCCTTTCTTTATCGCCAGCGGAACCTCGCGCGCTTTGCCTGAGCCGAAGCCAACAACGCCGTTCTCGTTTCCGACAACGACAAGTGCCGCAAACGACAGGTTCTTGCCGCCCTTGACGACCTTTGTCACGCGGTTGATTGATATGACCTGATCTTTGAGATCAAAGCCTGATGCGTCTATTCTTTCCATACCGTTTTTAGAACTCCAGCCCTGCTTCGCGCGCGGCCTCTGCCAGATTGCGCACGCGCCCGTGATAGATATAGCCGCCGCGATCAAACACGACGCGCTTGATTCCCTTCTCTTTCGCGCGCTCGGCTATCGCGCGGCCAATCTCTTTCGCCGCAGCGATGTTGCCGCCAGTCCGTCCGCGCCATGCAGGCTCGGTCGTCGAAGCCGCGACGAGCGTTTGGCCTTTTGAATCGTCAATAATCTGAGCGTAGATATGATTCACGCTGCGGAACACCGCAAGGCGCGGGCGCTCGGTCGTGCCCGCAATCTTGCGGCGGATTCGCCTGTGAACCGCTTCTCTGATTTCTTCGCTAGTCTTTCTTGCCATCTCCTTTTCACCTCAGTCGCTGATTGGGCCAACAGCGCCGCACTTCAGCAACTCTTTCGTAAATCGTAACGAGAACCATTTTCGCTTATCACGATTCACGATTCACTATTTACCAGTCTTTCCGGGCTTGAGCTTCAACACCTCGTCAGCGTAGCGCACGCCCTTGCCCTTGTAAGGATCAGGCCTGCGGAGGCTTCGCATATCGGCTGCGACTTGACCGACCTGCTGGCGATTGATGCCTGTGATCGTAAGCGTCGTCTGATACTGCTGAATGGGTTTGTTGACGCGCTCGATCTTCACATCAATCCCTTTCGGTATCGGGAATTCAATCGGGTGCGAATAGCCAAGGTTGAACATCACGCGCCCCTTTTGCAACTCGGCCTTGTAGCCGACGCCGACTATATCAAGCTGGCGCGTGAACCCTTCGGTCACGCCGGTCACGGCATTCGCGACAAGCGCGCGCGCAAGCCCGTGCAGCGCCGCCTTGTCGTCAGATGCGCGCTCGGCTATCAGTTGATCGCCTTCGACGCGAAAGCTTATGCCTTCGGGCACGTCGGTCTTGAGCGTGCCCTTCGGCCCGGTCACCTCGACCACGCCGTCGTTGATGTTGACCTTAACGCCCTTCGGTATCGCTATAGGCTTCTTACCAATTCTCGACATTAGAAACTCCGTAAACAGCGACGAGCGCCAGATGGCAGGATCAATTCTCCTGTCACGGCTCGCCTGTCACTCTTAATAGACTCGGCAGAGCAGCTCGCCGCCGACCTGCTCGCGCCGCGCGCGGCGGTCAGTCATCAGCCCGCGCGAAGTCGAGATGATGTTGATGCCCATGCCGCCAAGCACCTTCGGCACAGCCGTACCCTTCACGTAAACGCGGCAGCCGGGCTTCGACACGCGCTCCATGCGCGAGATGACCTGCTCGCCTCGCGGGCCGTAGCGCAGGTAAACGCGGATGTTGCGGCGCACGCCTTCGCCGATCACCTTGTAGTTATTGATGAATCCTTCTTCCTTCAGTATCCGCGCGATCTCCAGTTTGATGTTGGAGAGCGGCACGTCCACCTTCTGATGCCTGGCCGCATACGCGTTTCGTATGCGCGTCAGCATATCTGCAATTGGGTCTGTCATACGTCTCCTGAATCAGGGGTCGGGGGTCGCTGGTCGGGCATTTGAAATCTCAAACCACCCTGACCACTGACCTCTGACTCCCGGCCCTCTGCCTTTTACCAGCTCGACTTTGTAACGCCGGGAATGTGCCCTTCGAGCGAAAGATCGCGGAAGCAGATGCGGCAGAGCGCGAACTTGCGCAGGTAGCCGCGACCGCGACCGCAACGGCGACAGCGATTGTGAACGCGCGAGGTGAATATGTTGAGGTTCATCCCTTCAGCCTTCGCGCGCTTGACGGTCTTTTTGTTCGCCGAGCCGTACTGCTCTTTGACTCTCCGCTTGGCGTTCTCCAACGAGCGCTTCAGCTCATTGGCTTTGTACATTGATGATATTCTTGCCATCGTACCTCTGTCGGGTGCCGTGTGTCAGGTGTCAGGTGCCGGGATTTGTTTTAGCCGACACCTGACACCTGACACCTGACACCTATTTCATAAACGGCATTCCGAACTGGCGAAGCAGGGCACGCCCCTCTTCATCCGTGCGAGCCGTCGTGACTATCGAAATGTTCATTCCCCGCGTGCGATCAACTTTATTGAAGTCAATTTCGGGGAAGATCAATTGATCCTTAATCCCAATCGTGTAATTGCCGCGCCCATCGAATGCGCGCGGGCTTACGCCGCGAAAGTCGCGCACGCGCGGCAGCACCGCGTTGATGAAGCGATCCAAAAATTCATACATCCGCTCGCCGCGAAGCGTGACCGATACGCCCACGGGCATGCCTGTGCGCAGCTTGAATGCCGCGATGGATTTTTTCGCCTTCGTGATTATGGGCTTCTGGCCCGTGATGGTCGAAAGCTCCATCGTCGCCTGATCGAACACCTTCTGGTTCGTCTGAGCCTCGCGCCCGACGCCCATGTTTACAACAATCTTTTCGAGTCGTGGCACGGCCATCGGATTCGTGTAGTTGAACTCCTTCATCAATGCCTGCACAATCTCGTTTTTATAACGGTCTCTGAGTCTCGCCATCGTCTTTCAATCCTCGTTGCTGATGCGGTAACGGCCCGCCTTCAGCAGCTCATCAGTTAAACCTTCCGCTCGATTGCGAATCGAGAAACGCCGTTACTGTTTCTCAATCGCCGCGCCGCACTTCCTGCAGGCGCGATGTCGCTGGCCGTCTTCAAGGATTTGATGGCCGACGCGCGTGGGCGCTCCGCAGTGGGGGCAGATGACCATCACGTTCGACAGGTCAATCGGCGCTTCGCGTTCGAGTATGCCGCCCTGCACGCCGCTTCGCGTGTTTGCCTTGCTGTGCCGCTTGACGACGTTGACGCTTTCGACAATCACTTTACGCTTGCGCGGCTGAACTTCGATTACGCGCCCCGTCTTTCCCTTGTCCTTGCCAGCGATGACCATCACCCGGTCATTCTTTCTCACGTTTATCTCTACGTTCATAACTCTCCGACTGTCACTTTTTGTCCCTTGCCATTTGCTCGTGATTCGCAGCCTCGACAAAGGACAAAGGACTAAGAACTAATGACCAATCAAATCACTTCCGGCGCGAGGCTGACGATCTTCATGAATCGCTTTTCGCGCAGTTCGCGCGCGATGGGTCCGAACACGCGAGTCCCGACCGGCTCGTTGTCGGGCTTGATAATGACAGCCGCGTTCTGATCGAAGCGGATGTATGTGCCGTCACGGCGGCGCGTCTCTTTGCGCGTGCGAACGATGACGGCGCGAACGACCTGGCCTTTTTTGACCGCGCCATCCGGCGCAGCTTCCTTGACCGATGCCGTGATGACATCGCCAAGCCCCGCGCGCGATCCCGTGTCGCCGCCCTGCGGCAGTATCATCGCAATGCGCTTGGCCCCGGAATTGTCCGCGACCTCAAGGATTGATCTCATCTGAACCATAATTTCCTCGTCAGGAGTTGGGGGTCAGGGGTCGGGAGTCAAAGGATTTAACCTTCCCCTGGCCCCCGGCCCCTAGCTAGCTTTTTGAACTATCTCAACAACGCGCCAACGCTTGCGCGCCGAAAGTGGCCGCGTCTCGACTATCCTCACCATATCGCCCACTCGCGCGCCGAGCTCGTCGTGCGCCATGAACTTTGAGCGGCGGCGGATGTATCTTTTATACTTCGGATGGCGCACCTGTCGCTCGACCCGGACGACGACCGTCTTCTGCATCTTGTCGCTCGTCACGAGTCCGACTTTCTCCTGTCTGCGACGCAAAGGCGCAGCAGCGGCTCCAGTAGTTTCCGTTCCACCTTCAGCAGATGCGCGCTGCTCCTGCGATTCGAATCCTTCTTCGGCTGCGCTTTCGGCTTTGCTCTCTTCTTTGATGTCTTCCATGTTCTTCCTTCACTATCGAAACAAGCCGCTGGCCTGTTCTCCAACAAATCTACTTCTGCGCTGCTTGCAACTCCCGCTCGCGAATGACGGTCTTGACTCGCGCCAGATCTTTCCGCGACTCGCGCAAAGATTTCACAACATCGGTGTTTCCGAGCGAGAGTTTAAACCTCATGCGAAAAATTGATTCTTTCAGTTCGCTCAAGCGCGCGCGCAGGTCTTCGTCAGACAAATCTCTTATCTCATCAGCCTTCATGCCAGCCCTCCCGTCTCCTGATCCTTACGCGTGATGAACTTGGTCTTGATGGGCAGCTTCTGAGCCGCGAGCCTCATCGCTTCGGCTGCGGTCTTCTCATCAACGCCTTCCATCTCAAAGAGCACGCGGCCCGGCTTCACCACTGCGACCCATCCTTCGGGCGCGCCCTTGCCTTTGCCCATACGGGTTTCAGCAGGCTTCTTCGTAATGGGCTTATCCGGGAAGATACGAATCCAGATTTTGCCGCCGCGCTTGATGAAGCGAGTCATCGCGATACGCGAAGCCTCAATCTGCTTGCCCGTTATCCATGCAGGCTCAAGCGCCTTGAGCGCGTACTCGCCGAAAGATATCTCAGCGCCGCGCGTTGCTATGCCTTTCATCCTACCGCGCTGCTGCTTGCGGTACTTCATTCGCTTTGGAATTTTGTATTCAGCCATAATCCACCAGTGGTCGGTGGTCAATGGTCAGTGGCCAGTGATCGGCTGAGAGATTAACGATTGCCTTGAAACAGGCTCCCAGAGCTGTTTTCAAGCCGCCAAGCTTTCAACTGACCACTGACCACCGACTACTGACCACTGCTATTGCCTTCTAGCCGCTGCCGCGCGACGGATGGTCATCTCGTCGCCGCGATAAATCCAAACTTTCACGCCGATCACGCCGAACGTCGTGTGCGCTTCGGCAAATCCGTAATCAATGTCGGCGCGAAGCGTGTGGAGCGGCAAGCGTCCCTGTAGATACCACTCGGAGCGCGCGATTTCCGCGCCGTTCAATCGGCCCGACACGCGCACTTTGATTCCCTGCGCGCCGAATCGCTGAGCGTTTTCAACGGCGCGGCGCATCGCGCGGCGGAAAGCGATTCGCTTCTCGAGCTGCTGTGCAATCTGCTCGGCCTGCAATTGAGCATTCAGCTCAGGCTTGTGAATCTCCTGAATATTGACATAGACTTCGCGGCCCGTGCGCTCTTTGATCTCCTGCTTGAGCTTGTCAATCTCCGCGCCCTTGCGCCCGATGATAATGCCCGGGCGCGAAGTGTGGATGATGATCTTCAACTTGTTGGCCGCGCGCTCAACGTCAATGTGCGAAACGCCCGCGCCCGCGAATCTTCCTTTAAGCTCGCGCTTGAGCTTCAGGTCTTCGTGCAACAGGTCGGCATAATCGCGCTTGGCTATCCAGTTTGAATGCCACGAGCGATTGAATCCGAGCCTGAATCCATACGGATGAACTTTCTGACCCATAATTAATCTTCTTTCTCCGTCTCCACCTCAATGGTGATATGCTGCTGCCAGCGGCGCTCGCGATAGGCGCGGCCCATCGGCGCGGGCCTGACGCGGCGGCGGTACTTGGTCGGCCCAAGATCAACCGTCGCGGTCGAAATCTTCAAACGATCAATGTCAATCGAGACGTTAATCTGATCGGCCTTCTGCTCCGCATTAGCAATCGCCGAGCGCAGCGTCATCTCAATCGGAGTGGCCGCACGCTTGTTCGTAGCTCTCAGAATTGCGAGCGCATCGTTGACGTTGCGCCCGCGAATCATGTCAATGACGAGGCGAGCTTTCTGCGGCGAGCCTTTAATGTACTTTGCGACTGCGCGTGCTTTCATCGCTTATTTGCCTCCAGCCTTCTTCACGGTCTTATCGCTCTTCTCCGGGTGGCCCTTGAAGGTACGCGTCGGAGAGAACTCGCCGAGCTTGTGCCCGACCATGTTTTCCTGGATGTAGACCGGGATGAATTTCTTCCCGTTGTGCACGGCGATGGTGTGGCCCACCATCTCAGGCACGATGGTCGAACGGCGCGACCACGTCTTGTGCACTCGCTTCTCGTTTGCCTGATTCATCTTCTCGATGACCTTCATCAGGTGGTCATCAATGAACGGCCCTTTTTTAATTGATCTTGCCATTTTGTCCTTCGTCCCTTGTCATTTGTCATTCGCTGCTGGCCTGTTCTGCGGCAAATGACGAATGACTATTTCTTCGCTCTGCGCACGATGAATTTGTCTGTGCGCTTGTTATTCCGAGTCTTGTAGCCGCGCGTGGGCTGGCCCCAGGGCGTAACCGGATGGCGACCGCCCGAAGTCTTGCCCTCGCCTCCGCCGTGCGGATGATCCACAGGGTTCATCGCAACGCCGCGAACTTTCGGGCGACGACCGAGCCAGCGTTTGCGACCCGCTTTGCCCAATGAAACGTTACTGTGCTCGATGTTGCCGATCTGGCCCACGGTCGCGTAGCACTCGATGTTGACGCGACGAATCTCGCCGCTCGGCAGTCTTAGCTGCGCCCAGTCGCCTTCTTTTGCGACAAGCTGAGCCGCGCCGCCCGCCGCACGAACCATCTGCGCGCCCTTGCCCGGTCGAAGCTCTATGTTGTGAATCGTCGTGCCGAGCGGGATGAATCGAAGCGGCAAAGCATTGCCTGCGATGATGTCCGACTCAGGTCCCGACACAACCGTCTGCCCGACTTTCAATCCAACGGGCGCGATGATGTATCGCTTCTCGCCGTCAACGTAGTTGAGCAAGGCGATGTTGGCCGAGCGGTTCGGGTCGTACTCGATGGTTGCGACCTTCGCAGGAATCCCGGTCTTGTCGCGCTTAAAGTCAATGATGCGGTACTGGCGCTTGGCTCCGCCGCCGCGACGGCGCACGGTGATGTGACCGTCATTGTTGCGACCATTCGTGCGGCGCTTCGGCGCGAGCAGCGGCTCATACGGCTCACTGGTCGTCACCTCTTCGCGCGTGAGATAAGTCTGATAGCGCCGCGCCGGTGATGTCGGTGTTAGCTTTTTAATTCCCATCGCCTCTCCACAACACATCCACGAAGTGCGCCAGGCAGCACGAAGAACATTGAAGACTCTTCGTGTCCTTCGTGGACAGAAAATCAGATTGCGTCTTCGTACATAATGGGCTTCTCGCCTGCCTTCAGTGTCACGTAAGCCTTTTTCCAATCAGGCCGGCGGCCCATCTCGCGCCGCGTCGGTATGCGCTTCATCTTGCCGTGATAATTCGCAACGCGCACATCTTCGACCTTCACGCCGAGAATCTTTTCGACCGCGCGCTTGATCTCAGGCTTCGTAGCGCGGCGATCAACCTTGAGTGTCAGTATCTGCCGCTCGTTTCCGGCGCGGCCCATTGACTCAGGCTCGTCCTTCATCGTCAGCGCCTTTTCGGTGATGACCGGCCCTTTGATTACGTCCCAGATCGTTTCCATTACGCTCCTCCTGCCTGCGACTCAGCCGCTTTCTTCGTGCTCAACTGGCGTTCGAGCGCGGCAGCCGCTTCGCGCGTCATCGCAAGCTGCTCGTGCGTGAGCAGGTTGTAAACGTTCACGTCGCTCGGCGAGATGTAGGTGACATCCTTCACGTTGCGCGACGAGAGCGCGAGATTGTCGTTCGCAAGCGAATCAATGATGAGCGTGCGCTGGTTAAGCCCAAGCCCTGCAAGCGTCGCGACGAAATCTTTCGTCTTGTGCGATTGAAGATTGAAATCTTCGACGATCACAAGCCCGCCCTCGCGCAGTCGCTCGGAAAGCACAGAGCGAATCGCGCCGCGCCGCATCTTCTTCGGCACTTTGTATGACCAGTCCCTCGGATGCGGCCCGTGAACGTTTCCGCCGCCCTTCCACAACGGGCTTCGCAAACTGGATATGCGCGCTCGACCCGTGCCTTTCTGCTTCCAGAGCTTTTTGCCCGAACCTCTTACGTCGCCGCGCGTCTTGGTCGCGCTGGTTCCGGCTCGCTGGTTCGCCAAAAAGTTTTTGACCGCTTCGTAAATAAGAGGCTTGTTGAGCGGCGCCCCGAACACTTCGTCCGAAAGCTCCACCTCGCCGACCTCTTCGTTCTTTAAGTTCTTAACCTTCACAACAGGCATTGTTCTGCTCCGTCAGGAGTCCGACGTCCGAAGTCTTGACATCGGACGTCGGACTTGTCATTGCGCTTTCTTAATTAACAGGTACGCTCCGTTCGGGCCGGGCACCGCGCCGCGAATCATCAGCAGGTTGTTTTCAGCGTCAACCGCGACCACGCGCAGGTTCTTGAGCGTCTTTCGCTCGTTGCCCATGTGACCCGCCATGCGAGTTCCTTTGATGACGCGAGACGGATAAGCCGACGCGCCGATGCCGCCCGGCGCGCGGTGAAACATCGAGCCGTGAGTGGCTCGGCCTCCGCCGAAGCCGTGACGCTTGACGAATCCGGCGAAGCCTCGACCTTTTGATTTGCCGATTACTTCGACGAGGTCGTTCTCATTGAAAATGTCAACAAGTACTTTATCGCCCACGTTCGTTGCCTCGTCGCTTCCATCAACTCTCACTTCGCGCAGCACGCGAGTCGGCGGAACGCCAGCCTTCTTGAAGTGCCCTTCAGTCGGCTTGTTGACGCGGCGCGGCGGTTTCTCTTCAACGAAGCCGAGTTGAACGGCGTTGTAGCCGTCGGTATTGACCGTCTTCTTTTGAACGACGATGCAAGGCCCGGCCTTAATCACAGTCACAGGCGTGACCGTGCCGTCCTCGTCAAACAACTGCGTCATCCCTAGTTTTTTGCCAATAATTCCGTTGACCATATTCTAGTCCTGAGTGATGAGTAATGAGCGATGAGTGATGAGTTGAATCAACCGCCACTCATCACTCATCACTTTTATTTGTGGTCCTTGCCGAAGGCTTTGATCTCGACATCAACGCCAGCCGGAAGATCGAGCTTCATCAGCGCGTCAACCGTCTGCGGAGTCGGGTCGAGAATGTCCATCAATCGCTTATGCGTGCGAATCTCGAACTGCTCGCGCGATTTCTTGTCCACGTGCGGGCTGCGCAGCACGGTGTATTTGTTCTTGACCGTCGGCAGCGGTATCGGTCCCGCAACGCGTGCGCCCGTTCGCTTGGCCGTGTCAACTATCTCAGCCGTTGACTGGTCAAGCACGCGGTAGTCATAAGCCTTCAACCGGATTCTTATCTTTTCATTCAACATAATTAGCCTTCAGCATTCAGCCATCAGCATTCAGCCGATAACTATTCAATAATTTCAGAGACAGTGCCAGCGCCTACTGTGCGCCCTCCCTCGCGGATTGCAAACCTCAACCCCTTCTCCATCGCTATCGGCGAGATCAACTCCACCTCTATCGAAGTATTATCTCCCGGCATCACCA
>DATLXU010000111.1:0-33627 GCA_035575515.1 Blastocatellia bacterium
CGGGGCGCGGGCATATTTGCAAGCACGCGCTCGCTTCTGCTGGTGCGCCCGCGCTGGTTGCGATTATGCAAGTGAGGCGCGCGGAATCTTATTACGAGCTTGCCTTCATTGAAGCCGCTCATTCGGCAATGCTCAACGATATTGCCCCTGCCTTCCGCTCGATCTTCAATGCAGAGCTGCTGCACGCAAAGCGACGATTGAGCGATACAATTCCAGAAGCAGCATGAAAGGAGAATCATGTCAGCAGAACCATACTACAAATTCAACACGCTCAATGCAGATGTGACCGACGGGCCAGATGGCTTGCTCGTTCGCTTCACGGCTTGCGGCCAGCGCTTGCGCTTCGGCCCGAATGGTCAGGCACAAGAAATAGGCGGCGCGATTTTGGAGCATACCGGAAACTGCTCGCGTTGCAAAGGGCAGGCTGCGATTGACTTGCCGCGATTCAACGGCAATCCTAAAGCCCCGACGATGGGCGACCTGATTACTCCCAAACAGATTGGCGCGGTTGGAGCTATTGCTCGCGCTGCGGGCTTAAACTCTGATGAGATTTGCGCAGCGATGTTTGGCTGCATGGCGGATGAGCTTGGCCGTCGAGCGGCCTCAATTTTCATCGCCGCGCTGAAAGTGCTCGACTTGCTCAAACGCAACGGGGGATGGTTCACTGTCCGCCATCTGCTGCTGAACTGCGCGGGGACACGCATAGAGGATTTGCGCGTCGCGCTTGGTGAGTTATGCGCGATTGGCCGCGTCGTCGCGGTGCGAGAGGGCGCAGAGTACCGCGTCACCTACGCACGGGTGCAGACAATCGCGGGGATCAGCTAATGCCGGACGAAGAGAAAATCACGGCGACGATTTGGCGCGACTTCAAGGACTATGCCGCAGCGCTCGGCGGGGATGGCCAACGATGAAGCTGACCGGGCGCGCGAGCGGCGCGAAGGGAACCATAAGAAGTACATCCGCGCGCTCCGGTTCACGCGATTGTTGGGCCGCGCTGCGCTTCCTGTGAAGGTTTTATGAAGTGTACTGCTGATGAAAAAACGATGGAGCAACGGCGTCTTGAACGTCTTCGACACTTGCAGTTCTTTATGTGCGATGACCGCGTTCCATCTGGTGATCGGAGATTTTTTTCTCTTGGGGCTTGTCATAATTTGATGACTGGATTTTTTCAAAACTCTCATTGGCGAACTGCGTGGTTTTGCATTAAGCAGGCTATCAGCCATTCGCGGATGGAGTTTTCCGTATCGTGTCGAATGTTTTGGTACAAGCGAGTTCTCAGGCTTTCTGATGAACAGATTAGCGCAAGATTCTAGCGTCGGCCCAACGCCGGGTTGACCGGGCCGCTGAACGGCGGTCTGGGATGATGAGGCACTTCGGTCGGCGGCTCCGGTCGAAGCCACTGTTAGACGCGAGGTAGGTTTGTATGGGTTCAATTGCTACGTTGCGACTCGATATATTGTTTGATTTTCTCAATAGGCGCACCGCCAACGGTTGCGGCGTAGTAAGAGGGCGACCAAAGATGGCCGCCCCACAAACGATTCTTGAGCCATGCAAATTCGCGGAAGAGGATATACGCGGATTTGCCTTTCAAGAGTTGAACGATTTTCGAGAGCGAGTGAGAAGGCTTGAGCCTGAGCAAAACATGAACGTGGTCAACGTCAGTCTCTATAGAAATCACTTCGCAGCCTTGAGCGGTAGCTATCTCTGTGATTATCTCTTTGAGCCTATCACCAACGGCGCGAGTCAATACCGTGCGCCTGTATTTCACGCACCAAACCAAGTGTATCGCCAGCGCGTGTTTCGAGTGTCCACCGCTTTGAGGTTTCAAGCTCACTTCTTACTCACTTTCTTCTCAGGCCCGCGTTGTGTTTTGCGGGCCTGCATTCTTTTTAGGTCTTTGTCAGTAATCAGGTATTGCTTCCCGAATTTCTCAACACCTAGTTCCTCAGCAAGCTGCCGGACACGCCGTTCAGACGTGCCCAGCATTTCGGCGGCTTCTGCGGTTGTGATTGCCACTTTTAGCCTCCTAGTATTCGATAAGGCCGTCCGGCCCATACTGAGCAACGGGCTTGCCTGTTTCGTCGTAAATCGTTCCGCCTTGTCCGAGTCCAAGAGTCTCGATAGCTTCGGCGGCTTCTTGAATCGTATCGTAGTGTCCGGGTGCGACGTTTGTTGTGTAGGTCATGATTGTGCTTGCCTCCTTCTTACGGCAGCCGCGAGCATCGGCTCAGGGCTGCGGCCTAGTGAGTTGTTAATCCACCACGCGGCTGATTCCTCAGCGTTCGCGCGATTTTCGATTTCAGCGAGCAATTCAAAGTACACGCTGTTGAATCGCGTAAAGTATCCGGGCTGCTTTCCAGCTTCAAGATTAGCTTTCAGGGTTTCAAGCTTAGCAAAGAATTTAGCCTTTATATCTTCCGCCCACTTGATTTGTTTTTCTGAGCCTTGCATTTTCGTCTCTCCTTTTTCAATATCAACTGACAGGAAGATATTACCGCAATCGGAAATAGTTGTCAAGCAAATAATTTCCTTTTTCGGAAATAATTTTAAGAAAGGATTATCAGGGATTCGGAAGTTTGTAGTCTCGAGTTTGTAGTCTCGCTGCGCGGGATTGACCCGCTTGCGAGACGGCAAATTCCTCTCGCGGCCTAAAGGCCGGAGTCTCTTTTGCCAACTACAGGGTGAAAGACTCATTCACGAATTTCGATCTACTCCGGCATGGTCAGATTATCTGCCATGCCTGTTTGTTCTGCGTGGTTCGCGCTCACGAAAGCCGACAAAATACAGATGCGCGAATTGCTGGCTCAAAACCCTGCGGTAGCTATCATTGCCGAGTCGGGCCAGAAACACCTGATCTTTCGAGCGCGGCCCGGTTGGTGGCAATTCGAGGAACTGCCGCTGCTTCCCTGCTGGAACAGAGTCGCATCCCTCTTACCGGTCATCGAAGAATTGATGACTGGTTTCAGCAAGACTGAAATCGAGTCGGGGCATTACCAGCAGCACCGGGTAATCAAATTCGGGATTGAGCGATGGCGAGGGATCGAGAGGCAAATGGTTGCGCATGGAAAGTGTATCTGATCGTCTCCTCACCTTTGAAGAGGTCGTCGAGTTGTGCCGTGATCTTGGATTTTCTCGCCACGAGTCGACTATCCGCCGCGCCGCTAAGCGATACGATTTGAATGGACACGGGCTTAGAACCGTCAAAATCGCAGGCGGCAGACGAGTCTGGCTCTCCGATTTAGTGATATGGCTCCATCTGGAGGCTAAAATCACAGTCCTGCCCGCTCAGATCAAGCGCCGAAGCCCTGCCACAAACTGCACCGATTTGCACGAATCTGCGTAGAATTGCCTCCCTTTTTCAGCCTCGACTTTTCTTTTTAATGACTTCGCTCACATAGTCTGTTATATACTCACCACAGGCGCTGCCCCTCAGTTGCCAGACAGCCGAACAATTTCTTAGTGGACTCAAGCATCATCAAATTTGCGCTCGAATCTTATGCGGCCATAATTCTACTCGGCGCACTGGTAGGCGTGTGCCGCCTGCTCATCGAGAGTCAGGTATTTATGAGTTCGGCGGGTGACAGAAGGCGAAGGGGGCCGCGTTCTTAGCTCGCTGAGGGCTGGGCCGGACTCCCCGGCCCAGCGTGACAAGATGCAAAGATGGCTCGGACTATTACTATTATTATTACCGTTTAGTTTTCCGGCGCAAGCGCAGAAGCCTGTCGGTCCCCTGAAATCGGAAAAGCTGAAAATCTATGAATGCTGGAACACGATTGTACGAACTTTCGTCCGTGAGCAGATCGCAATCACTCTTGAGCAAGGGACAGAGCGACCCGTGTGGCTGAAGCTACAGGATAGCCTTCGGGACCCTCTCATTGCGCCTGAGCATGTTAAATCGCTTGATCGCCTCATGTGGCTCGACGAGCTGATACGCGACCACGAGGAGATCGTTCATCAGTTGAAGCGAATGCGGGAGCTGGAAAGCCGGTGATTAGACTCTGCTTCATATGCGGCCATCTCTATTGCGATTGCCGGTGCTGCACGGCGCGCCGTGCGCGAACTCGATTAGACCGCCGTGGAGGGGAAAAAAGGGAAGAATGCTGTCAAGTCCGATTAAATGGGTTGGCGGAAAATACTGCCTGCGCAGAAAGGTAATCGCCGCGCTTGCGTCCGATGCCGAATGTTATGCGGAAGTATTCGCTGGCGCGGCATGGGTACTGTTTGGAAAAGAGAAGCATCCCATAGAGGTATTAAACGATATCAATGGTGATTTGGTGAACCTGTGGCGCGTCATCAAGTGGAGACCGGCAGAGCTGCTCGAAGCAATCCATCAGTATCTCTACAGTCGAGAGATGTTTTTTGAACTGAGGGATGCGCGCCCGCCAGAGCATGACGAGCTTGGCCGCGCCGTCTGGATGTACCTGATGATTCAAATGTCATTCGGAGCCGATCTTTCGAGAATAAAAAGTGAGAGATTCGGATGCTTCAAAAGCGATGGGCGCAGGTTTTTCCTGAGCAAGAGCCTCTTACAGATCGAGCCAGCGGCAGAGCGGTTGCGAGATGCGATTATCGAGCGGTTAGATTTTGCGGATTTGATTCGTCGCTACGACCAGCCTCGTACTCTGTTTTTCTGCGACCCCCCTTACTACGAGCAACAGGGCTACGCAACGGCATTCACACTTGAAGACCATCAAAGGCTTGCAGAGGCGCTGCGCTCGATTAAGGGGCGCTTCCTTCTTATCGTAAACGACCATCCTGTAATTCGCGCCTTGTACGACGGGCTGCATATCAACGAGGGGATGCAGCGCCGTGCTATAGCCCGCGACTCGGCTGGCAGAAAAGCCGCTCCGATTTTATTTGTATCAAATTACGATACAGGCGATAGGGGGAGAGCAGAGGTCCGGGCAGGCGCTCAGTTGCGGGCCTCGAAAGCTGGTCAGAGACAGCGATGGGTCGGATCGAGGTGATCATGCCGGTTCAAACGAGAAAAGCGAAAATAACAGACCTGAGATTTGACGAGCGCAATGCCAACAGAGGCACAGAGCGTGGCATGGCGATGCTCGATCATTCCCTGCGCAAATTCGGCGCGGGCCGATCCGTGCTCGCAGATAAGAACCTGAAACTGATCGCGGGCAACAAGACTGTAGAGACAGCATCGCAGGACGGCTTCGACGAGATTATCGTAGTGCCAACCGATGGCCGCCAGCTTGTGGTCGTGCAGCGAACCGACCTCGACATGGACGCCGATCCGCGAGCAAGAGAGCTTGCTATTGCCGATAATCGCGTCGCGGAACTCAACCTCGATTTCGACGCTGATGTGCTCGAAGAGCTGGGCGCGGAGATAGACCTCGACCAGTTTTTTTTTCGCAACGAGCTTGAGGCTTTGATCGAAGGAAGCGACGCTCCTGAAAACTATGATTTTCTTGATGGGATGGGCGATACAGGAGCAGGCAAATCGGCAGGCGGGGCATCCGAAGCGCCAAAGCCGGGCGACCGCGCGCCGCTCGCTATTGTGCTCAGCGCCGAGCGTTTGCGCAGGTGGATTGAGTACAAGCAAAAGGTAGCGCAGCGCGACGATACGAAAGCCTTTAATTTAATGCTCGATGCTGTATTCCCAAAATCGGAGGCCACAGGCAATTAGATGGGCGATTCGCTTTCAGTCTATTACGGGGAGTTCGCCGTCTCGCCCGTGCCGCTTGAGCTGAGCTTCAATTACTGCTCGCACAAGTGCGCCTATTGTTTTGCAAATCTGAACCTCCCCGGCAGAAAGGCCGACATCAAAAAGACTATGCGGCTACTGGCCGATTATCAAAACCGAGAGACGCTGGAAGCCACGCTGCTCAAACAGGGCTATCCCGTCCTTGTCTCCAATCGCGTCGACCCGTTTGCCGCCTCGAACTTCAAGCAGGCCGTGCCGGTCATTCGCGTTATGGCTGAGATGGGCATCCCCGTTGCCATTCAGACCAAAGGCGGATTGGGGATAGCAGACGTGCTGGAGTTTCTTCCCCCGTCTGTCTGGTATGTTTCGATTTCAATGCTCGACGATGCTGTAAGAAACCGAATAGAGCCGGGAGCGCCCGCTATTGATGAGAGATTCCGTCTGATTGAAACCCTCACGAATCGCGGTCATAAGGTCACGCTCGGATTAAATCCCATAGTTCCCGAATGGCTTCCGGACCCGATGCCGCTATTGAAGCGAGCGCAGGCCGCAGGCGTGCGGGGTGTATGGATCGAGCCTCTGCACCTGAACAAAAAACAGCAGGCGAACCTGAGCGCGCGCGAGATTATCAATATCTTAAAGCCGGTGCTTGATCGAGCGAAGAGAAGAAAGACGGCAACCGAGGATTTGACCGCCTACTGTCGGGCAAGAGAGTGCGCGCAGGCGATAGGGCTGGAAATCTTTAGCATCGGCCAGATGAACGCTTCGGATTATTTCAAGCCCTACAGGGAGCTTTACCCGAAGACCTTCCCGACCAATCAGGATTTCGTGAACTGGTGCCACAGCCAGCCGGAAACCGTCCGGCAGGAGATTTATTTTGATGACTATGCAGAGGTGATGCTTCCAAAACTGCCCGAAGGAGTCCATCCCATATCGAGCTATATTCGGGCGACAAGCTACTGGATTACGGAAACGCACAAAATTCCCAACCGCATGAGCTTTCGGCAGCTTCTCGCCCTGACATGGGCAGAGCATCGCACGCAGCAGCACATCGGTCACATCGGATGTTTTGCCGCATTAGGCAAACAAGACCCGGACGGGTGGATCGAGGTCGTCGACGACAATGATCTTCCCGTTTTCGCGTTCAGCCCCTCGGGGTTTTCTGAATATTTTAAGGAGGTGAATTGACATGGCAGGATCAGGTGGAGGAAAAGGCGGCGGCAAGCGCAGCAAGGGTAGAACCAAAGGCAAAATGAGATCGTCACGCCGAAGGCGATAGCATCTTTCGGATGTTTCGGCACATAAAAAAGCGTGGCAGGAAAACAGAAATACACGCCTGATCAGGTGATCGAGGCGATAAGAAAAACTAAGGGCCTCGTCACGCTTGCGGCTAAATCGCTCGGCTGTGACCCGGATACCATTCGCAACTACGCGAGGCGCTATAAGTCGGTGAGCGCCGCTATCCGCGAGCAGCGCGAATCGGTCACCGACATAGCCGAAGCGTCGTTGTTTACGGCGATTCAGCAGGGGTGCGCCTGGGCTGTCTGTTTCTACCTGAAGACGCAGGGGCGCGAGCGCGGCTACGTCGAGCGGCGCGAGCTGACCGGAGCCGAAGGCGCGCCTATCCCCATAGCTATTATCGAGGTGCGAGGGCCTGATGGACGCAGCAAAAAGGAGGAGCCGTGATGCTAATGCTCGAAATCACAATGTCCGTGCTGGGATTTTTGATCTTCATTGAGCTTGGCGCGGTTCACCTTCAGCTAAAACGGATGGCCGATTTGTATGAGCAACATGCAAGAGAGGAGTCAAACGAGCGGCGCAGAAAGCGAGCAGCCGAGCGAAGCGACTGGCACTGACGTGACGGCTACGACGGGCACGCTGGCGGCTCCTCGATGCCCTGTTTGCAGGATGGAGATGGAGCTTAACAACGCCGGCACCTTCTGGTGGCATGCGGGCAGTCGCAAAGCCAAAGGGTGTCCGGTCACCAGCATCCCTCGCAGGAAGGAGTCCGAGAGTGTCGGCGGCCAAGCCTGAGCTGACAGAGATACACGGCGCGAGGATGGCTTTGAACTTCCACGCAGGCCAGTGGCGAGCGTGGGAGAGCGACCGGCGATTCATCGGCGTGATAGCCGGGCTGCAATCCGGCAAGACCGTCTTTGGCCCGCCCTGGCTGTGGCGCGAGATAAAACTGCGCGGGCCGGGAGATTATCTAGTCGGCACGCCTACCTACCCGCTGTTGGACAAAAAGGCGCTGCCTGAGTTCATACGGCTCTTTGAAAAACGATTGCAACTCGGTCATTACATCGGAGGCGCTGCGCACAAATTCGTCTTTTCGCGTGAGGGCGAATTGCGCACCTTCGGCAGAGCTTCGGACCAGCCGACCATTGTTTACTTCGGCCATGCGCAGGATGCGGACTCGCTCGAATCCGCCACCTACAAAGCCGCATGGCTCGACGAGGCAGGCCAGCGGAAGTTCCGCCGGGATAGCTGGATTGCTATTCAGGGCCGCCTCTCGATCAATCAGGGCCGCGCGCTCATAACCACAACGCCTTACGATCTCGGCTGGTTGAAGGTCGACATCTACGACAAGTGGAAGGCAGGCGACCCTGATTACGATGTCATCGGCTTTCGCTCGATTGATAATCCGGTCTTTCCGCCTGAGGAGTATGACCGCATGCGGGCGGAGCTGCCGGATTACAAGTTCCGCCTGCGATACGATGGCGAGTTCACAAGGCCGGAGGGATTAATCTATTCGAGCTTTATTGACGAGTACGAGCCGGCGGGCCACAAGCGCAGGCCCTTTCCCATCCCTCTTTCGTGGCCGCGCTATGTCGGGCTTGATTTCGGCGGCGTTAATACGGCAGCCATCTTCCTGGCCGAAGACCCGAATACGAAGAGGCTCTATGCGTACCGTGAATATCTGGCTGGCGACAGAACAGCCGCAGAGCACTCCGCAGCATTGCGAAAGGGAGAGCCGGATATATTGATCGCGGTTGGCGGATCGGCCTCCGAGCAACAATGGCGCAAGGAATTTAAAGCGGCTGGCCTGCCCGTGCGTCACCCCGATATCAAAGAGGTCGAGGTCGGCATTGATAGAGTCTATGGCGCTTTCAAGCGGGATGAAATCTGCATCTTCGATAATCTCTCAGGCTTGCTCGCGGAGCTTGGCAGCTACTGCCGGGAGGTTGATGAGCAGGGCAACATAACTGAAAAGATCGAGGACAAGGAGCGATTTCACAGGCTGGATGCGCTGCGCTACATCATTTCGTGGCTGCGCAGGCCGATGACGACGAGGGCAAGAGAATGGCTGAGGTGAGCGGGGCGAAGCCGCACAGATTCAAAGAAGGCGACCGCGCGATTCACCCTCAACTCGGAGAGGTGGTGGTTAAGCGCCTGTTGCCCGGCGGAGGCGTTGTACTGATGCACATGGATTTTGGCGAGTTTGCATCGCCGGTTTCCATGCTCACGCCAGCCGAACGACAGAATGACGCGCTCGACGATCTCACGGATGTCGCCGGCACGCTTGCGGCCCTGATTGATTCGGGCGAGGTGATTGGCGTTGTCGTAGTGACGGTCAATCGAGATGAGAGCGTCGCCAGCATCACGGGCGGCGACCTGCTCGATTGCCGGGCCGTCATTGCGGAGATGGAAATCCTGAAAGCTGGTCTGATTCGCTCAGCCGCTGAATACGGAGGTTGATCTTGCACGATACGATTAGCACAAGGGCTAACACACCTGATTGCGAGTGCGGGTCCTATCGCACTCAGATGGCTGATGTCGAGCTATTCCGCGATGTGATGTGCGGAACGCGCCGACTGCGCCAGCGCGCTGTTCAATACCTGCCGCAGCACCCGGCGGAAGAAGACGCAGCTTATACGATCAGGCTCAACCAGACGGTGCTGTTTAACGCGACGAGGCGAACGGTGAAGGGGCTGACCGGCATGGTCTTTCGCAAGCCGCCTGTGCTCGGTCAGGATGTGCCAGCCGAGATTCGTGGCGACAGCGAGAATAACATTGAGGGCCACTGGGAAAACATCGATCTAGAGGGCACGCACGGTGACGTGTTCGCGCAGGAGCTGTTCGTTAAGGGATTCGACGGCCACGCATTCATCCTCGTTGATATGCAGCGCGCCGTCACAGCCGATAACCCTGAGGCAACGCGCAAAGACGAGCTTGACGCCGGGCTGAGGCCCTACTGGGTGCTGATAGAAAAAGCGCAGGTGTTAAACTGGCGCACCGAACTCGTCAAGGGCGCGCGAGTGCTCTCACAGGTGACTATCAAAGAGTGCCGCATTGAGGCCGAAGGGCAATTTGGCGAGGTGCAGGTGGATCAGTATCGCGTACTGCGGCCCGGCGAGTGGGAGATATGGCGATGGGTGACTCGCATAGACACGGACGGAACCATCACGGGCGAAAAGGGGAGAGAGTACCGCGCGCTCGAAATTCATGAGCGCGGCACGACGCCGCTTGATTTCATCCCGCTCGTTGTCTATTACGCAAACAGGACGGGATACCTCGAATCCACGCCGCCGTTGCTCGATCTCGCGTATGAAAACATCGAGCATTATCAACTACGCTCGGACCTGCGCCATACGCTGCATATAGCAAACGTTCCCATACTGGTTCGCAAAGGCGGAAACCCGAACGAGGATCTGGCGATCGGTCCCAATACAATCGTTGACATTGACACGGATGGCGATTTGAAATACACCGAGCACCAGGGCCACGCTATCGGCAAATCACAGGAGGAGATAGCAACAACCGAGCAGCGCATGGCGGCGCTCGGTTTGATGCTCCTGATGAACAAGCCCGCCGTGCAGCAGACCGCCACCGAAACCGTCATTGATGCCGAAGCCGAGTCGAGCGAGCTGGCGGGCATGGCGCGCAATCTCGAAGATGCGCTCGAACAGGCGCTTCAAATACATGCGCGCTGGCTCAAGAAAGAGTCCGGCGGCTCCATACAGATCAATCGCAAATTCACGAAGATGCAGATCACCTCCGATAAAATCAGAGCATGGCTTGAGGCGATTGCAGTAGGCGCGCTGCCGAGAGAGTTGTTCTGGGAGATGCTCATGGAAGCTGAGGAGATTCCACCGGGCCGCACGATTGATGACATGCGGAACTTGATCGAAAGCGACGACATTGGCGGGAGGCTGGATGGCGCAGCGACTTCTGATTAAGGACGCGCGCAAGCGCAAGGCACCGCCCCGTCGTGACTGCCACGACGAATCGTGGCATCAGCAGCGATTCATCCGCTGGTCGAGAGAGAGCGCGCGAATGCAGTTCAATCCCGCGCACGAGGCGGCGCTGCTGTGGCTGCACTCTGTGCCAAATGGGGCGCACCTGAGCAAGCGGCAGGCGATTAAAATGGTTGCCGAGGGAATGACAGCAGGCATTCATGATCTGCGGCTCGATTATGTGCTGCGCGACTCGGCGGGCGCGATAAACTGTCCGGGCCTGATTATAGAGATGAAAATGCCGGGCCGTGCCCTTTCAGAAAAGCAAAAAGAGTACGCCTCGTTCATGCACTCGCAGGGCTTTCGCCATGTTATTTGTCGCAGTTGGCAGGAAGCGGCGCGCTGTGTAGTGGATTACATGTCCCTCAAGATATATGCCCCGATCCATCCGTAGGAGAAACGATGGCTCAACAGTGGACAGGCGACCGGGATACGAAACTGCTCCACAGGGAAGGCTCCGAGTGCGCAGGCCAGATCAAGCGCGCGATAGACGCTGAGACGGCGCGCGGCGCAGGCTACAAGCTCTGCGAGACGTGCGCGCCGAAAACGGCTCGCCGGGCGCCTGCCAGAGCGAAAACAGAGACGCGCGAATAGCCTGTGGATTTAATCGGCTACATTCTCAAGCAGGCGGTCGAGTTGAAGCGGCTCGAAAACGGCGCGATGCGTGGCGCGCGCGCCTCGCTGCAACCTGCCTTCAGGGAGTTTCTTCTAAACCTCAAGGGCCTGCCACCGCGCAGCGCGCGCACGCTCGCTAGCGCGCTCCTGTCCTCGTTCAGGCGAAAGGTCGGCGGCCTCTATGAGACGTTGGGCGCGCGCCTGTCAGAAGAAATCGCCGCCATCGCCCGAAGGCAATCCGCATTGATAGCAAAGGCGCTCAGCAAAGCAACGGGACTCGACGTAAAGGCTCTTGACGAGCGCGCGCTGGAAAAAATTATCCGAAGCACAAAGACGGCTGGCCGCACGCTCGCGCAGCACCTTGCCCGGCAGCAGCGATTGATAGAGCGACAGATTGAACGGCAGACAAAGCTCAGCCTGCAACTTGGCGAATCGCCCGCACAACTGATGCGACGCCTTCAAAGATACGTATTCGCTCCCGCGCGGAGGCGCGCTGAAACGCTCGCGCAAACGCATGTGAACGCCATCGCCAACCGTGTGCAGCTTCTGACCATGCAGAAATCCGGCACAAGCTCGCGCTATCGCCTCGTCGTAACGCTCGACAGCCGCACAAGTATCATCTGCCTGAGCTATGCCGCCGAAGGGAAAGTCTATCGCTACGGTGACGGCCCCGTGCCTCCATTTCACCCCCGCTGTCGAACGATTATTTCTCCGGTCATCTCGGGCGACGACAGCGAGCCTCCCGACGCTGAGCGGTGGCTCAAGCGCCAGAGCAAGGCCGTACAGGACGACATACTCGGCCATTCGCGCGCCGAGCTGTGGCGAAGCGGGCGCATTGACATCAGCGAGCTTGTGCGAAGGGACAGGACCGTGCGCACGGTCGCGCAACTGGAAAAACGGTCGCGCAGGTGATTTTCCATCCTCGCCCCCACACAACTGACAAGCCTCCCGGTCCACTGACATGCCTGACAGCCTGATTGCGCTTGAGATTATAGCCGACAGCCTCAGTCCTCGATTCACGATTGGGGTCGTGAACGTCGAGACGTTTGTCACCGTGACCGCGCGCGAAACCGATCAGTCCGGCCAATCTAAATCCATAACGCTCGATCTGGATTATCATCGCACGCTTGCCCTCATTCATGCGCTTGAGCATGCCCTTGAGCACAACATAAATTCGCGGCTCAGCTACAACGCGCCGCCCGTCCGATTCTGATGCCCCTTTTCGCAGACCCGGCCCGCGCGTGAAGAACATGACACTTACAGAGGTTTTCGAGACTTATCACGGACGACTGCTCCTCGTGGCGACATCAATTCTCGGCAATAAAGACGAGGCGGAAGATTGCCTGCAGGACCTTTATCTGAAGCTGCATCGCACGGATGCGCTCAGGCGATTTGAGCAGCGGGCGCAGCTTTACACGTGGCTGTATCGCTGCGTTTTAAATCAGGCAAATGACCGATGCGCTCGCCGCCACCGGCGCATGCGGATTCTAATATCTCGCGGGGTGCCGGAACCGGTCGCGGCTCGTATGGTCTAATAGAGTGGGTGGAGCAAACTCATCTATCCTCCAATCGGGACCTATGGGCGCTCGCTTTGGGCATGCGGGCGCCCACATTTTTAACTTTGCTCTCAAACCACCATGCGCGCAAGAGTTGGACTCCGGCGGCGCATGAATCTCAGGGAGAGAAATAGTGGCAATACCAGAAATCGTTGAGACACTCGACGTGGTGCCCGAAGTGCTGCGCGAGGATTACGAACAGATAGCCGAGGGCGATAACAAAGGCAAGTTCCAGCTAAAAATAATCGCCGGTCTGAAAAAGAGCCAGCAGCAGATACTTGCCGAAAAAAAACGACGCGATGAGGAGCTTGAGGCGCTGCGAAGGAAATATGACGGCATAGAAGACCCGCAGCAGGCGCGCGACGCCATAGCGCGAATCCGCGAGATCGAAGAGAGGAAGGCGCGCGAGGAAGGCGATTTTGAGAGCCTCAAGAAATCCATGCAGGACGGCTTTGATAAGCAGAAGCAGACCTTGGAAGCCGAGATAACACTGCGCGACCGCCATATTGAAAAATATTTGATCGAGTCGCAGGCCAGCGCCGCCATCGCCGCGCTTGAAGGTAAGCCCGTGCTGCTGATGCCTCACATAAAATCTCAAACGCGCGTCGTCAAGGATGCGGACGGCTTCAGGGCGGAAGTGATTGACCAGAAGAGCGGGCAGGTTCGCTACAATTCAAAGGGCGAGCCGATGACGATCCGCGAGCTGGTCGAGGAGATGGCCGCCAGTGACGATTATGCGCCTGCATTTCGCGCAAGAGGCGAAGGCGGTTCGGGCGCGCGCCGTACAGAAGGCGGCTCAACTCCAGCGATTCGCAGCAAGGCAGATTTCAAAAGCGCGAAAGAGAAAGCTGCTTATATCCGCGAGCACGGCGCGGATAAGTACAACGCGCTGCCTGTCAAGTAGAATTTTCGTCGTGTGGTTTCGCACAAACTCCGGTGGGGCCGGTGTCGTAGAAGCCAACGCCTGCGACAACGGCTCCCTTGATGGACCGTTCAGCCCCATCGGAGTTTAGAAAATGGCAATCGGAACCAAGTCAGATTTCATCATCTACCATGAGGAGTTTTTTGGCGGTCTGGTAGAAGTCCTTCAGCAAAACGCCGATGCGTTCAACCAAGCCTCAAATAACGCAATCCGACTCGTCCCCATGGCGCACAGGGGCGATTACGAGAAAGAGTCCTTCTTCAAAGAGATTACGGCGCTCGTTTCGCGCAGAGACCCGACCAGCACGGCGGCTGCGACCGATGCGGCCTTCGTTCAGGGCGAGCAGGTGTCGGTGAAGCTGAGCCGAAAGATCGGACCCGTAGCAAACACGCTCGACTCGTTCAGAAAGATCGCAACCGACCCGTCGGAATTTTCCTTCCTGCTCGGCCAGCAATACGGGCAGGCCGTTGCGCTCGATTATCTCAGTTCTGCGCTCACGGCTCTGGTCGCGGCCATAACGAATCAATCGGCGCTCAATTATGACGCCACCGGCGATACGCCAGCGACGCTTACGCACACCGCGCTTGTGAATGGCTTTTCAACGTTCGGTGATGCGCACGACCGCATAGTTTGTCTCGTCATGCACTCGAAGCCGTACTTTGATTTGATCAAGCAGTCAATTGCCGACAAGGTTTTCGAGGTTGCTGGCGCAACGATCTACAGCGGCACGCCCGCCACTTTCGGCAAGCCCGTCATCGTCACCGATGATCCTGCGCTCAAGACGCCCGGCTCTCCGAACACCTACTCGGTGCTTGCGCTGGTCGAAGGCGCAGCCGACGTTTACGAATCCGAAGAGCGAGAGATTGCAAGCGAGCTTGTGACCGGCAAGGAAAATCTCGTTCTGAGAATACAGGGCGAGTACGCTTTCACGCTGCGGCTCAAGGGCTATACGTGGGACGTGACGAACGGCGGGGCCAATCCGACATCTTCGGCTCTCGGAACGGGCACGAACTGGGATTTGACCGCAACCGATACGAAGAACACCTCTGGCATTCGCGTGAAGGTGCAGTGAGGGGTGACGGAGACTGTGTAACTTATCCCCTCGCTAAAGCAAGGGGCTTTAACCCTGTACCTCACGGCACGGATTCTAGCGGTGAGTTACAGACACCGCATCCAGCACAGACGTATGGAGAGTAGCATGCATAGAGTAATCATCTACGTTGAAAATGAGCCGCCGCGCGAAGTGGCCGAAGCTGTGCGCGAAATAACAGAGCAGCTTCGCGCGCGCGGCGAGCGCATTATAGCAAGAAATCCGCACGGGTTCTTATCGAGCGAGCGCGAGCCGGCAGACCTTGTAATCGTTCAGAGCGGCTTTGAGCCGGTTCTGGACGATTACCGCAATCACGGCGTTGATGCGCGCATGCTCGAACAGGCGGCGGAAGTAATGAAAGGCGGTGTGACCGATGAAATCCATGAAGAAACCAAAGCTGGCAGGCTCGAAGCTGCAGAAGATGGCAAGGCCGAAGCCAAAAAAGAGCAAGCGGAAGTACTGAGCAGGCCCCGCGCCCGGCAATCAAGGTAGAGGTGGGTTATGGCTTTTGATGCGACTGTGAGCGGCGCAAACGCGACGAGCTACATTACGGTTGCAACAGCGGACACGATCCTTGGCGACACGCCGGGGCGCTCGGCCTGGGCTGCGCTCTCACAGGCGCAAAAAGAGCAGGCGCTTATGGCCGCGACAGCCCGCATAGAACAGGAGCAGCGGCTCTTCAGAGGCGCTGTGGCTACAACGACGCAGCGCCTCCACTGGCCGCGCAACTACGTCACCGATAGCGATGGCAGGCTGTTCGCCTCCGACGCTCAGCCTCTCCCGCTCCAATACGCGACGGCTGAGCTGGCCTATGCGATTTCGCAGGACAGCGCCTTCCTTGATGACACGGGGCTTGAAGGTTTCAGGGAGACGCAGGCGGGTAACGTGCATATCGTGCCGAGGCATGTTCGGGTTGCGGGCGCGCTACCGGCAAATGTTTTCCGCCACCTGCGATTGCTGCTCACAGGATCGGGCGGCGCGCGGGCGGTAAGGAGTTGAGCCGTGGCCGTGCTTACGAAATCTGCGTTGAGGGCGATTCGCCGGGCCGCCGAGAAACTGCTCACCGACGAGGCCGCAGTATATCACGCGACGGAGACCGTCACCGATAGCGGCCCCGTGCTGAGCTATCCCGGCGTCGCCTCGCTTACAGTCAAATGCCTCGTCAGCGCGCTTGACCAGAGGCCCCTCGTGCAGTTGAGCGGAGAGCGCGTCACCACGACTTCCGAGTGGGACATCCTCGTGCCCGCCGAAAGCGACGTGAGGGTGACGGATCGAATAACGGTGACATTCAATCTATTCGATTCTGTGACGACGCAGACTTTTGAGGTTGTGAAGGCGCTCGCGCCTGATACTTTTGAGGCGCTCAGGACCGTGCGCTGCAAGATCGTGGATTGAGGCATGGCTGAAACCTCATGGCAGAAACTCGGCTATTCGTGGATAAGGGCGCAGCTTTCGGCCAACGCGACTTTGAGCGCGCTCGTTGGCGGGCGCTTCTATGCGCGAAGAGTGCCTGAGACGGACGCTTATCCATGCGTAGTGATTGCCTATGGCGGAGTAAGCGAGGCGCAGGGCGGGGCCGAGCGCAGCCAGTTGATTTCCGTAATCAACAACGACCGCATAGGCGTATGGCTGCTGTTTCAGGTGAAGGCCGTTTGCAAGGCCGACAGTCTCGATAAGCTCGACGAGATTGCCGGAGAGCTTGACCGCACGCTTCACAGAGCGAACGGCGCGGTGGCAGGCGGGAAGGTGCTGGCATGCCTGTTTCGCAACGTCATCGAGTACGACAACACGAACGATGCGGGAGTGACTTTCTATTTTAACGGCGCGTTCTACGAAGTGCTCGTGCAGAAAGTCTGAGCAAGTGAATTTAGTGCCCCCTGCGATGAAGGAAAAGGCCCCGGCACGAGGGCAAGGCAATGGCAGATTTTGCAGTCGTCTATCAGGGCGCACAAATAGGGCTTGAGGCTACGCAGGGCACGAGCGTGCCCGCAAACAAAGTAATTCAATCAATCGGCATCGGGCAGATAAAACCGAAAGGGCAGGGAGAGCTGTTTCGCCCGCAATCATCGAAGATTGCAACGATAGTCATCCCGCCCGGCGATGAGATGTGCGAGGCCGATGCTGAGAGCTGGCTCACCTACAATGAATCGGTATATCTCTTCTGCGCGGCCATAAAAAACGTTACGCCGACCACTCCCACGTCGGGCGTGCTCACGCGCGATTGGACGTTCGACTTTTCAAAGAACGCCGCCGATACCGTAAAGACCTACACGGTCGAGGTGGGAAACGCAGACCGCGCGCAGAAATTCACCTTCGGTCACTTCAACGGCTTTCAACTCGATATGAGCCGCAAGACCGCCAAGTTTACGAGCACGCTCATGGGGCAGCGGCTACAGGACGATATTGTTATCACCCCGTCTCCCACCTCGCTGTCGCCGACGCTTGTGATTCCCTACAAGTTCGACGTTTATCTGGCCGACACGCAGGTGGGACTCGATGGAGCGTCTGCTTTCAGCCGCGCGTTCAAGGCGAACCTCACGGTCGGTCCGAGATTCGATTACGTGTGGCGAATGGCATCCGGCGACACGTCATTCGTCAACTATGTTGAGCTTCCATTGCAGGCGAGCCTCAAGCTGACGCTTGGCTCTGACGATGCGGAGATGGGACCGCTTACGAAGCTCAGAAATGGCAGCAAGCAGTTTATTCGATTGAAGGCGCTCGGCGCGGACATTGAAACGGTCGCCGGACCATTAACTTATACGGAGACGTTCCAGCTCGATTTTTCAGGCGCGCTCGTTCAACCCTACGAGTCAGGTGAGGAGAACGGACTCGTTACCCGCACGTGGACTTTTGAAAATATCTACGATTCGACGTGGGGTAAATCGCTTGAGATATTGCTGCGCAACACTGTGAGCGCGCTCTAGCGGACGCGCAAAGCTTCAGGCCCCCGACTGGTTGATTGAAGTGATCAGGAGAAACGAATGGGATTCGAGATCACCGAGTGGAAAGGCCGAACGCGAAAAGTTCGCGGGCAATTCGAGGGGCAGCAGATAGAGTTCGAGTATCGCTCTCACGCATACACGGCGGAGGAGAGCGGCAAGCTGATTGCCGAGATAATAGACGAAAAGCGGCCCTTCGACGAGCGGACGGCAGCAAACATAAGGATGCTGGCCGATACAATCGTCGACTGGAACGTTGAGATTCACGGCGAGAAGCTGCCGGTAAATATCGAGAGCATCTCAAGTCTGCCAAGCGACCTCGTGTGGTTTTTGTCCGAGTTGATGACGAAAGACAAAGAAATCGCAAAAAAGCAAAACAGATAGCCCTCTTCATCCTGCATGACGGGGCGCTTGGGGGCTGCGAGCCTCCCTATCCTGAGTGGATAGAGCACGCGATTATGGAACGGACCGGTCGCCCGCTTCATGAGATCAGAGCGTGGAGCGAGATGGACTTCAACGTTGCCGTGATGCGCATGATGGTTGAGCAGTTATTGTCGAAGCAGGGCGAGGCAGACCGTGAGTACGAGCGGCGCATTGCCGATGCGACCGGCAAGAAAGGATTTGATTGATATGGCCGTCAGCCTGAGAGTTAGCGTAGTGAAGCGGACGGATCGAACCTCGCAGTTTGCGCGCGAGGCTCAGGACCGCGTCGCGCAGGTGCTTGGTGAGGGGGCCGTGATAGCGGCTGCGATAGCGCGACAGCTTGCGCCGAAGCGGACCGGCAGGCTGCGCGCCAGCATCGCCGTCGAGCAGGAGGGCAAAATGCGATTCAGCCTTGTTGCCAGCGCGCCTTATGCCGCCTTCGTCGAATTAGGGACTGAGCATCAGGAGCCACAGCCATACCTTGCTCCCGCCGTAGCAGCCGCCCGCCGCGAAATAGAGAGGCGTCTGGCCCGCCTGAGAGACTGACGTGGCTTTTCAACTCGGACAACTCAAATACTCTGTAGAGGCAGACGACTCTCAGTTTCAGGCCACAATGCGCCGAGTCGAGAATACGTGGAGCTCGGTTGGCTCATCTCTGACTCGCATTGGCGCGGGCCTCTCCCTCAGCATAACGGCTCCGTTGGCGCTTCTCGGTAAAGAAATCGCCGATGTCGGCATTGGCTACCAGCGCGCGATGAACATGATGCAGGCGACGACTGGCGCAACCGGCCAGCAGATGGCCCGCGCCGCCAAGCTCGCCGAACAACTCGGCGCGGACATGCAGCTTCCGGCAACGAGCGCAGCCGATGCCGCGCTTGCCATGCAGGCGCTTGCGGCAAAAGGATTCAGCGCCGAGCAGTCCATGCAGGCAGTCAGGGGCGTGCTACAACTCGCTGCATCAGCGCACATCGAGGAAGCGCAGGCAGCAGAGATAACAGCGAGCGCAATAAACGCCTTCGGTCTGGCCGCCTCGGAATCCGAGCGCGTCGTTGATCTGCTCGCAGCCGCCTCCGTCAGAGGCGGCTCCTCAATCGAGGACATGTCGATTGCCCTCCGGCAATCGGCTGCGACCGCGCATTCGCTCAAGATTCCTATCGAGGACACTGTGACGGTATTGAGCCTGATGGCGCGGGCGGGCATTCAAGGCTCTGATGCCGGGACATCGCTCAAGACGGCGCTCATTCATCTTGTGCCAGCAACGAGAGAAGCGCAGGAAGAGATGAAGCGGCTTCACCTCGAAGTCTTCGACGGACAGGGCAAGCTGCTTTCCATGGGCGAGATTATCGGCCAGCTATCGTCTAAAACGTCAAAGCTGACCGACGCTCAAAAGCTCGCCGCCATTCAAACTATTTTCGGCACGGACGCGCAGCGCGCGGCCAATATCATGGCCGAGACGGGCGTAGAAAAGTACACCGCCCTGCGCGATGCGCTGACAAAGGGCGGCGCGGCGGCAGAGCTGGCTGCCGCGCAGACTCAGGGGCTTGGCGGCGCGCTCGATGGCCTGAAATCTCAACTTGAAACGGTCGCGCTGAAAATCTACGAGGCGGTTGCGCCGGGGCTGGAAAGCATTATTCGCGCAATTGCCGATGTCATCGGGGCGCTGGCGCATCTCGATCCACAGGTGATTCGCGCAGGCGCGACCATTGCGGCTGTCTTCGGCATAGGCGGGCCTGTCGTGCTTGCAATCGGCGGCGTTATCTCTCTGCTCGGCGGCCCGCTGACGCTGGCGATAGTTGGAGTGATCGGCATGTCGGCGGCGCTCGCCGGGCAATGGGTGCTGCATGGCGGTCAGATGGCCGATTCAAATAAGAGCCTGCGCGACAGCATCGAGCAACTAGTGGGGAGGTCGGCCCGCGCGCTCGGGGTATTGCTCGACGCCTTCGGCACCTTTGGCAATCTGCTGGCTACGATACTGGGAGCAATCGGCAGCGCATTGCTGACTGCGCTATCGCCGCTGATCCTGTTTGGCGGATTAATCGCAGGTGAGTTCAGCAGAACACTCAACTGGCTGGAAACATCACTGGATTCGATGCTGAATTTCACGGCGGAGTCATTCAGCAACATGACTCGCAATATCAGGGGCGAGTGGACGGGCATGCTGCAGGATATGGTCAGCAAGGGCTTCGATGCGACGGATGATTTCGCAGCCGTTGGCGAGGCGAATGGCTCGGCCTACTCAAGGGCGCTCGCATCGGCGATGAGCGGGACCAGTATCGAGAGAGAGGCGAGCGGTCGAATCACAAAAACGACTCGGACACTGGTAGATGGCATCCTGACAACACAACAAGAGGTGATCCGCGAGGCGGTCAAAGGATTCGAGGAAGCGCAGGGGCCGCCCATCAAACTGAGCGAAGCGCAACTGGAGGCCGAGCTCAGGGGAGAGGCGGTGCGTGTAGGCGAAAAGGGAGCGAAGGCGTTCGCGCCTGCGGGAGCAAAAGTCGGGCACTCATTCAGTCGCGCCCTGCTCAATTCATTCGAGGAAGGTATCAAGGGATTTGATGCGGCGGTTTCTTTGCTGGAAAGCAAAGCAGCACGACTTGGCGACCTTTTTGGTCCCCTCAGCGCAAAAGCGAAAGCAGGTGCTGAAAAGCTCAGGGACGCGCTGAAGGTAGTGACCGGCGGCGTTAATGACTACCTGCAGGCCATGGGGGTGACCGGGCGCGTAACAGAGGAGCAGTTCGCGCGGATGATTGCAAGCGGCAACACCAGCCTTGCGCAACTCGCGCAATCGTGGAAGCACACGGAAGAAAACGTACACAATGCGGGCATCGAGCTCGCTTCGGCGAGTATAAACCTCAACACGATAAATGAGCTACTCGAAGCGCACGGGGTGAAGTTACGCATCGACGATGATCTGTTGCGAAGGCTCTTAGACGGGCAGGAAAAATTGAGCGCCTCGGACCGCGCGCTGATTGCCGATCTCGACGTGCTGGCAAAAGAGTATGATGACGTTAGAACAGCCGAGGCGCGGCATCAACTGGAGATGGCGCGAGGCGCCATTGCAACAGAGCAGCTCAAGGTGAGCGTAGGACGACTGCTCGGTTTCTTCAGCCCGGTCAAGGACGCGCTTTCCTCGCTTGGCAGCATGTTCGCAGCGCTTGGCAAGAATATAATGTCGGCAGCCGAGATCACCGAGCACTGGCTGGGCCGACTTAAAACGTCATTCCAGAACCTATTCTCGCTTCAAAAACTCAACCTGCGCACGGGCATCACGGATACGATCCTCTCCGAGCTGCGCACGCTTGCCGATGCTTCCGGGCAGGAACTCGACAAAGTGGTTGAGCAGTTCCGCGCGGCGCTTGTCGAAAAGCTCCCATCTGTGACGGGAGAAGCGCGCACCCGCCTTGAGCAGCAGATCGCAGAGATAGATCAGGTGCTGCTCAACTCTCAACTCACGAAACTTGAGGAGGTATGGGGGCGCCCGCTTGGCCGAGCCATTCAAGCATTGCTCGATCACTTCGACAAGCTGCGCATAGGCGTTGCCAGAAAGATCACCGCCATTGGCGAATTGCTGTCCGCGCTGCCGGATAAACTCGGCGGGCGCACGCTCAATAAATGGATCAACACGATAAATCAGTGGATCAATTTCGCGCAGAAGTTGCTGACGGTGCTGACGGAAGTTTTTGGCGTGAAATTGCCCGGCTCGGTTCAAAAGGTGCTCGATATTCTCACCAACGGCGGCCAGTCCACGACGAAGATCATGAAAGAGATGAAAGATGAGGTCGTGCGAATAATGAAGGAGATGGCCGATGAGGTTGTCGCGCTCTTTAAGGAGATGGTTGCGCAAGCCAAAGGCGAAATGGGTAAGATGAAAGACCAGTCTGCCACGGCATCCGGTCAGATAAAGACGAATTTCGTTGGAGGCATGCGCGGCCTGCCGGATTTACTCGGACAGATATTCGGCTCCGTAACAGGCATATTCGAGCGCATGGCGCAGATAGTTATCGGCGTGACTCGTAATATGGGCGCGCAGGTTGGCGTAATTTACAACCTGATAGGCAATGGCGCATTGCTTATGGGAAATCAGGTTGCAATTGGGATGCAGCATGCAGCATCGGCGACCTCACAGGCAACACAGCAGATGCAGACGAACGCACAGGGATGGCAGAAGGCTGCCAATATCTTCAGCGCGGCGGCGGCTGTCTTTGCGGGAATTTTCGGGGCCGCAGGCCACACGCGAGTCGCCGGCGCACTGGGCGGCGCGGCAGCGGGCGCGCAGATAGGGACGATGATCGCTCCGGGCGTAGGGACGGTAATCGGCGCACTGGGTGGCGCTCTGCTTGGCGGAATTTTCGGCGGCAAGTCCGCGCTTCAAAAAGCGCAGGAGGCGGCGGCGCTTCAACAGGCGAAAGACGCAATAAAGCTCTCTCAACAATCGGTCCTGCAAGCCATCGAAGCAACGAAGCAGTCAATCATAGAAACCGTCTCGAAGATTCGTGACCTCCTCGAATCAATTCGTTTCTACACGAAACTCCCCGAAGGCGTTATTGATGCCTTCTTTCAGGACTTGAATAAATTCGCAAAGCGACTGGCGCGCGCCATGGAGAAGTGGAAGTCGCTGTTTGTCGCCGATATGAAAGAGGCCGCCGAGACGTTCAAATCCGGCGTAGAGGCGATAGCCGGTCTTCCCTCGTTGTTTGCCCAACTGGCCTCGCGCCTCAAACTCGACGACTCGCGCATAGAAGCGTTTTTCGTGGACGTGGAAAAATTTGTGACCCGCTTTGGCGATTTCATCGCCTCGATACCCAAGCGGTTGCAGACGCGCATACGAAAATTCTCGGAAAAGATCGGCGACGGACTCGATATACTCTCGCCGCTCATAGAGGCGCTTAAATCAATGACAGACCTGCGCAGCGTCCCGCAGTTGTCATTCGATATTCTCGAATCGGCGCTCAACACGATCATCGAGCGAATGGGGAAAGTAGCCGAAAACTTCGGCAAAGGGCTGCAGAAATCCATAGGGTTTTTCGCGCAAACGATTGCGCCAGCCGTCGAGTTGTGGAAAGCCTCCGTCGAGACGATCCGCAGCATGGTTGATCTGCCCGCGCCGACCGAAGCCGACTTTGAAAATCTCTTTAAGAGCCTTGAGACCGGCCTGAATAAATCCATCGAGCTGGCATCGCGCGTCGTGGAAGAGACGCTGCCTCGAACGGTCGCTATCTGGGAGGGATTGCGCTCTATCTATGAATCGCTCAAGTCGGGAATTGAGTTCGTCAGAGCGATAGTGGAGATTCCCATGCCATCGGAGGAGTCATTCAGCAATCTATTTTCATCGCTGCACTTCGGCCTCGAACGCGCGCTTACGTTCGCCTCCGATGTCACCGAGAGCACGCTCGCGCTTGCCGTTGCGACGTGGGATAAATTGCGATCAATTTTCGAGTCCGTCAAAAGCGGCGTCGAGACGGCCAGGGCAGTTGCAGAGGCGAAATGGCCCGACGATGCGGCGTGGGATGGATTCGTCGGTGCGGTCAAACAGATGACCTCGGCGCTGGCGACCGCCCTTGAGGAGGCGCTCAAGGGGCGCGAGCTGAGCGCGCAATTTCTCACCGCAACCAGAGAGACAAAAGATAACGTGCTTGAAGGGCTGGCGAATCTTTCGGCGGCGGTTCAGGCCGCAAGCGGATTCACCCGCACTGCGAGCATCTCGCTTTCAACGGCGGGCGCGGATTTGTCCTCAACAACAAGTGCTGGCGCCGGCGCGACCTCGACCGAGGCCCGCCAGAGCGCGGTCGTGGCGGGGTTGGGCGCGCCGGCAACCAGTTCCCCGACTCAGGTAATTTATCAGTACGATCTCCAGATAGACGCAAGGGGCGCGGTGATAGATCAGGTGCGATTGCGCGATTATCTGCTGGCGGCCCTCGTTGATCTCGAAAAGACCAACAGAGTCAAACTGACACGCTAGAGAGGCTGAGCATGGCGGTCACTTTTTCGAGCAAGGTGAAAATAGACTGGAACGACGACGGCGACTACGAGGACGCCTTAGAGGACGTGACCTCATCGCTGCTTGTGCGTCGTGGCGTGGCTGCGACGCGCGGCAAGGATCAGCTTCGCGTGCAGTCGCCGCCGCGCGCGGGTGATTTTCGCGCCGTCCTCAGCAACGATGACCGCACCTACTCGATTGAGAACACTTCTAGTCCTCTCTACGGGGCGCTACGGCCCGGCCACAGGGTGCGATGGGAGGCGCTTGGAGGCTCGGCCTTAGATGTGCTTGTGACCGATCCGCTCGCGCTCGACGAAATCACGACCGAGTCCGGCGAAGTGCTCGTTACGGAGGCGACGGCGACCGGCAGCCGCGCTCTCTTCACGGGCATTCTTGATGATCTGCCACAGCGCCTCGACTGGGGCGACCGCACCGTAGAGATCCCGGCGCTCGGAACGCTCTCGCGGTTGCGCGATAAGAGCGTATCCGTGCCGCTGCTCGAAAACATAACGACCGGGCAGGCCATTGGAGCCATCCTTGATGCTGCGGGGTGGCCCGCGACCGAGCGCCGCATATCGAGCGGGCAGGTAACGCTGCTGTGGTACTGGCTCGACGATCAGAACGCCTTCGATGCCATCATTGAAATCCTGAACACGGAAGGCGCGGGCGCTGCTGTTTACGAGGACGCCGAAGGGTGGTTCGTCTTTGAGGACCGCAGATACCGCCAGAGCCAGTCGCGCTCTCTGGTCGCGCAATCGAGCTACAGCAGTCTGGTGGAGATAGAAAAACTCGACTACAGCAAGGATTTTAAGGACATAACGAATAGCTGCCGGATAGTCGTCAAGAAGCGAACGGCGGCGGCGGAAACGGTCGTCTGGTCAATCGAGGAACAGATTCCATTTGCTGCAAACGAGACGAAGGTATTTCACGTCACGGCAAGCGATCCATTCAGAAACGCGCAGACGCCCTCGACGACGAGCGGCATTGACGAGGTGCAGACACTTGAGGTGCTGAACGCGACCGAAGGGGGATTTGGAATATCCTACAATGGCGAGAGCGCGCGGGAGGTGATGAAGGGCGGCATACAGGTTGGATCCGCAGCAACGGCGACGGATGTGAAAAACGCCCTCGAATCTATTCCGGGAATTGGCGTAGGAAACGTCGTTGTGACCGGAGGACCGCTCAGCAGCCCATCCCAGCCTGTGCGCATCAGGTTTACAAACCAGTTGGGGCATCAGGACGTTGCGCTGCTTGATGTGACGAGCCAGTTGACAGGAACAAACGCTACGGTGACGGTGCGCGAGGAGACGCGCGGGCGAAGGCCCGATTACAAGGTCTCGTCGGGGAGCATCGCATCGGTTTCAATAGATCGAACGTCAGGCTCATCGCTCAAGCTGACGGTAACAGCCGGAGCTGCGGGGGCCATAGTGGAATGGATTCAGGTGCGCGCCCAGCCCGTGCCGGTCGAGCGCGAAATAGAGATAACGAATTCGCTCGACGCCTCCGCCTCAATCGCCAAATACGGAGAAAAAGCCGTGGCGCCGCAGGTTCGCGCAGAGATAAGCGAAGCGGACGCGCGCGCCATCGCCGACAGCTACGCTTTCTGGTACATGGAGCCGAGGGCCTCAGCCACAATTCAACTGAAATCAATATCGAGCGAGGTGCTTGCCGACCAGATGGTGCGCGAGATAAGCGATGCCATCTCGGTCACGGACGATCAGCTTGGCCTCAACGCTCTTTTCTGGATCGAATCAATCACGCATGAGATGACGACGCGAAACAATTTAACGACCCGCTTCGGCCTTGAATTCGCCCTCGCAGGCGCGTCAGGCGGCTCCTTCTGCCTCTACGATGTTGGAGTATATGACACGGATGTTTACGGGTTTTAGACATGCCATACTGGCCGCTTGCGGATGTGTCGCCGGGCGAGGTCGTAACCTCGTCGCGCAACAATCAGATCAACGATAACTTTGAGTACCTGAAAGAGCGAGAGGCACTCGCCGGTGAGATAAAGATGTGGGCCGGTCCGCGCCTTCCGACCGGCTATCTGTGGTGTGACGGCTCGGCGGTTTCGCGCTCGCTCTACGCCGACCTGTTCTCTGCGCTCGTGCGCGTGAGCACGGTGACGATAACGATAGCCTCTCCTGCCGTCGTCAGTTGGACGGGACACGGGCTGAGGGAGGGAAGCCCTGTAAAATTCTCGACGACCGGGAGCCTGCCGACTGGCATAACGGCTGGCGTCACCTATTACGTGTTGTCGCCTCAGACCGACAGCTTCAACGTGGCGGCCACGCCGGGCGGCAGCGCCATCTCGACTTCGGGGAGCCAGTCGGGCACGCACACGGCGACCGTCGCGCCGTTCGGCGATGGCGATGGCTCGACCACATTCAACCTGCCTAACCTAACTAGTCGGCTGCCACTTGGAGCCGGCCCATCACCTGCATCGGGACTGACCGAGCGAAGGATGGGCGAGACGGGAGGCAGTGAGACGCATGCGCTGGCGACGAACGAACTGGCGGCGCACACGCACGGGGCGAGCGGCCTCACACCTGTGGTCAACTATTTCGATTCGGCGTTACAGGGCGGCGCGGCGGCCGTGCACGTGATCGCCGACCCGCAGGGTACGATCACCGGCCAGTACCAGCAACCGCCGCTCAGCGGGACTACGGATAGCACGGGCGGGGCCGTCCCTTTTTCGATCATGCCCCCGTTTGTGGCTGTAAATTACATCATCAAGACTTAGACGATGGCAAAGAAAATATCAGAGCTTGACCCGGCGGCAGCAATAACAGGCGCGGAGAGCGTGCCGGTTGTGCAGCAGAATCAAACCGTGAGAACAACCGTCAGCGCGCTGGTGGCGGGCGCGCCGCCAGCCACGCACAACCTCTTCTCCTCATCGCACCCCGATATGGATGCAGCCGATGTGCCCGCTAACGGAGAGCTGCTTCGCTACGATTCGACCGTCTCGAAGTGGCGCGCAAGTCCAAGCCTGTCGACTATCAACCTGATAGTCGGGCAGGCAGGGGCGAAGATTACAAACGGGGCCAAGCAGCCCGTAAAGCTCGATTTCGCATGCACGATTCAAAGCGTCGAGTTGTTCGCCGACGCGAGCGGATCGGTGACCGTCGACATCAAACGCGCCACCTATGCGGGGCTGCCCTCGTTTACGAGCCTCGTCGGCGCGGGGGTGAAGCCCTCGCTTGCATCGGCGCAGAAGAGTCAGGACACGGACCTGTCGGACTGGTCCGATACGTCGCTCGATGCCGGTGACTGGCTGCAGGTTGAGATAAGCGGCGCTGACGGGGTGCTTGAGGTATTGACCATTGCATTGAAGGCGAGGCGAGATTGATATGGCATTGAGATTTGTGGATTCATTCGATCACTACGCTACGGCGGACATCCTTACCAAGTACACGACGAAGGTTGCTGACTCGGGCGCAAGCGGCGTCACAATAGGCGCATTTGGTCGCAACTCAACGAGCGGCATGCGATTCAACCGCACTACCAACTCCAGCGGTGTCACGAACTACGTCACGAAGACGATTGACGCGCAGGCGACATGGATAGTCGGACTCGCGTGGAAGACAAACCTGTTGCCAGCAGGCACAGCCAGCGAGTCAATCGTTCAGTTCATTGACGTGGGGACGCTGCAATGCGACCTGCGCTTCAATGCCGACGGTACTCTGTCGGTGACCCGTGCTGGCACCGTGCTCGGCACGACAAGTTTCTCGGTGACGACGGGGACCTTCTACCACATAGAGATAAAAGTGACGATTAGCGACGCGTCAGGCGTGGCTGTGGTGCGCGTCAATGGGGACACGAAGCTGAGCCTCAGCGGAGTTGACACGAAAAACACGGCCAACGCCTCCGCCAATATCATACGGATAGGGCAGGGCGTTGGCACGCAGAACGCGGGGCTGCTCGTCACAGACGTCGATGACCTCTACATCTGCGACGGGACCGGGAGCCAGAATAACGATTTCCTCGGCGACGTGCGCAACGAGGCGTTGCTGCCAACCGCCGCAGGCAACTACGCTCAGTGGACTCCGAGCGCGGGCAGTAATTTTCAGAACGTTGACGACGCGACACCGAACGGGGATACGGATTACAATGAGAGCTCGACGACGGGGCAGAAAGACAGCTTCGCCTTCAGCGACCTCGCGTCGTCGAACGGGAGCATAGCCGGTGTGACCGTCCACTGCTACGCCGAAAAGACCGATACCGGTCCGCGCTCGATACGGTTTTTCATCCGTTCGGGCGGGGTGGATTATTTCAGCCCGAATTTCGCGCTCACGACCGCCTATCTCTACTACAGCTACACGTGGGAGACGAATCCCGCGACCTCGAGCGCGTGGTTGATTTCGGAGGTGAACGCAATTGAGTGCGGCTACGACGTGGTGAGCTAGCAGATGGCAATTCGCATATCGCAGATCGTGGCGGAGGCTACGCGCTCGCCCGTAGCCAAAGCGCGCATATCGCAGATCGTGGCGGAGGCGAGCATCAAGGTTGCCACCTCGGTGCTGCCAACCGTGCAGGTTGTGATTATTGACTGAGATTTCGCGGTCAGATGTGGCTTGTTCGCTTCGTCATGGTTTTGCGGAGATTTTTATGCTGCGAAGAAGACGAAAATTATCCAGGTTCTGGCGCGAGTGGTTAGGTCGCTCCTAGAGTAAGAAAAAGCCCCGAATTTTAATACTATGGCACGGGGCTTTTATTACTATGCATGCGCGACGCTGCTATTTGCTGCGGCGGTGCTGGCCGTCAACGCGAGGTGTCGCGCCGCCGCGCCCGCCCCATCTGTGGCCGAGTCTGGCCGAATAAATCAGGAAAACACAGAGCGCCTTCGCGCGCTTGAGCGAGAGGTCGAGCGAATTGATACGCGAGGCTCGGAGGCATTTCGCGCCTTCCGAGAGGAGTTCGGCCCCATTCGTCAAAAGCTCGAATTGTTATTCGCGGCGCTGGCCGTCATTGCAAGCTCTGCGGCGGTCTGGTCCGTCAAGACGGTTGCCGACGCCCTCAGATGGGTCGCTCGTCATGAGCGACGGTCAAAAAAGGACAACAAGCGCAGAGACGAGCGCGAGTCCTGAGCGGAAGCGAAACCTTAGCAGGGAGGTCTTATGGAATTATCAGAGCAGGATTTTATTGAGGCGGCAAGCGAGATCAATTGCGAGCGAGCGGTGATAAAAGCGATAGTTGAGATCGAATCGCGCGGCTCAGGGTTCCTTGCCGACCGCAGGCCGGTCATCCTGTTCGAGGGCCACTGGTTTTCGCGCTACACGAATCACGTCTATGACCGGACGCATCCGAAGATCAGCTATCCGAAGTGGACAAAGAAATTCTATCTGGGCGGCGCGCGCGAGTATGAGCGATTCAACGAGGCGCTTGCTTTGAATCGCCGCGCGGCGCTGATGAGCACGTCTTACGGATTGTTTCAGATAATGGGATTCAACTTCGCGCTGTGCGGTTTTGCCGATGTCGAGAGTTTCTACGCAGCCATGTGCCGGTCCGAGCGCGACCAGCTCCGGGCGTTCGTGAATCTGATTAAATCCACTCGGCTCGATGACGAGCTGCGCGAGAAGCGATGGGCCGCCTTCGCTTACCAGTACAACGGCGAGTCCTACAGAGTAAATCGCTACGACGAGCGCCTCGCCGCTGCATATCGAAAGCATTCAACGGGGCAGGGAGGAATTTAGATGTCCGTTGATCGGTTAATAAAACTGCTGTCGGAGATACCGCACTTATTTATTGCGCTGTTTCTGTTCTTCGTTCTGCTCGCAACGTGGATCATTATCCGCGACCGTGAGCTATGGGGACTGGTAAACACGGTGTTCGGCACGGTCATAGGGTTTCTGATAGGCCGGTACGCGACGCGACCGACAGAGGGCGGAGAAAGGTAGTGCCGCTTCCATCAGCAAAATCAATGGCGCTCGTTTCGATTGCGCTGCTGGCGGCGACGCTATCGGTCTGCGCGATTAACCTGACGTGGAACCTTCGGCTGGTTTCTCAGACGCTCAGGAGTGATTTTCATTCGTCGGCTGCGGAGGTGAAGCGCGCTGCGACGAGGGGCGCGGATTTTGTTGAGATGCAGACGCGACAGCTTCAATCCCCCGCGTATCAGAAATGGCTCGCCGCGTCGCTACAGACTCCGGCGGTATTTAATGGCACGGGCCGCTTGATCAACACCCAGTTTTTACCTCGCGCGTGGCGGCTGCTCGACACGGCAAGTCGGGGACTAGAAACAAATCTCGAACTTCTGGCCGAGAATCAACGGCGGCTGGGACTCACGGTTGAAGCAACGACGAGGCTGGTGAACAACTTTACGGACATCGCGGTGAGATTCGGCCTGACGGCGGATGAGATGAATGAGGCGATCAGGCAGGCGAGCGAAAAAACGGGCATGACGATTGACGAAATCTACAGGCGCATTTCTGACAAAAGATGGGATGAGCTGACGGACAGGCTGCTACAGACAGCCGCGCACGTAGAGGAGACGACCGGCCAGATAACTGTTGTTGCTGAAAACGCGGCGACGGCAAGCGGGGAGATGCCGGGCATCGCGCGCAGTCTGGAGAAAATAGCAAAGACATCGAGCAAATTCACAAGGATAACCCTTGTGGCAAATATAATAAGCACGCTCGCGCGCGCCTTTGTCCCCTAGGGCGGCGCAGGGAAAGGATCGGGTATGTGGAAAAAACTGCGGATATTATTCGCCGGTGAGAAGGCGAAAAAAGTAGGCGGGTACGTTCTGAAGCTCGTTGCGCGCGAGGGGCGCAGGGCCTTCGAGAAACGCTACGGGGAGTTGACCATGCAAACGCTCGTGTCGCTTGTCGCACGGCGCGGGGCGGGGCTGGATGGCGTCTGGGACGAGGCGTTTGCGGCAATCAAGGCGCAGGTGCTGGCCGATGGCGTGCGCTATACGGATACATGGATCGCGCAGTTGATGGTCGGTTATTACGAATCAATTAAGGCGCAGGACTCTGAGTTAGTGGGAGGCAAAGTTGAGGTGTAGCAACGAGAACAATTTTTGCAGGAACAACAGCATAAGGGCGCTTAATCGCCGGAGGCTGTCTCTGCCTGACGACATGCGGGCTGTGATTGACGAATTGATCGGCAGGTACGAGACGATCAGGGTAGATATAACCCGCAGGGCGCTGCTACAGGATATTATCGAGACGGTAGAGCGAGCCGTCTATTGCGAGCACTCATGCTGTTTTGGCAGAACAAGAGAGGAACGGCTGAGAGAAGTGCTACGCTGAGGGGCGGTGTCCGGGTGTTCAAGTGCTGTGTGCGCGGCTGCACGGAAAAAGCTGAGATATTGTTCACCGATGAGAAGAGCGGCGTGTTCACCTTTTCGTGCTGGCTGCATGCGGAGGAGGTCATCGAGCACAGGCGGAAACGGGGCGGGATACCTAAGAGCATGCAGACGCATGAGTTGCGCGAGGTGAAGACGGAACGGGCGAGAGCAAATTCTCGCCCGCGAAGAGTGAATTAGACGACTGCGGTTTCTCCTTGCGCTGAGTCCGAGATGCCTTCGCTTTAGCGGCGGGGTAGCTGACACCTTGCTCGGTCCTCGTTTCCACGTTTGAAAGAACGTGGCTCCATTGAAGCAATAGCAGGTGAGTTCCATCCGCGCTGTGGCAGCCGCCCATGACAGCGGCCCTCAGGCGACGGCGCGAATTAACACGACCCATGTGAACCCACTTACCCCGTTTCACAGCCTCACCGAAGTTGCGAAAAGGAAGCCCCTCCCTCGCGCAGCGGAATAGATACGCCGCTTCCGGGACAGCCGGATAGAGCGCGAGCAGAATCGGTTTCAATCGAGAGAATTTCGCAGCCCTTAGCGGTGGCTATATCGGTGACTATTTCCTTGAGCCGGTCGCCGACTTCGCGGGTGAGCACAGTGCGGCGGTACTTCACGCACCAGACTATATGTACCGCCAGCGCGTGTTTGCTGTGTCCGCCGCTCTGTGCCTTGAGGCTCATTTCCTATCCTTTTTCGGTCTGCCGACGTTGGTGTTTCTGGCCTGCATTTTCCTCAAGTCGGCGGGGCTGAAAATCAAAGCCTTGCCGATGGTCTGTGGTTGGATGCCCAGCTCTTTGGCAAGCTGGCGAACGCGCTGGGGGGTGAGTCCCAGCGCGCTTGCGGCGACTTCGGTGGTGATTATATTACTTGGCATTTTCGATCAACTCCCACGCTTCGATCTGGTGAGCCTCCAAGCTGCCAATTTCGAGCATCAGTGCCGCTTCGGTTTCGCTCTTGCCGCTTGCGCCTTCCGGGAGCAGATAGTAGTTCGTGGTCTCGTTATCGCTATAGACCGTGCCAACGGATGTTTCGCCGATTTTCTCAAGGCGTTCATCCGCGATTTCAAAGAATGTGCCCATCGGTTTATCTTCGTAGCAAAGCATTTTCGTTTCTCCTTTAAGTTTCAATCTCAACCGCAGATACAGTTTCGCACAGGGAAAGGATATTGTCAAGAAAAATCTTTCGCATTGGGAAAGTATTTTCTAAAGAAAGGAATCGAAGGGAGGCGGGAGTCTATAGCCTTGCTTGCGCTGGGGCTACGCCCCGCGCTGGCGCAAGGCGCGAAATTCCTCCCCCGACTAGAAAGTCAGGGGTCTCCTTTCGCAACTACAGGGTAACTTATCCGCTCCCTAAAGGAAGCGGCTTTAACCCTGTCGCGCTAGGCGATGAATGAGGCGAACTTATGGATAGAATAGAGAAAGCAGTAGATATCCTCGTTTCAATCCACGCCTCACTCAATGAATGAGGCGAACCTACGGTCCCCAAACAAGTAAAGAAGCTATCCAGTTTCAATCCACGCCTCACTCAATGAATGAGGCGAACCGTGCCGGTGCGCGGTTTTTCGTGGAGTATCAAAGTTTCAATCCACGCCTCACTCAATGAATGAGGCGAACTTTTCTTCCCTCCCTTTAATTTTTCAGGGAAATGCTGTTTCAATCCACGCCTCACTCAATGAATGAGGCGAACTTATTGGAAGCGAAAGCACCTGTTTCACATGCTGTTTCAATCCACGCCTCACTCAATGAATGAGGCGAACTCCGCCCCCAGGCATGTGGAGGGTACTTTCGCCCAAGTTTCAATCCACGCCTCACTCAATGAATGAGGCGAACGTAGAAGGACAAGTACGGGCCGGTGTTTCGCGGCGTTTCAATCCACGCCTCACTCAATGAATGAGGCGAACTCG
>DATLXU010000112.1:0-11960 GCA_035575515.1 Blastocatellia bacterium
CAGACACAATTAAACAACAAGAAGGTGGAAGATTGCTAGAGCTTCCGATATTGCCGCTGCGCAATACGGTCATTTTTCCATCAGGTATAACGCCGCTGACTGTGGGCCGCCCGCTATCGCTTGCGGCGGCTGAGGCGGCGCTTGCGACGGAAGAGAAATTACTCGGAGTCATCGCACAACGCGAAGACGGCGAGGCTGAGCCTACACCGAGCAAGCTTTATCAAATCGGCACGCTCATCGTCATCAATCGAATGATGCGCTCGCCGGGCAACGAAGAAGTCCTGCACTTAATAGTTCAGGGCCAAGAGCGATTCCGCGTCATCGGCTTCACCGAACAGGCGCCGTATCTGAAAGCCCGCGTCGAGATTTTGCCTGAGCCTACAAGAGAAGAGACGCCCGAAGTCGAAGCTCTGCGGCGCAACATCTTCGCGCTTGTGCAGCAGGCGCTTAATCTGCTTCCAAACGTGCCCGCAGAGATTCGCAACATCATTGTTCAGACCGATGACGCGATACGATTGGCGTACTTTTTAGGCTCAGTGCTTGAGCTTGAGACGGCGCAGGAGCAGGCGCTGCTTGAGGCTAACACTGAAAGCGAGTTGCTTCGGCTGATGCACTCGTATCTGGCGCGCGAAGTCGAGGTGCTTGAGATTCGCAGCAAGATTGCCAATCAGGCGCAGGAAGAACTCGGCAAGGCGCAGCGCGATTACATCCTGCGCGAGCAGATGAAGCAGATTCAAAAAGAGCTTGGCGAAGCCGAGCCTGAGCAGGCCGAAGCGAAGCTGCTGCGCGAGCGAATCGAAAAGGCCGATCTGCCCGAAGACGTTCGCAAAGAGGCCGACCGCGAGCTGCGCCGCCTTGAGCGACTTCCGGCAGCCGCGCCCGATTATCACGTCATTCGCACTTATCTCGAATGGATACTCGACATCCCATGGAACAAGGGCACTGAGGATAATCTCGATCTGAATCACGCGCGCGAAGTGCTCGACGAAGACCATTACGATCTTGATGACATCAAGGAGCGAATACTTGAACACCTCGCGGTCATCAAGCTCAATCCGAAAACGAAAGCGCCTATCTTGTGTTTTGTCGGCCCTCCCGGCGTTGGAAAGACGAGTCTGGGCCAATCAATCGCTCGCGCGATGGGGCGCAAGTTCGAGCGAATGTCCTTAGGCGGCGTGCGCGACGAAGCGGAGTTGAGGGGACATCGTCGCACGTACATCGGCGCGATGCCCGGTCGAATAATTCAAGCTCTTCGGCGCGCAGGCGTGAACAATCCCGTGATGATGCTTGACGAAGTCGACAAGCTCGGAATGGATTTCCGTGGCGATCCGGCTTCGGCCCTTTTAGAGATACTCGACCCGGCGCAGAATTTTTCGTTCCGCGATCACTACATGGATTTGCCTTTCGATTTGTCGAAGGTCTTTTTCATAGCGACGGCGAATTCGCTCGCGCCGATACCGCCCGCGCTGCGCGACCGCATGGAGGTGATAAGGCTTTCGGGTTACAGCGAAGAGGAGAAGCTGCACATCGCGCGACGTTACCTTGTGCCGCGACAGATTAAAGAAGCGGGGCTTGCCGAAGAGCAGCTTCAATTCACCGACGAAGCGATTGAAGCCATCATCAGCCGCTATACGCGCGAAGCAGGAGTGCGCCAGCTTGAGCGAACCATCGGGCGTGTAGCTCGCAAGATTGCGCTCAAGGTCGCGCAGGGCAAAGGCGATGTTTTCACGATCAAGCCTGAAGACCTCGAAGACCTGCTTGGCCACGAAATGTTCTTTCACGAGATGGCGCGCAAGCAGTTGCCGCTCGGCGTGGCGACCGGTCTTGCTGTGACGGAGATGGGCGGCGAGGTATTGTTCATCGAAGCGACGTTGCTGCCGGGATCGAAGGGGCTAACACTGACGGGCCAGCTCGGCGACGTGATGCAGGAGTCTGCCCGCGCAGCGCACAGCTATCTGTGGTCGCACTCGAACGAGCTTGGATTTGATTGCAAAGATTTGTTCGAGAAGAACGGATTGCACATTCACGTTCCTGCGGGCGCAACGCCAAAAGACGGCCCTTCGGCGGGCGTGGCGATTGTCTCTGCCCTCGCGTCGTTGTGCAGCGGGCGGCCCGTTCGCAGCGACACGGCTATGACGGGCGAGATTACGTTGAGCGGGCTTGTGTTTCCCGTAGGCGGCATCAAGGGCAAAGTGCTTGCGGCCCGTCGTGCTGGGATCAAGCGTGTGATTTTGCCCAAGCGCAACGAGCCTGACTTAAAGGACGTGCCTGAAGAAGCGCTGCGCGATCTTGAGATTCACTTTGTCGAGCGCATTGATGAGTTATTGCCGCTGACGCTTCAGCCGACAGGCGAAGGAGCGACGGAAAAGCCCGAAGCTGAAGCTGTCGCCACAACAAGCGAAGGCGGGATTTGAAAGCGAAGCCCGAAGAAGCAAGAGCGCCGTAAAGAAGTGAAGCCCTGAAAGGACAATGCCATTAAGTTAAGAAATAGCCACAAAGAGGCGAAAAGAGCGCAAATGAGAATGTCTTTGGCGCTCAAGCAGCTCGTCTCACTTCTTTTTGAGGCTTTTGAGCATTTTCGTGGCCTCTTACTTCTTAACTTAATGCCATTGCCCTGAAAGTACGCGGTTCGACAGGTCGGTGCATACACAATTCTGTGATATATCGGTGTGAATCGTTCGTAATATCGCTGCCGTCGAGAAAGACCTTAATGGTTGCGTTGAGGCTCGTCAGGTGCGAAGCCTCGATGCGCAGATCGAACTGTTGATCGGTCAAGACTCTGAATCTTTCGGGCAGGCGAATCATCACAAGGGGTCCGCTTTGCAATGAAACGCCTGCGGCTGAAACAATATTCACGATGGGCACGGTTGTCATGATTATGACTGCCAACTTCGCAAGCAGCGCAAATACGATTGTCTTTTTCATGATTTTCCTCCTTAGTTGCTTGTGGCATTCCTTGGGATGCAAACTGTCTTTGCTCCTGGTGAAGCGCCTCTCAGCGCAATAGACAGAAGCTCCAACATCGCTTCGTCGCGGGCATTTGGCTTTATTGCCTGCTCGCTCAATGACTGCATTACACTGATGTACTCAAGCACCTCAGCGACTTCGTCTTGCGTCAACGTGTCCGCTTTGTGCTTGAGCAATTGGCGATTAATCATCTCTTTACTCATATCTCACCTCTAGCTGATGGTTGTTCAATGCAAAACGAATGAGCTTCAAGAATTGATGGGCAGGATAATCTGAGCAGGTTACAGTGGTGTGACCTGAGATTTAAAATTGGGTGAAATCTGTCCGTGCCGGCTTGAAGCTGCAATCAGCAAGCGGCGCGCTCGCAACGAGCGGCAACAACCCTGGCGGGAGTGGTTGTTTGTTGCAACGAGCATGAAATTAATAAAGATTTAAGATTGAAGTAATAGGCATCTAATAACCCGCTTTTACACTTAACATCGGCAGGAATCAAAACTATGGAAGCGCATAGAACCATGTCGAAGAATTTGGCAAAGAGCGCAACGAAGCTGGAGCGCAGGGTTGAAAATAAAGTTGTGGCGATACGGCGAGTAGTGTGCGAGTACAATCAGGCCGTTGAAAACCCGGAAGACTACAATCAGGCTGAACGGATTAGAAAGCAGCAGGAAATGGAGCGTATTGTGGGCGAGTATATTCAACTGTGCAAAGCTCTGAGAAGACTGCGCAATAAGTTGCAACGCAGGTGAGCATATTGCCTGATGATGAGGAAGATGGCAATGGTTGATAGAGGATCAGCATACGAGAAATGCGTAGCGGAGTTGGAAATGGCTCAAATAATTCTAAGCAATATGACTGAGAGTAAAAGCGCAACCGAAGGACAGATTCATGAAGCAAGAGTCAAGGCCAAAAAACTCGAAATAAAGCTGGCCGGGGCAAAGCTGGCGCAGGCCGAGTTTTACCTGGATTTACTGAAAGCGCGCGTGGATTACCTGGAAGCTCGCGCGGCAAGAGGGGATGCCATAACAAAGCGGGAGCAAGCCGAATTGGAATGGGTGCGCGAGGCATTGCCGGTCAATAGCGCAACAGTCGAACGGCTGGCAGCAGAGCTTGAACGGCAAAGACGAGAATTGGAACTGATACTCGCCGATTTTGAAGAGACGGAACTGGCTCTTCGTAGTCTCGATAGAGACTAACTGGCGTTGCCAGCCTGCCGGACTTTGCACTCCCGCGCGGCCCGTGTTTTAGAGCATGGCGTGCAGGAACCCCTACTGCAAATACTCTTCTAGCCCAATAATCAAGAACGAGCAAGCCGGGTAATCTGGACAGCCAGATGACCAGGGCTGATTTGTCATCTGGCGTTTCCTGTCGCCTCAATATCGGTCGAAAGGCGGTAGCCAACGCCCGCCATGTTTTCTACACGAAAGCCGTGTCTGGCAAAAGCATGGCGGAGGCGATGGATATGCACGCGCAGGCTTGCTGAGTTGAATGGAGCATCTTGCCCCCAGGCATATCGCCATAGCTCTTCTGATCGGACAAAGCCTCCAGCCGTGCGCGCAAGCCGCGAAAGAATTAAAAACTCTTTGCGCGAAAGCAGGATGCGCTGACCGCCGCAGGTGACATAGTAGTTATCGTGCTCCACACGCAAGACGCCGTCATCGTAAACACTACTCTCTCGGAGATTATCCTCGCGCTGACGCCACATAAATGCCTGCGCTGGTTCGATCTGTTGGTGAGGGGGCTGCCTGCTAGCCTGAAGCAAAAATATGGATCGCTCGCGCCTGTAGTCTCTGAGGGCGAGCGATCCGTGTTGAAGCTAGAAGTTCACGCGCAACGCGAATTGAATCTGGCGGCTGGTGCCAAGACCGACCGTTCTGCCAACCGTCGAGTTCAGTATGCCGAAGTTGCCTGCCGCCGCTCGCGTGAAGGGCTGGCCGGGCTGAATTTGATTCGCGCCTGTGCCGAGCGCGTTCGGCAGCGTCGCCGGTGGGTTGGCGAAGTTCGCGTGATTGAAGATATTGAAGAACTCCGCTTTGAATTCGACGTTCGACGTTTCCGTAACTCTGAATCGCTTGTTCATCACCAGGTCGGCCTGCCAGAAATTCGGCCCGTGCAGCGAATTGCGCACGAGGTTGCCGAACGTTCCGGGTTGCGGGATGGCAAATGCCGCAGGGTTGAGGAACTGGCGATCATTGTTGAGGAACGGATTGACGCCGGGGATCAAATCGGGCCTGCGCACGTTGCGCGACGAGCCGCCTCCGGGGGTGTTGATAACGAATCTGCATCCTGCTCCGCCTACGACGCCAGAGGCCGTGACGCATACAACATCCGAGCGAGTCACGCGAACATCAATCGGCAATCCGCTTCTGGCGTTGATGATCGTGCCGACCTCCCAGCCGCCGAAAATTGCGTCAGCCACTCCGCTCAGGTCGTTCAGATAACTGCGGCCCCTGCCTATCGGCAGCGCATAAATCGCACTTAGATTGAACGAGTGGCGCACGTCGAAGTTGTTGTAGCCTTCATCGTAATCAAAGCTCGCAGCGCGTCCGCCTGCGGGCGTTTCGTCAGGACGGCGGGCAGCGTTGGCCGCCGTCAGCGCGTCGTTTGATCCGCCGCTTGTGCCGAAGCTCTTCGCTAAAGTGTACTGCGAGTTCAAAGTCAAGCCCGTGCTGAAGCGACGAGAGAGTTGCATCTGAAGCGCATTGTAACTGTCCTCGCCTCCGCTCGTCTTGAAGTCTATTTCCGCAAACGGGCGAAGTATTGTGCCGCCCTGGACAATGTCAAACTCGCGCGTGACGGCTCCTGTCGTAGGGTTGACGCTGACGATCTGATTAGTCACGCTGCGCAAGAACAAGTTGCGGCCACGACTTCCAACGTAGCCCGCCGTCAACACCATCTTGTAGAAAAGCTCCTGCTGGAAAGAGACCCCGAACTGATAGATGCGTTCAGGAATCTCGTAGAGGTTCGAGTAGGCGCGCGGCTGGAATTGGCGATTGAGCGGATTGTTGATGAAGTTCGCGCGCAGAGCGTCAATGTTTACGGGGAAAGCGCCGCCGCTTTGCGTTATGCGGATCGTGTCGCTTTCAATCGGCTGAATCTGGTCTTCGGTCTGGCCAGGCCCGTAGTATATGCCGAACCCGCCGCGCAGCAGCGTGCGCCCGCCACCGAAAAACCCGCCGCCTGCGTAGTTGGGTGACCAGGTTATCGCGATGCGCGGCCCGAAGCTGGTCTTGCTTGATTTGAATGCGCTCTCTTTGGGATCGCGCAACTGCCCCGTCCTTATATCAAAGAGCACCTGAGCGTCGTGGGCTTCACGCAACGGAGTGTAGTATTCATAGCGCAGCCCATAATTGATCGTCAGGTTTGGCCGCGCCTTCCATTCATCCTGCGCGAAAGCGATGTAGTATTCCTGCTCGGCTTTGCGCGTGCCGGAGACCCCTGTGATCGGGCTTGGATCGCTAAGGTCACCAGCGAATTGCACAGATTGCAACGTGTTTGCGAGAAAGTTGTTGAGGTTTGAGTAGGTATAGGTCGTGCCGCCGAGACGATCCGTATACAAACGAACGAAGCGCGCCTCACCGCCAAACTTCATGGCATGGCTTCCCTTTATCCAGCTCAGGTGGTCTATCACAGAAAGCGTATAGGGAGTGTAGGGCGCGCCGCGACCGTTAGTGGCGCTGTTTGCGCGAACAAGTCCGCCCGGCACTGCGATGCCCGACGAGTTGCCTTGCCCCTGAATGCCCGTGTTGGCCACCGAGCCGCTGATGTTCAACGTGATGCGCGAAAGGTCTATGCCATTGACGACGGGCGCAAGCCCGTTGACGCGCGTCAGCGCTTCATTGAATCCAAACTTCGCCTCGTTGACGGTATTCGTCGTCAGAAGCGATTGAAGAGCGAGCACGCCGTTCTGCGGCCAGGCGATTATCTGCACTTGCCTGCCGGTCACGCCTTCGGGCGTGAGGTTCTCGCCCTGATCGCGGTAGTAGCGCGCATAGAGCAGATGCTTCGGCGTTATCTTGAAATCGAATCGAATGCCGCCCGCGTTTTCGTCGACGCGGCTGACGGAGTTCAACTGGATGATGTCGAAATCCGGGTTTGTCGAAGCGCCCGCGAGCGTAATCGCGCCAGGCCCGCGAAACGCATCAATCAACGGCCTGACAGCCGGAACCGCTCTTGCCGCTGCCGAGGCGCTCGGCACCGCCTCGATAAAGTTTATGCCTGAACGCAGCCTATAGCCTTCGTAGCTGGCAAAGAAAAAGAACCTGTTTTTTACTACGGGGCCGCCGAGGCTTGCGCCAAACTGGTTCAGGCGAAGTACGGATGGGTCTTTAAGGTCAAAGAAGTTGCGGGCATCAAGCGCATTGTTTCGCAGATACTCGAACAGCGAGCCATGGAAACTGTTGCCGCCTGATTTGCCGATCACGCTGATCTGGCCTCCGGTGCCTGTGCCAAGCTCCGCCGGGTAGTTGTTCGAGTCAACGCGGAATTCCTGAATGTTTTCAAGGCTGGTCTGCAAACGGAAGGGCGAGGCTAATTCGCCGTTGAGGTTTCCAGGCGCGGCGTCAATGATAGCCGAAGCCTCGACGCCATCGTAACGAATGGCGTTCTGCTCGTTGGAGCGCCCGCTGATGCGTATATCCTGAAACGTTCCGGTTGAAGTGTTAACCGATCCGGGCGCCTGCAAAACCAATTGCGAAACCGAACGACCGTTGAGCGGCAGGTCCTGAACTTCGCGCTGGTTTACGTTCGCTCCGAGCCGCGCAGAGCTTGTGTCAAGCACAGGCTCTTGATTGCCTACAATGGTGACTGCTTCCGATATGCCTGCCAGCTTGAGCTCGACGTCGAAGGTTATCTCCTGCCCGACGGACAACTGCACATTGGTGAACTCTGCCGGGGCGAACCCTTGGGCCGAGACTTTGATCGTGTAGAAAGACGGTTTGAGCGCAGCAACGAGGTACTGGCCGTTTTCTGTCGCGGTGATTGTTCGCTCGTTGCCTGTGCGCTCGTCTTTGATTGTGACGGCTGCGCCGGGCACGACCGCGTTGTTCTGGTCGCGGATTGTGCCGACGATGCGGCCTTGATCTGTTTGAGCAATCGCGACCGCCTGCAACAGCAATTGCGCGACCAGAGCAAGCATAAGCATCACAGATGCCGAGCAGCTCGGTCGCACAGTTTTTCGTCTAGTCATAAATGCCTCCTATCGCATTCGCGGAAAGGTTGTGATTTGAGAATTGGCGCAATTAATTTTTCAACATTAATCAAAAAGGCAACTGCAAAGCCCATCGAGATGCGAAATCTAGCAAGGCCCCGTTAAGTTGATGTGAAGACCGGCTTAATTTTTTGTTACTTCGCGGCTGTTGCAAAATTAAAAAAGAATTAATCGAAAAGTAATAGTCGGCTAATCCTCAATGTCTATACTTGTCAAAGGAGGACGGTGATGATTGATAAAAGATCAGTTTATGAAAGGTGCTCGGCAGAGCTTGAAATGGCCCGGACGGCCTTAGACGACATGACAAACTGGAAGGACGCAACAGACAAAGATATTCTCATGGCGAGAGCTCATGCAAAGAGACTCGAAATAAAACTCGCTGCCGCTCGCCTTGCTCAGGCGGAGTTTTATCTGGACTCTCTGAAAGCGCGCATTGATTATCTCGAAGCGCGTTTGGCAAAAGAAGGCAAAGCGACGGAAACCGAACAGGCAGAACTCGCGTGGGCACGTGAAGCTGTGCTGGTTAATAGCTCAACCATAGCGAAGCTGGCCGAAGAACAGCAGCAGCGCAAAAAAGAGCTGGAGCTGTTGCTCGCCGAGGCGGAATTGGCAGCCGCCACGAACAAGGTATAAAACGGCTGCTGCTTGCGCTGTCGCTACGGAGGGATCGTTGCGCGAAACCATTATCAGGTGGGTTCAAGAATCTTCGCCGCGCAACTGGTTTGTATAAACGATAATCCGGAGAGGGATGGCGACGAGTCCATCCCTTTTTATTTTGACTCACTTCTGCGAAATAGAGTATATCCTGAGCGCAAACCCATCCGAATGTATCCTGTGCGATGCCCGATGCGGCTTGACTTTGGTCCGCTGCGATAAATAATCAGCGCATACGAAAAGATAAAAGGCGCGGCTATTCTCATCTGCTGCGGCGATTCCCGATTGGAGGAAAGAGGATGAAAACTTCAGGACGCTCTTTTGCGCTCAGGCCGTTTGCGATTCTCGGCGCGGTTATCTTCGCGATGCTTTTTGCCGTTCCTTCGGCACAGGTTCAATCGAAAAGAGTCAAAGCCCTCGTTGGCGGCACGCTCATTGACGGATACGGCAGCCGCCCGATTCAAAACAGCGTCGTCATCATCGAAGGCGAGCGCATCAAAGCCGTAGGTCAAATCGGCAGCCTCGCCATCCCGAAAGACGCTGAGATTATTTCAACCGAAGGAATGACCGTCTTGCCGGGCCTGTGGGACATGCACGTTCACCTGATGATTAACGGCCACAGCGACTACGCGCACTGGGACAAGACTTATCCGCCGCAGATGGAATCCGTCATCATGCCCGCCTCGGCAAAGCAGCTCTTGATGGCGGGCGTGACGAGCGCGCGTGATCTCGGCGCGCCGCTTAAAGAGATCATCAGTGTGCGCGACCGAATAAACGCGGGCCAGATTCCCGGCCCCACGCTTTACGTCTCAGGCCCGTTCATCCAGCACGAGCCGTATCCCGGCACCGAATACTTTCGATGGGGAGTGAAGGGCGCCGACGACGCTCGCGCGAAAGTGAAGAAGCTCGCCGATGCTGGCGTGAATCTAATCAAGCTTATTGACCAGGACCAGATGACGATGGATGAGGTCACAGCCGTCGTCGACGAAGCGCACAAGCATAACCTCACAGTCGTCGCTCACTCGCATCGCCCCGAAGAGATTCGTCGCGGCCTTGCGGCAGGCGTCGACTGCTTCGAGCACACAGGGCTTGCGACCGCGCCCGAATACCCGCCCGATATAATCGCTTTGATAAGAGAGCGCACCGCCAAGATGAGTCTCGGCCCGTTGTTTTGGACGCCGACAGTTGAGGGCTTGCTCAATTACGAGTACCTGCGCGACAACCCCGAAGCGTTAGATGATCCATCGTGGCAAGTGGGGCTGACGGACGCAATCATCGCCGACATAAAAGAATCGCTGCGCCATCCAGACAGGCTTTCGTATTATCAGATCACGCCTGCGCGAAGGCCCACGCTCGCGCGAAAGATTCAGCAGTTAAGCGAATCGGGTGTTGTGTTATTGATTGGGACAGACAGCGGCATACCGATGAACTTTCACAGCCAGTCGACGTGGCGCGAGCTTGATGCGTGGGTGAACAAGTTCGGTATTGATCCGATGACGGCGATTCGAGCGGCGACCTACTGGCCTTCGGTGCTGATGAAAGTTGATAAAGAAGTGGGAACTGTGAGCGAAGGCAAGTACGCAGACATCATAGCTGTTCGCGGCGACGTGCTGCGCTACATTGACCTGCTTCAGCGCGTTGACATCGTCATCAAACACGGCACGCGGTATAAATAAGAACCGCGCTTAATCGCACAGCTTAACTCTATGCGCAGGCTGTCAAGGTGCGCTACAATCTCGGTCTCTCGATTTAAGCTCGAACCAGAAGCTAACGGATGGAAGAACTACTGCGAACTTATGGATTGTGGGCGGTCTTTTTCGGAACCATGATTGAAGGCGATTTAACGCTTTTGCTTGCGGGCGTGCTTGCGCGCGCCGGGCTTTTCACTTTCGGCGAGGCGCTTCTGGTCGGAACGGCTGGCGGGTTTACAGGCGATTCGCTGAGCTACTTCATAGGCTCGCGGTTTCGTGGCCGCGCGCGAACCATGCGATTTTTCATACGCGCCCGTCCGCGACTCGAAAGCCTGATGCGCAGGTTCGGATTGCTTTCGGTTCTCATTGTGAAATACGTTTACGGATTGAGGACTGCAAGCGCGATATTCTGGGGGCTTGCTCACTTCGGTTATCTGAGGTTTGCGCTGCTGACGATTGCAAGCTGCGCTGTGTGGGTCGGGATACTCGCAGGGCTTGGATTCACATTCGCCACAGGCGTCGAGCAGCTCATAGGCGACCTGCACCGCGTGCAGGTGATCCTGCTCATTGCATTCGTCATCATCGCCGTTGTTTACATCATCACGCGATTCGAGCGCCGGGTCATCGAAGAAGATAAAGAATTCTTCGCTCACGAAGACGACGACGAGAAGTAATCAATAGCTGCTCACACGTCGTATCTAAAACGTAAGCTCTGATAGGAGCGAGGCGTTCATAGCAGCGCCCACCGGAACTTTAAGAGTGATTGGATGGCAGCTTGGCGCAGAACCGGTAGCCGCATCGCGGGCGTATCTTTCGGCGTTGAGGGTTGGATGATCTCGGAAACCATCTCTCACTATCGAATCATAAGCAAGCTCGGCGCGGGCGGGATGGGCGAAGTCTACTTAGCGGAAGATACGCGGCTCGACCGCAAAGTGGCAATCAAGCTCCTGCCTTCTACATCAACGGCTGATGAGCAAGCTAAGAAGCGCCTGATTCGTGAAGCAAGAGCTGCGGCAAAGCTCGATCATGCGAACATCTGCGCCATTCACGAAGTCGGGGAAGAAGCGGGCCACAGCTTCATCGTGATGCAGTACGTCGAAGGGGAAACGCTGGCAGATAGAATCAAGCGCAAGCCGGTTGAATTAGAAGAGTCGCTCGGCATAGCCGTGCAAGTGGCCGATGCGCTGTCGGAAGCGCACTCGCGCGGGATAATTCATCGAGACATAAAGCCGGCAAACATAATGCTGACGTCGCGAGGTCAGGTGAAGGTGTTGGATTTCGGGCTGGCTAAAGTAGAGAGGAAGAGTTCGCTTGCCGACACGGAAGCCGAGACCGAGAGCCTGCTATCGGAGCCGGGCACGGTGATGGGCACAGTGCCTTACATGTCGCCGGAGCAGGTCAGAGGCGAGCAGTTAGACGCGCGCACAGACATATTCAGCTTC
>DATLXU010000113.1:0-81602 GCA_035575515.1 Blastocatellia bacterium
CTATTGTAAATTTCCGACATTCATTTCTCCTTTGGTGTGTTCTCACCAAACCACCTTAGGAGAATTTTTCTGCCGGAACGCTCAAAGCTGTTCAAGTCGCACTGGTCGAACCAGTGGCTTACCCTTTGTTCAAATAGTTAAAGTGAAGAAGTTGGGGCTTGACCGCCCCATAGGAGTTTTCCTCCCGGATTTTAACGGTTCAGAATATTGGCTCCTGCGAGGGTGGCAGAAGCAGTATTAGCGAAACGTTGGCCTTGCTCACTCTTTCCACTCAATTGCCGAGTAGGACGGCTGCCAGCTTATCACTTCTGGATTGTCGAGTCAACAAAGCGAATTAAATCACAGGCCTCAGTGAGGTGTTTCAGTATTTTGTATCGTTTGGGCAAATTCCTGCAATTCGCCGCTGTTGAGATCAGATACAGCCCAGTACTCCATTCCCGATCTGGTCCAGTGAATGAGATTATAGCCTTGGCGCGACGCGCTCGACTCTCGCTCATCTGATTGTGTGGAGGGCCAGATAAATAGATTAATGAAATGTTTCCTGCGCTGGTACACCAAAGTGGCAACGGGATGATTATCAATATAGTCGAGCCGCCCTCCGACCAGAGCGAATCCGTATTCAGCCAGGTCTTTTACCGGCGGCGAAAAATCCAGCTTGCCGTTAAACCAGGGCTTCACCGTATGCTGATCAGAAGATGGAACGTCCGTCAAATGGTTCGCCATAAGCGAGCGCACATGGCTTGATATGATCTCCTGCGTCAAAAGATCATTGGCCGAAAGCTGAGTGCGCAACAGCACGATCCCCCAGATCGAGACAGCAGCGACAACAACAACTGAAGCCGCAACAAAGACCCAGCGCCCCAAGACGACACGCGGCCTGGTTTCGGCTTTGCTCGTCTTGCGCACGGCTGAACGCACGCGATTCTGTAGGCCCGAAGGGGGATTGAAATACAAAGAGCTTTCGGCAAACGCCGCCCGCAATGTTTGATGATTCTCCTGTATTCGCGCGCAAATCACACACGCGCGCAGGTGCTCCTCGAGATCCAGACTCCGTACCAGATCGAGTTCACCGTCAACATATGCGCCGATAAGCTTTTGCGTGTCCTCACAAATCATGTGAATACTCCCTGCCCTTGCCTCTAGTTAGAAGTTGCTGAAGCCGTTTGCGCGCGCGGGCCAATCGCGACATCACTGTGCCCAACGGAACATTTGCAATATCGGCAATCTCCTTGTAAGACATCTCTTCAAGCTCGCGCAGCACCAGCACCTCGCGAAACTCCGCGGGCAATTCTTCCAGAGCCTGCTTGAGCATCTGGCTGTCCGCACTTTGCAGCAGCCTTATCTCGGGGTCGAGACTTTCATCTCTTATGCTGTAGACTTCATCATAAAAATCCGTCGCAAGCTCGTGCGACCTGTTCCGCTGCATCCAGGTGTAGCAGGTGTTGCGCACGATTGTGAGAAGCCATGAGCGGCTGTCGCCCCCACGAAAACCGCCATAGAACTTGAAGGCGCGCAGGTATGCTTCCTGCACGACGTCCTCTGCATCCGCGTCGTTTCGCGTAAGCCATCGCGCTAGGTTGTAGGCTGCGGCCAGGTGCGGTAAGACCGTCTGCTCGAAACTGGCGAGTTTGCTCTGTTCCCGCAAGCGATTCTGTTTCCTCTCTACTGTGCCCTCCAGTATAAGACCACGCTTCCATCTATTTTATTCCCGCAGACGAATAAAGGCATAGCGCAGGAATATCTGAGCGAAGGAATCGGTATAGCCTGATGAATGCACTTTTGCGATTGGGAGGAAAGGATGAGCAAGATAGATAGACGAGATTTTATGAAGATAGCGGGGATCGGAGGCTTAATCTTCGCTTCCGGCTTGGGTTTTAACGCACTTGGGTCTAATCACTCCGGCGGCGGCAAACGAGCTAAGGACGATTTCTATTTCGTCCAGCTTTCCGACACTCACTGGGGATTTGACGGCCCGGCGGTCAATCCTGACTCTAAGGGAACGCTGAAAAAAGCTGTGGCTGCGGTCAATAGCCTTGAGGAGCAACCCGACTTCATCGTATTCACAGGCGACCTGACTCACACGACAGAAGATCGCAGAGTGCGGCGCGAGAGGATGGCGGAGTTCCGCGACATAGTCAGCGGTCTCAAGGCGAAGACCGTTCATTTTATGGCCGGAGAGCACGACGCATCACTTGATCGAGGCGAAGCATATCAGGAATTTTTTGGAAAACTGAACTACACCTTCGATCACAAGGGCGTGCATTTCATCGTTCTCGACAACGTATCCGACCCTGCGGCAGTCATAGGCGAAACACAACTGAAATGGCTGCAGGATGATTTGAAGAAGCAGAAGCATGATGCGCCAATCGTTGTGCTAACACACAGGCCGCTCTTCGGTCTCTACCCTCAGTGGGATTGGGCGACGCGCGATGCTTCCGCAGTCATCAATGCTCTGATGCCGTATAAGAACGTCACCGTCTTCTATGGACACATTCATCAGGAACATCACTTTATGACGGGCCACATCGCGCATCACGCTGCGAAATCTCTGATGTTCCCCTTGCCTGCGCCCGGCTCTGCTCCGAAGCGCGTGCCAATACCCTGGGACGCATCCGCGCCATATAAGGGGCTTGGCTTTCGCCAGGTTGAAGCCGCTGCTCGAAAGGCGCATTACGAAATAACTGAATTTCCAGTCACGAAAGGATAGAGTTTATGAAACGAATAATCGCACTGACATTAATAGCTTTTGCCGCGTTCGGAATAATCATGTTCACCGCTGCGTTTGGAGCGAGCGCCCCAACTGAACAGGTGATTCGTGTGACGGCGAAGAAGTTTGAATTCAGCCCCGGCGAGATAACAGTCAAGAAAGGCGAGCCGGTGCTCCTGGAACTGACAGCAGAAGATGTAAGACATGGATTCAGCTTGCCGGATTTCGGCATCCGCGCAGACATAAAACCCGGCGTCATAAACCGAGTTAAGTTCACGCCCGACAAAGCCGGCAGATTCGACTTCACCTGTGATGTCTTCTGCGGCAGCGGTCACGAGGATATGTCTGGAACGCTTGTCGTCACAGAGTAGCTGGCAATGCCGAAATGTATTGAGAAAGTGAGTTGGCGATGAAGAAATTCTTGAGCGGCGTTATAACAGCTTTCGCGCTCGCATGCATCGTAGCCTTCACCATTATGAAGCTTGGGCTTGTGCCTCTGAATGCGGACGCGGCTCCATCATCATTGGAAAAGAGCATCTTTTCAATGGCAGTCCGTTCATCGGTGGCACACCACGCAACCGAGCAGCCTAAAGATGGCTTTCCAACCAATGAGGACCTTTTGTCTGGCGCGGAGATTTACAAAGGGATGTGCGCCGAGTGTCACGGGTCGTTGAGCGGGCGGCCCAGCACTTTAGGGGCATCATTCTATCCTCCAGCACCCCAGTTGCCCGGGCGAGCCACCGCATACACGGAACCGGAACTCTTCTGGATTGTCAAGCACGGAATCCGCAACACATCAATGCCATCCTGGCGCAACATGCTCTCTGACGAGGGCATCTGGCAGGTGGTGTCATTCGTGAAGAGGATCAATGCGCTGCCGCCGGAAGTCGGGGCCGAATTGAAAGGGCAAAACTGATTGCCGCCTTGCCATCGCTGCCGCAACCATCTAGCATGCTTGTTTTGTGTTTACGCGATAGTAGAGAAGCCAATGACACCCAAGAAAGAAACGATTGAAACGCTCGTTGACGCCGTGCGCAAGGTCAGCAGCTCGCTCGACCTCGATGAAGTGCTCAACACAATTTTCGACTCGCTCAAGGAACTGCTCGATTATTCTGCGGCTGTGATAGTAGTCGTTGACCCGGCGAGCGGCGATATTCTGGAGATGCAAACTCGCGGCTACCCGCCCCATTCAATCTCTCAGGATTTCATCGAGTCGGGCAGCGGCATAATCGGATGGGTCATCAAGAACGCGCGCGGCGAAATCGTAGGCGATGTGAAGCAGGATACGCGCTACGTCAAGGCGCGCGCTGAGACCCGCTCCGAGATAGCCGCTCCGCTCGTTCGATACGACGGGCAGGTGATAGGCGTCATCAACCTTGAAGCCGATTGGGCCAACGGATATGACGAGCGCGACCTTGAACTGCTCACGATGTTCGCGTCGCTTGCGGCTTCGGCCATTGACCACACGCTGCTTTACCGCGAGGTGATGCGGCAGCGACGCGCCGAAACCGAGCTTGAGCTTGCGCGCAAAGTGGTCGAAAGCCTTCTGCCGCGCGCCTTCCCCATCGTTGAAGGATTGGACGTTTACGGGACTACGATTCCTGTGCGCGAGGTCGGTGGCGATTATTTCGATTTCGTTGATTCCATCTCCGACCGTTTGGCCGTGATGGTCGCGGACGTATCGGGCAAAGGGCTTGCCGCCGCTTTGATAATGGTCACGTTCCGCGCATACATTCACGCGACGATTATTAACGAGTTTGCGATGCGAGTCGTGATGGCGCGCGTGAATCGGCTTGTGTATGAGGCGACGAACGGCGAGCGATTCATTACAACTTTTTACGGTCTCATTGATCCTGAAACAAGGCGGCTGCTCTACATCAATGCGGGCCACAACCCTCCGCTGCTGTTGAGGGCTGACGGTATGAGTCGTCTGCTTGAGCAGGGAGGGCTTCCGCTGGGCGTATTTGATGACTCGCGTTATTCGGAAGCGGTTGTTGATTTCGAGCCGGGCGATATTTTGGTGATGTACACGGACGGTGTAGTTGAGGCGCGAAATGCGCGCGGCGAAGATTTCGGACTGAGGCGACTTGAGCAAGCCGTGAGAGCGGTGAGCGACCGCCGCGCTCACGAGATCGCTCAAGCCGTGATAAGCGAAGTTCATTACCACACATCCGAAGCCGGCGGTCCCGAAGACGATTTGACGGTTTCGATAATCAAGGTCATCTGAAACCGCAAAGGACGCTGCGGTGACGCGGAGATTCGCGGAGTGCTTTATCATCTAAAGCAATTTCCTCTGCGCACCTTTGCGGTCTGGCTTCTCATCGTGGACCTATTTGAATCGAGAAATCCGGATTGCTCTTACGCCGCCAGATGAAACCGTCCAGAACGTAGTGTGTGATTTGAGGCAGAGCCAGCAACGGCACGATGATTAGCTTGAGCGATTCGATATTCCACGCGCTGCCGAAGAACCAGCTTCGATCATGCCAAACGCCGCGATCCCACAACATCTCTTCAACGTAAGCGAGCGCCCACAGGATCATCAGGAACGCCGCAGGGCCACGCGCGAATAAGCGATAAAAACCGCGACCTTCTTTTTGCTTAAGTCGACGGCGACCATACCAGTATATCAATGCAAGATACGGCACGCCGTGAATGATGACGTTCGTCACCGTAAAGGCATAATCTGAGTTGAACGCGACTATTCCGACGTACCAGCACACAACGGTCGTCGCCACGACAATCTCTTTGCCGGGGTTGAATTCTTTCTTGACAAAGAAGCGATAAAGCGAGCGCAGCGCGTAAACGATCAGCACCAACCAGTAAATCGGCTCCGCGATGCTTGCAATGATTGAAGGGATAGCTGAGAAGTCATCTTTCAAAAACCACCAGAAGGCGCGCGGCAGGTGCGCGTGCCAGTAAATGAGCGGGTAAACGGTCGCGGCATAGATCGTAATCGTATCAATCCATTTGCCCAATGAGTCGCGTTCGCCCGCTCGCGCACGATACAGCGCGACCCATCCGTATTGCTGGCGAACGAAATGAAAGACCGCGACATAAGCCAACGCGCGCCAGAACACAAGCTCGCCTTCAGAGTAAAGCGCAACGCCGACGATGAATCCCAACATCGGCACGAGCGCATAGAGGTAGGGCCTTCGCTTCAACTCATCAACGTCTGCGTAAACGCGAAAGCCTGTCGAATAAACGTGCGCGACATCAATTAGCAGCACAGCAGGAATCCATGCCCAATCTGGCATTGCGTCGTCTAGCACACCGACGCTTGCGCCAATCCATAAAGCAAGCAGCGACGCAACCGCGCTTCCGAGAAAGACGCTGAGGTCAACGCGCGCGGAGAAAAGCCAGGGGTCAGGGGGCAGGGGGCGGGGGTCAGGGCGCGCTGCGTGATTCCCTTCCCTTGCAATAGACGCACTGTTCATATGTTGTACAGTTTCCATCATCCCTGACCCTCGACACCCGACCTCCGACCCCTGCTCTCAAGCACTTCATAAGCCGCGCGCGTGCCGTGATAGAACGCTTCTTCAAATAAGGCAACACCGCTTAAATCGGAATGTGCGAAGTGAATGCCTCGATAAGGCGTCATCGCTGCGTGGCGGGCTTCGCTCCACACAAATCCAGTTCGCGGCCTTATCATTGCGTGGCCCCAGCGCATAACATCGAGCCGTTCAACCAATGCCCGAATCTCTTTGTGAGGGCGGGATAAATCGGCAAGCGCAACATCAGCCCATTCATCGCGGCCAGTCGTGAGCAGCTTTGATCTTGCCGCACGCGGGTCTTCGTCGCAGAGCGGATAGTAATAGGTGAAGACAGAAGGACCGCGATCTATTCCGCGCTGGTGAGTCGCGACGACGTAGCCGAGCGAAGGGCTTTCATAAATCACGTTGTCCCACGCAAGAGGAAAGCCCCGGTCAGCAGGCCGATCTTTCAAGAATAAATTCGCAACCATCCACGCGCCGTATTGGTATTCGGCGACGTGCGGCGGCGCGTTGTCGCGATAAGGGCGAATCAAGTACCGAGTCAAAAAATGCGGCGCGGCGAATATAACTTTCTCGGCGTGAAAGCCGATTGCGCTTTGCGCTTCGTGGTCAACAGCTATCACATCAACCCCGCCCTGATTGTTTGAATCAGAGGGAATAATTTCAGCGGCGGCAAATCCGAGCTTCGCTTTTGATTTAACTTTGTCGTAAAGATAAGAGACCAATCGCCCATTGCCTTCGGGCCAGGTCATCAGCGGCTGCGCTTCGTCGCCCGATTTTTTCACTCGCGAGGCGAAGTAAAAAAGCCCCGCCCACGCGCTCGCCTGATCGAGCGTCAGGCCATAATCGTCGCGGCAGGCGTAATCAACCAGCCAGCGAAGTCGCGGCGACGTGAGATTGCGCTCAGCGAGCCAATCGGCCATCGAAACCTTATCGAGCGCAGTGACTTCTGAGTCATCAGAGCAGGCAGCAACAGGGATAGTGAAAGCGCGGCGGCCTTTTGAATCACGCCATTGCACCCAGTTGTTCACTTCCGTATTGAAGCGATTGAGTTGAGCTTTGTCGTCTTCGCTTTCGCCCGCGTGCAAGTACAATCCTTCGTACCAGCGGCCACGATAATAGATTCGCTCTTCGGGATCGCGGCACAAAAACTGTTCGGCGACAATCGGCTCGCCGTCATCCGCGTACCCATCGAGCATACCCATCTCATCAAGCAGCGAGACAAGCGCGCGGTTCTCCTTCATAGGCACGGGCAGGTAATGCGCGCCCCATGGATAAGAAACAATGTGCGACGCGCCGCTTCGGGCCGTGCCGCCGGGCGCGCGCTCAAGCTCAAGAAGTATGAAATCATCGAAGCCCGCTTTGAGTAATCGCCACGCGGCTGAAAGTCCAGCGACTCCGCCGCCGACAATAACTACGCCGACGCGCTGCCATGCATCGCCGGATGGCTCAACGCGCAATCCATCGCGCAAGCGGTGGCCGATTCCCTCAGATGCTCCGACAATTTCGCCCGGCGGCAGCGGCGGCATTTTGCTTGAGCGACACGCAGCCATCATCGCAGGCACACCGAGCATCGCCGCAAGCACTTCGCGCCGAGTGAAGCCAGTTTTCGGTTTTGAATTTCGAGTTTCTGGTTGACCTTCCATCGAATTATCGTTCTTCAACAGGTTCGCCATTGCTGAAAACTAAACACTCAAAACTACTCGTATCGTCGCCACTCCGATTCGTAGTAACGCACGAGCGATTGATTATCAAGACGGTTTATCTCGACGGGCACAGGGCCTAAGTCGGCTGGCAATACAAACAGCGCAGCCATCGCCCTGTCGTCCAAAAAACGAAGAGCAGCGGGTGCGCGTGTTGGCGCATCAAACGGCATCGTGCGAGCGAGCGCGAATCCCCACACGCCGAACGACGGCACAGCCGTGTGATATGGCCGAACGATGAAGCCTGCCGCTTCCATTGTTCTGATGATGCACCAGTATGAGGCTCGCGCGAATAACGGCGACGTGCATTGAACGGCAACAGCCGCATCGGGCGCGAGCCGGGCTTTCAGCAATTTGTAGAAGCGCGTCGTGTAGAGCTTGCCGAGCGCAAACGTGTTCGGGTCGGGGAAATCTACTATGGCGACATCATACGGACCGCTCGCCTGTTCGAGCCAAACGAACGCGTCATCGTTGACGACCTGAACGCGAGGGTCAGAGAAAGAATTATTGTTAAGCTCCGCAAGCGGCGGAAACGCCAATGACAGCTTCGTCATCTCCGGGTCGAGGTCAACGAGCGTGACTGACTCAACCGACGGATAGCGCAGGATTTCGCGCAGCGCCAATCCGTCGCCGCCTCCAAGCACGAGCACGTTGCGCGGCGAGCCGTGAGCCATCATCGCCGGATGCACGAGCGATTCGTGATAGCGATACTCATCAGCCGAGCTGAATTGAAGATGGCCGTTTAAGAAAAGCTGAAAGCCTGCGCGGTTTCGCGTCACGACGATTCTCTGATAAGGGGTCCAGCGCGAATAAACTATGTCGTCGGCAAACATCTCTTCTTCTGCGAGGTAAGTGAGCGCGTTGGCTTTGACGATGCCAACCCCTAGCAGCGTGATAACAATGGCTGCGCGCGCGCGAAGCCCTGCAACATCGCCTTTAATCAGCGGGCGCATGAACCACGTCGCCCATAGTCCCACGCCCGCGTTCATAAGCCCAAACACAAGAGACGTTCGCACGAGCCCCAATTTTGGAACTAAGAAAAGTGGAAACAAAAGTGATGCGACCAATGCGCCGATGTAATCAAACGTCAGAACGCGCGAAACCAGATCTTTGAAATCGAGATTGTCTTTTAGTATCCGCATCAATAGCGGAAGCTCTAATCCGACAAGCGCGCCTACGGCAAAGACCACTCCGTACAATACGACGTGAAAATAACTGAGTCGCGCGAAGGACAAAAACAATAGCGGCGCGCTCGCTCCGCCCAAGAGAGCCACGCCAAGCTCGACTTCGATAAAACGGCGCGCAAGTCCCTGTTCGATGAACCGCGACAGCCACGCGCCCGCTCCAAGCGCGAACAGGTATATGCCGATGATGAGCGAGAATTGAGTGACCGAATCGCCCAGTACATAGCTTGCGAGCGTCCCGGCCAGCAGCTCATAGACGAGACCGCACGTCGCTATGATGAGCACGTTTAGGAAGAGTACAGATGTGCGAATCACAAACTACCCGTGAACGGCGGCAGCAATAATCAAAGCGATGCCGATGATGACCGCGCCGATAAGTATCGCGAGCGCGGTGTTCTGGTCTTCTTCAATCTCTTTGCGAACGGAAAAGGGCGCGGCTTTGACGATTATCCAAAACGCCAGCGCAAAGACGAGCAAGCCGAACAGCGTAAACACGACGGTGTTTATGACAATTTTTTGATCCATCACTTTCCTCCCCGATAGCCTGAGTGCCAGAAGAATATGCGGCTCCCGTGCGAGCTGCGAACGTCTCTGGCTGAAACTCTCTCCTTTTCGGGACTGCCGATTTCCGTCCCCGTGAAGGCCAGCATCGCATAGAGCGCGATGACGATGACCCCGATTATGACATAGGCTTTGCTTAACATGGTTTCCCCTTACAAGCTAAGAACTGAACGGACTGTAGTCGCTGTCTTCCCACCTGCGTTTCTCAAAACTAAATTGATAAATCGCGACGATGATCGGGATGATCGAGATAATCAACAATGCCACGAACAGGTGCAGCAGGCGCGGCACACCCTGTTCAACGCGAACATGCAGCGTGCTTGATTGCTGCAACTTATCGCCCGCGACTTCGAGCTGAAGCATGTACGTCCCGCCTTCGACTGCTGACAGATAAACGTCCGATTCTTTGCTCCCCTCGCTCCACGACTCGCCGTCTTCAACGCCGTAGTAATACTCAACATCGGTTGAAAATGGTTGGGCTTCATCCGTCGCTTCATTAATCAATCCGCCCGCGACGCCAACCCATGAATTATTTACGTTTGAGCTAAAGACCATCCTTATGTTTTTTCGCGGCTCAAGGTTTATGCCTTCGATGAAGATAGCCTGCGGGTTGTTTTCGTTCGCGCCAGGATTAATTTGATAATCCTGCTCAAGGACGAGGCGCGGCGAGCTTGTAGCGAAGATAATGATGCTGACGGCAAGAGTCGCAAGCAACAGCCAGAGCCAGTATTTGTAAATTGCTTTGTGCGGGAACGGCTGATTCCATCCGATTTTCGATGGGCGCGGCAGCCCGCTTATATTAAAAGCTCTTTCGACATCTTTCGGTTTGACGTAAGTGCCAAGCGACCAGTTGATCTCGCCCGTCTCAACAGCGCGCTGCACTTTTCGCCGCTGCCTCTTTTTTTTCGGCTGCCATTCAGTCGCTTCCGTCTCAGGCGCGTCTGACGGCGTGAAGGCCGACACCTCCTTCGAGAGCATTCGCGGCGGGTGGATGTAGTCCGTCGCGCGAACAAGCTCGCCCGCTTCGACCTTCCAGTAAAACTCGCCTAATACAAGCTCGACGCGCGCTACCGTATCTTGATAGAGCTTATACCGCTCGCCGCGATATATGGCGGTGTCGCCCTTTTTCGGAGGGTAGGATCGCTTTTCAACGACTTCGCCCGGCGGAACCGTTTCGACGAAGCTCCAGTTATCATCGCTGCGCACGAGCCAGCGAAATCCGACCTGCGTATTGTAGAGCAGGTACTCCTCCCAGTAGTAACGGATGCCCTCGTACTCCATGCTGCGCTGCACGAAACCGATCATCACAAACTGCGCGCCGAACAGCTCGCCCGTCGCGCCGATTGGAATTACAGGCTGCACTCGCGGCGGCTCAAGCGCCTTCAGGAATTCCAATCTCCCCTGATTGACATCCAACAGCGAGCCGCAATTCGGGCAGGTTACTCGCTCCGTTCTATCCGGCGCGCGAAGCTCAAGCGGCCCTCCGCATTGCGGGCAAGAAAGCTGAAGCGCGCTCACGCGCCGCGCCTCTCGCTCAGGCGCAACGACAGTCGGCGGAAAACCAAGTTCTGAAAATTGAACCTCGCGCCCGACGAAGATGAGCGGCGGCGACTCGCTGTAATCGAGCGTGGCGAATACGCCCTGCGGCCCTGACAGATCGGCGTAGTAATGCGACTCGCCCGGAATTAGTTTGTAAGGAATCTCGCCTTCTGCGGCAATCGCGCTGGCCTCGCCTTTCTCTGCAACCATCAGGGGCACCGAGCTTCGTATCGCAGCGACGGGCTGACCAAGCTCAAGCGCGTCGAACGTAGGAATCAAAGCCTGCTCAGGCAGATCCTCCTGAAAAGTCATGTAGAAACGGCCCTGAGCTTCAGCAAGCCATCCCCACCGGCCATCGGAGAACGCGGCATACCATTCATCCCAAACGCCTCCAGCTTCGTGACCAAGCTGCGCGCGGCCCGTCAATTCAAACGGAACTCGCTGATAAACTCCTCGCAACCCGACCTGAAGCGGCGAGCCTGTTTGGATTATCTCCGCGACTTTGCCCAAATCTTCGAGAGCGCGGTCGCCACGCGCAACGACTGAATGGCAGAACTCGCAGACGACGACGATTGACGAGCCTGTCTTGAAAGTGACGGGCGCGCCGCACGCCGGACAGCTTGCTTGGATCGGACCAGGACTCAACTGTTGCCAGCCTCCCGCTCAAAAACAGCTTGCTCAAAACTAATTTCTTGATCCTGCTCACTCGCGCCTCGCATCAACCGTCGCACGGTGACTCGGCGCGCGCCGAGCAGTTCTTTTAATCGTTCGCGCCAGTTCCATTCGCGGCGCGGCTTGCAGCAATAAAGATTGAATGTAGCTATGCCCGATTCGGGATATGTGTGGCACGCGAGGTGTGATTCGGTCAGCAGGTAAAGCCCCGTCACGCCGCCCGGCTCCGGGAACTTGTGCCACGACGGTTCGCCGATGACGTGAAGATCGAGGTCACGAATTATCTCGTCGCAGACGCGGCGCACGGTTTCGAGATCGCGCAACAACTCTGCCGAGCATCCTTCTGCTTCAACAAGCCACTCGCTTCCTACATTCATGATTATTGTCGAATGACCCCTCGATCAAATTTCCCGTCACACGACGCCTGAAGGACTGAATTTCTGACCGACCTCAAACACGGGACAGATTACAGGTCGAATGGGAGAAGATGCAAGGCGGAAGTGAATGAAAGCTGTCGGCTATCAGCAATAAGCTAAACAGACCTTCTGATTGAGGAATAATCTTTCTTCGGCTGAAGGGTGGACGCTGACCGCTGACAGCTTACTCATCTGATTCTATGCGAAGGATAGCCGATGTGTATGTGCGCGCCAGTAGCGACGCCCGCGACCGCTTGGCGAAAAGCGAGGAACGGAATGCCTGCGGCGCGCAGGTACGACATCAGCGCCTGACCTTCTGCGCTGTCGGGATGCACGGCCACGTCAATCGAATTGCTGTGATCGAATCCGAGGCTGTTATGCACAGAGGTCTGTCCGAAGGCGCTGATGGGAAGCGCGCGGTTGAACCTCGAAAGGAAAAAGCTCTCAACTTTAACGGCATCGGCTATCACCCAACGTGTCGGGCCATTGTAACGAATTAGCGCGGCTGTTGATTGATAAGCGCCAACGCGCGCCGGTCCCATTCGCGCGAGTTTTTCTTCGGCTGCGGCTTCGGCAATCATGTCGTCGGTTTCGCCAATCTGCTTTCTGGTCGCCGCAACCTTAGCTTGAGCGGCGGCCAGTTCTCGTTCGCTTTGTTCAAGCTCAAGTTTTGAGATGATGCCCTGTTCGAGAAGTTTTTTTCGCTGCTCAACCTTTTCAGCCGCGAGGTTTGCCTCCTCCTGTTCGAGCGCGAGCAGCCGTTCGAGGCTCTCTTTGTAAGCCTTCGACGCGCTGACAAGTTTTGCGCTAGCCTCCGCCACATCCTTGGCGAGCGCGGCCTGAGATTTCTGCGGCGGCTTCTTGCTCTGCGCCTGAGTGATTGTGACGAACGACACGAGCAGGATTATGGCAATCGAGATTTTGGACAACTGTCTCTTCACTACAACTATTTTACCGTCAGACGACGTGCGGTGTCACTTGATTGCAGATTGTGGATTTCGGGTTGACCATCATTCACACTGCGTATTTCCCCACGTCTGCAATTTCTAATGAGCAGCTTTCGCTGCCTGCGGCCCGCGCCACGTTTTATAAATCTCCTGCGCGATACGGTCGGCAAGCCCGCCTTGATACAAATCCATGTGATCGCGCCCTTCGATGAATTCAAAAGTCGCGTCGCTGCCAAGCTGCTTCATCACGTCGCGCAGCAACATCACAGGTTCTTCAAGATGAAAATTATCTGCCGTGCCGACGATGATATGAATCTTGCCGTGCAGTCGCGGGCCGAGCGTCTTCCAGTTCGTTCGCAGAATGCGCGAGATGTCGTATCGCTCCCACGCTTTTTGAACCGCCGGGTTGATGCGCCCCGTCTTGCGGTCAAACAACGGCATGGGCCTGCCATCTTCGCCGCGCGGGCTGAAGACTGCTTCAAACGACGACATCTGCCCGCCGTATTCGCCCATCACCTGCTCCATTCGCGCGAACTCTTCGAGCGTAGCAATCTCGCGCCCTTGAAATCGAATCAGGTTGTAGGGCTTGCCTTCCGCGTTGCGATAAAAATTCTGCGGCGGCGTCCGGGTCAAATCAGGCCCGGTGAAGTTGCGAAAATCAACAGGGTCGGGCGAGGTTGACCACGTGCCGCCAAAAAAATCCGGGTAGGTTATCTGCAACCAAAGCGTTGACCACCCGCCCGAAGAATGGCCCGTCAGGAATCGCCCGCGCGGGCGCGCGTCCATGCGAAACTTGCTTTCGAGATATGGAATGAACTCCGATGTGAGCGCGCGGCCCCACGGGCCGTTGTTTGCAGAATCGGCAAACTCGTGATGGCCCATCGGGCACGTTCCGTCGAGAAAAACATAAATCATCTCAGGCACCGCGCCCGTCGTCATCCTGGTTGCAAGCTGCTGGCCTATTCGCCAAGCTGTCATGTGATTGCCGCCGAACCCATGAACTTGATAAACAGTAGGGTAACGCTGCGAAGGGTTCTTCGCGTAGCCTGGCGGCAGCACAACGCCCGCGCGCATCGTTATTGGTCTTCCCCAGAAGGCCGACAGCGACGGGCTTTCAAAAGTCACGAGCTTTATTGAATCGGTGTCGGCAGGCGGCTGGCGCTCAGGCTCTCGCTTCGTGATGGTCAATTCAATCGGAGCCGCGTCTGCCGGGTTGATCTTAGCGACGCGCACGACCTCGCTGCGAAGGTCGCCCGCGCCGGGACCGTAATACGTTATGTCGTGATTAACATCCAACAGCGCCATCACCTGATAATCGCCCGCTGGCGCGGTTGAAAACGGCGCGGGGAAAGCCATCTGGTCGGGGTCAACTTCCACAGTCTTGCCGGGCGCGAGGTCGTGAACTTCCATTGCAGCCATTCGAACGCTTTTCAAATCGAACCATGACGGCTCAATCATCTCGACAGGCTCAGCGCGCTGCGTCATGAATATGAGCAGGCGGCCCGACACGTCAGGCTCCGCAAGTCCGGGCGCAATGCCGATTTTGAATCGCAATCGCCCTTCGGCACTTGCTACGCCAGCTCTCGCGCAGGCGAGCAGCATTATCGCAAGCGCAATCAGCAGTGTTGAATAAAGAGCGCTTCGTTTTCTGAGCTTCAATAGATTACTTATGAGTTGTTTCATTCAATGTTCTCCAATGTGAAATTCTGATTCTCGCGCAGAGAATTTCTGCATGTCTCCGCCTCTGCTGCATCTCAGCGTGATGCTTTCAACTGCCTTCGACAGATTGAATGAACTCGCGTATCAAATTGGCGACCATCGCCGGTTGTTCGGTCGCGCTCATGTGAGCTGCGTTTGGAATTCTCACCAATCGGGCATTAGGAATTCGTTCCGCAATCAATTGCGAGCGATCAGGAGTCGTCGCAATGTCGTGCTCGCCTACGATGACAAGCGTCGGGGCTTTTATCTTTTCGAGCTGATCCGTTATATCGCCGCGATTGAAAACGGCGAGGCTCGCCTGATAAACGCCCTCGCGGTCGCGCTCTGCGATGAATTTATCTCGATAGCGCGCAATCAAATCAGGGCGATTGGCAAACGTGGAGGGCGCGAAAAAGAAAGGCAACACCTGATCTACGACTGCCGAAGCCATTCCTGCGCGAATCGCATCGGCCAGTTGCATGTAATTCGCGCGTCGCTCCTGCATCTCAGGCCGCGACGACGTGTCCATCAATACCAGCGAGCGCACGCGCTCAGGCCGCGCAATCGCGAGCCGCATACCCGTCATCCCGCCCATCGAAAGCCCCGCCCAGTGAACGCTTTCAAGTCCGAGCGCATCGAGCAGAGCGGCGTAATCTTCGGCCATCTCTTCGAGCGTGAAAGAAGCGCGATAGCCGCTCTCGCCGTGCCCGTGCTGGTCGAGATTGATGATGTGAAACTGATCGGCCAGATCAGCCACGACATCAGCAAACATCTCGCGGTCCCACACAAGGCTGTGCGTGAAAACAATCGCGGGGTTGGCGCGGTCGCCGCGCTCATCGTAAGCGAACGAAATCCCATTCACTGAAACAGTCGCCATACGCAGTCCTCCGTGTTAAACGCAAACGCTACCCGCGGCGGTTGCATAAATCGTCATAGACTTTTTGTTCGACGGCTCTGGCTTCAACCTCGAAACAGTTCTGCCGATAGGCTTCATTAAACGACCTGTTGCGAAAGAGTTCAACCAGCCATGACTTGACATACATAAGACGGAAGCGCCACACGCCGTGCTTTTCGTACTGCGCCACGTGTGTAAGCTCGTGAGCGATTAAGGCAAGCCCTTCGTAAGAGCGCGGGTCATACACGCCGCGCGCAAAGTGTATTCGGTTGCGGCCAGTGTATGCAGCCGCCTTCATTGGAACATAGAAAGGAATCCCGTTGGGCCAGATGCGAACCTTTTCGAGATTGATTTCAGGGAAGTAAGGAGCCAGCAGTTCCCTCGCGCGTTCGGGCAGTTTCGATTCACTAGCTATGCTTGCTTCATTCATTGATGATGATCCTTCGCCCGATTTTCGACCAGACTCGCGACAGCGCGAACAAGCTCGGCTGGCTCTATCGGTTTCGACAGGTGCAATTGAAACCCTTCCGTGCGTGCGCGCTCGCGGTCTTCGGCCTTGACGCGAGCCGTAAGCGCAATGGCAGGCACAAGCCCGCCGCGCTCGCTGCCCAAAGACCGGATGGCGCGAATCAGCGAGTAGCCGTCTTGTTCGGGCATTGCTATGTCAGAGACGAGCACGGCAGGCTTGAATCGCTCAAACAATCGAAGCGCGTCGGCAACCGAAGCAGCGGTTTCGACTTCGGCTCCGCTCTGCGCGAGCATCGCCTTGATGACTTCGCGCGCGTCGGCGTCATCATCAACAACCATCACGCGCAAACCGCGAAGCGAAGGATGAGCGACGAAGGGTGAGCGATGAAAAGAAGATTTAGAAGCCGCAATCTCAAACTTGGAAACCTTTTCATCCTTCATCCTTCCGCCTTCGTCTTTCAAAAGCGGAAGCCTAACGTAAAAAGTCGAGCCGCGCCCTTCGCCTTCGCTCTCGGCCTGCGCTGTCCCGCCGTGCATCTCGACCAGATGGCGCACAATTGCAAGCCCAAGGCCGAGACCGCCGTGCTTGCGCGTGATTGAGCCGTCGGCCTGTGTGAAGCGATCAAAGACGTAAGGCAGAAACTCAGACTTGATTCCCTGCCCTGTGTCGCTGACCTTTATCTCGATGTAGCTGGAAGGATGAATAGAATCTACCGGCTCATTACTGTTCACCTTTAAGCTTTCGTCCACTTCCCTGCGCTCAAGCCTGACTTCGACGCACCCGCCCGAAGGTGTGAACTTGATGGCGTTCGACAACAGATTCCAGACCACCTGCTGCAAGCGATCAGGGTCGCCGAGCACCAATCCTGATTGATCATCAATCTCCTTTTTTATTTTTATGCCTTTTGCGTCGGCAGCCGGGCGCACCGAGTCGATCGCAGCTTCAACGACAGGCGCAAGCTCCACCTGTCTGACCTCCAGTCTGACTTTGCCCGTGATGATGCGCGATACGTCGAGGATGTCATTGATGAGCTGCGCCTGAGCTTTGGCGTTGGTTTCAATAACAACGTAAGCGCGGGCTGCAGTCTCTGCGTCGAGCCTGCCATTGCGAAGCAGCCCCGCCCATCCGAGGATGGCGTTTAGCGGCGTGCGAAGCTCGTGCGAAACCGTAGCCAGAAATTCATCCTTCAGCCGATTGGCGGTCTCAGCCTCTTGCCGCGCTTCCCGCTCGCGCGCAAGCAGCTCGGCGCGCTCGCGCTCGGCCCGCTTGCGCTCAGTGATGTCTTCTTGCACAAGCACGACTTCGCGGATGTTGCCCGATTCATCCTTGACGGGATAGATATAAGCCGTCATCCAAAGCTCGCGCCCTTTGTAAGGCCCGCGATTGGGCGCATAAGCTACGGGCGGGATTTCAGCGGCTTCGCCCGCAAAGGCTTTTTCAATGTAAGGCATCACGCCCTTGGCAATGAGCTGTTCATCTTTAAGGATGTTGTAATCGCCGATTTGGTCCAGAGTCACCCCGAAAAGTTTTTCCCACGCGCGATTGACTCTTAGCGTTCGACCGTCGGGCGCGAGGATTTGCGTGCTCAAAGGCGATTGCTCGACGAGCGCGCGGAATCGAGCTTCAGATTCGCGAAGCAGTGATTCGCTTTGCCTGAGTTCTGCGGCGGCGGCTTCGGCTTCGGCGCGCGAGCGCGCCTGCGCTCGCGTCACAGCAAACAGCACAAGACTTATCATCACGCCGCCAAGCATTATGAAGGGCGCAAGATTTCTTCCCGACGCGAGATCAAAATCCGGCTGCGTGGAAAAAGCCAGTTGCCACGGGCGGCCCGCTACATTAATCGTCGTTACGGTCGTAAAGCGAGCTTCATAAGAATCATCCACCGCGCCGGTAATCTTTCGTGAATCGTGCAGAAGATTGTCGGGCGTGAGCGCATCGCCGTCATAAACCTGAAAAGCGACGCCCGGAATCTTCTCATTTCCAAATATGCCTTCGAGCAGATCGTCTGTGCGAAACGGACTGTAGACGAAGCCTTCGAGCGCATCGCGCCGTTGCTCGACGGTTTCGGTCGGCTGGCCTTTTTTATAAACTGGAATATAGATGAGAAAGCCCGCCTGTTTTTGTTCGTCAATCTCCTGCACGAGCGTGACCTTGCCTGAAGCGGCGGGCTGGCCCGTATCGCGCGCCTGCTCCATCGCGGCATGTCGCACAGGCTCGCTGAACATATCGAAGCCGATGGCGACGCGGTTGCGGCGGTCGAGCGGTTCGAGGAAGATTATGGCGTGATACTCTTCGCGCTCGCCTTCGGGTTTTATCGTGAAATCCTGAAAGCCCTGCCTGCGCATCTCGGCTATGAGCGCCTCTTTTTCGTCGGGCTTGACGCGCTTTGAAAAACCGATGCCCTGAATGCCGGGATAACGCTCGCTCAGGTTCAATCGGTCAACGTAAGACTTAAACTGCTGGCGCGTGACGCTGTTTGACGCGGCAAACAATCCTGTTCCCGCGCGGAGCATGGCTATATAGGTTTGAAGCCGGTTCACAACGCTGTCTTGGGTGTGCTGGACTGAGTTTTCAAACCTCAACCGGTCTTTTGCCTCTGCGCTCGCTGCGACGTAGTAAGTGGCAAGAGACGTGAGCAACAATGCGCCAGCGAGCACAAGATACGGGGTGCGCAGTCGGGGCGGCTGACCTAGCTTCGGTTGAGGAGTAGATCTCATCAAACCATACTTTACTGTGAGTTTTGATTCGCGCGCAAACGTGCAGGTGAAACTTAATTATTTTATGTGATCTTCTAATCACGCACAGGCAAATTAAACGATTAGACTATGAATCAATTCAGGCTTTCCGGCTCATTTTGCGAGGTGACACGGAACTGGCTCTGGGAGCCGATTTCACCGCCTGGCCCGGCAGAAAAAAGCTCGAAGCTCTCGCCCCTATCAGCCGTTTGATAAATGTAATCGTTTCCCCACGGATCAACTTCGGGTACGTGCTCAAGGTAAGGTCCCGCCCAGTGGCTGCCGAGCGCACCGTCGCCCGATTTGATTGCTGCTGGCTTGCGAGCAAGGCTCAGTATCCCTTCTTCATTCGTGGGATAACGCCCCACGTCAATTCTGAATCTTTCGAGCGCATCGGCCAGCAGCTTAAGCTCGCGGCGAGCCGCAGTCTCGCGCGCCAAGGCTCGCTCCTTCTCGCGCCACTGGCGATTTAGAATCTGCCACGTCACCGCGCCCGCGATGATTATCACAAAGGAAATCGCCGCCGTAATAATCAACCGCTTGCGCCGCCGCGCTCGTCGCTTTATTGCTTCGTGCTCTTCGGGCAGAAAGATTACTGTCGGGTCATCGCGGTGTGTCGTTGCAATCCTGCTCGCCATGTCAACGTGCGCGCGGGATGGCTTAGCTCCTGCCATCGGGCGATAGCAATAGACGCAGTAGCGGAGATCAGCCGCGACCTTCTCGCCGCATCCCGGACAAATCTGTTTGGTTGGTTCCTGGGCTGCCATGTCTGCGCAGTTGATAGTTTAGACCGATTGACGGCGCGGTTCAATCTTGCTGATAGGCATTTTTAGCCTTTATATTTTTCAGATGGACAGCGGAGCAAAAATAACCGATCACCCGGATAAAGACTTCTCTCCGAACGTGCCTGACCTCGAAGCGCCCACGCGCTCGTTTGCCGAGGCAATCACGATAGGATTATCCGAAGAAGAGCAGGCGCAGCTATTTCGTGAGCCGAACATCGGCCCCTACAGAATTATTCGCCAGATTGGTCAGGGCGGCATGGGCGCTGTTTATCTGGCCGAGCGCGACGATCAGCAATTCAAAAAACAGGTCGCGATAAAATTGGTCAAGCGCGGCATGGACACCGAATTCGTGCTGCGGCGATTCCTTAGCGAGCGGCAGATTCTCGCCGCGCTTGATCATCCGAACATCGCGCGGCTGCTCGACGGCGGAACGACCGCAGACGGGCGGCCTTACTTCGTGATGGAATACATCGAAGGCAAACCAATCGCTCAGTATGCGGATGAAAAAAAGCTGACGACAGTCGAGCGGCTGAACCTGTTTCGCAAGGTCTGCTCTGCCGTTCACTATGCGCACCAAAACCTCGTCATCCATCGTGACATCAAGCCGTCGAACATACTTGTCACCGCAGACGGCGAGCCAAAGCTATTGGATTTCGGTATTGCCAAGCTGCTCAATCCTGAGCTTGCAGACCAGACGGTTGAAGCGACGGCAACAGTCGTGAGGCTGCTGACTCCCGAATACGCAAGCCCTGAGCAGGCCAGAGGCGAGCAGATAACGACCGCGACCGACATCTATTCGCTCGGCGTTGTGCTTTACGAATTGCTAACGGGTCATCGCCCATATCTAATTACGAGTCGCCTGCCTCACGAGATAGCGCGGGTGATCTGCGAACAGGAGCCTCAAAGGCCGAGCACAGCGGTCGTGCGAAGTCAGACTATCTCAACTCCTACGGGCCAGACAGTCACAGTCACGCCGGAAGAGGTGAGCCGCACGCGCGAGGGCCAGCCGGATAAGCTCCGCCGAAAACTTCGTGGGGACCTCGACAACATTATTCTGATGGCTATGCGCAAAGAGCCGCAACGCCGTTATAGCTCTGTTGACCAGCTATCGAACGACATTCGCCGCCACATCGAAGGATTGCCAGTCATCGCGCGCAAAGACACATTCGCTTATCGCAGCGCGAAGTTCATCAAGCGAAACAAAGCCGGAGCGATTGCGGCTCTGCTCATTTTGCTCACGCTCATCGGAGGCTTCATCGCAACATCAATCGAACGAGCGCGAGCTGAGCGATTGTTCAACGACGTTCGTCAACTGGCCAACTCCTTTATGTTCGAGATTCACGACGCTATTGAGAACCTTCCGGGCGCAACCGCGGCTCGCGAGCTGCTCGTCAAGCGCGCGCTTGAATATCTCGACAGCCTCTCGGAAGACGCTGTGAACGACCCGTCGCTTCAACGCGAGCGTGCCACGGCTTATCAAAAAGTCGGAGACGTACAAGGCAATCCCTACAACTCGAATCTGGGCGACACGGCGGGCGCGCTCGAAAGTTACCGCAAGGCTCTGGCGATTCGAGAAAAACTTGTCGCGAGCAATCCATCGAACTTGCAGGACAAGGTTGATCTTGCTACGACCTACAGCCGCATGGGCGATGTGCTCTGGACCATAGGCGACACGAAACCGGCTCTGGAAGCCTATTCCAAGGCGGTGGCGCTCGGCGAGGAACTGATCGCCGTTAAACCAGACGACGTTGAGATTAGCCGCCGTCTGTGGACGACTTATAGAAGGTACGGCTACGCGCAGGCGCAGGCGGGTGACTTCGACAGCGGCGTTAAGAGCTTCAATCGCGCGCGCGAGCTAAACGAGCGAGTCGTTGCGGCGAACTCTGGTGACACAGAGGCGCGGCGTGATCAGGCAGCAAATTACACAGCGATGGGCGTCGTGCTAGGCGAGACAGGAAATCTCACAGGCGCGCGCGACTACTTTCTGAAGGCGCTCGCAATTTATGAAGAGATGGCGTCCGCCGATCCGACCAATGCGCAGTTCAAGCGCGAAGTCGCGGTTAGTCTCGGAGACCTGGGCGACGTGCTGGATCGAATGGGCGATTATCAAGGCGCGGTTAATTCTTTCCGCAAGGCGATGCCTATTCTGGAATTGCTTGCCTCAGACTCGAACGACGCAGCCGCTCAACGCAATCTCGCCGTTTTTTATATGAGGATAGGTCGCTCGTCGTTTGCAATGGGCAAGCACGCCGACGCGCTGGCTGCTTACCGCAAGGCCGCAGCGATACTTGAGGCGCTGCCTCAAACTGGCGCGGCAAACTTGCAGGGGCGCGGCGACCTTGCCATGACCTTTAGCCGGATGGGTTTGACGTTTGCAAAGACAGCAGACGCGGCTGCCGCATTCGATTATGCAAACAAAGGGCGCGCGATTGCAGAAGAGTTGATGGCCGCAAGCCCTGCAAACATCGAGTTGCGCGGACTCACGGCTCTGGCTTATACGACGCTGGGCGATGTGAACGCGACGATTGCAAGCGGCGAAAAGAAGACCGACAAGCAGATTGCATTGTGGCGCGACGCGCGCGAGTGGTATCAAAAGAGTTTTGAGATCCTCAGCGATCTCAAGAGCCGCAACGAATGGGTCAGTTCCGACTATGGAAGTCCCGAACAGTTACAGCAAAAAATTGCCGAAAGTGATGCGGCGATTGCCAAGCTAAGAAAGTAGAAAGCAGGTCGTGCCAAAAGCGCAGGCATCTCGCGCGATTGCATCGCTATTGCACCGAAGCTGCGCGCTCGGCGCTGACGGCTGCGCCGATGATGGCTATCTCGTCGCTCGTTGCAACAACCTCAACGGCGCTGCCTTGAAGCGGACTCATCTTGACCATCTCGTGAAGATACACTTGCAGCATGTCTGTTTGAACGAACCTTGCGTTCGGGCCTGAGATGAAAAACTTTCCGGGTCCTTCGATGTGAATGCTCGTGGCGGTCGCAGCCGCAAGCGCGCGATGCCACAACTCTACGAAAGCCCCACAGCGCGCGTTGCCCGTTTTCGCTTGCTCGAAGACTTCATCAGGTTCCATATCCAGAAATCGTAACCGCATCGCGCGATGGCCCATGATTCCTTCCAGATGACCTATGCCGCCGCACTGGCAGAGATTCTCTTTCGGGTCGAGCGTGACAACCATGTGCCCGCCTTCGCCGACAGCGGCAGCCTGCGGGTAGCGGCCATAACCGACGCCGTTTCCCAAAAACCAAACTCTAACGATTCGGTCGAGTTGGTCGCGCGTCGCTGCAATCCCTGCGGCGATTGCATCCGCGTCGTTGAGGACGTGAACCATCGCTTCAATGCCGTCGTGCGCGAGCAGGGCCGATATTTCTCTTTTGACGTTGTGCCCCTTCATCTGAGGAAGATTTGGCGACTCTTCAACTACGCCGTCGCGGATGATGCCAGGAAAGCCTATGCCGATTGCATCAACAGTACTGTCCTGCCGCACAAGAGATATCTGGCGATGAATGTGCTCTGCTATCTCTTCGGCGTGAAGCTCCCAGAAAGAGTCTCGCGAGCCGCTGCTTTCGGGAAAGACCTGCACGGGGCTGACGATTTTATTATTCTCAACAGCGCCGACCGCGATGTGCTCCGAAGCCAGCACGCCAATCTTTACCGCCATAGTTTGACCTCACGCGAAAATGAGATTATCAAATGCGCTCAATTAATAATCATCGGCTCACGCGAACGAGTTGAGCCGCGCAAGCTTGTTCAGCCCGTTGAACGCCGCTGCCTTGTAGCATTCGGCAAGCGTCGGGTAGTTGAAGACCGTATTGACGAAATACTCGACCGTGCCTTTGAGCACCATCACCGCTTGGCCTATGTGAAGCAACTCCGACGCGCCTTCGCCGATGATGTGAACGCCGAGAATCTCTTTCGTCTCACGATGAAAAATGATCTTCAGCCTTCCGGTCGTATCGCCGCGAATCTGACCGCGAGCTATCTCGCGGTAATAAGCCACGCCGACTTCGTAGGGCACGTCTTCATCCGTCAGTTGCTCTTCGGTCTTTCCGACGAAAGAGATTTCAGGAATCGTGTAGATACCGTAAGGATAATTCGCAGGCTCGGTCTTGAGCGCGACTCCTAGCGCGTGGCCTGCGGCGATTCGGCCCTGCTCCATCGAAACAGAAGCGAGGCTCGGAAAGCCTATCACGTCGCCGACGGCATAGATGTTCGGCTGTCGCGTGCGGTACTCGCCGTCAACAGCGATGCGGCCACGCGAGTCCGCTTCGAGTCCCGCCGCTTCAAGATTCAAATCTTCGACGTTGCCTTGTCGGCCTACTGCGTAAAGCAGCGCGTCGCCAGAAATCTTCTTGTTGCTTTGAAGGTTTGCGACAACGCCGCCGTCTGCGGTCTCTTCGACGCTTCCGACCTCTTCGTTGAGGCGAAGCGTTACGCGCTTGTCGCGCAGGTGATAGCAGAGCGCCTCGACCATTTCAGCATCTGCAAAGCCGAGCAGTCGCGGCTGCTTCTCAATGAGAATCACGCGCACGCCGAGCGTCGCGAACATCGAAGCGTACTCGACTCCGATGACGCCGCCGCCAACGACGATAAGCGTCTTCGGGATAGCAGGCATCTCAAGTATCTGGTCACTGTTTATGATCGTTTTGCCGTTGATTGGAACAGCCGGAGAGGTTGCGGGCTTCGTGCCTGTGGCGATGATTATCGTTGCGGCTTCGTACTCGGATTGGCCGCGCGAGCTTGTGACACGGATATGCGTGGGATCAATGAAGCTGGCCGCGCCGCTGATTACTTCGACTTCGTTGCGCGAAAGCTGTGCCTGCGTCACGTCGACTTCGGTCTTGATGACGTGCTGAACGCGAAACGAAAGATCGGCCATCGTGATCTTCTCCTTCACGCGATAGTTCATGCCGTACACGCCCTGATAGCGGTAGCCCGACAGGTGCATGACGGCCTCGCGCATGGTTTTGCTGGGGATGGTCCCCGTATTGATGCAAGCGCCGCCGACGACTTCGCGCTTTTCAATCAGGGCGACGCGCTTGCCTAGCTTCGCGCCTTGAATCGCGGCGCGCTGCCCGGCGGGACCGGAACCGATTACGATGAGATCATAAGCCTGCATGGATTAATCCTGATTTGGTGACAGGATTGTACTCATTAAATGAACAGCGCAAAAGCCCAAATCGTAAAATATTGGCTCTCCTGTGAAGGATTCAGCAGAGCAGACGCGGCTGAATTTGTTTATTGACTTCAACATTGCAACTCGATATGCTTCGCCCATAAATAAGTAGATAATGCAGGACTAACGTGGGAGGGCCTGCTTTGAAGTTTAATCCGCAATATTGATATGCCAGTAGCAACCTGTTAAGTCGCGGCTTGACCGTCGCATCAAGAAGGAGTGATAGAAGAGTGGCGATGGTTTACAGAATCCGAAGCTGAATTGATCGCCGCACCCTAACCTCTCCTTGTATCGCAGCCACTCGTCAACAACGTCATGACGCCTGATCGCCGGCAAAAAATCGAGAGCATATTTCAATCGGCGCTTGCGCGCGCGCCCGCAGAGCGCGCAGCCTTCCTCGATCAAGCCTGCGACGGCGACCCCGCGCTTCGTGAGGAGATCGAATCGCTCATCACAGCCGACACTGAAGCCACGCGCTTGATGCAAGCGCCCGACCCTCACGATCAGAGCGCGCCTCTGGCAGGCCAGCGCATAGGCCAGTACCGCATCATCCGCGAGCTTGGTCGTGGCGGCATGGGAAAAGTCATGCTCGCCGCCCGACCCAACGGCTCGAAGGTCGCGCTAAAGCTCATCAGGCGCGGCATGGACACCGAGCACATCATCCGCCGCTTCCAGAACGAGCGGCAGATTCTCGCCGCGCTTGATCATCCGAACATCGCGCGACTGCTCGACGGCGGAACGACCACAGACGGCGCGCCGTACTTCGTGATGGAGTACATCGAAGGCAAGCCGATGATTGATTATTGCGATGCGCAAAAGCTCAATATAACGGAGCGGCTCAAGCTCTTTTGCAGCGTCTGCGCGGCGGTCCATTACGCGCACAGGAAACTGATTGTCCACCGCGACATAAAGCCCGGCAACATACTCGTCACCGACGAGGGTGAGCTTAAGCTGCTAGATTTCGGAATCGCGAAACTGCTGAGGCCCGACTCGCCTTCGCCTTCGGTGGCGCTGACCCCGCCCGGAGTGCGACTGATGACGCTCGACTACGCAAGCCCTGAGCAGGTCAAGGCGGAGCGCGTCACTCCGGCAAGTGACATTTATTCCCTCGGTGTTGTGCTGTTCGAGCTGCTCACAGGCCACCAACCTTACAGGCTCTCCACGCGCAAGCCCGGCGAGTTGATTCGAGCTATCTGCGAGCAGGAGCCGGAAGCGCCGAGCGTGGCCATCGTTCGCATAGATGAATTTCTGATTCCTGACAGCACGAACCGAATCATCACGCCTGAACTGGTGAGCAGCACGCGCGAAGGCAAGCTCGATGCGTTGCGTTTAAGACTCAGCGGCGACCTCGACACAATCGTGCTGAAGGCTCTGCGCAAGCGGCCCGACGAGCGATACAGGACGGTCGCTGAATTTTCGGAAGAGATACGCCGCCATCTCGAAGGCTCGCCCGCGCCGCCTCATAAAGAAACGAGCCTGTCAGTTCCCGCAATAACTGGCGCGCGATACGACGATGCCCTCAGAACAGACGATGGATTGAAAACATCGGTCATCAACGTAAACGACCTGCGCGCGCTGCTTGCGTCGGGCGCGGAGAAGCCTGCGCAGACGGATGCGGAAGCCTTGCGCAGTGCGCTCGCCTATTATCAACGTTGCGCTGAGATATTACAGGAATTGAGAGATCGCGAGCTGTTGAAAGGCTCTGACGGCGAAAGCCTCAATGAGCTTCTGCTCAGCATCGCCGCTCAAATCGCAAGGCTCAATGACGCGATTGCGAAGTCGAAAACATGAATGCTCGACCGGGGCTGCTTGAAGCAGCTACTTGTCGTCGTAGCTCTATGCGCTTGCTCGCCTATTGAATCTTCTGCGCAGCCGCCCTGAGATGGCTCTCAGGGCTGTTCGAAAAAAGCCGTGACGGGGCGGCGGCTCGTGCGCTTCGGTCTTTGCTTCTGCTTCGATGGCCGTAAAAAACTGCGAAGCCATCACACGGGCTGCGCCCTGAATCATCCGCTGGCCAACGCTTGCGATTGTGCCGCCGACCTGCACGTCGCCTTTGTAATTAACAATCGTCGCGCCGTCGCGCTCGTCGAGATCAATCTCGCCTGTGCCCTTCAAAAAACCGGGCTGACCTTTGCCCTCAACAATCATTTTGAAGTGTTCGGGCGGGCGGGCGTCTTCGAGCCTCACGTTCCCTGTGAACACTCCTTTAATCGGGCCGACGCCGGCTTTCATCGTCGTTGAATAGCTACTTTCGGCGGTCTTTTCTAATCGCTCGCATCCGGGTATGCACCGCTGCAAAACGGCAGGGTCGGTCATGGATTCAAATACGCGCTCGCGCCGCGCGCGCACTTCATGGGTTCCTTCGATCTTCATAGTGGTCGGGAGTCAGGAATCGGGGGTCAGGGCCGGAATGGCCGCTGCCTTGAAACAGGCTCTGGGAGCCATTTCCAAGTCGGTCATTACCCTGCCCCGCTATCCATGATTACTTTTTCACTCGCGAAGCCGCAGCCTTAATCGCGCGGCGAGCATAGACCTGCGCCAGGTGAGTGCGATAGGCTTCCGACGCGTAGAGGTCGCCGTTTATTGAAACTCCATCGGCAACAGTCGCCGCAGCTTTTGCGATTGATTCATCATCGAGCGCACTGCCAATTAATGCCTGCTCTGCCGCGCTCGCGCGATACGCTTTCGACGCGACGCCCGTGATGCCGATGCCGGCAGACTGGCACGCGCCGTTCGCGTCGAGCGTCAGAGCGACGGCTACGCCTACGACTGCGAAACCGGAAGCAGGCTGCGGCACTTTCTTGTATGCCTGGCCCGTGCGCCCTTGCGGAGTTTTGATTCTTATCTCGCGCAGTATCTCGCCCGCATCGAGCGCGCTCGTGAGCATATCAACGAAGAAATCATCGGCTTTGATTGTGCGCTCGCCTTTTGCTGAAACGGCTACGATTTCAGCGCCGAGCGCGATCATCGCGGCGGGCCAGTCGGCAGCCGGGTCAGCGTGCGCGAGGCTTCCGCCAATTGTGCCTTTGTTGCGCACCTGCACGTCGCCGATGTTTTCGGCGCATTCCGGCAGCAGCGGACAGATGTCGCGCAGCCGAGCCGATGACTCGATCTGGTAATGAGTCGTCATTGCGCCGATGCGAATCTCGCCCGCATCTTCGCGAATGTATGCGAGGTCTTTGATGCGCCCGATGTCAATCAATATCTGAGGCATCGCAAGCCGCAGCTTCATCGCCGGAATCAGGCTGTGCCCGCCCGCGAGTATCTTCGCTTCGTCCGGGTGTTCTGCAAGCAGCGCGATTGCTTCGTCGAGCGTCGCGGGAGTCACGTAGTCAAACTGTGCTGGGATCATCTTTTACCTCCTACGCCTGTGCATTGATTATCCGCCAGACGTTTTCCGGTTTGATTGGCATATCCAAGTGGCGAACGCCCAATGGCGCGAGCGCGTCAACGATGGCGTTTACAATCGCAGGCGTTGCGCCGATGGTTCCTGCTTCGCCCACGCCTTTAACGCCCATCGGATTCACTGGAGTTGGCGTTTCGGTCCTATCAGTCTCCATCTGCGGAATCATCGCTGCCTTCGGCACCGCGTAATCCATCAATGTGCCGGTCACAAGCTGGCCCTGCTCGTCGTAAACAACTTCTTCGTACATCGCCTGCCCAATTGATTGAACGATGCCGCCGTGAACTTGCCCGTCAACGAGCAGCGGGTTAATCACCTTGCCGCAGTCGTCCACCGCGACGTAGCGAAGGAATTTAATCTCGCCTGTCTCGCGATCAACTTCAACGGCGACTATGTGAGTGCCGAACGGAAAAGTGAAATTTGTCGGCTCGAAGAAATGAGTCGCCGAAAGTCCCGGCTCCATGCCCGGCGGTATCTCGCGCGCGATGTGAGCCGCAAGCGCGATCTCTTGAATCGAGATTTGCTTGCCTTCAGGCTCCGGCTCAGGCAACGCGCCAGCCGGAGCTTGACCCACCGGAACATCAGGCTGCGGAACTTCGGCTGCCGCAGAAGCGGCTCTGGCAGCCTGTTTCGAGAACTTGCCCTCTTTGAAGACGATGCCCGCAGCGTCGGCTCCGAGCATATGCGCAGCTATCTTTGATGCTTTCTCTTTCAACTTTTCAACTGCGTAATAGACAGCCGTTCCGCCGACGGCAGTTGCGCGGCTGCCGAATGTGCCGATGCCGTATTGCACAATCGAAGTGTCGCCGTGAATGACGGTCACGTCTTCGAGCGCAACGCCAAGCTGATCGGCCACGATCTGCGCAAACGAAGTCTCCTGCCCCTGACCGTGCGGCGATGCGCCCGTCAGGACAGTGACTTTTCCGGTAGGCTCAATTCTCACTGTCGCGCTCTCCCAGCCGCCTGCGGGCATAGCCTGCGACGGGCCGAGCGCGCATATCTCGACATAAGACGAAACGCCTATGCCGATGAGTCGCCCTTCGTCGCGCGCTTTGCGTTGCTCTTCGCGGAGATTCGCGTAATCGCTCATCTCAAGCGCGCGTGTGAGCGCGGCTTCATAGTTGCCGCTATCGTAGAAGAGTCCCGTCGCGGTCTTGAATGGGAACTCGGATGGCGCGGGGAAATTTTTTCGCCGCACTTCAACCGGATCCATGCCAAGTTCTGCTGCGACTACGTCCATTATTCGCTCGACGACATAAGTCGCTTCGGGCCGTCCCGCTCCGCGATAAGCATCCGTTGCCATCTTGTTTGTGAATACGCCTGTGACGTTCATTTGAATCGCGGGAATTTTGTACGCACCCGAAAGCATCAATCCGGTCAGCGTCGGAATCGCGGGCGTGAGCAGTTGATGATACGCGCCTAAATCGGCATAGACGTTATAGCGAAGCCCTGTGATCGTGCCGTCGTTTTTCACGCCGACTTCTATCTCGCCGACCTGCCCGCGCCCGTGAATCGTCGCTTGAATGTTTTCGCGCCGAGTCTCTATCCATTTAACGGGCTTGCCGAGTTGCATCGAAATCCATCCAAGCAGAGCTTCTTCGGCATAAACGTTGAGCTTCGAGCCAAACCCGCCGCCGACTTCGGGCGTAATCACGCGCAGCTTGTTTTCAGGGATGCCAATCATCAGGGCGAGTTGTGTGCGAAGCAGGTGCGGGATTTGAGTCGAAGACCAGATCGTTAGTTCCTGCTCGCCCGGCAGGTATCGCGCAAGCACGCCGCGCGGCTCCATCGCGATAGGCGCGAGCCGCTGATGAACCATGCGCTGCTTAACAATGCGATCAGCTTGTTGCATTGCCGCTTCGATGTCGCCTTCGCCGGAGGTGAGCTTATAGGCGATGTTGTCGCCGTATTCCTCGTAGACGAGCGGGCCGCCTTTCGCAGCTTCTTCAACATCAACGACCGCAGGCAGTTCTTCGTAATCAACCATTATCAAATCAATCGCGTCGCGCGCGGCATAACGGTCGGTCGCTACGACTGCGGCGATTGGCTGACCTACGAACACGACGTGGTCGGTTGCAAGCACTCGATAATCGGGCACTTTCAAATCGGGCAGCGCGGCGGCGCAGGGCACAGGGCCGATTTTTGAGGCAACGTCTTTGCCCGTGTAGACGGCGACGACTCCGGGCGCGTGCGCGGCTTCGCTCGTGTCAATGCTCGTGATGCGCGCATGCGCGTACATCGAGCGAAGGAACGCGACATAAAGCGTATCGGGCAGCTTGATGTCGTCAACGTAATGGCCCAAGCCCTGAATCAATCGCGGGTCTTCGGTGCGCTTAACTCTCTTTCCAACGTAACTCATAGAACCTCCGGTTCGTCATTAGTCATTAGTCCTTTGTCATTTGCCTTCTGCCTCGAATGACAAAGGACTAATGACCAGTGACAAAGGACTAATGACTAATCCGCCGCTTGTCCGCTCATCTTGCGGGCGGCGTATTGGACTGCCTCGACGATGTGTTGATAGCCGGTACAGCGGCACAGGTTTCCTTCAAGCCCGTGACGAATCTCTTCTTCGCTAGGATTGGGGTTGCGATTGAGAATCTGCGTCGCGGCCATAATCATGCCGGGCGTGCAGTAACCGCACTGCAATCCGTGCTGCTCCCAGAAACCTTCCTGCACAGGATGAAGCTCGCCGTTGGCGGCTAATCCTTCAATAGTGGTGATGCTTGCGCCATCGGCTTGGATTGCAAACATCGTGCATGACTTTACGGACTGCCCGTCAACAAGCACGGTGCATGCGCCGCAGATGGAAGTCTCGCAGCCGACGTGCGTGCCCGTCAGCCCTAGCACGTCTCTGATGTAGTGAACGAGCAGCATTCGCGGCTCGACTTCATCGTGATGCGCCGTTCCATTTACGTTAACTGTGATAGCTTTCTTCATGAAGCCACCTCACTTTATTGTGCGAGCAGTCCGGCAGAGGCGACCGCTCTGACTAGAATGACAAAGCGGGCGAACTCTGCAACCCGCTCTAGTTGATAGCAATTGAAAAGAAACTCTGTTATGTGGATGCTTCGGGCCGGATAGTAACACTTGCAGGCGGGAGATTCAAGCAAGGGATGAAGGATGAGTGATGAAATACTTTGAAATTTGGAATCTCAAATTTCAAATTTCAAATTCCAAATACACGGCTCAATAGTTCTTTTTGATCCCCTCACCCTTCCAGAAGCGGCGGGCCTTGCTTTATTCGGGCGCGCAGTTTTTTCTCGTCGCCCATCCAGTCGCTTTCGACCCACCAGGTCGCGCCTGCTTCGGCAAACGGGCGAACAGTTTCAATCGCGCGCTTCTTGCTCTTGGCGGGCGTTGTGCCTCCCGCGACGATGTCAAACTTGTCAGACTGCGGGTGATTCTCGAAAACATAATCTCTCACTTCGCGGATGAGATTAGCATCAGGGATGCCGCTTGGACCTGCTTTGTACTTCTGCACGATCACGCCATCGTATTTGAGCGCGCGGCGCATGGATTTCTCCCTTGGCCAAACGCCGACTACCCATACGGGAATGCGCGGAGATTGGATTGGCTTCGGCAGCATAGTCATGTTGTCAACCGTGTAATGCTCGCCCTTGAAGCTGAACGGCTTGCCCGTCCACAATCCTGTCATTATCTCAAGCGCTTCACCCATCCGCTCGGCGCGAGTCTTCAAATCCATCGGCTCGCCCACTTTGTAGAATCCTCCGTCGTGTTCAGCAGCGCCAAGCCCTGCACAGAAAATCAAGCGACCGTTGGAAAGATAATCGAGCGTCTGCGCCTCGCGCGCGAGCTTCCATGGACGGCGGCGTGGAACGGCGATGATCATAGTGCTTATCAAAATACGCTCAGTCTTCATCGCCACAGCCGTCATCGCAATCCAAGGATCGTACCAGGGGAATGCAGGAAAGCCTTTTGTCTCGATTGCCAGAGCGTCGGCCAGAAAGACCGCGTCCCAACCGTTCTCTTCAGCTTCAACCGCGAGGTCGCAGATAGTCTGAACGTCGTTTATCTGAATGACCAATCCGTATTTCATAACAGACTCCTTTCTGCGGGCAAATCAGCAATGCATCAGGTATCTGCTACTTTAAATCAAATCGGCGGAGTGAGTCTTGGCGTTTTTTGATGTTGCGAGAAAGCTGTCAGTTAATCTTCGTCGTCGGCGTCGCCAAGTAGAATACTTTGGCAGAGACCGGGAGATGAGTTCGTCTGCTTGCGAAACTGCTTGTAGAACCTGCCCAAATCGTTGTATCCCACATCCATTGATACTTCGATTATCGGCTCGCCCAACGCAAGCCGCGTCATCGCATCGCTCGCGCGCACCTGATGGCAATACTTGTTCGGCGCAAGCCCGAAATCTTTCTTGAACTGCCGCGATAGGTGCGCATGCGATACGCCAAGTTTCTGTGCAATGGCGGCAATCTGTACGCCTTCGTTGTAGGTTTGGTCAATGATTGATTTGGCTCGCGCCGAAAGCTCCGAAGGGCGCGGGAATCTTTCGATGAATCGCGCTTCGGAAACGCTGCGCAACGTCTCGGCCAACTCTTGAGCGTCACGCGGGCACTCGAAATCTTTCGCATCAAATATGAATGGACGATTCATCCACGCTTCAGGGAAAGAAGTTTTTCCGCCAAAGCCGCTCCAATGAAAGCTGGCGTTGTCGAAACACATCTCGGTGATTGAAAAAAGCGAGAACAACAGACCGAATCGTTTCGGCGGCACAATGCGCTCGCCGCCGGAGATGAAATAGATGCCGCCTTCCTTGATTGTGATTAACTCGAACATCCACGATGGTCCCGAAACCCAAGTCTCCGAAGAACAGCCGCGCACCTCAACATCTTCTTCCACGCGCACGACTCTGTCGCCGTCGGTGGTCGTGATTCGATGCGAGCGCAGCGTCGCGCCATCGGGCAGGGCCATCTCAAAGTCGGCTTCTTTCGTTACGCTGCTCGTTTTCGGTTTGCTCATCGCAGTTATCGAAATTCAAAATTGCGGCGCACGCACTCACGATTGAAGTATTTGCTCGCGCGCTTCACGTCCTTTTCAATTTGAGCGCGAAGCGAGTCAACCGATTCAAATTTGCGCTCGCCGCGAAGCCTGTGCATGAAGCGCACGCGAATCTTTTCGGCGTATAACTCTTTGTCAAAATCCATGACGTGCGTTTCGATTGTTACCTCCGGCTCGCCGCCAAAAGTTGGCTTGTGCCCGACGTTTGTGATCGAGCGCCGCCATTCGCCTTCGGCTAAAGTCAATGTCACGTAAACGCCGCTGGCGGGAATTACAGTGTTGTGAGGTTTGAGGTTCGCCGTCGGGTATTGAAGCTGCGACTTTGCAATGCGTCGGCCTTCGATGACGCGGCTCTCGATGCCGTAAGGGCGACCAAGCATTCGCCGCGCCAAATTGATGCGGCCTGCGCCAAGCAGTCGGCGAATCATCGTAGAGCTTACGCGATGGCCGCGCAGTTTCATCTCAGGCACTTCTTCGGCCTTGCGGCCAAGCTCATCCGCAACTCGCTTGAGCAATTCAAAGCGGCCTTCGCGATTGTGGCCGAAGGCGAAGCCGTGACCAAGATAAACTTCGCGCGCGTCCAATCGCCCGAAGATTATATTTCGCAAAAAATCTTCTGCGCTCACGAGCGCAAGCTCAGGCGTGAAGGTCAAAACAACGACCTGCTCAATGCCTAGCCGCTCGCATCCTTCCATCTTCTGCTCAAAGGTTTGAAGCAAGGGCGGCGCGGTTTCAGGATGAAGCACGGCGCGCGGGTGCGGCTCGAAGGTGACGACTGTAGCAGGAGCATTGACGGCGCGCGCGCGCTCCACGACCCTGCTCATGATTTGTTGATGCGCGAGATGAAGACCATCGAATACGCCGAACGTCAGCACCGTCGGCGTTTTAATCTCTGCGCTTTCAAGGTCGCGGAATGTTTTCATCGGCGTTAAATGGCTCGGATTCTTTTGAAGTCCCGCTAGGAGCGGGATGTAAAACATTCCGCTCCTACGGAGCTTGTGCTTAATAACATGGCTTCCTTAACATCTCTCCTACAGATCTTTCTTTTTCAACATCCGCTCGATACAGCTTCAATCAACTTCTATCGTCAACCCGTCATAAGCAATTTCGACGCCTTCGGGCAGATGATCGCTTGTGTCGGCGTGTTTGATGTCGTGCGAAATGTGCGTGAGCAGCGCGCGGCGCGGCTTCAAGCGTTCAATGTAGTCGAGCGACTCGTCCAAAGTCATGTGCGTCGGATGCTTTTTGAAGCGTAGCGCGTCAATCACAAGCAGATCCAGCCCGCGCAGCCTTGCGCACGTTTCTTCGGGAATCTCGTTGCAATCCGTGACGTAAGCGAATCCGCCTATGCGGTACGCGGTCACTGGCAACCGTCCGTGAATGACGGTGAGCGGCTCGACTTCAAGGCCGAGCAGATTGAAATCGCCGATGATCGTATGCGGGATGATGCGCGGGACTCCTGGATAAGGCGATGGCTCAAACGCGTAAGCGTAGATGCGCCGCAGTCCTTTCCAAGTCTCTTCAGTCGCAAAGACCGCAATCGCGCCGTGTCGAAACATAAACGGGCGCGCATCATCCAATCCGAAGCAATGGTCCGCGTGCGAATGCGTGAACAGAATCGCGTCAAGGCGTCTTAATCCGACGCGGAGCGCCTGCTGGCGAAAGTCTGTCGAAGCATCAATGATAATGTTGCGCCCGTCGTGTTCGATCAACACGGATGTTCGCAGCCGCTTGTCGCGCGGATCATCCGAAAGGCAGGTTTCGCAATCGCAGCCGACGGTCGGAACGCCTACCGATGTGCCTGTGCCAAGAAAGGTGACTCTCATCTGCCTCTCGACAACGCAACGAACTGCATTCTGAGATAAGCGAGCACGCTCTCAAGCATCTCCGCTTCGTCGGGCGTGAGATTGCCTTTCGTCTTCTGCTCAAGAGCGCCGAGCAGATCAATGAAGTGGCGCGCGGCATTCAGATCAACGGGAAGCTGCCTGCCGTCGGGCGCTTCGGCTATTCCCAAAAACATGGCGGCCTGCGCGGCCAGCAAATCAATCAATGTCATAAAAGGCGGCTCGGCGGCCTGTGCGGCGCGTCCGGCATTGGCTTGATTGTAGGCTCGCTCGGCTGCGGCTGTGGCCTGCTTCTGCTCCGAAGCCGCTGCGCCCGGTTCCGCCGTTTGCTCGGATTGAGGCTCGGCGCGTTCTTTTTTTGCCGCCTCGAACGAAACGACATTATCAGCGGCGCTTCCCGCCACCTCTTTCAAAACTGGCTCCGGCGCTTGCGCGGCAGGCTGAGCGGCTGGCTCGTCTTCGATATCGCGAGGCGTGCCGTCGGGATTGAACTTCCGTCGGTCTGTAATTTTGAAACCGGTTTCTTTCTCTTCGGCCATAGCTGTTATCCATTCAAGAGTTTATTAAAGCAGTTTATGCTAACACTTGAAGGGCGATGAGGTGAAGCCGAAGGCTGGAAGCACGTAGACACTGCCGGATAAATTGAAGCTCAACTTAGATCACAGCCCGAAGGGCCGAAGAGGTAAAGCCACGAGTGCAAGTGGACTGTGTGCGATGAGCAAGGCAAACTCTCAAAGTGCCGGATGTTGGTGAGTCCGCCGTCTCGTTGGAGACTGGAGATATTGATTGCCGCGATTCCACGAATTATCACTCGTGGCTTTAATCTGTCGCCCATTTCATGGGCTTTAATCAACCAACTCGTCCCTGTAACTTTTTACGCGCATCCCCGAAGGCTCAGATTGACATTCGTCACAAAGGGAATAAGCTAAAAGCTGCGCGGCCCGCGCGCCGAACCTGCTCCACGGGCAGCGCGTAAAACGATACGGAATTGAAGGAGAAGAGTTATGTTTTGTCCGACCTGCGGCAGAGAGAATCCGAGCGGAAGAAAATTCTGCTCATCATGCGGGACCAATCTCGAAGCAGTCACGCAAGCTCTTACGGGCAGCGCTGAAGGCCCTTTCAGCAAGTTCGATACGGGACTTGATTATTTCATCGCACGATACGCCGAGCGTGTATTCAAGGACGCGCCATCACACGTGCTTGACGCGGGCGCGGGCAAATCATGGAGAATTCTCGGACAAGGAATCCTGACCTCGTTCGTTGATATGATTCTTTTCTTCCTCTTGTGGAACATCATCCCGCTGAGATTCTTTATGCTGTTAATCACCTCGCCGATAAAACTGCTGTCGCGCAAAAGCAGCGGCCGTAAGATCGCAACATCAGAGATCGAAGACAAACGGACTACGGCGATGCCCGATTCTTCGCCTCAGCGCTGGATAGTTTGCGAGGTCGCAAGCGTCACCGAGCACACGACTGTGAATCTTCCCGACGCTGCTCGAACGAAAGAGAACAGAGCGTCTGAGACGAAATGAACAACCCGCCAAGTAGCCGCCCGCATAAGTCATCCTCAATCCAAAGCTGTGAGCTTGCCGTCGCGGTACTCATCTTGTAAATTGAAATTATGGTTGATTCATCGCGCGATAAGGCGGGTGAAAAATTCAGCGAGCTTGTCAATTTGATCTCGCGCCTCAGAGCGCCCGGCGGTTGCCCTTGGGACCGCGAGCAGACTCACGAAAGCCTCAAGCCAATGCTTCTGGAAGAAGCCTATGAAGTCGTCGAGGCGATAGACGAAGGCAATGACGATGAACTCATAGGCGAGCTTGGCGACCTGCTGCTTCAGGTAGTCTTTCACAGCCAGATCGGCTCGGAAGAAAATCGCTTCACGATTGCTGATGTCATCGAGCGCGTTTCATCAAAGATGATCCGCCGCCACCCGCACGTCTTCGGCGAAGACAAAGCCGATTCTTCAGCCGAAGTGCTTCGCAACTGGGAGGCCATCAAAGAGGCCGAGCTTATCGCTTCGGGCAAGAAGGCTGAAACCGACGGCTCGATGCTCGACAGCGTTTCAACAAAGATGCCTGCCGTGATGGAAGCGTTTCAGATGACTACTAAAGTGGCGCGCGTTGATTTCGACTGGCCCGACGTTCAATCTGTCTTAGAAAAACTCGACGAAGAAGTCGAAGAACTGAAACAAGCCGTCGGAGATGAATCATCCACTCATCAGGATATCGCTGGCGAAGTCGGCGACCTGCTTTTTGTTGCGGTGAACGTCGCGCGACTGTTAGGCATTGATCCTGAAAGCGCGCTCAAATCATCGAATCGCAAATTCCGCCGCCGCTTCCGCTACATCGAAGACCGATTGCGCGAGCAGGGGCGCAAGCCCGTCGATTCAAATCACATCGAGATGGACGCTCTGTGGGACGAAGCGAAATTAAAAGAGAAAGACCGCCTGGCAACAGACGTTAAGCCAGGTTGATTTCCAAAACGAACAAGGGGGAAGTTATGCCGCACAAGAGAGACAACCAGCCTCCCACAGGCGAAGGCAAGAAGCAGAATCCAGTCAAAGGCAAAAGCCGCGAGTTGCTGAAACGCTCAGAAGTGACTCAAGCGTCAACTCCACGCCAGAACATCTTAGGCGACGAAGAAGAGATGGCGTTTCGCTCGAACCCGTCGCAGAGGAAAGATAACCCTAACCGACCAAAAGCCGGACGGTAACTGCGACGCGGGGACACGGCGACGCGGAGAGTGATTTTGCAACGCCTCGTTTCTGAATTGATTGCTCTTATCACCGCGTCGCCGTGTCCCCGCGTCGCAAGAAATGTGGACGCGATTTCAAATCTAAAATGGAATCGCTATGTCAACAGACAAGCAGAACGAAGTCCAACGGCTCAAAGAACACAAAGATGTAAAGGAAGCCCTCAAGCACACGGCCACCACGAAGCAGGAAGTCAAGCCCGTCACCGAAACGAAAGACAAATTATGGTTCGGCTCATACATCCTGCTGCTTATCGGGTTGGGAGTTCTCTACTACCTGTTCGGCCTCAAATACTTCGGTCTGTCTGACGCGCTCAGGGCCACGCTGCAGCGACTGGCGCGAGGCGCGCTGCTCGTAGTCGCGGTGCTTGGCCTGTCGAAGGCGATTCAGATTTATCTCATCGGGCGCATACAAGACCCGGTGAATCGTTACAACCTTAAGCGCATCCTGCGATTGATAGCCGCGCTCATAGTGCTGTTCATCATCATCGCCGTGCTGTTCGTCAACTGGCAGACGGCCATTGTATCACTCGGTCTTGCGTCATTGATATTCGGCTTCGCGCTGCAAACGGTGCTTGCGAGCTTCATCGGTTGGGTCTATATACTTGTTCGCCAGCCGTATCGCGTAGGCGACCGCATCCGCATAGGCGACGCGACGGGCGACGTGATTGACGTGAGCTATCTCGACACGACGCTGTGGGAATTCGGCGGGCAGTATCTTTCGACGGATCATCCGAGCGGCAGACTGATTAAGTTTCCAAACTCGGAAGTGCTCAATTCGATGGTCTATAACTATAGCTGGCCGCTGTTTCCTTACATCTGGAACGAAATAAAGTTCAACATCGCCTACAACAGCGATCTCGAATTCGTAGGCAAGGTCATGCAGGAGATTGCCGAACAGGAGATAGGCGAGGCGATGATGGAGCGCGTTCGCGTCTATCGCGACTTGCTTGAGCAGACGCCCGTTGATGCTCTTGACGTAAAAGAACACCCGTCGGTTATTTTTCGCGTGAGCGATAACACGTGGATTGAAGCAATTGTTCGCTATCTTGTCATTCCGAAAGAGCAGGGGCGCGTGAAGACTCGCTTGATTAAAAAGATGCTCGCGCGGTTGAACGCCGAGCCTGATCGCGTCGGCTTTCCGAAAGACAATATGCGATAGCTTCCAGGAAGCAGCAAAGCGCGCGGGAAGATGATTCTAATTTCAGTTCTAAGCCTGATGGTAATAATCGCCGTTGCTCTTCTGTACGGCTCCATTAATTGGCGAGCGGCCACAAAAGACTTGCGCGCAAAACTAGAAGCAGCCCGCCTTCCTGTCAGCCCGATAATCTACAACACGCAAGAATTAAGCCATCTACCCACACCGGTGCAGCGGTACTTTCGCGCTGTGCTCAATGATGGCCAGCCTATGATCGCAGCAGTCAGCATAAATCACACAGGCACTTTCAACCTGAGTGAAACCGCCGAGCAATGGAAACCATTCACCTCGACGCAGCGCGTCATCACGCGGCGACCCGGCTTTCTATGGGAAGGCCGCATTAAAATGATGCCCGGCCTGACAGCTTGCGTGCATGATGCTTACATCGCCGGCGAAGGCCTTCTGCATGCATCGCTCTTTGGTCTGGTGTCGCTTGTGAATATGCGCGGAACGCCGGAGATTGCCGAAGGCGAGTTGATGAGGTTCTTTGCCGAAGCGGCGTGGTATCCGACGGCGCTGCTTCCGAGCCAAGGCGTGCAATGGGAAGCAGTAGACGATGCTTCTGCCAGAGCGATTTTGAAGGAGGGTGAAATCACAGTGACGCTGCTGTTCCGCTTCGACAAAAACGGACTGATACAAACAGTGCATGCGGAAGCGCGTGGGCGCGCAGTTGCGGGCACGATAGTTCCCACGACTTGGGAAGGTCGCTGGATCGGCTACGAGCTACGCGATGGAATGCGCATCCCGCTCGAAGGCGAGGTTGCATGGGTGCTTCCCGAAGGGCCGAAGCCCTACTGGCGCGGTCGAATCTCAAGCATCAATTACGAGTTCGCACGATGATCGAAATTTAATCGCGCGGTGTGTCGCAAAGAATCACCCTCTCTTGAAGACATTTATCGCCAGCGGGATCGTGCTGATAGCTCCAACAAGAAAAAGAGTCCACCCTACGGCTTTGCGCTGATCGTCGCTCAGTTTATCTGCAAGCAGCAGCCCGACCCCTGCGCCTAGCAGCCCGCGAGTTCCGGCTATGAGTCCAAGTTCCGGCAGTGTCAGTTCAGCTTTTTTCATAACGCCTCCTGAAATCAATTCTACTCGTTCACACAGGGCAATCAAAAGTGATAGTATCTGTGCGCTGCGCGGCTCTCAGGCGCGGCGTGCAATCAAATCCAGCATTCAAAAGGAGAGACGGAACGTGCCTACACTCAAAGAGCTATTTGATCTATCAGGCAAAGTCGCGCTCGTGACTGGAGGCTCGCGCGGGCTTGGGCGTGAGATGGCTGAAGGACTGGCTGAGGCGGGAGCATCATTGATGCTTCTAGCTCGACGCGAGCAATGGCTCACGCCAACGGTCGAGGAGTTTCGCGCTCGCGGGTTCCAATGCGAAGGCGCGCTGTGCGACGTGTCGAACGAAAGCGACGTTCAAGCATCGGTTGATCGCACCATAGAAATCTTCGGGCAGATAGATATTCTCGTCAACAACGCAGGCGTCACATGGGGCCAGCCCATCGAAGAGCACCCGCTCGAAAAGTGGCGAATGGTGATTGACATAAATCTCACGGGCGCATTTCTGTTTTCGCAGCGCGTTGGCCGCGAGATGCTCAAGCGCAAAAGCGGCAACATCATCAACGTCGCTTCGGTCGCGGGATTGAAAGGCTCGATGGAACAGGGCCAGCACATCGTGGGCTACGTCGCCGCGAAAGGCGGATTGATTGCGATGACGCGCGAGCTTGCGGCAAAGTGGGCGCGGCGCGGCATCCGCGTGAACGCCATCGCGCCGGGATTTTTTCCATCGCGCATGACCGAAAAAGTTCTGGAAGCCGCGCAGCCCTTGATTGAAGCCGCCGTCCCGATGGGCCGCGTCGGAAGCGAAGGCGAACTTAAAGGCGTCGCCGTCTTTCTGGCCTCACGGGCTTCGGGCTATATCACAGGCCAGACGATAGTCGTTGACGGCGGCAGCACGATAGCTTGAGCAGGAGTTAGGGGTCAGGGGCTGAATGACTGCTACCTTGAGACAGGCTCCTGGAGCCGATTTCAAGGCAGCAACCGTTCTTTCCCTGACATCTGACCCCCGACCTCTGACCCCGCCCCCTGCTCTTGCATTCCCCCACTCGCCCAATGTATAACACCAGCCGTCAGTGGAAGAATGCAACCGGCCCTGATTCCCGCGTCAGGCGAAACTTAACGGCTCAACCCAATTGATGGAGGAATGTTCCCGTGAGAAGAAAGAAGTCCGCGCCTTCCCAGTCCGGCAAGCGTAGCTCTATGGCTCGCTGGATTCGCAAGTACCAGTTGGATGAAGAGAATGATTTGAACTCGCCCGTGCCGATGCAGATCGTCTCGAACGAAGAATTCATTCCCATAAACCAGACCGAACGGCAAAAACAGGTCCAGCACAAGCTGGTCGAGATGGCCGACCACAACGCAAAGCTCCTGGGGCTGACGCGCCGCCGCTTTCTTCAAACGACGGGCGGAATGGCCACAGCTTTTATCGCGATGAATTCCGTCTTCGGCAAAGTCTTCGATGTTGACGCGAGCGAAATGCTCGACCCGTCGGCTTACAGCGAGAAATGGCCGAAGAATGAGTTCATCTTCGACATACAGACTCATCACGTCGCGCCAGCGCGCGCGCAGATGAGCATGAATTTTCTGCTCGGCATGCGCCGCGTCGCCGAGCGGTGGAATCCCGCGCTCAGAGGGCACAAGCATCAGCCGGAAGATTTGCTGCTGGCCAACTATGTCAAAGAAATTTTCTTCGACTCGGACACAACGATGGCTGTCATTTCAGGCTTTCCCGACCCGGTTGAGAACACAAACATACTGCCGCCTGCGAAGATGATCGAAACAAGAGCGCAGATAAACGGGCTTGCGCACTCGCGCCGCATCGTGAGTCACGGATTGTTCTCGCCTGACTTAGGCGCACCCAATCTCGAAAGCATGCACAAGCAGGCCGAAGAGATGAAGGTTGAGGCGTGGAAGGGCTACACGGGCTGGCCGAGCGACCGCAAAGGGGTCGGCTGGTGGATGGATGATGAGAAAGTAGCATACCCAACTTTTGAGTATGCGCGCAAGATAGGCATCAAGACGATATGCATTCACAAAGGGCTGCCGCTCGTCGGATTCAACGTCGAGCACTGCGATCCGAAGGACGTTCCGAAAGCTGCGGCGGATTTCCCCGATTTGAATTTCATCATCTACCATTCGGCGTTTAAGGGCTTCGACAACGTCATCGAGTCAATGACAAAGACGATGAAGGGCGAAAACGGAATCAAGTACGGGATGACCGAGACGGGCTACGTGCCGTGGGTATCGGACCTGTGCGCCGCGCGCAAGAAGAACCCGAAGATGAAAAACGTCTATATGGAAATCGGCGCGACCTTCGGGATGCTTGCGATAACCGACCCTGTGTTGTGCGCGCACGTTTTAGGGATGATGATTGACGCATTCGGCGACGATCATATTATGTGGGGCACGGATGCGATATGGAGCGGCTCGCCTCAGTGGCAGATTGAAGCGATGCGCAGAATCCAGATGCCCGAAGAGTTGACCAAGAAGTTCGGATGGAAGCCGCTCACGCCGCAGGTCAAAGCAAAGATATTCGGATTGAACGCGGCGCGCATCTATGGCGTTGACGTGAAGGCGAAGCGCAATGCGCTGCCGAGCGATGCGCTCGAAAAGCTCAAAGCGGAATACCGCCAGCAGGGACCGATGCCATCGAACACGCAGTACGGATGGGTCCGCGGCAAATAGAGCAATTTAGAAAAAGCCTGCAAGGGAAGAAGCAATGGCCGGGCGCAACAGAGCCGACTTTTGATTCTTCCCTTCTCAAGGCGTTGATGCGCGCGCAGCTCTTGTCAGCGCCGCTTGAAGTACTGAATCTCGCGCTCGTGTTTTTGCGCGGCCTCGCGGGTCTTGAACGTGCCCAGGTTCTTTCTCTTGCCCGTCTTCGGGTCTTTCTTGCGAGAATAGAGCCTGTAGTCGCCCGATTTGAGTCTTCTGATCATGGCAGCATTCAGCTTCTAATCGCCGGTCTGTTTATCGGTAAGGCGCATGCGTCGGCTCAGAGACTGCGCACAGCACGTTAGCCATCGCGCGCCGCTCTCCATATCCGGGATGCTCGCCTGCGTGTCGCGCAAGGTCGCTTTGACTGACGATACCGACTACGCGGTCGCGGTCATCAACAATTGGAATGCGGCGCACCTGATGACGAGACATCGCGCGCATGCAATCTTCAATTGCATCATTGACGTTGCAAGCGAATGCTTCGTCGGTCATGCAATCGCCAACGCGCGCTCGCCGCACATCCAGCCCGCGCGCAACGGCTCTTATCGTTATGTCGCGATCTGTGATCATGCCGAGCAGTCGGCCTGCGCGGTCTATGACGGGAAGCGCGCCGCAGTCGCATTCCTGCATCATTTGCGCCGCGTAATCAAGCGGCTCATCAGGACGCACACAGACCACGTCGCGCGTCATAACATCGCCCGCGCGCAAATCCCTGAGCGGATTCTGGTCGCGCCAGTTATTGCGTTCATCCATGCGCCTGCGACGTTCAGCCCGCTCGTCGCCAAACCACGACTTCACTTCGTCGGTCGCGCGATCTATAAGGCCGCGCTCCTCGCGACCACGACCGCCGTAGTTGCCGCGCTCATAACTGCGTTCATAATTGGCATACCGTCTTTCCATTTTGTTTCTCCTTTCCTTCTGGCATTTTCTGAACATCTCGCTCATCGTCACGCGCTGAAGCGGCCCTCGCCATCGCAAGCAAAGGCATGAAGCAGCGGTTTGAATGATGCGCCGTCGTCAGCGATGCGAAGACTGCCGAGGATATGAGATTCGGACGATGAGCCTGCTCAAAGGCACACTTCGATACATACAAAGAACCTTGTTGATATTGAACTGCAAGAAAGATGCCACCTTCATAGATCGTGTGCGTCGCGTCCTTGCGCGCGATTGCGTGAGCCGGGCGCGCCTGCGTAAGCATCGAATACACACGGGCGGGCAGAATCGAGACATTTGCAAATCTGCGGCAGGCGACGCGATATTTCAATCGCCATCAGTTGCAAGATTTTACCTGGCGGTTTTGAATTAATAGATGAAGGCTGAGCGAACCTGCGAACATTATTTGCACGAGGCAAGGCAAAGGAGGTGATTTGAAAATGTACCTGAACTGCGACAAATGCGGCGGCAAGGTGATTATGGCGCGAGTCGGCACATTGCCAGAACAAATCTACGTGACGAGCCTCTCGACGACACAGACAACGCCGGTCGAAGCTCACGTCTGCCTTGAATGTGGATACACCGCGCTGTATGCGCAAGACCCCCGCGTGCTGCAACCGGAGAAAACGGGTTAGCGCCTCTTTAGCTGCTGCGATCCGGCCCGGCTATTTGTTTAAGGCGAAGAGCGTCGCGGACGGCGCAGGCACCAGCGTCATTGTTGAAATAGACGTAAAGGCGCTTTTCGTCTTCAAGCTGCTGTTGCATCCAGCGCCACCAGCCACGCAGAGTCGCATCCGCGTAGCTGCCTCTATACCTCTTTTCCGGTCCGTGAAAGCGAACGTATGCAACAGGCCCGACGGCCCTGCGCGGCACGTCGAGTCCCGGAAAATCGTGCGCGCAAAAGGAAACGCCTCGCTCATCAAGCAGCCGAAATACCGCTTCCACCATCCAGCTTTGATCGCGGAATTCAAAGACGTGGTCTATGCCCGAAGGCAAAAGGTCGAGAAACGATTGCAAGCGTTCGATGTCCAAGTTCCAGTTGGGAGGCAGTTGATAAAGAACGGGTCCCAGATGATCTTCAAGCAGGATCGCGCGGTTGAGAAACTGTTCAAGCGATTGTTTCGCGCCCTTCAGTTTTTTCAGGTGAGTGATATACCGGCTCGCTTTCACAGCGTAGATAAATCCATCGGGAGCCTGCTTGTGCCATGCTCTGAAAGTCACTGCCGACGGCAAACGATAAAAGGTGTTATTGATCTCTACAGTGTCAAAAACCTGAGCGTAGAAATCGAACCAGTCTTTCTGCCGTAGCTGTTCGGGATAAAATCGCCCGCGCCAGTGCTTATAATTCCACCCTGAACATCCTATGTAGATTCTGCGCCTCTCGCTCATCGGTTTTGCCTCATGCAGGTTGTTTGGCAACGCCTGTGCCATTGAGTATGCCGCAAAGCGAGTGATTACGTTTTTGCGAATGCGGTTGCGGGAATCTGCTCGCGAGCTGTCGCAATCTTCCGCCGGTAGGACGGAGAGCGCGAGCGCAGGGCGAGAGAGAGATTCGAGGCTTGCATGCGCGCTTGCAATTGATTGCGGCAATCGGCAGGTGAGCGCGGATTCGGAACCGCAAATTTGATATTTCAAATCTGCTGCGCGTCAGGCCTTTGCTATTCTTCTGGCGATGCTCGCGACGACGGCGATTAACTCCGAAGGCTCGACAGGCTTCGCAACGTGCGTATCGAATCCGGCTGACAGGGCGCGCAATCGGTCTTCGACTCGCGCGTGAGCCGTGAGCGCAGCGGCGGCGATGCGGCTCGCTCCGTCTCCCTGCTCGCGCACTTTGCGAATGAGCGAATAGCCGTCTTCGCCCGGCATCTCTATGTCGCTCACCAACACGTCGGCCTTGAATGTCACGAGCGCCTCAAGGGCTTCGGCTGCCGATGAAACCGCTTTCACTTCCGCGCCGCATTGCGTCAGCGCAGTCTTTACAAGCTCGCGCGCATCCGTATCATCATCAACGACAAGCACGCGCAGGCCGTTCATCTTTATCTTCGAATCGAAGAGCGATTCAATCGGCTCTGCCGGAAGCTCAATTATCGTATCGCTTTTGAGAAATAGAAGCTGGTCCTGCGCCATCGCCAGCGGAAGCGTTATCTCAAAAGTTGCGCCCTTCCCTTCACCCTCGCTTGTGGCGCGAATGCGCCCGCCATGCAACTCGACAAGATGACGGACTATTGCAAGCCCAAGCCCAAGGCCGCCGTGCTTGCGCGTGAGCGAGCTGTCGGCCTGAGTGAATCGGTCAAACAGATAAGGCATAAACTCAGGCTTTATGCCACGCCCCGTATCGCTCACGCTGATGCGCGCGTATGCGCCTTTCTGTTCGAGGCGAACGCTGACCCGCCCGCCCGAAGGCGTGAACTTGATGGCATTTGACAGCAAATTCCAGACGACCTGCTGCAGGCGGTCAGGGTCGCCCGACACGGGTCCGGTTCCGTAATCGAGCGCGACATCGAGCCTGATGTTTTTCGCATCAGCCGCAGGGCGCACCGCATCGGTCGCTGCTTCAATCACCGTTGCCAGTTCAACAGGGCGAACATCGAGCCGCAGCTTGCCCGTGATGATGCGCGATACATCAAGCAGGTCTTCGATGAGCTGCGCCTGCGCCTTAGCGTTGCGCTCGATTGTTTCAAGCGCGCGCGCTTCCATCTGTTCATCGAGCTTGCCCGTGCGCAGCATCCGCGCCCATCCTAAAATTGCGTTGAGCGGCGTGCGGACTTCGTGCGACACCGTAGCGAGGAATTCATCCTTTGCGCGGTTCGCTTTTTGAAGCTCGGCCTCAATCTGTTTGATAGCCGTGATGTCCTGAAACATCACAACGCAAGTAGCCGGATGGCCGTGCATTGCAGGCAGTGTGTCGGCGTAGAGTATCAGCCATCGCTTCCCTGCGGGCGTGTGCCATTCCATCTGAAACCCGTCGAGCCGTTCGCCGCGAGCAGCGCGAACGCCGGGCATCTCTTCGTCGGGAATGCGATTGCCTTCCCCGTCTGTGCAGTAATAGACGGTGTGATACTCTTCGGCTGGCTTGCCTTTGGGGAAGTCGCCTCCGGCCATCTCGTCGGCGGCTTTGTTCGCAAAAGTCACGCGGGCCGTGCCCGGCTCAATCAACAGCATCGGCGTCGGCATCAAATTGAGCACGGCTTCGAGCCACTTCTGCTGATTCTGCAAATCCTCTTCGGTGCGCTTTCGCTCAATTGCAATTGCCGCCGTGCGAGTAACCATGGAGATGAGTTGAAGGTCCTGCTCGCTCGGCGCGCGAGGCTCGCGGTAATACATCGCAAACGTGCCGAGCACTTTGCCTTCGGTAGAAAATATCGGCGTTGACCAGCAGGCTCGCAGCCCGTGCTCTAAAGCAAGCTCTCTGAAGTCGGCCCAGAGCGGATCCGTGGCAATGTCTGTCACGATGACTTGTTTGCTCAGATAAGCCGCCGTGCCGCAGGAGCCGACCGACGGGCCGATTGCTATTCCGTCTATCGCCTCATTGTAGCTTGCGGGCAGGCTCGGAGCCGCTCCGTGTCTGAGATGGACTCCGTCCCTGTCGAGCAATAAGATCGAGGCGAGCGCGTTTGCACTCGATTGCTCTTCGATGGCGCGGGTCAGGACTTCCAGAACCGCAGGCAGCGGCGCGCCCTGAGCGATCAATTCAAGCACGCGCTTTTGTCCATCGAGCAATGCAGCGACGAGGCGGCGCTCGGTCACGTCGCGCGTGAAGCAACGTGTGTGAACGAATCGGCCATTTTCCCACAGCACGTTCGAGCTGATCAAAACGTGCTTGATCGCGCCGTCCTTGCACACGAGGCGGGCTTCATAATCCTGCAACGTCTCTGCGCAAGAGAGGCGATGAAGGATGTCGTCAACAGTATCTTTATCGGCGTGGAAATCGGCTATGTTGCGATTGAGATATTCATCACGCGTGTAGCCGAGCAGGTCGAGTTCCGCCTTGTTCACTCTGAGAATGCTTCCGTCCGGCCCGACCCAATGCAAACCGATTGGCGCGTTCTCGAAGAAGTCCGACAATTCCTGCTCGCTGCGGCGCAACGCTTCTTCAATCTGTCTCTGCTCTGTGACGTCACGCGATATCGAAAGCAGTCGCTCTACGCGGCCACTATCGTCTCTAATCGGCGTGACAATTACATCCCACCATCTCGGCGTTCCCATCGCGGTCGGGCAGAAGCCGCGAAATCTGCCGACGCCTCCGACTTTCGCCTGTTCAATCGCTTCGCGTGCGGCCTGCCTGTCATCGCCACTCCAAAAATCCACCCACGACTGCCCGATCAGACTGGAGATGTCCGTGATCCCCATCTTCAGTTGCCCGCCTGCGCTCATAAACAACAGGCGGCCTTCAGTGTCGAGCACCTTGATGCAGTCGCTGCTCGATTCGATTATCTGTTTGTTGAACTGCTCGCTGCGCCGCAGCGCGTCTTCAGACTGCTTTCGCTCTATAGCTATGGCGACGTGGCTTGCAATGGTCTGAACGATCTGAATCTCTTCTTCTGTGAACAGGTGCGGCGCGGCGTAATAAATCATGAATTTGCCGAGCAGTCGGCATTTGTAAACGAGCGGGATGAATCCCATCGCGCGAATGCCCTCGCCGAGAATTGTTTCGCGGAGCGCGGCGAGGCTCTCTTCCTGCTCGACGTTTGGGACTAGGACAGGCCGAGGATTTTTTTCATCCGGCGACCACGGAGTGTGTCCTGCGACCGCTTTTCGATATTCATCCGACAGCCCGCGCCATGCTTTGAATCGCATAACGCCGTCAGAATCGAAGAGCAGTATCGAAGCCCTCTCTATCTTCAACGCGCGCTGTAGCGCGTCGAGCGCCACCTGATAAATATCTTCGATCTCTTCGGCGCGGCTGACTGCGTCGGTCAATTGATAGATGGTCTGAAGCTGATTGATGCGCTCGCGCAATTGATGCTCGACCTGCTTGCGCTCGGTCACATCCCGTTTGATTCCGACGAAGCAAACAGGCTCGCCTGCCTCGTCGCGCACGGCGAAAGCCGAAAGCTCAATCGTCATCGGCTGGCCCGCTTTCGGGCGGCTCTCAAGCTCGCCTCGATAAGCGCCGGTCGCGGCAAGCTCTTGAGCTATCAGAGCAAACGCTTCATCACCAAGATGTATTGCGGGAGTTTTGCCGCGCAGCTCTTCGTCCTCGTAGCCGAGCAGCGACCGATGCGCATGGTTTTGTCGTATGTAGTTGCCCTGCGCGTCAATTATTGCGATGCCGTCAATCGAGTTAGCGAATATCGCTTCATACAAAGCGAGTCTCTCATTGGTCAGGTCGCGTTCGACGCCTGTGGCGGCTTGCTTTTTCTTGGAAGTCTGTTGGTTATTGAAATCCCTCGACTCCTGTGTCCGCATAATCCGCACCCCTTTTTCGTTTTGAACATCGCGCTTTGCGAAGAATGATTACGAGCCGACGTGCAGAGTCGGACGACAGGTATAAATGCTCCACACGCTCGCGCAGGCGCAGGGCAAGGTCCACAGGTGCAACTTTACATCAGCTTCTTAGTTATTACAATCAAATCGAAATGGAAGGTTTCAAACGTGAAATCATCCGCGCTTCATCTTCTCGCGGCGGCGCCGAATCATCCCGCCCGCGAACTGGCCCGCGAAGTAAGCCCCGATTAAGACCGGAAAGGTTATGAACCGCCAGCCAAGCTGCGAAAATATTCGCAAAGCTATAACGAAAGGAACAGGCAGGTGAATGGCCAGAATCCACTGAAGGGAAAACTTGCGCGCGCCCTCGCGCCAGTAGCCGAAAGGGATGTTGGATAAAAAGACGATGATTGCTACGACCCAGAGACTCATTCGCGGCGAAAGAGAAACGGCTCGCTGCGCCTGCCGCTCGATGGCGTAAACACTGTGACCGATACCTGCACGCCTCGCGGGATGAGTTCGCTTACGTCGCCTTTTGTCATTATGCGGGTCGTTGTTCCGTTCGGCAGCGCATAGCTTGAAGGATATTTCAATCGCGTGATTGTCTGGCCATCAACCTCGATTATCGAATCGTGAGGCAGAAAATTCTCGCCGTCAACAATCAGCTTGCCGCTCGATTTCATCGAGAGCTTGTCAATCTTCGGAGTAACGTCATTGCCCGTCGCATCGAGCGCCTCGATTGCCGCGCGCAGATCAGGTCGCGGGCCTATGTGCTGATTCGCGTTGCCTGTCTGCGGAGTGCCAGTTGACACAAGCAAGCGGCGCAACTCTTCGGGCGCAAGCGGCCCGCGCCCGCGCTCTTTGACTATGCTCTGGATTAACGCCGCCGCGCCCGCGACCATCGCAGTTGCCGCGCTGGTTGCGCCGAATACATCTGTGTACCAGTTGTTCTCGCCCTGCTCTTTTCTGAGCACACCGTAGCCTGCTGTGACGACAAATCGGCCCCACCCTTGAAGGTCAACGCGCGAGCCGTAATTTGATTCTTCACACCGCTCGCGATCAGGTCCCGGCCCATAGACGTTGCCTTCGGGCAGTCCCGCGCCGACGATTATCGCACCTGAATCTTTCTTATTGCGATCAAACGCGCCGTTGTAAACCGCGCTGTCGAGGTCTTCAAATCCATTGGCGGCAGATTCGACGACGACGATGCCGCTCGAAGTCGCTTCCTTAATCGCGTCGAACACGTCGGGGTCATACTCCATCGGCACGAGTCCCTTGCCCGTCGACAGATCGAAGCGCGGTCCGGCTGTTGATTGAAGCTCTAAGAGGATAACGTCGCCCGGCTCCATGCGCGAAGCCGCGCGGCGAATCGCAGCGGCCACATCGAGCTTGTTGGATTCCGTCAGCGGGTTCACGAGTCCGAGCTTCGCCTGATGAGCGATGCCAGTCACGCCTATTCCATCGCGCGCGGCAACAAGCTCGCCCAGAACAGCCGTGCCGTGATCAATATTGGCCTGATTCAACTGCGCGTTCGGCAGCGGGCTTAAGCCTTTGACGTAGAGAAAGAGGTCGGACGTTTTTGCGACAAGCTCGTTATGATTAAGGTTCCAGCCGAATTCGATGTCGGCGATGCGCACGTTCTCGCCGCGCCCGCCTTCAAGAGTCCACGCATAACGAACATTCATTCCCAGAGGCGCGGGGTCGAGGTAGCCCTGAAAGACTTCCAACTCCTGCGGGCCGACTTCTTCCGTTGATCCAGCAGCAACACCGCTTGTGTTAAAAGAGAAAGGCGCTATGAATGGCGACAGGAGCGCAATAAGAGAGATGAGGGTTAAGCGAAATCTCACCGAGCAACCTCTGAATCGTGTTGTCAACATCGCAAAGAGCGACACAAAGGGGGAGTCGCGTCGAAACTGATTGTAGGTTGCGAAGAAAGGGAGTGTCAATTCTTGAATCGTGTTTGATGAAACCGCAGCGCGCGGTGTATAAGCATGGTTCGTTAGCTTTCCGAGTCGCGGTGATTATTCGATTATAAGGAGACACAAATATGACGGCTTCAAAAGAACGGGAAGTAATCATTCACGACAAGCTCTACGTGAATGGCAAATGGGTTGAGCCTAAGGGCGCGGGGATGCTCGACGTTATAAACTCGACAACCGAAGAAGTGATGGGCCGCGTGCCCGAAGGAACAGCCGAAGATATAAACGCTGCGGTTGCCGCCGCTCGCGCAGCTTTCGATTCGTGGTCGCAGACTTCGCCGCAGGAACGCGCCGCGTACTTGCAGCGCATAGCCGAAGGACTCGTGGCAAAGCAAAACGAGATAGCTTCAATCATCGCCGCCGAAGTCGGAATGCCTCTGCCACTGGCGACTGCGGTTCAAGCCGGTCTGCCCGCGATGGTTGCAGGCTCGTATGCCAAGCTCTTGACCGAGTATCAATTTGAAGAGCAGGTGGGGAATTCTTTAATCGTCAAAGAAGCGGTCGGCGTGGTCGGCTGCATTACGCCGTGGAACTACCCCCTTCACCAGGTAGTCGCCAAAGTCGCGCCCGCAATTGCCGCAGGCTGCACGGTCATTTTGAAGCCGAGCGAAGTCGCGCCGCTCACGGCCTTTATTCTCGCTGAGATAATTGACGGCGCGGGGTTGCCTGCGGGCGTGTTCAATCTCGTCACAGGTCTTGGCCCTGTCGTCGGCGAAGCTTTAGCCGCGCACACGGACGTTGATATGATCTCCTTCACAGGCTCGACGCGAGCGGGCCGCCGCGTGAGCGAGCTTGCGGCACAAACGGTCAAGCGTGTTGCTCTTGAATTAGGCGGCAAGTCTGCAAGCATCGTGCTCGATGACGCCGACTTTGAAAAAGCTGTTCGCAGCACGGTCAACAGTTGCTACTTCAACTCAGGCCAGACCTGCTCGGCGCATACTCGTTTGCTTGTTCCGAAAGACAGGCTCGATGAAGCAGCGCGAATCGCAAAAGAAGCGGCAGAAGGCTTCACTTTAGGCGACCCGCGCGAGGGGAAAGCCAAACTCGGCCCGCTTGTTTCCGAAACACAGCGCGAGCGCGTGCGCTCATACATCAGGAAAGGAATCGAAGAAGGCGCGATGCTTGTGACGGGCGGTCCGGACGCACCCGAAGGGTTGGAGCGGGGTTACTTCGTTCGCCCGACCGTGTTTGCCAACGTCCGGCCTGAGATGACGATTGCGCGCGAAGAGATATTCGGGCCTGTACTTTCGATCATCGCTTACGATACGGAAGACGACGCGGTGCGAATTGCGAACGACACGATCTACGGGCTTGCGGGCGGCGTATGGTCGCGCAACGTCGAACGTGCAAAGGAGGTTGCTCGACGATTGCGCACGGGACAGGTTGATATTAATGGCGGCAAGTACAATCCGATGGCTCCGTTCGGCGGCTACAAGCAATCTGGCAACGGGCGCGAGCTTGGCCGCTACGGATTTGAAGAATACCTCGAAGTGAAATCGCTTCAGTTGTAGCCACCAATTTCAATTAAACAGAGGGCCGGGCGTAATCGTAGGCGATTATGCTCGGCATCGTTTTTGAAAAGCACATTTGTTGACAATCACAATAAGCGATGGATACCATTTCGTTTTGAATCTTTAGTTAAGATTGCTTACATGGGAGTGGCCCGACGATTATGCTTAGACTCAAAAACACGCTCACCCGCGCTCAGGAAGAATTCAAACCCGCAGAAGGAAATCGCGTGAGGATGTATGCGTGCGGGCCGACTGTATACGACTACGGCCACATCGGCAACTTCAGAACATTTGTCGCCGTCGACGTGCTGCGACGCTATTTGAAATATCTCGGTTACGAAGTGCTTCACGTCATGAACATCACGGACGTGGACGACAAGATTATTCGCGGGATGCTCGAACAAAAAAAGAGCCTGCGCGAGTACACGGACTTTTTCACCAACGAATTCTTGAAAGATTCTGAGACGCTCAACATCGAGCGACCCGAAGTGATGCCGCGCGCGACAGATCACATCCCTGAAATGATCGAGATAATGAGTCGCCTCGAACAGGCCGGGCACACATACAAGAGCGACGGCTCGCTTTATTTCAGCATCGCGACTTTTGCAGAATACGGCAAGCTGTCCGGCCTGAAAGTCGAAGGCAACATCGCGGGCGCGCGCGTTGACGTTGACGAGTACGAAAAGGCCGACGCGCGCGACTTCGTCTTGTGGAAAGAGCCGAAGGAAGAAGGCGAGCCGCGATGGGCCTCTCCTTTCGGCGAAGGCCGTCCGGGCTGGCACCTCGAATGCTCTGCGATGTCAATGAAGTATCTTGGCGAGTCGTTCGACATTCACTGCGGCGGCGTTGATTTGATCTTTCCGCATCACGAAAACGAGATAGCGCAATCGGAAGGCGCAACGGGGAAGCCCTTCGTGCGCTTCTGGGTCCACACGGAGTTTCTGTTGGTCGAAGGCCAGAAGATGTCTAAGTCGTTAGGCAACTTCTACACCGTGCGCGACTTAATCAAGCAAGGTTACAGCGCCGACGCGATTCGCTACCTGCTATTGAGCGTGCCTTACCGCACTCAGTTGAACTTCACGTTTGCCGGGCTTCGCCAGGCAGCAGAATCGCTTGAGCGATTGCGCAACTTCCGTCGTCGTGTAAATGATTACGCGGGCGCGGCTGGAGCGCATCCTCGCGTGCAAGAGATAATCGCACGAGCGCGCGAAGATTTCGAATCGGGGATGAACGACGATTTGAACACGTCGCGGGCGCTGGCGGCAATCTTCGAGATGGTGCGCGACATAAACATAGCGATTGACGCTGGGGAATTCGGCGCGGATGATCGCGCGAGCGCGCTTGAGTTTTTAGAACGGGTTGATTCGGTGCTGGGCGTGTTGGGCGAGCATCGTGAAGAGATGCTTGAGCCTGAGATTGAAGCGTTGATTGAAGAGCGCAACGCGGCGCGCCGCGATCGCAATTTCAAGCGCGCCGATGAAATAAGAAATGATCTGGCCGCGCGCGGGATCATTCTCGAAGACACGCCGCAGGGCACTAAGTGGAAGCGTAAGTAATCGCGTCAGCCTTTTTCAGACTCAGAAGTATCGCGCGCTTGCTGCGCAAGTCGCCACAGGCGTGCATATTCATTTTTTACAGATGAATCCAATTCATCAGCCAATTCAAGCGGAAGGTTGAGCGTTTCTATAAGTTGCTGGACATCTGCCAAATCTCTCAAGCGGCGATGCTCGGCGGTGGTTCCTGATGCAAGTTTCATCTCAATTAATTTCTCGATGCTTGCGACTCGATAATTGTCAATCTCAACTGAAGCGTCAGCCGGATCAGGAAAAACAACGGGCTTGCCATCGCCCGGATATTCGCCTGCGGCTATAACTTCGATTGGCACGCCCGTTTCAGCATCGCGAAAATGTTTTCGCGCTCCCGGAAATGCCGCCACGTATCTGCGTCCGACCAGTTTTTAGTGAAATCGCTCCAACCCTTCGGCTGTCATTAACAAATCAATGTCCTGTGTGGGTCGCACGAATCCGTGAAGCGCCAGAGCCATGCCGCCAATCAACGCATAGTCAATCTTCTCCTTAGGCAACCGCTCAGCCAGTTTGCTAAGTGTCTCGTGAACAGGGCCTGTCTTCATAAAGAAATTGTCCACCTCACGGAGAGTTTCATCAACAGAGGTGGACTGAAGCTGTGACATAATCTTCTAATGTCGCTCGTGGCTAAGCTATCTGCGGCTCGTGTTGAGTTGCCGCTTTCGGTTGCTCAACCCAGGTGAACCAGCCGAACGGGTCTTCGACTTCGCCGTTAATAATATCAAAGAACCGTTTTTGAATCTCAGTCGTAATCGGGCCGCGCTTGCCTGCTCCGACCTGAACTTTGTCAACCGAACGAATCGGCGTTATCTCCGCAGCCGTTCCAGTGAAGAAAATCTCGTCGGCGATGTAGAGCATCTCGCGCGGGATGGCTCGCTCGACTACGGGTATGCCCATCTCCTCGCAAATTTTAATAATGCTGTCGCGCGTGATGCCCGGCAGGATGGTCGAATAAAGCGGCGGCGTCATCACAACGCCGTTTTTGATAAGGAAGATGTTTTCGCCGGAGCCTTCGCTGATATGGCCTTCAGGGTCGAGCGCAATGCCTTCAACGTAGCCGTTGACCTTCGCCTCCATCTTGATCAACTGCGAGTTCATGTAATTCGCGCCCGCTTTCGCCATCGAAGGCAGCGTGTTCGGCGCGATGCGGGTCCAACTTGATACGCAAACATCAACACCCTGCTCAAGAGCTTCAGGGCCGAGATACTTGCCCCACACCCAAGCTGCAATATACATCTCTATCGGGCAGGGGAATGGGTCAACGCCGAACGTGCCGTAGCCGCGAAAGATTAATGGCCGCAGGTAACATTCTTTATAATCATTTGCGCGAACAAGCTGGCTGCATGCGTCCATGATTTCTTCGTAGGTGTAAGGCACCTGCATGCGGTAGATGTGAGCTGAATTGAGCAATCGCTCGATGTGCGCGTCGAGCCGAAATATTCCCGGCCCGCGATTCTTCGTGTTGTAACAGCGTATGCCCTCAAATACTGACGAGCCATAATTGACCACGTGAGACATCACGTGAATCTTGGCCTCTTGCCAGGGAATGAGCTTCCCGTTGTGCCACACAATCGCGCCGTGTTCTTGTTCTGCCATGTTTATTCTCCTGCTCCAATTTTGATGGTGTGCCGACCACCCTGATAAGGCTTGCTACCCTCGATGCCGGTCCGTTCTCAATAGGTGTGAATAGCACGCATCATGATACGAAGCGGACTATCGGCGGTCAAGCTCAAGTGATGATTCCTTACGGAAGCGCCAGACGAAAAAGTGAATAGCAAGTCTGCAGCAGCGCGCTGATAAGCAATTCGCTCATCAAGCGAGAGGCTGTGGCGCATCGCGCCCATCGTCGCAGGCTTTGAATGAGTTGATGCGCCCGTCTCATAGCAAAACGATGGCAGCCAGCACGCCGACACTATTAACAAGAGAATCATTAGACGCTTGGTGTTGAACATCAATCTTTTCATATCGGTGAAGCTCCTTCATCCCGGTTGAGGGAATGAATCCTCTGCGCAAGCGTCCGCCAAAGATGGTTGTTGAACGGGATCGTCTCTCCTGTGAGGATGAGGGAGGTGTGAGATTGCCGGTCCTGCTCAATGCGATAGCTCATAACAAACAGGCGCGCTGTCTGAATATGATCGCGCACTAAGCGTCCTGTGGGGGGATGGTGTAAGGTCAACTTCTGAGATTTAGAATAGAGACCAGTAGAAGATACTGTCAAGCGAGCAAATCAAAACGTCTATAGCAAGCCGCGCTCTTTCACTTCCATGTATTTGTTGACAAGCTCAAGCGACAATTGTCCCGCAGGGACGTCTATCGCAAGCCCGCCCGCATGGCGAATCGCGGCCAATGCTTCTTCGCGCTGATGAAGTATCTCTTCGGCAACGGCCTGACGATAAACGTCTGCTGTCGAGACGGGCCGCGCTCGAACAAGCTCGCGCAAGTCCGTATCGCCTATAGTTATGATGAGCGGCAGGTGTCTTGGTATCAGCTTCGATGTGTGCGCGAGCAGCTCTGCCGAAGCGTCGCGGTCAACAAGGTCCGTCAGTATGACGACCAATGATCGGCGATGCCAGTTCGCGTTGAAGAAATTAAAGGCGCGCTTGTAGCTCGGCTCGATCATCTGCGGCTCAAGGTGATAGAGCGCGTCCATCAAACGATTGATCTGATCGCGCCCGCGACGCGGCGGCAGGTAGCCGACTATTCGCCGCGAGAAGGCAATCAACCCGATGTTATCGCCGCCCGCCGCCGCGACATAAGCAATCGAAAGCGTCGCGTTGATGGCGTGGTCGAGTTTCGTGAGGTTCCCAATGCGCGCAGTCATCAATCGGCCCGTGTCGAGCAGCACGATAATGTTCTGGCTCCGCTCGATTGTGTACTGGCGAGTGATGAGCTTGCCGCGCCGCGCAGTCGCCGCCCAGGAGATGTGTCGTATCTCGTCGCCCACGACGAACTCGCGAAGCGATTCAAACTCGCGCCCCTGCCCTCGAACTCGCATGCGGCGAAGTCCCGGCTCAGGCCGACGATTCCTGTGCGCGAACAGTTCGTGCTTTTTCGCTTCTCGAATGTCGGGATAGACTTTCACATCGCGCGCCGTTGGATAATCAAACTGCTTCCATAAAAGTCCAAGCCGCGAGCGAAATCGCACAGCCGTGTTGCCAAAGCTGTAGCTCCCGCGCGCCGTCGGCAAAAGCTCGTAGCTCCACGTTCGCGAGCGACCTGCGGGGACAGGCATTCGCACTTCGCGCGGGGTGACGAGATTCATCTGCGGCGGGTATTCGTCTTTCACAATGAAAGTGGCTTTGCGTCGCGAGAGGTTTGTGATTTTAATTGTCACAGCATTCTCCGCGCCCATTGAGAAGCGGTCTTCCATCTCGCGCGTGACGCGAAAGCTCGTGGCGCGCTCCGAGATGAAATAATCAATCGCAGCAAGCGCAAACACAACAAAGTCGTAAACGACCGTGAGGTAAAGCGCGTCGCGGTTCACCCATCCGAGCGAAAGCAGCACAAAGCCGGCGGCCAGCAGAACAAAGAACCGTCTTGTGAATACGAACCTCAAATCCAGTAATCCTCGTTCACGCTCCCGCGTTCGAGCGCGGCGAGCAACTCAGCGACGCTTCGGTATTGCGAGATAGTGTAAACCGCAGCACGTATCTGATATGGCAGCTCTAATTGCGTGAGAGCTTCGCGCGGCGTGACCCACGTCTCTTCCTCAACCTCATCAGGGTTGGGCTGCGTCAACATCTCGCCTTCGACTGGATAAGCGAAAGTGCGGAGGTGATAAACGGGTCCCGCGTGCGGGCTTGTATGCGTATCGCGCAGGAGCACAAGGCGCGCAGGATCAATCTCAACTCCTATCTCTTCCCGGACTTCGCGGCAGGCCGCCATTCTTATGTCGGCGTCGCCGTCATCAACTCGACCGCCGGGAAAGACGAACGCGCCGGGATAATAGCGAAAGTGCGCGGGACGGCGGCTCAGGTAGACCTCGATGCCCTGCTCAGAGTCGCGCACGAAAGCGACCGCCGCCGCCGGTATCGGTTCTTTGTGTTCGCGTGAGTTGAACGGCATAGAAAGTAGGGGCAGGGCTTGTCCCTGCCCGGATGGCCGATAGGCCATGACGGAAATCAACTGTGGCGAATTGGCAATCTTTTCATCGCGCTGACGCGGGGAACCCGCTTGCGGGTCGCGGGCAGGGACAAGCCCGCGCCGCGCGTAGCGCAACACGCGCCAATCGCCCCTACAATTCACTGCTTTCGTATCGCGCGGCCCGCGAGCGCGCCCGTGTACTTGCCGTCTTCTACAACGAGCTTGCCATTGACAATCACAAACTTCATCCCCGTTGCCATCAGTTCAGGCTGCTCGTAGGTCGCGCGGTCAGCAACGGTCTTTTCATCGAACACAATCACATCAGCGTAGTTGCCGACTTTAATCTGGCCGCGCTCAGGAATGTGAAAAGTTTCTGCGACCATTGCGCTGCTTGCTCTGATCGCAAATGGGAGCGTTATTATCTTTTTATTGAAAACGTACTCGCGCAGCTTTCTCGGATAAGTGCCGTACTTTCGCGGATGACCTTCCGACCCATCCGAGCCTGTCATCACCCACGGCTGCTTCATGAAATTTTCTATGTCCTTCTCGTTCATGTTGAACGAGGCCACGCCCGCGCCGCCCGCTTTGATTATCTCAAGCGCGGCCTCAATCGGCGATTTATTCCACTGCTTCGCCAGCGCGCCGAGCGTCTTGCCTACAAAACTTTTGTCGCGCGCCGATGTAATTAACAACGACTCAGGCCCGCCGCGACGCTTCAAATTGGCTTCCATTTCCTGAATAAGACGCGGGCGCACCTGCGCGTCATCAATGCGCTTGAGCAATTCAGCATTGCCGCCTACTTCGGCCCATCGCGGAACGAGCGAAGCCGTAATGCTCGTGCCTGATGCCGTGTAAGGATACTGGTCTGCCGTCACGTCAATGCCTTCAGCGCGAGCCTTGTTGATCATCGCAACTGCGTCTTTGCTTTTGCCCCAGACGTCTGTGCCTAGGGCCTTGATGTGCGAAATGTGAACCGGAATTCCCGCCTCGCGCCCGATGCGGATAGTCTCTTGAATCGAGCCGAGCAAACCGATTGAGTAAGAGCTTTCATCCCGCATATGCGAATCATAAATGCCGCCGCGCTCGGCTGCTATTTTCGCAAGCTCGATGACCTCTTCGGTCTTGGCGTAACTGCCGGGTGCATAGTAAAGGCCCGTCGACATTCCGAGCGCCCCTTCGTCCATCGCCTGTCGAACTAAAGCGCGCATCTCCTCAAGCTGTTTAGCCGTCGGCTCAGCGTCGCTCATCCCCATCACGAGTCGGCGCGCGGTTCCCTGCCCCACAAGCAAAGCGGCGTTCGTGCCGATGCCCTGCTGCTGCCAGCGGTCCAGAACCTCGCGAACGTGAACCGGCCCGCCGCCGTCGTTGCCCGTGATGACAGTCGTTACGCCCTGCATTAAATAGTTTTCGTTCGATTTGCGCTTTGGGTTAGACAGGTCTTCAAATGTGTGCGTATGAGGATCAATGAAGCCCGGCGCGACAATTAGGCCCGTTGCGTCAATCGTGCGGGTTGCGCTCATACCGGACTTTGCTGCGTCGCCGATGAAAACTATGCGGTCGCCGCGAATGCCTACATCGGCGCGAAATGCGTTTGAGCCTGAGCCGTCAATGACGCTTCCGCCTTTGATTAACAGATCGAGTTTCGGTTCCTGAGCGAAGACCTCTGCGCGCTGACCGAATGAATTCATCATCAGGCAAACGGCCAGCGCGAATGAAAATAATCTTGCAACCTCAAACCAGATTCTTCTTTTCATAATCACTCTCATCGCGGCACCTCGATGCCTGCCATCACCTCATCGAGCGCCTGGTCTGTCGTGAGTCCTTCAATCTCAGCTTCGGCGCGCAGGATTATACGGTGGCGCAAGACGGGTTTCGCTATCTCTTTCACATCGTCGGGCGTGACGAAGCTGCGACCTCGCATCGCCGCGAGCGCCTTCGAGCAGAGCAGCAGCGCGACTGCCGCGCGCGGGCTTGCGCCCCAGGAGATGTTCAAGGCCGAGCGCGTCGCGCGAATAATCGAAACAATGTATCGCTGGATGCCTTCTTCTACAGTGATTGCTCGCACCTGCGAGCGGCATTCGAGCACAGCCGCTGGATCGTTTATCGAATGGATGTTGATGTCTTCGAGCCTGCGCGCGTTGAAGCCCGCATTCCAGTTCGAGATGACTTGCAGTTCTTCCTGCTCGCTCGGATAGCTCATCATTATTTTGAGCATAAAGCGGTCGAGCTGCGCTTCGGGCAGCGGGTACGTGCCTTCGTACTCAATCGGGTTTTGCGTCGCAAGCACGGTGAAGAGTGGCGACAGCTTGTGCACTTCGCCGTCAATCGTGACCTGGCGTTCTTCCATCGCTTCCAAAAGCGCGGCCTGAGTCTTCGGCGGCGTGCGATTGATTTCATCAGCGAGCAGCAGGTCCGTAAAGATTGGCCCGTGTCTCAAGGTGAAAGACGAAGTAGCCATGTTGAAGATGTTCGTGCCGGTCACATCTGCGGGCATAAGATCGGGCGTGAATTGAATGCGCCCGAACTGCGCCCCTGTAGCGCGGGCCAGAACTTTCACGAGCAGAGTCTTCGCCGTCCCCGGCACGCCTTCAATAAGCGCGTGGCCTTCGGTGAGCAATGCAATGAGCACCTGCTCGATGACTTCGTCTTGACCGACGATGGCTTTGCGCACCTCGCCTTTGACCTGCTCGGCGATGTTATTCACGTAGTCTGACAAATGGGTTCTCCTCCATTGGCGTCAATTGACAGCAACCCGATGGCTAAAAGTTTTTCCGAGTGTTGATTCAACAGCCAGAAAGAATAATGTGTTGAACCGAGAGTCGCAATGATAACAGGGGGGATGAGCTTATGACGGTTGCGATTCGGGTTTCTCGATGCGGTCCTGCAACTCTCTGATGTCTGCAGTCATATCAATGAGGTTCTTGCTGAGTATGCCGATCTTTCGCTCGACGGCGCGGAAGCCGCTGGTCATCTCGGCGCGCGCCTCTTTCAACTCTGCTTCGGCATTCCTGAGTCGTTCGTTCATTTCTTCAAGTTGCGCTTGAACCGCTTCCCATATCGGGCGCGTCTCGCGCACTCGCTGGTCAACTTTTGTTTCAAGGCTGTCCAGATGCTCGTTTGTTCGCTTTTGCTCAGCCTGTAACCCCTGAACCATTTGGATAAGCTGATACCATCGCGCGTTGATAAGATTCTGCGTCGTATCTTCGCTCCTGCGGCAACTCCTGATTGCAAGCTAGCTGCCTGAGTACATCCGGCCTACAACTAATTCCTTTATACGCTCGTTCGAGATAGGGATCAAATGAAACCTGAATGGCCGTCTTTGAGCCGCTCGCGGCTTTGTGATAATTTCATTGTGCCTGCATTTTACATCTTCAATGACGGAGGGCAGACCGCGATGTCGTCGAGCATCGAATCAATCCTGAAAGAGAGCAGAGTATTCCAACCGCCTAAACAGTTCTCAGAGCAAGCGCACATCAAAAGCCTCGAAGAGTATGAGCGCATATACCGCGAAGCCGAAGCCGACCCCGAAAAGTTCTGGGGCCGAATTGCTGATGAGCTTCACTGGTTTAAGAAGTGGGATAAAGTCCTCGAATGGGATGCGCCTTGGGCCAAGTGGTTCACCGGAGGCCAACTCAATATCTCTTACAACTGCCTCGACCGCCACGTCGCAACATGGCGCAGGAACAAAGCCGCATACATCTGGGAAGGCGAGCCGGGCGAGATTCGCACCATCACCTATAATCAACTGCTCGCGGAAGTCTCGCGGTTCGCAAACGTCTTGAAATCTCTCGGCATAAAGAAAGGCGACACCGTTGCCATTTACATGGGCATGACGCCTGAGCTTCCCATCGCGATGCTTGCCTGCGCTCGAATAGGCGCGACGCACTCGGTCATCTTCGGCGGCTTTTCGGCAAACGCAATCGTTGATCGGGTCAACGACGCGCAATCAGTCGCCGTCATCACTCAGGATGGCCTCTATCGGCGCGGCTCGGAAATCCCATTGAAAGCGACCGTTGATGAAGCGATGCCGCAGTGCGCTAGCGTGAAGAACGTGATCGTCTATAAGCGCACAGGCTCTCACGTCAACATGGAGTGGGGCCGCGACCACTGGTGGCATGAACTGATGGCTGATGCTTCAGACCACTGCGAAGCCGAATCTCTTGATGCAGAGCACCCGCTCTACATCCTCTACACTTCAGGCTCGACGGGAAGACCGAAGGGCGTAGTTCACACGACGGGTGGTTATTCTGCTGGAACATACATCACCACAAAATGGGTTTTCGATTTGAAAGATGATGACATCTACTGGTGCACGGCTGACATCGGATGGGTGACCGGTCACAGCTACATCGTTTACGGTCCGCTTCAAAACGGAGCGACGGTTGTGATGTACGAAGGCGCGCCGAATTATCCTCAGCCTGATCGCTTCTGGCAGATAATCGAGCGGCACAAGGTCAACATCTTCTACACCGCGCCAACAGCAATCCGCGCGTTTATGAAATGGGGCGAGCACTACCCGCGCCGTTACGAGATGAACTCGCTCAGATTGCTCGGAACTGTAGGCGAGCCTATTAATCCTGAAGCGTGGATGTGGTATCGCGAAGTTATTGGCCGCGAGCGTTGCCCGATAGTTGATACGTGGTGGCAGACCGAAACAGGGATGATAATGATAACACCGCTGCCCGGAGCGATTGCGACAAAGCCCGGCTCAGCTACTCGCCCGTTTCCCGGCGTCATCGCAGACGTCGTGACTCGCGACGGCAATCCGGTTCCGCCCGGCTCAGGCGGTTATCTCGTAATTAAACGGCCATGGCCTTCGATGCTGCGAACTATCTATGGCGACCCTGATCGTTACGTACAGCAGTACTGGTCCGACATTCCGGGAATGTATTTCACAGGCGACGGCGCGCGAAAAGATGAAGACGGATATTTCTGGATACTGGGTCGCGTGGATGATGTGATTAATGTCAGCGGCCATCGGCTGAGCACGATGGAAGTTGAATCGGCTCTCGTAGCCCACCCTGCGGTGGCCGAAGCTGCTGTTGTCGCTCGGCCTGACGAGATCAAAGGTCAGGCTATCGCCGCGTTCGTCACTCTTGAATCGGGCCAGAAGCCTTCGGATGCGCTCAAGGAAGAGTTGCGCAAGTGGGTCGCGCACGAGATAGGCGCGCTCGCGCGCCCCGACGACATTCGATTCGCAGACGCGCTGCCGAAGACTCGCAGTGGAAAGATCATGCGACGCTTGCTGCGCGAGATTGCAACGAGCGGCGATGTTCATGGAGATGTAACGACACTTGAAGATTTCTCTGTGCTGACGAAACTGAAAGAGGAGGAAGAATAAAAGCAGTGGTCGGGGGGTCAGTGATCAGTGGTCAGTTAAAGGCTAAAGCTTTGAAAATGGCTCTGGAAGCCCGTTTCAAGTCAACTATCAAGCTATCAACTGAACACTGGCCACTGACCACTGACCACTGATCGCTATGAAAGTTCAACTATTGCTCTTCGATCTCGACGGCACACTGATAGACACGCTCGGCGATCTGACTTCGTCAATCAATCTGATGCTTGATGATCTGGGTCGCCCGCCGCTCTCTAAAGAAACCGTCGGCAGCATCATCGGCAAAGGGATTCCTACGACTGTCTATCGCTGCCTCACCGTCACGCACCCTGCAGAAGAGCCGCCCGATGAAACTATGCACAGAGAAGCGATAAGGCTCTTTCACGCGCACTATGCAGACGAGATGTTGAAGACGACCTCGCTTTATCCCGGCGTGACCGAGACGCTTGAGCATTTCGACAATAAGCGCAAAGCTGTTGTCACGAGCAAGGAAGCGCATTTCACTCACCTGATGCTCGATCATTTTGGAATAGCGAAATACTTCGATGCTATTGTCGGCGGCGACACGCTGCCTGCGCGCAAGCCCGACCCGCGACCCGTGCTTGAAGCGCTCAGATTGCTCGAAGGCAAAGCTTCGGATGCGGTGATGATAGGCGACAGCGAAACTGACGTGAACGCGGGCCACAACGCAGGGACTCTGACGTGCGCCGTTGCTTACGGCTACAGAACTGCGGAGCAACTTCGCGAGCTTTCGCCCGACTTCATTATCAATCGTTTTGATGAGTTGAAAGAATATTTTGATTGAAGGAACGCGAGTGACAGACGCCGAGATAATCGAACGAGCGCGCCGCGTGAAGATTTTGATTCTGGACTGCGACGGCGTGATGACCGACGGGCGAATCTTCATGCTTCCCAACGGCGATGAAACCAAGTCGTTCGATGTGAAAGACGGTCACGCCATCGTGATGCTGCAGCGCGCGGGCATTCGCGTTGGTATCATCTCAGGGCGCAAATCTTCGGTCGTGCGCGCCCGCGCAGCAGAGTTAAAGGTCGCGCACCTGCACGAGATGGCGTGGGTCAAGACCGAGCCTTACGAGCAAATACTCGCGGAAGAGAATTTGACCGATGAAGAAGTCTGCTACGTTGGCGATGACGTAGTTGATATTCCGCTGCTGCGGCGCGCGGGGCTTGCCGTAGCCGTAGCCGACGCGGTCGAAGAAGCTAAGCATCACGCGCATCTCATCACGAAGCGGGCGGGCGGGCGCGGAGCCGTGCGCGAAGTCATCGAACTAATAATGAAAGCTCAAGGCAGGTGGGATGAAGCCATGGCGCGGTATATCGGAGGCTAGGAGAAGTTGTTCTATATTTCCTGAACTCGGTTCAAATTTTCTCATCTTATTGGCGCCTTTCTTCGCAACCATCAGAATCACCTCGACAGTTGAAGCTCAGCGCCCGACCGGCCGCGATTAGCTCGTTCAGTCGCGCGCGAGTTGGCAGATAAGGTCGCGCTGAAGGCGATTCGGCCTGAAACAGGCGCGATGCCTTCCGGCATTGATGGCTCGCACGGCGTAATCGTCTTGCCCGATTAGAAATACTTCTGTGCCTCGCTCAACCTGCGACTTTCGATGGCGTTGCTATTATGCGCTGGCGCGCAATCTTTCAAAACGATTTATTGCTCTTATATTTTTAGTCGTCTCTCGCGCTTTAGTTACTTCGCGGGATGAACTACAATTATTCGCATATTATTCGGCAGGTTGCTTGGGCGACGAATGTCAGACGAAAAAACAGTGACGGTTATTGCGACAGAGTTCATGAGCCAGGCTCCAGCTAAAGAGTTAATCGCTGAAGGCACGACCATCGCTCATTATCGCGTGATTGAGCCGATAGGCGCGGGCGGCATGGGCGCAGTCTATAAAGCGCGTGACGAAAAGCTTGACCGCATCGTTGCGCTGAAACTTCTCTCGCCCAACGCCATTGCTTACGAAGAGCGCCGCCGCCGATTTCTTCAAGAGGCCCGCGCTGCTTCGGCGCTGAATCATCCGCACATCCTTACCGTTTATGAAATCGGCGAAGTCGACGGCAAGCCTTACATCGCGATGGAGTACGTCGAAGGCGAAACGCTGCGTGAAAAAATCTCGGCAGGCTCGCTGGCCGTGCGCGATTGTCTCGACCTCGCTCTACAAATCGCGGAAGGATTGGCTAAGGCGCACGAGCGCGGAATTGTTCATCGCGACCTCAAGCCCGAAAACCTGATGATAAGCCGGGACGGTTACGCGAAGATTCTGGACTTCGGCCTTGCAAAACTTGTCGAAGGCAAGCGAGCCATTCAAGCCGACAGTCAGGAAAAGACTATAGTTCAAGTCAAGACGCAATCGGGCGCGATACTTGGAACTGTGAAGTACATGTCGCCTGAGCAGTTGCTTGGTCGCCGCGTTGACCTGCGCAGCGACATATTCTCTTTTGGCGTAGTGCTCTACGAAATAATGACGGGCGTCTGTCCTTTCGCAAACGAGAACGACATTGACACGATGCACGCGATACTGCACGAAGAGCCGAAGCCGCCTCACGTCATTAAATCAGATGTCCCGCGCGTAGTTCACTCAGTCTTAGCTAAGGCGCTGGCCAAAGAACCAAAGCAACGCTATCAGACGATCAAAGAATTCGCGGCTGCTTTGAAATCGCTCAAGCGCGATATTGAAGCAGGCAAGACCTCTGTTCCGGTCAAGACGAAGCTTGTATTGAAGCCGATGAGCGCTGCGGCTCGCGCGCCGAAGATTGATTATGAAAAAGAATTGAACCCGGCGCAGTACGAGGCGGTCACGACGATTGATGGGCCGCTCCTGATAGTCGCAGGCGCGGGCACTGGCAAGACTCGCACGCTCGTTTATCGCGTGGCGCGACTCGTTGAAACGGGAATAAGGCCCGAATCGGTAATGCTATTGACCTTCACGCGGCGCGCGGCCCAAAGCATGTTGCAGCGCGCGGCTGCGCTTGCAGACGAACGATGCCAGCGAGTAGCGGGCGGCACGTTTCATTCGATGGCCCATTCCGTTTTGCGAAAGCACGGCGAGCTTGCGGGCGTGAATCGCAACTTCTCTGTGCTCGACACGAGCGACACGGATGATCTGATTGATTACGTGCGCCGACAGATGGGATTGATCGCAAGAGATCGCCACTTCCCGCGCAAGCACACCATCGGCGCGATATTCAGCATGGCTGCAAACAAGCTGCTAACGCTTGAAGAGGTGGTCAATCAATATTATCCGCAGTTCGCGCACACGCTCGAAGATTTGAATAAGTTGCTCAAAGCGTTTGAAGCATACAAGCGCGAGCGCCACCTGCTCGGCTACGACGATTTGCTGACGCGACTCAGCGACGCGCTCGAAGCAAGCAGTGAGTTGCGCGTGAAGTTGTCGAATCAGTATAGCTACATAATGGTTGATGAGTACCAGGACACAAATCGGCTTCAGGCTCAGATAGTCCGGTTGATGGCCGCCTCGCACAACAACGTCGCCGTCGTGGGCGACGAGTGTCAGGCGATCTATTCGTTTCGCGGCGCAAGCTTCAAGAATATGCTCGAATTTCCGGAACTCTTTCCTGATGCGAAAGTCATAAAGCTCGAAGAGAATTTCCGCAGCACTCAACCGATTCTCGATCTTGCAAACGCCATCATCAGCGAAGCTACCGAAGGCTACGCGAAAAGATTATTTTCGCAGGTGACGGAAGGCCCGCCGCCCGTGCTCGTGACCGCAACGGACGAAAACGAGCAGTCGCGTTTCGTCGTGCAGCACATCGAAGAACTGCGCGAACAGGGCGTGCCGTATCACGAAATGGCGGTGCTGTTTCGCGCAGGCTCTCACTCGTTCGATCTGGAAATTGAGCTTGGCAAGCACGGCATCCCGTTCCGCAAGTTCGGCGGAATCAAGTTTGCCGAATCGGCTCATGTCAAAGACGTGCTGGCTTTTCTGCGCGTGGCTGTGAACCCGTCGGACACGCTCTCGTGGTTTCGCATGCTCAAGCTCGTTGATAACGTGGGCGACGCGACCGCGCAGCAGGTGCTCGATTTTCTCGACATCGAAAGAAAGACGTTCAGAACCTCCCGCGCGAAGGAAGCATTGTTTAAGAAGCTGAAGCAGTTCCCTGCCCGCGCCAGCTACAAAGATCAACTTGTGCGACTGGCTCGCGTGCTTCAATCCATCATCGAGCACAAGACTGTGCGCACGCAGCTCACGGCGATTGAGCGATTCTATCGCCCGATACTTCAAGCCGTTTACGACGATCACCCGCGACGGCAGCGCGAGATTGAGCACCTCTTGACGATTGCCAAGCGCTATAAGAGCGCGGAAGAGTTGCTGGCCGATATTGCGCTCGACCCCGTAGAGACTGCGCTTGCAGAAGCCACCGCGCGCGGGCAGGGCTTTGTGACTCTGTCAACAGTGCATTCCGCTAAAGGGCTTGAGTGGAACTCGCTGTTTGTCATCTGGATGGTTGACGGGTGGTTTCCGTCCTCGCGCGCTTACGATGCGTTTGAAGATTTGGAAGAAGAGCGGCGATTGCTTTACGTCGCAGCGACGCGCGCCAGGCAGCATCTTTATTTCATCTCTCCGATGAACATTTACGAAGAGAGAGACACAGGATCGTTTGCGGGCGTGTCGCGTTTCCTCGATCCGATACCTCAGACGATACTCGCGCGAGCGACGCTTGAGTAGCGGGAATGCGCGCGAATTCTTGACTAACACCTAACTGCTTCCTATAATGACAGCCTTTCGTATTGGCACTCAGCTTTTCAGCAGCAAAACGGAGGCTAACGTGATTAAGCTCGATATTGTAAATCAAGTCGCCGACAAGACCGGCGTGCCAAAGACCAAAGCCGAAATCGCGGTGGAGTCTTTGTTCGATGCTATGAAGAACGCTCTGCAACGCGGCGAGCGAATTGAGTTGCGCGGCTTCGGCGTATTCGTCGTCAAGCCCCGCAAGCGCGGCGTGGGGCGCAATCCCAGAACCGGCGAGGTCACAGACATCCCGCCGGGCAAGACCATCCGATTCAAACCGGGCAAAGAGCTTCAGTCATAATCAATGGTCAGTGGTCGGGGTCAGCGTAAGAAGCAGATGGAAATTATATTCCCCAACTCCGGCTCTGACCTTCGACCACTGACCACTGTTCCCTGCTCAGGTTGACAGCCCTCTATTTGGCAGATGTATTCTTAATTTTGTGGAAAACACAGACCAGCCATACAGGTTCACCGAAGTCCAGCCTGGCGCCCGGCAACAGCCTTTCTCGGAATTGTCGCGCGAGTCTGAGTCGGCGCGCTCGCGCGCTCGATTGCATCTGGTTCTACTAGCAATCACAGCTTTAACGACTATGCTCACTGGAGCGGCGATGGCTGCCCCGATGGTTGAGCCGCTAACCCTGATTGATGAAATCTTCGGCCCTGTCATCGCTGTCTTCAAGGATACGGCAGCAGGTGACCTGCTCCCGCTTGCAAACGGGCTGCTATTCACCTTCACGCTGCTGATGATTCTGGGCGCGCACGAGCTTGGTCATTACTTCGCGTGTCGTTATTACGGCATACGGGCCACGTTGCCTTTCTTTATTCCCGCGCCTCCGGTCATTACGCTGTTCGGCACGTTCGGCGCGGTCATCAAGATCAAAGAGCCTATCCGCTCGCGGCGCGCGCTGTTCGACATAGGCATCGCGGGACCGCTTGCCGGATTCGCCTTCGCGCTGCCTGCTGCAATCATTGGATTGATATTCGCAAAAGCATCTGCGTCTCAATCACCGCCTGCTGGCGCAGTGAATTTCAATGATCCGCTGCTGTTCATCGCGATTCAAAAAATGCTTGGACTTCCGAAGTACATCGAATGGAATCCAATATATTGGGCCGCGTGGGGAACGATGCTCGTGACGGCGCTGAATCTTTTTCCAGTCGGTCAACTCGATGGAGGCCATGTGCTCTATGCGGTCTTTGGCCCTCGCGTTCATAAGGTGATGTCAATCGTTGTGTGCGTTGCGACGGCTTCGCTGGCAATTACTTCCTTTGCGTTCAAGCAGCCGCCCGTTTATGTGCTGTGGACGCTGGTGCTGTTATTTTTGTTGAGGGTTGGCCATCCGCCCGTTGAGTACAACGAACCTCTCGGACGAGCTAGAACGACTCTGGCAATCATCGCAGCGTTAGTGTTTCTGTTTTGCTTCATGCCATTTCCCATTTCGTCTTTTTAATCGGAACGTCTGCGCTTCGCTGACGAAATCTCGCCTGTTATAATTCTTCTCATCAGAGAGGAGAACGATGTCTGACGCAGAACATTTCAACGGACCGCCCGTCCCTTATCTCAACGCCGAATTCCTAAAAAGCCCTGAAGCAAGAATCGTAAGGATTATCTCTGAATACCTTGAGCCAGCCGCGCGGCTGCGTCGCTATCGCATCCGCGACACGATAGTCTTTTTCGGCTCGGCCCGCTCGACCACGCCTGAGCTTGCGCAGGCAAAGCTCGACGAACTGCAAAAGAAGATCGAGCAGGCGGGCGAGTCGACCGAAGAGCTAAAAGCAGAGCGGCTGCGGGCCGAGTATGCGGTGAAGCTTGCGCGCTACTACAACGACGCTGTTGAGCTTTCGCGTCGCGTGACCGAGTGGTCAAAGGGATTAACAGGCCAGCACCATTTCATAATTTGCTCAGGCGGTTCGGGCGGAATGATGGAGGCTGCAAATCGCGGCGCGTCAATGGCGCGAGGCAAGACCATCGGGTTCAACATTCAATTGCCCCTTGAGCAGGAAGTGAATCCATACGTTTCGCGCGAGCTGACGTTCAACTTCCATTATTTTTTCATGCGCAAATTCTGGTTCGTCTATCCGGCGAAGGCGCTCGTGGTCTTTCCCGGCGGGTTCGGCACTATGGACGAGTTGTTTGAAGTGCTGACGCTGATACAGACGAAGATGCCGCACAAGACCATGCCGGTTATCTTGTTCGGAAAAGAATTCTGGGACGAGATAATCAACTTCGACGCGCTCGTCCGCTGGGGCGTGGTCAGCCCAAAAGACCTCGATATTTTTTACAAGACCGATTCGGTTGACGACGCTTATGAGTATCTAACGACGAGGCTCGAAGAGTTGTACGTTACGCCGAAGGGATTGGAAGAAGTGAAGCTGACCTGATTGCGTGGTGCGGAATCTAAACGCTTGACAGAATCGCTCGCCTGAAATTACGCTCCGAGTGCTTTCCCCTCAAGGAAAGTCACAATCACTTCACATGAATCAACAAGATAATAAAGCCATACTTCCTAAAGCATACTTGATAGGCGCTACTGGCGCGCTCGCAAATCACAGGTTCGCGCTTCAGTCCGAGCGCGTCGTGATTGGACGCGATCCGAGCCAGTGCCAGATTGTGCTCGAAAACCCTATGGTCTCAAAGCGCCACGCGATGATTGAAGTAAATAATCATCAAGCGACCATCATTGACCTCGACTCGCGCAATGGCACGTTCGTCAACGGCGTGCAGATTAAACGCCGCGACCTGCGCGACGGCGACACCGTGAGCTTCGGGCCGGGCGGCCAGGTCGCTTTGACCTTTCGCATAGCTGAAGGTGCGCAACCAGCCGAACTCACCAATCCACAACCCATTGCTCCGCCTTTTAAACGCGAAACTCCGAATCCAGTGCGACCAGTGCAGACACCGACTGCCCCAAGTCCCTCATACGCAGCCGCAGACTCTATGCTGCGCGCTGCCGATAAGCCTGTCATTCGCATTGGCCGTGCGCACGACAATGATGTCGTGCTGGATGCGCCCGGCGTGTCGCGCTATCACGCGATGCTGACATACACCGGCCCGCAGCCAGTCATAACTGACCTCGGCTCAACAAACGGAACGTTTGTCAATGGCGAGCCGCTCACCGGACCACGATTGCTCGGTCCCGGCGACATGATTTCGCTCGGCGGCTTCCTGCTGCGAGTGGAAGGGCGAAACATCCGGCGCGTTGACCTCAGCGCCAGCCGCATCAGCGCATGGAATGTGACAAAAATCATCGAAGGCAAGCCTATCATCCGCGACATCTCGCTCGCGCTGTGGCCGCGCGAGTTCGTAGGGCTAATGGGACCATCGGGCTGCGGCAAATCAACCCTGATGGACGCGCTCAACGGCTTGCGACCGGCCACGCACGGCGCGGTCTATGTCAACGAGCTTGATCTTTATCGCAACTTCGACGCGTTGCGCCGCAGCATCGGACACGTCCCGCAAAAAGACATACTGCACGACACGCTTACAGTCGAGCGCACGCTTTACTACGCGGCTAAGCTGCGGCTGCCCGAAGGAACGCCGAAGGAACAGATTCAACGGGTCGTGATGGAGACGATTCAAACCGTCGGGCTGATGGAGCAGCGCAACACGCAGTTCCGCCAGCTATCGGGCGGCCAGCAGAAACGATTGAGCCTCGCGATTGAACTCCTGACGAAGCCGAGCTTCATCTTTTTGGATGAGCCAACCTCGCCGCTCGATCCGCGAACGACCGAGAGCATGATGATGCTGTTTCGCCGCCTCGCCGACGAAGGCCGCATCGTCGTGATGGTCACGCACAAGTTCGAGAAGTTTGAAGAGATGCATCACGTCGCCATCTTGACCGAAGGCGGGCGGCTGGCCTTCTTTGGGCCTCCGCGCGAGGCGCTCATTTACTTCGGTTGCAACACACCGTCGGAAATCTATCACCGCATTGAGAATCGCAACCCCGACGAGTTGAGCAATCTCTTCAAGCAGTCGTCGCAGTACAGTCAATACGTGAGCGAGCGCGTTGCCGAAGCGCAAGAGATTGTGCGAACTCGCCCGCACGACGCCAGAACCTATGCGCAGCGCGGGACCGAGCGCGAGTTCGGAATCAGCCAGTGGGTGACGCTCACGCGCCGCTACCTCGAAGTCAAACTCAAGGACTCGCGCAACACCGCTCTCCTGTTGTTGCAATCGCCTTTGATTGCGCTGATGGTCGCGCTAATTCTCGGCGGCTCGCTCAATGACCCGAAGACGCTTTTCATCTCCGCTGTCGTTTCGATATGGTTCGGCGGCAACAACGCCATCCGCGAGATCGTGGCCGAAACCGACATTTATATGCGCGAGCGGCTCGTGAACCTCAAGATTCCCTCTTACGTCTTCTCGAAATTCTTCGTGCTGGGCGCAATAGCGTTCATTCAAACACTGCTGTTTGTAATTATTCTGGTCGCGTTTGGGCGATTGAACAGCGCGGATTTTCTGATCCTCATGCTGATACTGTATCTGACGGCGCTCGGCGGCATCTCGCTCGGATTGTTCTTTTCCGCGCTCGTCAAATCAACCGAAAAAGCGATGACCGTGCTGCCGCTGATACTGATTCCGCAACTGCTTCTTAGTGGATTCTTCAAGCCGCTCAGCGATATTTACATCAAGCCCGGCAATCCGCCGCGAGCGGTCACCGCAAGAGAGTTTCAAGACGCGGGCGGCGAAGATAATCCAAACAACCCGATAATAAAAAATGGCGGGCTTGGCGCAGCGAGCGTTGCGACGTGGCCGATACTTGCGCGGTGGTCAGTCGAAGGACTGGTTCACGCAGTGAGCCTCAGCGATGACAAAACGCGAATAGTTTTGCCCACGAAGCTGACCGTTGCCGAATACGATCCCGAAAAAGATGAACAGAACACGACCGCTTATGCACTTCACCTGCTGATGGACATCATCATCCTTACTATCTTCATCGCCGTCTTTTTAATCTTTACAATGTGGGCGCTCAAGCGCAAAGATGTTCTCTAGCAGCCCCGCTGTGAGAAAGCACCGCCATGCCTGACACAAGCAAAGCAGATGCATTAATCGGCCAGACGATTGACGGCAGGTATCGCATAGAATCGAAGCTAGGCTCCGGCGGAATGGGTGCTGTTTATCGCGCGAGCCGATTGCTGATCGGCGACGAGGTGGCAATAAAGATTCTGCACGCCGAGCAGTTGGCCGACCCGCGCGCCATTGAACGCTTTCGCCGCGAAGCTCAGGCCGCGGCGCGACTCAAGCACCCGAACGTCGTGACGATTTACGATTTCGGCATCCTGGGCGACGGCACTGCATACCTCGTCATGGAATTGCTTGAAGGCCAGAGCCTTCGCCGCTTAATCGAGCAGCAAGCTCCGATTGCTCCCTCCGTCGCAGCCGAAATCATCTCGCAGATTTGCGCGGCGCTCGATGAAGCTCATCGCCACAACGTAATTCACCGCGACCTAAAACCCGATAACATCATCGTCAACCGAACGCCTGCGGGCCTGCGAGTGAAAGTGCTCGATTTCGGCATCGCAAAGCTGCGCGACGCTTCGGCGACAATCGGCACGCTCACGCAAACCGGCGCAGTTATCGGCACGCCGCATTATATGTCGCCGGAGCAATGTAGCGGCGAAGAACTTGATGGTCGCTCGGACATTTACAGTCTGGGCATTGTGCTTTATGAGATGCTTACGGGCAAAGTGCCTTTCGATTCGACAACACCGACTTCTGTTGTCATCCAGCATGTCACTAAAGCGCCGCCGCCGTTCAGGCAATTCAATGCGAGCGTGCCGCCTGCGGTCGAACGCGTTGTGATGCGCGCGCTCGAAAAGAATCGCGATGCGCGTCAGCAAACCGCACGCGCACTAACCGAAGAATTATTTGCCTCATTGAGCGCAGTTGACGACTTGAAGCCCACAGTGCGCCAGCAAGTCGCCACAGATGAAATGGCGACCATTAGAACGCCGCGCGGAGTCGGCCCTGCGCCAACGCCTCCGCAAATTATTCCGCCTCCGCAGGCTTACGGCGGCCCGCAACAATGGATGTCGCCCGTCATGCAGCAACGACAAAATAGTCGCGGCGTGAAGATAGTCATCGTTGTGACTTTAGTGATCGCCATTTTAGGCGCAGCCGGTGTACTCGGCTATGTTTACCTTTTCAAGAAAGACAAGGAGGGCAGCGCGGACAGTTTATCATCCGGCTCGCGCGCGTCGGCCACTGCGAGCGTGAACTCGAATGTGAGCCAATCCGCCAGAAACAGCAACAAAGCTAACATGAACGTGACGGTTCCACCCGTAACGGGGCAGAATGAACTGCCGCCCACTTCCGGCAATCCTTCTACGGCAAAAGAGCAGGTGATGGCGACTTTGCAAGGATGGGCAGATGCCATGAGGCGGCACGATTTTGAAAGCTCAATGAGCTATTATGCCGACACGCTGGACATTTATTATGGCCGCGCAAATGTTTCGTTGGACGCCGTGCGCGCTGACCGTGTGCGCGCATTTCAGATGTTCTCAAGCATGAATGTTCAGCTCAGAAATTTTGATATAGTAATTGATCCACAGGGGGCGCGCGCTGTCGCAACGTTTGATAAGACATGGACATTTTCCGGTAACAGGTATTCAGAAGGGTCTGTGCAAGCAAGGATGTGGCTCGCAAACATCGGCGGGCGGTGGCGCATCACCGGCGAAAAAGACCTGCAGGTTTATTATAAGAGATAGATCGAGCAGAGTTGGTAACAACCACGCGTGTGCAACAAGTCGGCAACAAGCCGCGTGCGTTCAAAAGTGGCCCAATCCAAAAGTCTCCAAAAGCAATTCAGTCAAGTAAAGCAGAGCGACTCCTGCAAAAACCATAGCCGAAGTCTTCACGCCACCTTCGCGTGTATTGACTTCAGGAATTAAATCTGACGCCGCGACGTACAACGTCACGCCAGCCGAAAAGGGCAGAACGTGCGACGAGAGCGAATGGGAATAAATAGTGACGTTCTCGAATACAACCACAAGCATCACGCCCGCAAGCGTCGCAAGTCCGACTAGAAACGCAGCAACTTTTGCGCTCTGTCGGCTGCGGCCCGCTGCAAGCATCATCGAGGCGACGGTGAACCCTTCAGGCAGCTTGTGCAACAGGATTGCTATAAAGACGAATATGCCTAAGCGGAAATCCACTAGCGACGCCGCTGCTATCGAGACTCCGTCAAAGAACGTGTGCACCATCAGCGCGCCCAGTCCAGCAAGCGCCGCGTGCTGGGCGAGCATTGCCTCTTCGTGAGTCTCTTCTCCGAAATGGAAGTGCGGCGCAACCGTGTGCTCGACCAACTGGATGAGCATATAGCCCGCCAGCAGCAGCAGCATTGGTATTAAGGCTTCGCCCGTCCAAAGCTTAAGGCTTTCAGGAACCATTTTTATAAAGACCGCCGCAAGCATGAAGCCTGCGCCGAGCGCTATTAGATAGCGGAGTGCTGACTGACCGAGCCTGCGCGAGGAGACAAACAAACCGCCCAGAAAGTTCGCCGCCGCAGCAGCAAGCCCGTATGCCAGTATGAAGAGCAGAGTCCTGTTCATCGGCCAAGCCCATCCCGCCCCACCAAAGTCTCGCACTATACCATACTTGCTGCCCTGGCGAAATTCTTTACTGCAACCCGGCCTTTCAGACCTTTCTGATCGCTCGTTGCGACCCCTTCAAGAACCGCAAACTCTTTGCCTGCAAAAATCTACGCTTGACACCGCTCCCTATCTGACGTACCATACGCCGACAGTGGTGGTCTAAAGTGGACCAAAATGGAGACGCTTTTGAAAAGAAGAATTAAGCCGGAAAGGCTTGAAGATTTACTTTAACATTTTGGATTGAGCCGGTCGAATGCTCAGAGGTAATTACACGGTAAGGATGGATGAAAAGGGGCGCATAAAGCTCCCTGCGGCCTACCGTCGCTACATTGATGAGCACTACGGACCGGAGTTTTACGTGACGAGCCTGACGGGTGAATGCGCCCGCCTATACCCTATGCAGGAATGGCTGGCGATAGAGGAAAAGCTTCAGGCTGCAGGGACTATGGACGCGGCGGTGAGGAAGTTCCTAGACCGGACTAACTACTACGGGCAACTTGCCGACATGGACGCGCAGGGCCGGATTTTGGTTCACCCGCTTTTACGCTCAAGCGCGGAGTTGATGGGCGACGTGGCTGTGCTTGGTTATTTGCAGTACCTCGAAGTATGGGAGCTTGATAAGTTCAAGGCGCGGCTCGAAAGCCAGCCCTACACGGCTGATGATGCAGCCGCTCTCTCAAAGCTTGGGGTCTAGCGGGCAAGGTAGGGATTCCAACTCGGAGCGTCTCTACCAAATCACGATCAGAGCCTTTGGCGACAGAATGGCTCAGGATGACGAACAGAAGGATCAGATTCACGAGCCTGTATTGCTCGATGCAGTCATCCAGTGGCTGCGGCCACAGCAAGGCGGCACGTTCATTGACTGCACGCTAGGGCTTGGCGGTCACGCAGAGGCGATGCTTCGAGCCTCGCCCGACGTGCGGGTCATCGGGATTGATCGAGACGCTGAGGCGATTCGATTAGCTGAGCGGCGTTTGAAGATATTTGAAGGCCGATTTCATGCCGCGCACGCAAACTTCACCGATCTGTTAACGGTGATGAGCCGCGAAGGGATTAATGAAGCTCAAGGTATATTGGCCGATCTTGGAGTTTCGTCGCTGCAATTTGATCGGGCCGAGCGCGGCTTCAGCTTCGCCGAAGATGCGCCGCTCGATATGCGAATGGATCGGAAGAGCGGCGAGACGGCGGCTGATCTAGTTAATAATCTCAGCGAGCGCGAGCTTGCTGATTTGATCTTTGAATACGGAGAAGAGCGAGGGTCGCGCCCCATAGCCCGCGCGATAGTTCGCGAACGCAGCCGCGAGCCGATAACAACGACCAAGCGGCTCTCAGACATCGTCGTTCGGGCGCTTCATGTTCCGGGTCGCTGGCGGATACATCCGGCGACGCGCACGTTTCAGGCGTTGCGCATTGCGGTCAATGACGAACTTCTCGCGCTTGATCGTTTTATTCCCGATGCAGTCTCGGCGCTTGCGCGCGGAGGGCGGCTGGCAATTATATCGTTTCATTCGCTCGAAGACCGCGTGGTCAAACGCTCGTTTCTGCGCGAGTCGGGCCGCTGCATCTGCCAACTGGACGCGAAGGAACAGGCTATTCAAAAGATACGCGCGGAGATGGCCCAACAGACTAGTTATGATGCGAACAATGCTGACCGCATCATCTGCAATCGCTGCGGCGCGCGCAGGCGGGTGGAAGTGCTCACACGCAAGCCCACGCGGCCAACTGAAGAAGAAGTACGGCGCAACCCACGTTCTCGCAGCGCTCTCCTCAGAGTCTGCGAGAAGATTTAGCAACCAGCATTTCTAGCCCCAAAGCAATGCGGGTAAGCAAGCAGGTTTCAAGCATCACGCGGCTTTCGTCAAACCGTTGAGAAAGCAATGCGCTTGAAAAGCAGAACCCGAATCAACCTTTGAGGCAAGTGTATGACGAGTCGGTTCTATCCTGAAAAACATATTCGCAACGCGCGCGTCGCTCGACCTGTTAGCGGGCGCATCTTTGTGTGGCTTGCAATCATCGCAATGGCCGGCGCGCTATTGTCAGCCGGTTTCATAATGAGCGGGCGGCAGCACTTTGAAGCAGTAACAATAGGGTACGAGAGCGAGGACATGAGGCAACAGGCAATTGGCCTTGAAGAGAAGTTGCGACAGCTTGAGTTGGAATACGCGCGCGTCTCTTCGCCGCTTGAAATGGAGCGGGCCGCGCAGCATATAGGACTCCAACGGCCCGATACCGGCGCGGATAGCATCCGCAGACCGATCAACGCCGAGGATAAAAAGAAAAAGGCTAAACCGAAAAGATGAGTTTCTTCTTTCCGGCTTCTGGTCTATGGTTCAGACCTCTCAACCAGAAACCAGAAACTAGAAACCTTAAACGCGATGTCGAACAATCACAGAGCGTCAGACAAACGAATCGTCGTTATTCAGGCCCTGATATTCTTCTGGGTGATGGCGATTGGCGCGAAGCTCGTTCGACTTCAGATAAACGAGCACGACTCGCTCCGCGCTCGCGCTGAACGCCAGCAGCAGGCGGTGATTGAGCTGAGTCCGATGCGCGGCATAATCTATGACCGCAACGGCAACGAACTCGCCCGTTCTGTCGAAGTCAAATCGCTTTACGCATCGCCCGCAGAGATTTCTGATCCTGATTCAGTCGCTGATCAATTATCCGAGCTGCTCGGCATTGATCGCGACGCGCTCTTCAAGCGATTGACTTCATCTCAGGTGTTTGTCGCCGTCAAGCGCAAGCTCACGGAAAAGGAGGCCGCCGCAGTCACGGCGCTCAACCTGCCCGGTCTTCGATTCGTAGACGAAATGAAACGCCACTACGTCAGCGGCCCAGTTGCCTCTCACATTCTCGGTTACGTCAACATTGACGAATACGGCCAGAGCGGAATAGAGCGCGCCTACGACGAAGTGATCCGCGGTCAGGGTGGGCGATTGATGCTCGATATTGACGCGCTCAAGAAATCCTACGGCCACTCGGTCGAACAATCTGTGCCTGGCGCGAACGTCACTCTCACGATTGATGTTTTGATTCAAAGCTACGCCGAACGGGCGCTGGCCGACGCAGTCAAATCGCTAAACGCGCGCGGCGGAACCGTTGTCGTCATGCGGCCCGCGACGGGCGAGATACTGGCGATGGCCAATTACCCGACCTTCGACCCGAACGATCTCTCAGGCTCAGATGACGAAGACAGGCGCAATCGGGCTATCGAGACAGCCTTCGAGCCGGGTTCGATTTTCAAGCTCGTGACTTATTCGGCTGCGCTCGAAGAGCGCATAATCAAACCGAACACGATGATTGATTGCAGCGGCGGCGAAATTCGCATCGCTGACCGCATCGTGCATGACAAACCTTATGGACAGCTCACTGCGGCGCAGGCTCTTGCGAAATCATCGAATGTTGCGGCCATCAAGCTTGGCTTGAGACTCGGCGAAAAGAAGCTCGCCCGCTACATCGAAGAGTTCGGATTCGGGCGGCGCACCGGCATAGAGTTGCCTGCGGAATCGCGCGGATTGCTACAGCCCGTAAGCGAATGGCAGCCGACGACAATGGGATCAATTCCGATGGGCCACGAAATCGGCGTTACCGCTGTGCAAGCCGTCGCCGCTTACGCCGCGATTGCCAATGGCGGCGAGTGGGTTAAGCCTTATATCGTGAGCCGCGTGACCAGCGCATCGGGCGAAGTAATACAGGAGCACACCTCCGAACAGCATCGAGTCGTGAGCGAATACACTGCCGCAACTTTGAAAGAGATGCTCGAAGGCGTAGTTGTGAAAGGCACGGGCAAGGCTGCGCAGATAAGCGGCTATCGCGCGGCTGGCAAGACCGGCACGGCGCAGAAGGTTGATGAAAAAACGCATCGCTATTCGAACACGAAATACGTCGCGTCATTTGCAGGATTTGCGCCGGTTGATAATCCTGAGATCGCCTGCATCGTCTCGATAGACGAGCCGCGATTGGGCGAGCATCACGGCGGAGATGCAGCCGCGCCTGTCTTTGCTCGCGTGGTTGCAGACACGCTTCACGCGCTCGGGGTTCCGCCGGAAAACGATCCGCAATCAACGACAGTTGCGAGTGATTCGCACGTTTACGACATGCCAGAAGTCGTGATCGAAAACGATTCCGCAATTCGCGCGCAAGCGATTCAACCCGCCATCGCTGATACGCCTGCTTACGAGGCTGCATCTAAACCGGGCAGCATCGTCGTGCCCGATTTTACCGGGTTGAGTATTCGCGAGGCGGCAAGCCTGTGCGCAGCCCGCGGCTTGAAGATAAGGACGACGGGCGACGGCGTCATTACTTCGCAGAGTCCGCCGCCGGGCACGCTTGTTGCTCAAGATGCTATTTGCAGTGTGCGGCTCTCGCGGCAGGTAGTGAACAGTGAGACGCAAAAACCGGGAGCTAAGAAAGAGACTGCGCAACAAAAGCCTGTTGCGAAATCGCGCTCAGCGTCAGGTACGGCGCGAGGCGCGGGAGCAAGAGCAAATTGAAGCTCGTTGATCTTGCAAAAGAGATTGATGCGAAAGCCGCAGCCGGAAGGCTCGATGTTGACGCGCGCGACGTGACGCACGATTCGCGCCAGTGTTCGACGGGCGCGGTTTTTGTCGCGATTCGAGGCGCGAAAACGGACGCTCACAGTTTCATTCCGCAAGCGGTCGAGCGCGGCGCGGTCGCGGTTATTTCTGAGCAGAGCTTTGAAGCGAGCGACGCGAACCGCATCGCTCCGGCGTGGATTGTAGTAGAAGACGCGCGCGTGGCGCTGGCTCACGCGGCGGCGGCAGTTCACGGTCATCCGTCGCGCAAGTTGAAGCTCGTCGGCGTGACAGGCACGAACGGCAAAACTACGACTGCGCATTTGATTGATTCAATCATTCGCGCAAGCGAAGGAACATCAGCGATGTTTGGAACTATCAGCCATCGCGTTGGCAACGAAGCCGCGACGGCGCATCACACGACGCCTGAAGCGGCAGATGTTCAGCGAATGCTCGCGCACGCGGTTGAAGTGGGATGCCGCTCGGCTGTGATGGAGGTCTCGTCGCACGCGATTGAGCTTCGCCGCGCAGACTATTTGAAATTTGAAGTCGCGGTCTTCACGAACCTGACGCGCGATCATCTGGATTATCACAAGACGATGGAGAACTACTTCGCGGCAAAAGAAAAACTCTTCACGGGCGCGCTTGGCTCTGAGCCTGTTGTGTCCGTCATCAACATTGATGACGAGTATGGCCGCCGCCTTCTTAAAAGCGCGAAGGGCCGCGTTACGACTTATGGATTGAGCGAAAACGCCGATGTGCGAACGGATGATTTTAGCCTCACGGCGCGCGGGCTGCGATTCACGGCGACGATTCCGGCGGGTAAGGTCGAAATCAATTCGCCGCTAGTTGGACGGTTTCA
>DATLXU010000114.1:0-141583 GCA_035575515.1 Blastocatellia bacterium
AGATAAAGTGAGATAAATTATCTATCCGCCTTACGCAAGACTATACTCTTGAACACGGGCCAAAAGATATGTTTCTGCTGCACAAGCATTATAATGGTTAATCTCATAGAGTCAATCACTCAAATTGTCTTATCCAAAAATTCAAATGAAACGCGTGCTTCAAATCGCAACCTAACAATGTGTTGAACTAAGTACAGTGCGCCGCAAATCCTTTGAGGGTTGAAAGGGCGCCGCAGCAAGGGGCAACATTCTAAACTTGAATCACCAAATTCAGGAGAATGTCGCCATGCCTTGCTCCGAACCCAGGTATCGAATCCAATTGACCGCAGCGCAAGTCGATCAGCTCAGGCAGATCAGTCAGCACTATATCTCACCCTTTGCTCATATCCAACGCGCTCGCATTCTCGCGGCTGGCCCACGACGGTCTCAGCAATGCCGAGATTGCACGCCGGGTCGGCTGTAGCCTCCAAACCGTGCGCAACTGGCGACGGCGTTGGCTCACGCAACCGAGTTTGCTCGATGCCCCGCGCCGCCCGCTCGCCCACGCCGCCTGACGCCCACTGAACGGGCAGCGATTACGGCGCTCTCCCCGGCTCACCGCCACGCGATCATCACCATCCCTGACAGCGTTCGCGCGGTGAAAAACTGGTTCGGGTCGGCGGTCGCCGCAAAAGCTCGTCCACGCCATTTCGCCCAAGCCGCGCCGCCCCTTTTTGCGCGCGGAGAAAATCAAGCCCTGGCGCTATCACTCGTGGCCGCAAATCCACCGATCCGGAGGAGGGTCGAAAAAGCCGCCGCCGTCTTGGAGCTTTATGCAACCGCTGACGCTTGCGCCGCCGCTGGCGCGCCTGACGGTGCAACACCGACGAGAAGCCCTCAATCCAAGCGCGCCAACGCGTCGCCGCAGACCTTGCCCGCCCAGCCCGGCCTGCCCGTCCGTGTGGCCGACCGCTATAGAGCGCGCAGGGGTGGCTATTTACAGCTATTTTGCGCGCTGGCGGTGGCCAGTGGATTGACCTTCGCGCGCACCTTCACGCGCAAGTGTTTTGCGCCGCTTCAAAGAGTCTCTGCTGGCCTTGTTTACCAGTCCCCTGTGCGTAGGGATCAAGGTCTTGAATCTGATTCTTGATAATGGCCCGACGCACGCCCCTAAACAAGCGGGGCAACTGGATTGTCTCACTCGACTTGAGCTTCACCGTGAAAATCTACTGGCTGCCGAAATACGCTAGTTGGTTGGATCAAGTCGAAATCATATTCAGGAAATTGCAACGTGACGTCGCGGACGCCCAATGATTTTTCAAACACTAAGGTTTTGGATCAAGAGCTAACGGCGTATTTCGCCGACATCAACGAGAACCCAAAGCCGATTCAATGGACTTACACGAAAAGCGAAAATTCTCGCGAAGTTTGCGCCGACTTAACCCTCAAAGGATTTACGGTGCTCGGTACTAAGTATTAGAACGGGTGCGATTTTAATCCCGACTCAAAGCCGTGTCAATTGCCAATTTAGGGGAATCGCCTGTCAGTCTGTGTCTAAAGCGTGAATGCGGATGAGAGGACTTGAACCTCCACGGGATTGCTCCCACAGCGTCCTGAGCGCTGCGCGTCTGCCATTCCGCCACATCCGCCTGTTGCGAGATTGTTATTCAATTAAAGTGAAAATATACTAACTAGCCTGCGCGGAGAGTGTCAAGGAGAGCTTTCAGCCGGAAAGAATGAATCAGTCAAACGCTAACAGATTATGATTACCACATCGCTCTCGCCGCAAAGAGTACTCCAATCGCTGCCACGCTCGCGCGAGCGCGCCGTCACGGCTGACGCGCTGGCGGAAAAGATGGGTCTCGATGAATCTCAAACGGCGAAGCTGCGCCAGTACCTTGCGGAGTTCGCGCGCACGGGGCTTGCCTCAGCGAAATCGGGCAGGTACTGGCGCAAGCAGGCGACTGGGCTCCTGATTGGCACGCTGCGCGGCACTCGGTCAGGCCACGCCTTCGTCGTGCCCGGCGACGAAAAAGAGCGCGAGCGCGGCGACCTCTACATCAGCGAGCGAGCGATGGGCGCGGCGCTCAATGGCGATAAGGTTATCGTTCGCGTTACGGGCATTTCTGAGCGTGGACGCGAAGGCCGCGTCGAGGCCGTCCTTCATCAGGCCAATCCCACCGTCGTCGGCAGGTTCGTCAAGCTCGCGGCTGAGAGCTTCGTATCGCCGATTGACGAAAAATTTATTTATGAAATCAACGTCGCGCCCGCTGACAGCTTGAACGCAGGCGATGGCGATATTGTGAACGTTGAGATCACGCGCCAGCCAATAGCGGGTCGCCCTCCGTGGGGTCGCGTCATCGAATTATTAGGGAAGCCAGACGCGCCGGGCATTGATATTGAAATCATCATACGCAAGCATCACCTGCCGCACGTTTTTTCTGATACGGCGATGCGCGAAGCCGAAGCTATAAGCGAATCAATTACAGAGGAAGACCTCGCCGGGCGAATGGATTTGCGAGACCGCCTGACCATCACAATTGACGGCGAGACGGCGAAAGATTTTGATGACGCGGTTTCGCTCGAAGAGCTGCCGAAAGGCCGGATGCTCGTGGGCGTTCACATCGCAGACGTGAGCTACTACGTGCGCGAGGCGAGCGCGCTCGACGAAGAAGCGTTCGCTCGCGGCACTTCCGTTTATTTCCCTGAGCGGGCGATACCGATGCTGCCTGAAAGATTATCGAATAATATCTGCTCGCTCAGGCCGCGCGTTGATCGCCTTACTATGTCGGTGATTATGGAACTGGACGCGACGGGGCGCGTCGTTGATTACCTGCTCACGCCTTCGATCATTCAAAGCCGCGAGCGGATGACTTACACTGTTGTCAACGAAATCATCAACAACCCCGAAGGCGAAACGGCACAAAGCTACGCGCACGTTCGAGAGATGATTTTGAAGATGCACACTCTCACGCTTGCGCTCATCAAGAGAAGGGAAGAGCGCGGCGCGATTGATTTCGATCTGCCTGAAGCAGTGTTTGAGTTCAACGACGAAGGCCAGATCGGCGGCATCGTCCGTTCCGAGCGTAACATCGCGCACCGTTTGATCGAAGAGTTCATGTTGCTTGCTAACGAGACCGTGGCGAAGCACCTTGACCGGCTGGGCGTGCCGCTGCTTTATCGCATACACGAGGAACCGAATCCGCAGAAGGTCGAAGAGTTCGCTGAGATCGCCGAATCGTTCGGCCATAAGTTTTCGATGCACGGACCGGTCGCGCAGCGCGGCTTTCAACGGCTCGCGCGCGAGATCAGAGGTCGAGCGGAAGAGCGAATGCTTAGTTACCTGATGTTGCGCTCGATGCAGCGCGCGAGGTACTCGCCTCAAAATCGCGGCCACTTTGGATTGGCAATGAAGACATACACCCATTTCACATCTCCGATCCGCCGCTATCCTGATTTGATCGTGCATCGCACATTGCGCGAAGTGATCGAGCGCGGGCGGCGCGGCGAGGATGAATGGCAGCAGGTTGATTTAAGAGAGAAGCGAGCCTTGAAAAAAGTATCGTGGCCCGTCTTTGAGGAAGAGCGCGAAGAAGAGCTTCGCAGCGCGCTTGAGATGATCGGCGAGCACGCAAGCGCACGCGAGCGCGCGGCTGACGACGCAGAAGAAGAGTTGATGACCTGGCGCAAGGCTGATTTCATGGCTGAGCGCGTGGGCCAGGAATTCGACGGCGTTATAACATCGGTGAAGGATTACGGATTCTACGTTGAACTGAACGAAATTTTCGTCGAAGGTCTGGTTCACATCTCGACGCTCGTTGACGACGTTTATCATTACCACGAGCGCAAGCACCGCCTAGCAGGCGAGCGCGCGGGCCGCGTGTTTCGATTGGGCGACGCGGTGCGCGTTCTGGTTGATAGAGTTGACCGCGCGCGTCACCTGATTGATTTTTCTTTGGCGTAGCGCGCCGTGTTTGTCTCAATGTTAAATCACAACCTCACAAAGATGAAGAGATCAATCGGCTATTGTGCGTTGTGTTTCTGTCTGCTCGCATTGTGGCTTTCAATCTGCGTTCAAACTCAGACCGCGCAATCTCCGGCGATTTCAAAGTCCGAGTTTGACGTGATCGAAGGCGTCTTTCACGACGGACTTGGCACTTACGCCGAAGTCACGCTCGCGAATGAATTGATCGCGCTCGCGCGCCTTTCGCAAACTCCGTTCAATGTCTCTCGAAGTCGCGCGAAAATGATGAACGCAATTAATCAGCTTCCACCATTGCACGCGAGCCGCGAGGTTTTCGAGCGCGAGATTGCAAACATCGAGCGCGCAGCAAAGCGCGGCGCGGCGGAGCTTCTTCGATTTGCCGCGCCAGCCAGTCTCATCCGCGTTCGCCACACGCCGCGAGAGTTTGCCGACGCGAAAGCGGGCGACCTCAGGCTCGAATTCAACGGGCGCGATGAATTGCCCGTGTCGGTCAAGACTGATAAGTCTCATAAGGTCGCCGTTGCCGAAGGGCAAACGCCCGACATCGGCGCGAAGTGGGCCGAGAGATATTTCAAGGTTTCAGCCCGTGAGTTGAACGCTTTGATAAGCGAGCTTGGCTTCAAATCAATGGCCGATCTTAAGAGCGATTACTTGAACGTTGCGCGGCTCGTTGCTGAAATCATGATGCGCAAGCTCAAACTTGAGAATTGTCAATTGACCGATTTCAGCCGCGCGCGAGTCGGAGATTTGGAAGCGGCAAAATATCTCTTGCGCCAGCTTATATATTTCAAGCGAGGCAATGACCGCAGCCGCGTTATCATCTTTGATCGCGCAACGGGCGAAGTTCACTGGGATTCGCTGCTTGAAAGCGTGAGCATCGAGAAGCTAACGGCAGATCGAATATCGTTTCTGTCATCGCGCCCGCGAAACGGGCACACGATTGCAACAGAGTTCGGATTGAAGATTGATGGTCGAACGGTTGTGTCTTTTCAAGTGAAGCACCGTCGCGGGCAGTCGCGCGGCACTGTTCGACAATACGAGTTCTCGGACATAACGACGCGGCTGAGAATTTAGTCGGTTCACCTCGCCTGGAATCTTGCTTCTTTCTTGCGCTGGCAACTCTGCTCGTGGCATTGACTTCACATCCTTCGGTTGATAGCTTATCTATTTGCACGTCAGCCCCGATTCCTTTCATGAGCGGCGCTCGCTTAGAGGTTGTGCGGGCGGCGCAATTTCCAGGAGGAGTAAATGAAACGCGTTATCTCATCGCTTGCGATCATCGCGCTTGCGCTTGCGCCTGTCGTCGCTAAAAATAACAGGCAACAGCCGTCGCGACCATTCACCATTGACGACCTTATCAAGATTCGTCGAGCCTCGGACCCGCAGCTCTCGCCCGACGGGCGCACGATTGCTTACACCATCACCGATACCGATAAAGAAGCCAATCGCAGAACGACTCAGATTTATTTGATATCAACAGAAGGCGGCGAGCCTCGCCAACTCACAAACGAAAAGCAATCATCCTCGTCGCCGCGATGGTCGCCCGACGGGAAGCGGCTCGCCTTCGTCTCGGCGCGCGACGGCGAACCGCAAATATGGACTATCGAGCTTGCTGAAGTCGCGACCGGCCCGCTCAAAAAAATCACGAACGTCTCAACGGGTGTTGACGGTCCCGTGTGGTCGCCTGATGGCCGGTGGATCGCATTCACTTCGGAAGTCTATCCCGATTGCACAACCGACGATTGCAACAAGCAGCGCGCAGAAGCCGCCGCCAAGAGCAAAGTCAAAGCGCGAATCGCAGACCGCTTGCTCTATCGCCACTGGAACGCTTACAAGGAAGGCAAGCGCACACACATCTTCATCGCCTCAGCCGAGACAGGCGAAGCGCGCGACGTGACGCCGGGCGATTACGACGCGCCGCCGTTCAGCCTCGGCGGGCCAACGGATTACGCGTTTTCGCCCGACTCGAAAGAGCTCGCCTTCGTGCGCAACACCGACAAAGACGAAGCGCGCTCTACGAACGGCGACATCTTCATAGTTTCGGTTGCGGGCGGAGAGGCGAAGCGAATCACATCTGATAACCCTGCCGACGACCGCTCGCCGCAATATTCGCCCGATGGCCGCTACATCGCTTATCGCGCGCAGTCGAAGCCCGGCTTTGAAGCGGATCGGTGGCAGTTGATGCTTTATGATCGCAAAACGGGCCAGAGCCATTCGCTCACTGAACAGATTGACAACAACATCGAGAGCTTTACGTTTGCGCCCGACAGCCAGCGCATCTTTGCGACCGTAGGCGAGCGAGGCCGCCAGCCTGTTTACGAAATACCTCTGAGCGGCGGCTCAGCGAAGAAATTAATCAACGATGGCGTGAATGATGATCTGCAGGTGAGCGCCGATGGCAAGACGATTGTCTTCACGCGCCAGAGCATGACGCGGCCAATTGAAATCTTTCGTGCTGATGCATCGGGCGGCGGCATCGTTCAAGTCACGAAGACCAACGACGCGATGCTTGCCGATTTTAATCTGAAGCCCGCGGAAGAAGTGACGTGGGAAGGCGCGGCGGGCGCGAAAGTTTCCGGCTGGATAATCAAGCCTGCGAACTTCACGCCTAACAAGAAATGGCCGCTGATAGTTTTGATTCACGGCGGGCCGCAGGGCGCGTGGAACGACGCGTGGAGCTATCGCTGGAACCCCGAAGTGTTCGCCTCCGCGGGTTACGTCGTGTTTGCGCCGAACCCGCGAGGCTCGACTGGCTACGGGCAGAAATTCACCGACGAGATTTCAGGCGACTGGGGCGGCAAGGTTTATACGGACATAATGAACGGCGTCGCTTACGTCGCGAATATGCCGTACATTGATCGCGACCGCGTAGGCGCTGCGGGCGGAAGCTACGGCGGCTACATGGTCGACTGGATTTTAGGCCACAACGACGACCCGCGCGTGAAGTTCAAGGCATTGGTTTCGCATGCGGGCGTTTACAATCTCACGAGCATGTACGGCGCGACCGAAGAGCTTTGGTTCCCTGAGTGGGAATTCAAAGGCACGCCCTGGACGAACGAGGAGATGTACAGGAAGTGGTCGCCTCACAATTTTGTGAAGAACTTCAAGACGCCGACGCTTGTGATTCACGGCGAGCTTGATTATCGCGTGCCGTACACGGAAGGCTTGCAGCTTTTCACAGCATTGCAGCGTCAGGGAGTCGAATCCCGCTTGCTCGTTTATCCAGATGAAGGGCACTGGATTTTGAAGCCGCAGAATTCAGAGCTTTGGTACAACACCGTGCTCGGCTGGTTTGATAATTATCTCAAGCCCAAATCGCAGCAGCCGTGATAGCGGCTTTGTAGCGAAATAAAGAGGGATTCACCGCAGAGAACACATAGGAGTAGACATCTCCGCGCCGCCTCTGTGTTCTCTGTGCCTCTGCGGTGAATGAACTCAATTGCTATATGCCTCAAAACTGCGCGATTAAAGACTCACTTCAACTCTTCAAGCAGCGTTTTCGCGCGAGCGGCGTATTCGCCTGTTGGCTCTATTTGCAAGTATGTCTTAAGCTCGCGCACTGCTTCCTCGCGCTCGCCTTTTTTCATATGAACGTGAGCCAAAAAATAATGCGCGACTGAAAACTGTGCGCCGCCAATCGAAAGGGCTTTCGTCAATTCCTGCTCGGCTGCTTCCGATTCTTCTGTCCCGACGAGCGCGATGCCTAGATAAAGATGCACGGAGGCTGACGAGTTATCAATTGATGATGCTAGGCGGAGATGATCCAGCGCGTCGGCGAACTTCTTTTGCTCGACCAGAGCGATTCCTAAATTCAGGCGCGGATTGAACGCCTTCGGATTTATCTCCACCGCCGTCTCAAACTGCTCGGCTGCTTCGGGGTATCTCTTGAGCTTGAGGTATTGCACTCCGAGATCGTTGATGGCCATCAGGTATTTTGAATAAATCTGTACGGCCTTCTTGTACTGCTCGATTGCTTCTTGCAAGCGGCCTTCAGCGGCGAGCTTCGTCGCCTTGTCATACTCTTTCTTTGCCTGAGCGGGCACATTCGGGTCAAGCTCGGCTGCTGAAATCACAGCGCCTGTGTTCGCTTTTGGCGATGGATTCCTCTCTTTCAAGTTTATCACGAGCCTGACCTGCATTCCGCGAAGCAATCGCACTTCCTGCGTGACCGTTTCGTAGAGCTTTGGATCTCCGGCGACCTCAAGCGTGTATGTGGCCTCCGGCAAACCGCCGAAGCCGAAGCCTCCGTTGTTGTCGGTGTAGACGGTCAGGTCGGGATCACGGATTGTGCTGAGAGTAATCCTGACGCGGTCGTTGACGGGCTGGCCTGATGGGAGCACGACGCGGCCAACGATGGAGCCTGTGCCTGAGCCTCTCGCGGTGGGCGGCGGCGGCGGCGGCAAAACGTCATCCTGCGCCCGCGCTTCGCGTGGGATGAAAAGCGATGCGCAAACCATGACGGATGCGATTGCTGAAAAGCGAATTGCTTTCGATTTTATTCTCATGGCAATCCTCCGACGAAGATGAATGGAAAACTATGTTGAAGAGTGACACAAGCAAGGTCCAGCCGGTGAAGAAGCATTTTACACGACCGGACAGTCACGATGAAGCAGCAAATTCGTCAGCCGAATCTGTGAGGCGAAACGGCGCTATGGAAAAACAGCGGCTGGCTTCAAGCCCCATAAGCCAACTATGATTGCAATACAAAAAATTGGAGGTCGCCACCGTGCCCGAGTAGCGACCCCACCCCAAGTTCAGAACAGAATGGTAGAGATTCTAAGGATGTGCTCTCTTATCGTAAGCAATCGCGATACCGCGACTCTCATCAATGCTCAAATCATAGTAAGCCAAGCTCTTAGCCGAAAAACGGGATGGGCAGCAAGGCAGTGGCTTTCCATGTTTCTGGAAGTATTTACGAAAAATTGGAAATCGGATTCGTTTCCACTGACCCGCGTGAAAACTTTTTCTGTCAGATGCATACTACGTCAGGCATCATCGGTGATATAATCTACGTCCCACCGTCGGTTGAACGGTTAAATCCATTCACGCTCAGAGCCTGAATCCGAATCAGGCTATGGAGGTAACATGAAAAAGAGAACGATTGCCGCTCTGCTCGCCTTGCTTTTGTCTGCGCCCGCGCTCTCGCAGGAGAAGCCGCAAAAGCCAACGGAGGAACAGCCCATCCGCATCAGCACGGAACTTGTGCAGGTTGACGTCGTCGTCACGGACAAAAACGGGCGCGTGGTTCGCGGCCTGACAAAAGACGATTTCACGCTCTACGAGAAAGGCAAGAAACAGGCGATTAGCTTCTTCGAGTTCGTTGACGCCGTAAAGGGCCAGCAGCCCGGCAACACTGCGAAGAAAACCGATCTTCCCGTCGAATCGCCGCAGGGACTGAGCGAGTCGGAAGTCCGCCGCATATTCGCTTTCGTCATTGATGACCTGACAATCCGCTACGAAGACCTCTCCTACCTCAAGGAGATGCTATTGAACTTTGTGAATAATCAGATGCAGCCGACCGATCTCGTGGCAATCGTTCGCACTATTGGCGGCAAAGGATTGTTGCAGCAGTTCACGACCAATAAAGATTTGCTGCGCCGCGCCATCAATTCTCTGATGATAGGGTCGCACCCGCTCAGGGCTTTCAATAATCCGCAGGAGCAAAGAATAACATCTGCCGACTTACAGCCCGCCGGAGGAGGCGGAGAAGGTGGACCCGGGGGCAGCGACACTTCAGGCATAATTGACACGACGGGCGAAACGATTGACATAGACAATCCGCAGGAAGATACGAACAGATTGCTGCGCGCTTATATGAGCATAGGCACGGCCAGCTTCGTCATTGACGGATTGCGCCAGTTGCCGGGCCGCAAATCTCTCGTGCTGATTTCGGGCGGTCTACCCATACTCAGTTCGCGACCGGGAACGGCGGCTTCCAACATATCGAACTTCATCAATCTGCTCGCAGACCGCGCGACGCGCGCAGGCGTCGCCATTCACACGCTCGACATTCGCGGCCTTCAGGCTCACGCGGGTGTGGCGAGCTTCGACGACACGCCGGGCAAAAGCGCGATGGATATGCGCGCTCCGAGCGGTTTTGGTCGCGTGCCCGATGAATCGCTCATGGGCGACAAGAATCCTTTCGACACTCTGGAAGCGCATCAAGGCTTGAGGGTGCTTTCAAGCACAACGGGCGGCATCGCCGTGCTCAATAAAAACGACTTCAACGCCGCGCTCGCAAAGATTGTTGACCTCAGCGAAGGTTATTACCTCCTGGCCTACACGCCTTCCGATGATAGATTCGATGGCGACTTCCGCAAGCTCGAAATCAAAGTCAAAGGCGACTACAAAGTCTACAGCCGCCGCGGGTACTACGCGCGCGAAGAGAGAGCCGTGTCAGCTCCAACGACCAAGCAGGATCAGTTGCTCGCCGCAGTGAAATCGCCTCTCGCGCGCCGCGACATTGACCTCGACGCGATGGTGCTCTATAAAGCGACGCCGCAGAATCAGGGGGCGATTGACATAAGCCTCGTCATTGATCCGAAGAAGCTGCAATTCGAAGAGCATGATGGGAAGCAAACAGCCAATGTTGACGTCGTAGGATTCGTCTTCGATGAATTGGGCAAGCTGCGCGGCGGATTCAGCGAGACGGTCAACGTGGCGCTTACGCCTGATGAGTACAAGCAAGCTGCTAAAACGGGCTTCACCTATGCGGCTAATACTACGTTGCCGCCGGGCGTCTATCAGATAAGGCTTGCGGTTCACGACAACAAGAACAACAGCATCGGGACGTTGTCGCGCTACCTGGAAGTTCCTGACCTGACGAAAGGCCGCTTGAGCGCGAGCAGCCTGTTGCTCGGAGCGGTGCCCGCGAAAGATATGAAAGCGACTGCGCCGACTCCGATTTCAGGCAACCGTCAGATATCGCGCAAGCAGGATTTGCGATACGCCGTGATCATCTACAACGCGAAGCAAAAAGACGGCAAGCCGCAGGTGACTACGCAATTAGTGATAAGCCAGAACGGGCAGGAGATATTCAAGGGTGAAGAAGAAGCTGTGACAGCGGGTGGGAGCAACGCGGGGCAGTTGATAAAGGTCGGGCAATTAGGGATGGCTGGCGTTAAGCCCGGTCGCTACACGATGACGCTTATAATCACCGATCCGCTGGCCGATAAAAAGGCGCAGACGATTACTCGTAGCATGGATTTCATAGTCGTGAATTGATTGAATGTTTGAACAGGATTAAAACTGCAGAGGGTCGCAGAGTACGCGCAGAGGACTGATGCCTCCGTGTGTGTTCTGCGACCCTCTGCAGTCAAGCGGCGCTTGTTAAGAACTGCCGGCGGGACCTCAGCATGCCGCGCGCTTAAGAGGCTTTGCTCTTGCCGTTAGGTGCGTTGACCTGTCTTTCAATCATCCGGTAAAGCGTCTTGCGGTCAACGCCCATCACCTGAGCTGCGCGCGATTTGTTGCCGCCGACTGCGCTCAACACGCGCAGCAGGTAGTTCGATTCAATCTGGTCGAGCGTCGGCAGTTCACCTTCGGGAATCACATCATTCATAACCGATGCGACTCGCGGCGTTGATACAAGTTCAGGCGGCAGGTCTTCTAACCGAATGATCCCGCTGCTTAGAGCCGCGAGCCGCTGCATCAGGTGTTTCAACTCGCGTATGTTGCCCGGCCACGCGTATCGCTCGAGCGCGAGCATGGCGTCTTTGGTTATCGAGAGCCGCCGCCCGTGTATGTTGTACTGCGCCAGGAACGCAAGCGCCATCGAGCGTATGTCGTCGCGCCGCTCGCGAAGCGGCGGGAGCGTTATCGAAACCCCTTGAAGACGGTAAAGCAAATCCTGTCGGAACAGTCCCTGCTCGACCAGCGCTTGCGGATCGCGGTTCGTAGCGGAAATGACGCGGATGTTGACGCGCTTCTTCTGATTGGTTCCGAGCGGGCGGAACTCACCCTCCTGAAGCACGCGGAGCAACTTGACCTGAAAAGCAGGACTCGTTTCAGTCACTTCATCAAGAAGCAGTGTGCCGCCGTCGGCTTCCTCAAACAATCCGCGCCGCATGCTGTCGGCCCCCGTGAATGCACCGCGCGTGTGGCCGAATAATTCAGACTCAAGCAGCGTATCGGGCAGCGCGCCGCAATTGACCGCAACGAACGGACGGTCTGAGCGCGAGCTTTTGCGATGAATCAGCCGTGCGAGCAGTTCCTTGCCCGTTCCCGACTCTCCGCGAATCAATACGGGAAGGTCTGTGAGCGCAACGCGCGCTGCGGTCTTTACGACCTCGATCATTATGGGGCTGTTGCCCATAATTTCCTGCTGCGGGCCTTTTCTGGATTCAATCTCGATGAGCTTGCTCGGATAGCGTCGCTGCTCGACCGCCGAAGCGATTGCCTGAAGCACGCTGATTGAAAAGGGCTTGCAGATATAGTCGTTCGCGCCGTACTGCACAGCTTCAATAGCAGCTTCGACCGACGCCTGTCCGGTCATCAGCACGATCTCCGCTTGCGAGCGAAGGGTTTCGCGGAACTCTTTCAGCACGGTGAACCCGTTCATCCCGTCCATCACAACGTCGCAGAAGACCAGATCGAAATCGCGTTCGGAGGCGAGCCGCAATGCCTCTTCGCCGCTCGACGCAATCCAGACCTGATAGCCTTGCTGCAACATCGCTTCTCGGACCAGCTCTCGCACAACCTGCTCATCATCTACAACTAAAACTCTCATAGCATCCTCGCATTCGGAATTTGAATACGAAGAAGGGGGCAACCCTTGTGCCGTTTCATCTGACATACAGAACCGCCTTCTTTTTATAAAATTGTCGTTAGCGGACACCGGGAGCTGTGGATAATTGCCGCGTACGTTTTTGGAAGCTGGCCCATTTGTCGCCATTCATTTTGATGATCTCTAACATTTCTCACCAACCATGCGACGAAATTATTCTGAGCAGTAAATTGATGATAGCCTTCGTCAGGGTTAAGGGTATGGTTCAAAGACGAGGGCATCAATCTATACTTCCGCCGCGGATTTTATGCCTTTTTGCCTCGGCAAGCAATCCTTCCTGAAATAATTTCGTTTGTAAAGCGGTGAATTCCCCGACAGAGGAGAAATGCCGCACTCTTTGCGCTCTTTTCAATAAGCGTGTTGCCGCCCGCGCCGCGCAAATCTGCGCCTGAGCCGATAGCCGAACTTTCTATTGAAAACTGAGCAGGCTTATGCTACTTTGGCGCTGGCTGTAAATCGGCCCGCGCGGCCAATTTGCAGCGCACCCTTAAGGCAGTGAAGGCAGTCGCTCGTTCACAGATTCTGAACCAGACAGGCCCAAACGGTTTAATGTCGCCATTTGCCTGACCGCCCCGAATTGCTAGCAGGAACTAGAAATCGGGCAGCAATGCGCGTTATACCTGACCCAGACAAATGCGGAGGGCGAAGCCTGACAATAGGCTCTGATACGCTTGAGCAAACAAGTCGTTAAGAAGACAAAACCTGATCGAAGCGGTTTGCAGCCCGATAACTCGCTTGCCGTCTGGCTGCGCCTTCAAAAATCGCTCGCCGAAAAAAATGACATAGCCCTGACGACTCTGAGCTGCGACGGCGCGGTCATTGGCCGCATCGAAAACGACAACAGCATCTGCCAGATGATGCGCGTCTCGTCGGAGCGTTCCGAGCTTTGCGCCGCCGATTGCGGAGCCGCATACAGTCGCGCTGTCGAGGCGGGCGAGCCTATAAAGTATCGCTGCCACGCGGGACTTCACTGCTTTGCAACACCGGTTCAGATAAACAGCAAGAAACTGGTCGTGCTCGGTGGCCGCGTTTTCAACTCCGCAAACGACTACGCGCAGTTCCTCAGCCGCTACGACAACCTTTCGACTGTGCGCAACGGCGAGTGCTTGAAGAATGTCCATTTCGTCGGCTCGCGCGAGTTCGCCGAAGCAATTGAGCTTGTCACCTCGACGGCTTCATATCATTTCCAAAGCCATCGCAAAACGGACCCGCAGCCTGCCGAAAAGGCTCCCACAGAATTGATGGACGCGCATCTTGAGATCATACGCCTCACGGACCAGCTCGAAAGCCGCAAGCGCGCCATCTCGCAGTTTTATGATTTTCTCCGCGCCATAGCTTCGTCGCTCGATTCGCAAAAAGTCTATCAAGCGGTGCTCGCAAAGTTCAGCGAGATACTTCGTTCGGAACGAAGCTCGCTGATGATACTCAACGAAGAATCTAACGAGCTTGCCCTGGAAGCGGCTCTGGGAGCCGATTCTGTGGCATCCGGTCCCATTCGCGTCAAGCTCGGCGAGGGCATCGCAGGAACAGTCCTTGCAACAGGCGCGCCGATGCTCGTGCGCGACGCCGAAAACGACGCGCGAGTGCCGCGCGCTCGATTGGGCCGCTACAAAACGAAATCATTCATCAGTTTTCCGATTACGCTCGGGCCGCGCAAAGTCGGCGTCATAAATCTTACGGACCGTACGGACGGCACGCCTTATGAAAACGACGATCTGGCTGTGCTGGAACTAATGTCGTCGCACCTCGCTTTGATAATTGATCGCGCCGAGTGGCACAAAAAGGCCGAAACTTACCAGCAGATGTCTTTGACCGATCCGCTGACGGGGCTGCCGAATCGCCGCTACCTCGAAGACCGACTCTTTGAAGAAGTCGAACGCTCGAAGCGTTACGACACGCCGCTCTCGTTTATGATAATAGACGTTGACCGCTTCAAAGAGTACAACGACATCTACGGCCACACGAACGCCGACCGCGTGCTGGTGAAAACGGCTCAGATACTTCGCAACTCGATCCGCGCGATTGATATGAGCGCGAGGTTTGCGGGCGACGAGTTCTGCATCGTGCTGCCTGAGACCGAACCCCAGGCGGCTGCGCGCATAGCCGAGCGGTTGCGCGTTTCGGTCAACGAAGCCGAATACCGCACCGAGCAGGGCGAACCGATGGGACGGGTGAGTATCAGCACAGGCGTTTCCTCCTTCAGCCCACAGCGGCAAAGCCCTCTTGCGATTATCGAGGCCGCCGACCGCGCGCTCTATAAAGCGAAGATGCGCGGGCGCAATTGCGTCGCCGTCTATGAAGGCGCTGCAGCGGCTGATTAGAAATCAGGCAGGGTAACTCCCCGATGAACAACACCGACCCAAGACAAGTTCTGAGTCGGCTCCCGGATGGCGAATACTTTGACCGCGAGGTTGAGTTGAATCACCTCTTGCAACTGGCCTCGTCGCGTCGCGCCTCGAACGCATTTGTGTTAGGCGCTCCGCGCGTCGGCAAGACCGAGCTTCTTCGCAAATGCTTCGACCGTCTGTTTGATGAAAGCGGCGAGATCGCGCCGTTTTATTACGCGCTCAAGGACTACCTGCTCGACCCGGCAATATTTGCGCGCGATTATCTCTCGCAGTTCCTTGCGCAGCTCATCGCTTTTCGCCGAGGCGACGCGCGGCTGCTCGCGTCGGCGGATGAGCCGCTCGCTGAAATCGCGCGAGCGGCAGCGCCTGAAGATTATCTGTGGATGCGCGCGATGGTTGATTCATTTGCGCGCGCGGCTCAATCGGGCGACGCTGCGTTGATGATAAGGAGCGCGCTTTCCGCGCCTGCCACGGCAGCCGCTCGCACGGGGCTTTCGCCCTTTGTGATGCTTGACAACTTTCACCTGATTGCAGGCGACGCTCGCGGGGACTTGAGCCGCTTGCGCGCCGAGTTTATACGAGCGATTACGGGGGACGCGTCCGCGCCTTCTTATGTGCTCTGCGGCTTGCGGCGCGTGATGGTCGCGACTTTGCCGCCCGAAGAAGGATTGTTCGGAAGGCTCGCGCTCATCCGCGTCGAGCAGATGAGCGAAGAGCATCTTGAGCAGATGATTCGCGCTGCGGCTGAAGAGTCGAAGATTGAAATAAGCGATTCGACTATCGAGTTGATGATTCAACAACTCAACCGCGACCTGTTTTACATCCGCGCGTTGATTGACGCGGCAAGTTCGCGCGGAGCGTCTTTGAAGACTTTCATGGAGTTCGAGCACGTCTATACGGAAGAAGTTCTGAGCGGGCGCATAAATCATTATCTGGGAGCGCTGTTGCGCGAAGTCGCGCCGGACTCGCAGGAACGCCGCGCCGCGCTCGAAGCCCTCGCGCTCGTTGCGGAAGCAAACTCGCCTGTCCCGATGGACGCAATCGTCGAAAGGATGAGCGAGCATGCGGCAAACGCGGAAGAGTTACTCGCGCGATTGAACTCGCGCGAGCTGCTTGAGGTCAGCTACGGATTTATAAATCCATCTTCTGATACTGTGCTTGCCGATTACGTGCGAACGAAGTATAGAAGCGAGATCGCAGGCGCGCGTCGGGCGGTTGTGGGCGACGAATTGCTTGGCGAAAAGCTGAAGCATTCTTACCGGCTTATGATGTCGCGCTACAACCGCGCCGTCGAAGCGCAGCTCGTCGAATTGGTCGCGCTCTTCGATTTTCAGAGCGTGCCCGCGAGCCTGTTCGATCAAGCGGCGTTCGATAAACGCTATCGCGGGTTGAGCCGCGTGCAGGCTCGCCGCGCGCTCGACGAAGAAACGGAGCGCGTGCGGCTGCCGCAGATCGTTCTGGTGAACGACATCGGCTCAGGCGAGCAGGCCGGGATAAGCTGGCGATTGTTTTCGGTTACGGGATTTGAAGGCGGCATCTACAGCGAATCCAACGAAGTCACGTGGCTCATCGCGCTGATTAATTCAAAGGAGCCGCTCGACCTTGAGACGTTGAATCGTATTGATCAGCGGTTGCAATCGTCATCGCGCCGTGCGCGAGAAAAGTCTGCGCACTCGCGCGCTTCGCGCTGGTATATCAGCAAGGAAGGATTTTCGGCTGCCGCAGCAGAACACCTCACGAGTCTGCGCGCGCACCGTTCAAACTACGAGCAGCTTGATTTGCTCTCTGATTTCATCAAGAAGATTGCAGCGGACGAGGCTGAGCCATCGCTCGCAAGCCAGTTCGAGCTTGTGATCCCGATTGAAGAAGACGCAGAGTTGATCGCGGCGCGCACGGTCGAGCAAATAGCGCGCGCGGCTGATTTCGAGCAGGAGGCCATCAATCAAATCAAGACCGCTTTAATTGAAGCGTGCATAAACGCAGCGGAGCACAGCGACAGCCCCGACCGCAGAATCTATCAGCGGTTCGCTGTTGAAGATGACAGGCTTGTAATCAGCGTGTCGAACAAAGGCAAGACGTTCGGCGCAGGGGATGGGAAATCGAACGATGCGGTGAGCATTGCGTCGTCGCGCGGGCGCGGGCTTCAAATAATCCGCGCGCTTATGGATGAAGTTCGGTTTGAGCGAACCGACGACGGCGCGACTCTGATAATGACTAAATACCTCAAACGCCCCCAACAACAGCAGGAATGAGCAGTGATTGCGGATTAACCTTTGCGATCCTCTCCGTGTGAGGTTCTCGCAGAACCGCAGAAAGATATTCCGCGATTCTAAATCCGCAATCAAGAATCCTTCCGTTGTTCGGAGGTTAAAATGAACGCTGTCGAAATCAGATTTAGAATGATTGGAAGCGCAGCGGTGATTTATCCCGGCCCTTATCTGAATCAACTCAGGGGCGAAAGAATTGAGAGCCGCTGCCACGAGTTGATTGCGAGCGGCATCCGTCACATCATCATCAACTTTGAAGAGACCGAGTTGATTAACAGCATAGGCATCTCGATACTGCTCGGCGTGATCGAAGCCGTCAACGACGCGCGCGGGCGATTAGTGCTGTCGAATTTGAACGCATCAAATCGCGAGTTGTTTGAGATGCTCGGCCTGCTCGCGCACGTCGAGGTCGAAGAAACTGAAGAGGTCGCGCTCGCACGCGTACGCGAACAAGCCGGATTTGCGGCGCGATAATAGACCACAGATGAAAGCCGATAAACTGCGTCGCAGATGAGCGCAGATGATTTTCAAATTTGAGATTTAATACCTGTGCTCACTGGCTACGGTTGTCATATGAGTTCATCTTTAGTGTGCTCTGAGGAGAAGTGGGAATGAAACTGACGCTCAGGAAGTTGATGCATAACTTAGGCGCGCTTACGGATCTCGGCTCCGAGATAAGCTCTACTCACAACTTTGAAGAAGTCATGCGCGCATCGCTTCACACACTCTTGGGAACGCTCGCCATCCCGCGCGGCGCAATCGCTCGATTCAGCCATCGTCCTCGCCAGTTAAAGATAGTTGCTGCTAAAGGACTCGCAGGCGTGGTCGGAGAGCGAATCGCGCTTGGTCGCGACGAGGCCGAACGATTCACCGAGCGCGGCAGGCCAATCGCGCTCGACGCGGAGCGCAACGGGCTTGCCCATTTCATCCGCCGCAACAATGAATTGCTCAAGCGACTGCGGGTGCATACGTCTGTGCCTATGGTTGTGCGCGGCGAATTGATGGGCATGATTTTTCTTTCTGAAAAGTTCACGCGCGAAGCCTATAGCGATGAAGATATCGAGATAATCAACACCATCTCGCGCCACATCGGAATAGCTTTTTACAATCACCGATTGATGGTTTCGCTCAAGCGCAAGGCGGAAGAGAATCGCCGTTTGTATCGCGAAATGCGCCAGATTTATTACGACACGGTTCGCGCGTTCGGCGCGGCGATTGATTTGAAAGACGCTTACACGAGCGGGCACTCAGACCGCGTGGCCAAATATGCTGAAGCCATCGCGCGCGAGATGGGCGTGAGCGGCCAGGAGCTTGAGTATATTAGCGTAGCCGGATACCTGCACGATATTGGAAAGATCACTGTTGACCGCGCTATCATAAACAACCCGCGCCCGCTAACGGAACGCGAATTCAAAGAACTGAACAAGCACGCAAGCACAGGCTACGAGATACTCTCGCACATTCGCCACCCCTGGGATGAGATTGCCTATATGACCAAGTGCCATCACGAAAAAGTTGACGGCACTGGTTATCCGCAAGGGTTAAAAGGCGACGAGATACCGCTCGGCTCGCGCATTGTCACGCTTGCCGATTCGTTCGACGCGATGATGACAGACCGCCCGTATCGCTCGCGGCTGCCGCTTGCTCAGGCGCTGTCGGATTTGCGACGCAACGCGGGCAAGCAATTCGATGCGAAGGTGATGGCGGCATTTTGCCGGTTGCTATTGAAAGAGATCAGCGGCTCGGCGCGCGAGCGCGTCATCCTGCCGATGATAGGAATCAAGTTTGATAAGCAGGAAGTTGTTCAAACATTGAATTCGATGATTGCTGAGCTTGACGGTTACAAGCCTCAGGGATAATGAAAGTAGAGGAGTATAGACCGTTCTGCTTTCATTCAATTCACTGCCTGCCGAGTTTCTGATTCGCCTGATTGACGAGTTGGCGCGCCTGTTCGAGCTTCTCTCCGGCCTCGCGGTAGCGGCCTTCTGACATCAGCCGGTTGTAATCGGCGAAGGCCTGCTGCGCCTGTTGAATCAGTTGGGCGACGTTGCCCGGCAGCGGTTGCGTTGACGGCGCGGGCTGCTGGGCGGGCGGGGCCGGAGCGGGCTGCGGCTGAGCCTGCGCTTCCGTCGTAGGCGTAATTGGCGGCGCGGGCGCGGTCGGGTGCTGCGAAAGATCGGCTTTCAGTTTATTCAGGGCTTCATCGAAGCGGGTCCCTGTGGCGAGCCTGTCCTGCGTGGCAAGCACGACCTGGCGTAACTCCGGCAGCTTCGAGCCTGTGCCTTGCGATTGAAGGAAGAACGATTCAACGTATAGCAGCGAGTCGTCTATCGGGACGACAAGCAGGCCGCCCCGCAATAGCTGCGAGCCGCTCGTGTTCCATAGCGTCATCAGCTTGGATAGCTCCGGGTCTTGATTCACTCGCGCCCGTATCTGCGCAGGGCCGTTTATAGTCTCGCGCTTCGGGAAGCTGAACACAGCCGTCTTGCCATAATTCGCGCCGTCGCTTCGCGCCGCAAGCCAGCCGATCATGTTGCTCCTGCCCGGACCGGTGGGCGTGAATGGCAACACGCTCACAAATTCAAGCTGAGGCTTTTCCGATATCGGCAACTGCATCAGCACGTGATAAGGCTGCATGGGCTGGGCCTGCTGGTCCTGCTGCTGTGGCGCTTCCGCAGTCGCAATCGCCCACAGGTCTTCGTGATTGTAAAACGTCTGCGTGTTCTGCATGTGATAAAGCGTGTAGACGTTCGCCTGCACGTTCACAAGTAACGATGGATAACGAATGTGCGCAAATAAATCTTCGGGCATCTCGCTCGACGGACGATAAAGCGATGGGAAGATGCCTTGATAGGCTTTGATTATCGGGTCGTCCGTATCATCGAAGACATAAAACTTCACGTCGCCGTTGTAAGCGTCAACGACTGCCTTGACCGAGTTGCGGATATAATTCACGTCGCGGTCGCCAATCTTGTACTCAGTCGAATATGGATAACGCTCGCTCGTCGTGAACCCGTCAATTATCCAATAGAGCTTACCGTCGCGGCTTATGACAATATACGGGTCATCTTCAAACAAAAGATAAGGCGCAATGCGCTGCACGCGGTCGCGCACGTTGCGGTGCATCAGCACGCGGCTGTCGCTTGTGATGTAATCGGAAAAGAGCAGGCTCGTTCCGTCTCCGAGATAAAAACTCAGGGCCAATTGTCTGAAAAATCCGCCGACGGGAATCCCTGCGCTGCCTTCATAGACCGTGTACGACTCGGTATTGTCGGGCGCGGGGTAATCGAATTCAGGCGGAGTCGCGCCCTGCGGTTTCGTGCGGACGTAAACGTGCAAGTTCGTCTCTTCGCCGAAATAGATTTCCGGGCGCGTGATTCTTATATCGTTCGGCGCTTCGCTCTCGACGGGCATGTTCTTGAGCAGCAGGTGAGGCAGCCCTTCGGGCGTGAATTCGTTGACGGTGTTCATCGTCACGCCATAGCCGTGCGTGTAGACGAGATGCTGATTAATCCAGTTCTTCGACTGATCGGGCAGTTGATCCGTATTCATCTCGCGCGCAGCGAGAAAGACCTGCCTGAGCCGTCCGTTTATCTGATAGCGATCAACATCGGGCACGTTGAATTCGTAATAGGTGCGAATCTCCTGAATCTGGCTCAGCGTAGCTTGAAGCGCGCGGCGGTCCCACAATCGAACGTTGTCTAATGTCTCTTTATTCGCTTCGAGCTTTTCTACGGTGAGCGGAGTGACCTCCTGAACGGGCCGCTCCTCGAAGCGATCAATTGCAAACGCGTGGCGGGTCATCTCGATGTTGTGAGCGATGTAAGGCGATTCTTTCGCAAGCTCGTTCGGCTTGACCGAGAAAGAAAAGACCGCCTGCGGGATGATTGCTATGCCGATGATCCACACGACGGCGACAGCGCCCGCAAGCCAGAAGATCAATCGCGCTCGCCTCAACGACAGCGCGTTCACAACGAGCGCGATTGCTGAAATGATTAGCAACGCCGCAAGGATATTCATCGCCACGAGCCGGATGTTAGCGTCAGTGTAATTCATCCCGGTAAATATCTCGTGGCGCGAGTAGAGCAGGTCATACCGATTCAAATAAGTGTTGGCCGCAAGCGCGAGGGCAAACAGCGCGCCCGCGGCGCTAGTCGCAGTCGTCACGCGGCGGCGAGTGTCGGCTGTGGCTGTGCCGCGAAGCTTTTCGAGATACCAGACGTAGCTGGCGACTCCGGCGATGACTAAAAATAAGATCACCGCGAGCGTCGTAAACCATGACGTGATGGACTCAAGCACAGGCAGCTTGAAGAGATAAAAGCTGATGTTGTTTCCGAAGATCGGATCAGCAGTCGCGCCGCTCTGCGCGTTAGCATAGAGTGCGAATTTATCCCAAGCCGAAGACATGCCGATTGCTGCCATCAGCGCGACTATCGCAGACAGAACCCACACGCCGGGACGATAGAAGAACGGCAGGAAATTTATCTCGCGAATGTCCTGCACCGAAGTTATCTTCACGCGCGGTCGCTCAGTCAGTTCGGGCAGCACGCGATTCACCCATAGAAACGGCAACCGCATGATTAAAAATGTCAGGATGAAAAAGATGAGAAACAATAAGCCGCCGAGACGGAACTTGTACCAGTAGACGTCACTGTAGCCGAGCGATGAAAACCACAGCGAGTCTATATAAATCCTGGTGAACTGCGAGCCAAACAGAAAGACCGCTACTACGATGATGACGGTGACGATGAGCCACGTTCTTCGCTTTCGCGGCGGCCTTATATCAATGATGTCGTTGAGGAAGGGGTCATCTTGCATAGCGCAATAATAAAGGCAAAAGGGAAAAGGAAAAAGGAAAAATGGGCGGGTTTCTATTCCTGAAGCGCAGATTCGAGAAACTGCGCGACTCGATTGATGTACGTCTCTTTGTCTGATTGAAAAGCGTGGCCGTGAATGTCAGATTCAGGTCCGTCTACTATCAATAGATCGCGCTTGTGGCTTGCGCTCGCTTCGTAAAGTTTGCGCGCAATCTCAGGCGGCATTCTCGCGTCGTGCGCCGCTGCGATGAACATCGCAGGCCGCTCGCCTAGACGACGAACAGCATCAAGCGCATTGAGCTTCGACCCGTCAAAGTCGGCGCGCTGGCAGACGTAAAACCTTACGAGGTTCGCCATCGGAAAAGCTGGTAAGTGCAAAAACAATCGGACGTGATGCGCTGCGGTGTCTTCAAAGGTCAGGAAGGAACTGTCGGAAATCACCGCCGCGACCTCCTCAGTCTCAGCCGCTGCAAGCAGCGCGGCAGTCGCACCCATCGAGATGCCGAATAAAACTATGCGGTCGCTGCTGTCTATCTCTTCACGCAAAAAACGGACAGCCGCTTCTGCGTCGAGCCGTTCGTTGTAACCGAGGCTGACGCGCGCCGGGCCGCTCGCCCCGTGATTGCGCGAATCGTAAACGAGCGCGCCGTAACCCAACTGCCAAAGCCTCGCCGCGCGCTCTAGTAATTCGCGGCGCGAGCGAAACAGTCCGTGCGAAAAGATGATCGTCGCGTGTTTGTCGCCGCTCGGCATCAACCAGCCGCTTATTCGCACGCCGTCTGAAGTTGTGAACTGAACGTCGCGAAACTGCGCGCCGTAGTCTGCGGGCGTTTCAGTGAATCTCAAATCGCTTGAGCGCGTCCTTGCGTTCGTCACCTGCACGGCGAACCAGTAAGGGAACACGCCATAAACAAGAATGATCAGGATTATGACGAGCGATATGACCACGCGTTTCAATATGCGAAGCCAGCGGCGAGGGCGATGATCTGGCTTGAGTTCATCGTTTTGATTCGGCCCGGCGTTTTCTTTTGCGGTTGACGGTTCCATTATTCATTCCTGTTGCGGTTCGGCTGAACGGTTTCGGCGCGCGGCTCTCTCATCATAAAGATACAAACTGCGGCGGCCATTGTCATGACTCCGCTGAAAAGCCCGACCGCATCGTAGCCGTATTTATCATAGAGCGCGCCGCTCGCCGCCGTCGCGACGGCGATGCCGATCTGTGAAGCCGTGTTGCGAACTGCCACGAGCGCGCCGCGCGCGTAGCTCGGCACAAGCTCAGTCGCCAAAGCTTGAAGCGGCCCCTGACGAAACGCAAACGCCATGCTTGCAATGAAGAAGCAAACAAAAAGCAGCGCGCCCCAGTTGAGTCTCGGTATCATAAACAACATAGGCGCGAGCGCAAGCGTGCTCAGTATTGAAAGCGCGCGCTTCCCGAATCTATCGGCGACCGCGCCTGCGACGACCGCGCCAATTACGAGCGCGAATCCGACGATAACAAAAAACAGATTTACACCTTCAGGGCTGAGCAGCAGAGTCTCTTTCAGCCACGAGCCTAGATAAAAGAAGAAGCCGACGAAGCCGCCCGATACGAAGAAGGCTGCGAAGATTGAAGCTACGCGCTCCGAGTTTTCAAAGACAATGCGAATGCGCTCGAAGCGCCGCGCGAGTCTCTCCGCGAGGTGCTGCTCTGCCATTTTGTGTTTATCCTCCGGCAGCAGCAGTGCGATTAGAATAAAAGCGATGAGCGAAACGACTCCGAAGAAAGCAAAGCTCACGCGCCAGCTTTGCCATTTCGCGATTTGATTGGCGACCGGAACGCCGATGACGAGCGCGCCGAAGTATCCGGCCTGCACTACGCTCATTGCAACGCCTCGACGATGATAAGGAAAATAATCTGCGACGTAAGCAATCGAGCAGGTTGAAAACGTTCCCGCCGCAAGTCCCGTGATAACACGCACCGCCGCGAGCGTTCCTGCATCCTTAATTAGCATGACAATCACGAGCGAAAGCCCGAACAGGATTGAAGCGTAGAGAAGAAATCGGCGGCGGCCATAGCGGTCGGACATCGGCCCGATGAGCAATGCTGCGACGGCGGCGGCAAGCGCGTAGGCCGGGCCGATTAACCCGCCGACTTCACCTTTGCCGTAGCCGAAATCTGCCGCGATGAGTGGCAGCAGCGGCGAGATCATCTGATTGTCGCTCGTGCCGAGAAAAAATATCAGCAGGAGAATTGCCATCACGAGCGCGGCTCGCGGCGTTGACAGTTGCGCTTCAGCGGCGGGCGAATCTTTTTCCGGCGCGGTCATTTTTGCTTGTCCCTTGTCTTTTGTCCTTTGTCCTTTGCAAATGACGAGTGACAAGGGACAAATGAGCAATGACTAACTTTGCGATGCTAGAGGAACGCCGAGCCGCATGTCAACAAGCGCGTGTTGAACTGCGGCCTGCGTGGTAAAATCAATGCACACGATAAAGCGAGCGGCTCGTCGAGCAGGGAGGCCGGGATGAAACTCACGATACTCGGATCGGGCACGGTTGTTCCTGACGGAGCGCGCAATTCCGCGGGTTACTTTGTCGAATTGGCGGATGCGCAAGTGATGATGGATTGCGGCGCGGGAACTGTTCACGCGCTCGCTCGATACAATCTTGCCTGGCAGCGAATGACTCACCTGTTCATCAGCCATTTTCACGTTGACCACGCCGGAGAGCTTGCATCGCTTTTCTTCGCATTCAAGCATGCAATGCGCGAAGCGCGAAGCGAGCCGCTCGCCCTGATCGGCCCGCGCGGGCTTGATCGCGTGATGAACGGACTCAGGCTGGCGTTTGGGGAGAATCTTTTCGAGCCGAAGTTCCCTGTTGAATTGAAAGTGCTCGCGCCGGGCGAGCGCGTTGAGATTGGAAAGAATGCCACGCTTTCTGTTCATAAAACTCCGCACACCGATGAGAGCCTTGCTGTGAGAATTGAAAGCGACAACCGCACGCTCGGCTACACAGGCGATACGGATTATAGCGACGAGCTTGCGCGATTTTTCCGTGCTGCTGATATTTTGATTTCGGAATGTTCGTTCCGCGAGCGGCGCGAAGGCGTGCCGCACGTTTCGATTGACGACGTTCGGCGGATGGCCGCGCGGGCCGAAGTCGCGCGATTGATCGTGACCCATTTTTATTTTGACGTTGATGAAACGGAGTTGAAGCGGCAATTGCAGGATGGTTTTTCAGGCGAAGTAATAATTGGCCGTGATGGGATGATTGTAGATGTTTGAATGGTGAGCTTATCCATTCTTAGCAACGGAGGTGATATATGAGCGTTGCTGCAAAGCTGAAAGAATGTCTCGACTCGAACAACGTTCGCTACGACGTGCTGACTCACCCGCAGGTCTACACGGCGCAGGACACGGCGCAAGCCGTTCACGTTCCCGGCAATGAACTGGCCAAGTCGGTCGTAATAAAAGCCGGTGACAAATATGCGCTTGCAGTGCTACCCGCGCCTCGCAAGGTAGACATTGAGCGGCTTCGCGGAAAGCTCGGAGCCGATGCTCGGCTGGCTCACGAGGATGAGTTTGTTCAGCTATTTCCCGGCTGTGAGATGGGGGCGATGCCACCGTTCGGCAATCTCTACGGGCTGGACGTTTATGTTGATGAATCGCTCACGCAGGATGACGAAATCGTCTTCAACGCGGGCACGCACGTTGACGCGATTCGGATGAAGTACGCTGATTTCGAGCGGCTCGTCCACCCGACGGTTGCAAATTTCGCGACGAGCAGTTAAGCATTCAAATTGCCGATAGAGACAGTTGCAGGTGATTTCTACTTGCCGCCTTCGCGGCGAGCAAATGGCAGAGTGTATGCCAGTTCATTATGACTACGGGTTGCAAGCAAAATAACTATCAGATCAGAAAATTATGATTAAACCGATTCGCCCCCGCATCATCGCCACCCTGTGCATACTGCTTACGTTAATCGCACTGCCAGCGCAGGCGCAAAATCAGGATCAATCGCAGCCAGCCGCGCAGCCTCGTCGCGACGCGCACGTCATCATCATCTCAATTGACGGGCTTGTGCCTGATTACTACACGGAATCATCGCGGCTTGGGCTTCGCGTGACGGCGCTCACCGAGATGAAACTCGACGGCGCGTATGCGGATGGAGTCGAAGGAGTCTTTCCGTCAGTCACTTACCCTGCGCACACTTCGATCATCACAGGAGTACGGCCCGCCGCGCATGGCATCTATCAAAATAGAATCTTTGAAGCGCCGACCGATCCGCAGACTCTTGAGTGGCATTGGTTCGCCAACGCTTTGAAATCAGAAACGCTCTGGGCAATGGCAAAAAAAGCGGGACTCTCGACTGCGAACGTCGGATGGCCCGTGACCGTTGGCGCAGACATTGATTACAACGTGCCCGAAATCAAAGACCCGAAAGAAGACCCGCCTTCACCAAAACGAACTTTGCAATATTCGACTCCCGGTCTCATCGCAAAAGCCATCGGCTCAGGTTCGAGCAGCGACACAACGACAGACGGGCGGCGCGCAACCATCAGCGAATACATTATCAACACGTATAAGCCGAACCTGATGCTGATTCATTTTCTGGCTCTCGACGATGCGCATCACAAATACGGGCCGCGCAGCGCAGAAGCTCTAAAGACCGCCGAGCGAATGGACGGTTACGTCGCCCGCGTCATCGAAGCTGCGCGCAAAGCCGGGATATTCGACAAGACGACTTTCTTTCTTGTATCGGATCACGGCTTCGCCGAAGTCAAGAAGAGATTCGAGCCGGGCGTAGTGCTTGTGAAAGAAAAGCTCATCACGCTTGACGCGAAGGGCAAGCCCGTTGATTGGAAAGCGACCGTTTGGGGAAGCGGCGGCTCGTGCGCGATAGTGCTGCGCGATGCGAATGATAAAGAAACGGCTGCTAAGGTTGAGGCTGCCTTTAACAAGATCGCGTCTGCCGACAACTCGCCGATTAATCGCGTGTTGAATCGCGATGACCTCAAGCGGCTCCGCTCGATTCCGACTGCGCACCTGATGCTTGACGCTGCGCCGGGCTATGCGTTCGGCGAAGAACTGTCAGGACCGATGATTCACGAAGCGAAGGACTATCGCGGCACGCACGGTCAGTTGCCTACGCGGGCGGAGATGCGCTCGTCGTTGATTATTTACGGCGAGGGCGCGCGAGTCGGCGCGCGGCTTGCGCTTGCGCGAATGATTGACATAGGCCCGACGGCGGCGGCGCTGCTCGGCTTGAGCTTCGCAAATGCTGAGGGTGTGCCGATAGCCGAACTCATCAAGCCCGGCTTGATTCCTCCACCCCCACCTAAGCAGAAAAAAAGCGATCAATCACCTCGTGATTGATACTTGCATTAGAGAGTAATGATGAAAACGATTCTTGAATCAGAGCGATTGACGTTCAGAGAGATGACGTTTGATGACGTTGATTTCATTGCCGGTATGCTCGCGCACCCGGAGGTGATGCGCTATTACCCGAAATGCTTCTCGCGCGCCGAAGCCGAAGAGTGGATAAGCCGTCAGCTTGGCAGGTATCAATGGCGCGGCTACAGTTTGTGGTTCGTGTCGGACAAGGCGACCGGCGAGCCTGTGGGACAGGTCGGACTCATACCGCAAATCGTCGACGAGATTGAAGAGGCTGAGATAGGTTATCTGATTCATTACCCATACTGGCGAAGAGGATTGGCAACCGAAGCAGCGCGAGCGGTGCGCGATTACGCGTTCGGTGATTTGAATAAAGGTCATGTCATTTCATTAATCCGACCTGTGAACGTGCCGTCGCAGGGCGTCGCGCAAAAGATCGGGATGCATCCGAGTCGCAAGACGTTTTTTCATGGCTATGAGCACATTGTCTTTTTGATGACGCGGAGCGATTGGGAGCGAAGATAACGACAAAGACGCGGAGATTCGGACGAAGACAAAGGGAAACTTTCTGGATTACTCTCCGTGCCTTTGTGCTTTTCTCCGTCTCTTTGTGGTGAGTTCTTACGGAGATTCAATCAAGCATGAGAATCATCGTTTGCATAAAACAGGTTCCCGAAGTCGCCGAGATTCAATTCGATTACGAAACGAACACGATCATACGCGAAGGCGTGCCCGCCGTCGTGAACCCTTTCGACCGTCGCGCGCTCGCAGGAGCCATTCGATTGCGCGATCAGTTTGGCGGCGAAGTGGTTGTTCTGACGATGGGACCGCCGCAGGCGCGCGATGCGCTCGTCGAATGCCTGAGCGCGGGCGCGGACCGCGCGATTCATCTCGTGGATAAAGCATTCGCCGGGTCGGATACGCTCGCTACGGCGCGCGCGCTTGCGATGGCGCTTGGCAGGGAGCAGTTCGACATAATCTTCTGCGGCAAGTACAGCGTCGACGCAGAAACGGGCCAGGTCGGGCCTGAGCTTGCTGAGCTTCTCGACATCCCGCAGGTGACGGGCGCGACCAGGCTCGAAGTCAGCGCGAATCAAAAGACCGTCACGGTCGAGCGCGAAACGGACTTCGGCTTTGAAACGATAGAGTGCGACTTGCCTGTGTTGTTGACTGCGGCTGAAAGATTAATCCGGCCAATCAAAGTTAAAGAGCCGCAAATCGAAGCTGGCCGCGCAAAGCCGATCACGGAAATATCGGCGGTTGAGCTTTCGTCTGACCTGAGCATCTTCGGGCTGTCAGGCTCGCCGACGTGGGTGAAAGAGATTCGCTCGCTTGCTCGCACGCGCGAAATCGAGATTATCGAAGGCGCGACCGCAGAAGAGAAAGCCGCGCGGCTTGTCGAGCGGCTTGAATCGCGCGGCGCGCTCAGCCGAGAAGCCCGGACGCGCGAGATGGTCTTCGCGCCGGATAATTCAACTGATGCCGCCAACGCTGACGCGACGGCGCGGCCCGAAGTCTGGGCCGTCGCAGAGTTGATTGACGGAAAGCTGCGGCGCGTGAGCCTTGAATTGCTGGGGAAGGGGATCGAGCTTGCGCAAAAGATCAACGGGCGACTTGCGGCGGTCGTCGTGGGCCGCGACGCGGGCAATCACGTCAAGACGCTGGCCGCGCACGGAGCCGACAAAGTCTATTTCGCGGACGACGAACGATTGACCAATTACACGACCGCCGCGTACACGGCGCTGCTGGTTGATGCGATAAGAACTTACTCGCCTGTGATAGTAATGCTGCCTTCGACATCGAACGGGCGCGACCTTGCTCCGCGCGTTGCAGCGCAACTGGCCGTAGGGCTGACAGCCGATTGCATTGACCTCGACGTTGATGAGCGCGGCGCGCTTGTTCAATACAAGCCCGCGTTCGGCGGCAACATCGTTGCGTTGATAGTGTCGCGCACGCTGCCGCAAATGGCGACCGTAAAGCCGGGAATGCTCCGCGCCGTTGCGCCCAATGATTCGCGCACTGCTGCGGTCACTTGCCTTGCCGCGCCGAAGACGATTGACAATCGAGCGCGATTGATTGACTCGCGCAGAGAAGTTTCAACTGATGTCGCGGAAATTGAAGAAGCGGACACTGTTATCTGCGTCGGCACAGGCGTTGGCGGGCCTGAAAATTTTGGCGAGATTGAACGGCTCGCGCGCGTATTGGATGCGCGAATAGGCGCGACGCGCCGCGTTGTAGATCAAGGCTGGCTCCCGCGACATTATCAAATCGGGCTGACGGGCAAAGTCGTCTCGCCGCGATTGTACATAGGCGTGGGCGTGCGCGGCGCGCTCAATCACACGATTGGGATTCAGCAAGCGGGCACCATTGTCGCAATCAACAACGACGCAAGCGCAGAGATTTTTGAGACAGCGGATTTAGGCATCATTGCCGATTGGGCCGAGATAGTGCCCGCGCTCGCTGCAAGACTTGAAGCCAACGTACATTCTGATTGAGGGACAATTGAAGCCTGATTGTGCCAGTGCTATGATGAATGGCGAGGTTGTGCAGCAATGCGTCTCTCCGCTTTTGTCATTTTAATCATCTTATTCCTCATCTCGTCGCGCGCTTTCGCTCAGGCGCATCGCCCGGCTACGGTTGATTATAAACAGATTGCAATCGCGGCTTTTGAAGAAGGCCAGAATGCACAGCAGCGCGGCGACCTCAACTCTGCTCTTAAGCATTACTCGAATGCGATCTCGGCAGACCCGACGCTTTATCAAGCCTATTATCAGCGCGCGACCGCGCTCATCGCGCTCAACCGCGAGGTGGAAGCCGAAGCCGACCTCAAACGAGTTATCGAGCTTGAGCCGACGTTTGCGCGCGCACATCGCGCGCTCGGTCAAATCCTGCTTGATCGCGGCGCGACTGATGACGCAAAGCAGAGGCTCGCCCGCGCAATCGAGTTAGACCCGAAGCTTGCGGGGGTGAGAATCGCTTACGCAAGCGCGCTCATCAAATCGGGCGAGCCGCAAAAAGCAATCGAGCACCTTCGCGCCGCAATCGAGATGAACGAGCAGGTCGCGCTCGCTTATGCGCTCGCAGGCGTGGCCGAAGAGCGCACGGGCAAATCGGCTGAGGCGATGGCGGATTACTCGCGCGCAATCGAGATGGATTCAAACAACGCGACTGCGCGCGAAGGGCGCGCCCGATTGCTTGAAGCGCAAGGCGAGACCGCAAAAGCCATTGAGGATTACACCGTCGCTTATCGAGCGCAGCCGTCGAGAGAGCTTGCCTTGAAACTGGCCGAGCTTCACACGCGCGCGGGCCAGCCGCTCGCGGCGATTCAAATATATCGCGGTCTTGTCACGGAGCGGCCCGAAGATATAGCGGCTCGGATGGAGATGGCTCGTCTGATGGCTGAAAACGGTCAGGCCGATGAGGCGATTAAGGAGATTGAAAAAATAATTGCCGCGCGCCCGACTGATTCGAAGGCGCTTACAGCGGCGGGCGACATCTATTTCAAAGACAAGCCGGACGCGGCGGCTGAGTTTTATCGCCGCGCCGTCGAAGCCGATGCGAACAACAATCGCGCGCGCGTGCAGCTTGCCGCCTCGCTCGTTCGCTCGATGCAATTTGAAGCCGCGCTGCCTCTGTTGAACGAGGCGCTCAAGCGCGAGCCTGCGAACTACGCGGCGCACGCGAATCTGGCAACCGCGCTGTTCAAGCTCAAGGCTTACCCTGATGCCGCGCGCGAATTCATCTGGATTGTAAATGCGCGGCCTGAGATTGCGGCGAGCTATTTCTTTCTGGCGATCTCTTTTGACAAAATAGGCGACTGCGCGCAGGCTTATCGCGCGTATCAGGAGTTCACGCGGCGGGCCGATGTGAACGTGAACAAGAACGAAATCGAAGAAGCGAACATCCGCATTCATATAATCGAACGGCAGATCAAAGAAGGGAAATGCAAACCTGTGGTTAGAGGCAAGGGATGAATCGTCAGCGAGAAAACTGCTTTAGACTAAATGCGCATCGCGCTTGTTTACTCGTTCGGGCAACAGCAGCGTTTTGTTTGCTTGTGATTGCCGCATCAAGCGCGCGGGCGCAAGACCCGCAGCTTCCTCCCCCGCCGTTGCCTACCGATTCAACGCCGCTGATCGAATTGCTCTCGACATCAGAGCAAGCATCTGTCGCTGAAGCCGGAAGCAATGCGAAGAAACTTGTCGAGACGTATGTGAAGATTGCTGATGCGCATCTCGATACGGCGCTTGCGCTCGCGAAGAACGAGGATTCGCGAACGGCTGTTCGTCAGCTCGACATTTACAACAAGGCGATGGCCGAAGCGTGCAAGCTCGCCTTCAGTCAGGAAGACGGAAAGCGGAAGCTCTCAAAGAAACTTGAGCAGTCGCTCTACAAGCAGATAAAGACGCTCGAAACAATCAACTTGCGGCTGCCGCTTGAGCGGCAGCCTTTTGCCGACGCTGCGCTCAAGCAGGCAAAACAGCTCAGAGTTCAGGCGCTCAACGAAGCATTTGCGGGCGGCGAGATTTTGAAAGACCCCGACGAAGTTAATAAGGTGAAGAACGAATCGCCCGGCAAAGACCAGTCGCCGCCGAAGAACGATCTGCCCGAATCTGCGGCCAAGCAGCTTGAAAGCGATAAAGACTTGCCCGCTCAATTTCGTTTCGCGTCAATAAAGTCGCGCTACGTGGTCGCGCAGATTCCCGGCGATTATCTGACTGAAGAAGAAGACGATCACGTGCGCGAAGCGCAGGACCCTGAAAAGCGAATAAAGGTTTTCATGAAGATTGCTGACCGCAGGCTTGCTGCGCTTACGGGAAACCAATCAGCGGCTCCTGCTGATAAGAAAGCTCAGAAGCGAGCCGAAGAAGAAGAGCGCGAATGGGGTGCGATTCCGAAGCTGAGCCGGGCCGAGTTGCTTCGCCACTACGCGCGCGCGATTGAAGAGTGCATGGTGAAGCTCGAAGACGCTTACGAGCGGAACCCGAAAAGTTCAGCGATACCGAAGGCGTTAGCCATTCTTCGCGATGCTACTGATAAGCATCTTGAAATACTTCGCTCGTTTCATACAGAGGTGAAAGGCGATAGCGAAGAGCGAGCCTGGCGCGATGCGGTGGAAGAAGCGGAGACAGCCAACAAAGGCGCGCGCGACGGATTGAAAGGGAATTGATGATTGTTGATTTCTGGCCGTAAATTAATCTGAGAAAAATGGCAGCATTCGCCATGCAAGGACGCTACTGAATAACGCCCGTGCAGGGCAATGCCATTAAGTTAAGAAAGTTTCTGTAGTGCGGTGACTTGTCACCGCTTTCAAAAATCGCGAGCGTGTCGCAGCCACCTCAAAGCAGTCGCTACAAGTTACAACTTAAATTAAAGCCATTGCCCTGCAGGGCTTTTCAATTGGCCTTGCAGGCCAAACCCGCAGGCCGAATGGTTGAGCGTCAATTCCCTTTTCTGCGCCTGAATGTGAATGCTGGCGAAACCTGCCCTGTTCTCGGCACTCGCACCTCTATTGACACTTCTTTGCGCAGAGGCGCGCGCTTGTTCAGTTTTCGGTCGACGCTCGATATTCTCCTGCACATCCCATTGCCGTCAGAATCCTCTGCATAGCGAATCTTCTTCAGGCGCACGCCATCAACGTATATCTCTGCTTCACCGATTCTAAAGTTGCGGCCCTTCAACTCAAGCTCAGGCTTGTCGCTGTCGTCACCATTGAATGTGACTTGGGTGATGATGGGCATGGGCCAGATGTCGAATTTCCCATCATTCAACATCACAGTCGCATTGCCTGCGCCATCAAAGAGGGTCATACGCACTCTCGCTTTGTCAGTGAAGACCGCGGCGGGAATCTGCCACTCGTAAGTTTGATCTTCGCCGCTGCCTGGTCCGACGAGCGTAACTATTTCCTGCCAGGTATCTCCATTGTCCAACGAAAGCTCGATCACGCGCTGCAGTACGCCGACGTTGTCCGACTCTTTCCATTTGATGGGCAAAGTCATACCGCCGCCCACTATTGTCTTCGTGTTGGGCGAGAGCAGCGCGAGTTGCGGAGGAGTCGTATCGGGCGGGCCGTTGAAGACCTCAAAGTCCGCCGCGCTTACAGACGAGATGGGAAGGTTCACGCCGTCGAGCACAGTTACACGGATTCGCCCCGTTGTGGTCGGCACCGATGGTATGTGCCAATCGTAGCTGCGCGCTTTGCCGTCGAGCGTCGCAATTGTGAAATAGTTCACGCCATCGGGGGAGAACTCGACCCGCTGGCTCTGAATGCCTTTATCATCGGAAGCGTCCCAGAGTATGCGAATGGTGCTTCCGACCATCAACCGTTCGCCCCCCTCCGGATATTTGACGGTCACGGTGGGTGGCGAATCAACCGGCGCGGGTGGGCCGCTGTCTTGCGGCGAGCGAGCGTTATAAGCGACGAGCGCGAAGTCCTGATCCGTTGCGTCGCTGTTTCCCGGCACGCCGTCGCCTGAAATATTCGCGGCGATGACGCGCACGGTGAAATCGCCCGTCACTCCCGCAGGAAGCCACACCGATTCAACGTTGTTCAATCGGTCTGCCGTTCCACCTTCGACCGAAGTGTCTGCGTTGAAGTGATTGCCGAGATAAGTCTTGCCGCCAATCTCAACCTGCAGATCAAGGTTGTTCACAACAGGGTTGCTTGCGGGCGTGCCGGGCGCATCTGTCCAGGCAAGCGTCACGCGGAAAGGCTTCGTCGGGTCAGAGACGCGGCCAGTCATTGTGAATGTCTGCCCTGTGCCCCCCAGCACGCGGTCCTGATCAACCATCATTCGCGGCACATTGTCTAAGGCGCGGCCAATGTTTAACAGTCCCCAGCCCTGATTGTTGCCGGGCAGGTTGTCGTTCGCCATGTAGCCCGTCATGTAAGTTGTCGAGTTTGTCAGGAACGCTTTTATCATCGCGGGGCTTGGCGCGTGGCCGATTGATTGTTGAAAGTACTGGCGAACGAGCGCGGCTGCTCCTGCTACGGCGGGCGCTGAGTGGCTCGTCCCCGATGACCATGTGTAAAGCGTCTGCCCCCTCGGATAACCCAGCAGGCCGCCGCACACACCGCCGCCCGTGAAGTTTGGGTCCTGCGAGCGCGCTCCCTGAATGTGAGTGCCGGGCGCTACGATGTCAGGCTTTATTCGCCCATCGGTGGTCGGGCCACCCGAAGAGAAATTGATTAGCGAATACAGATCGTCGCCGCCCGTCGAATCAATGCGGCAGCCGTCATCGCCGGGCCGAAGGTTTTCGCTCGCGCCAACCATAATTGTGTTCTTGCCGTTGCCCGGAATGGTCAGATGCCCGCCCGCGCCTTTGTTGCCAGCCGAGAAGACAATCGTCATCTCCTGATTGCCCGCTTCGTTGGGTCGCGCGTCGCGAACCATAGAGTCGTAAAGCTGGCTGTCGACGTTGTAACTGTTGTTGTACGCGCCCCAGCTATTTGATGAGATGCGAACGCCGTCGCGATACATCATATCAACCATCGTCGCGAGCGGCGGGTTCGTGTAGTCGGGCGCGAATATCTTTGTCACGCCGAGCCGTATGAACGGATGGATGCCGAGTCCGAGACTGTAGCCGTCTGTGTCCGTGTACGGGAATCCTGATTCGGTGTTATAGCCGCCGACGATTGCGGCGTTAATAGTGCCGTGTCCTCCTATGTCGTTGGGCGGGATTGGCTGGTCAACTTCGCCGACGTAGCGCGCGTAAGCTACGCGAGCAAGGCCCGCCGTGTTCAGAAAGTCCCGGTGAAGCACCTGCGGGTCGAGCACGCCCTGATCAATGCCGCCGTCGGCGATGTCAACGAGAAAGTCGGGCGTCGAGGCGAGTCCCTTCGAACGCAGCCACGCGAGATAACCCGGACGCGCAAGCTGGTTGTCGGTGTGGTTGCCTGAAATGATAAGGCCCTGTCGCTCGTCTAAAAGCTGCGGCTCGACGTATGGCTCAATCCACACAACGTCACTCATGCGCGCAATCTCGGCAAGCTCGGCGCGCGCGACTCTCACGCGAACGTTTGTGTACGAGAGCGCGCTCGACGGCTCACCAATCACTGTGGCCGAAGATTGCGAAGCAAGCTCTTGAATCTCTCGCTCTGTGTCGTTGCTGGTGACAAGTTGGACCGTGACAGTCAGGGCTTCATCGGAGGCGAGCGAAAGCTCAGGCGCAATCTTGTAAGCGGGCTTGTAAGCTCCCGTGTATTGAATGAAGCTCGACCGGGCGGATTTCATCTCGTTGATTCGAGCAAGTCCGTCTGCGCTTGCTCGCACGAGATAAGCGTTGTTCGGAATGTATGAAACGATTTCTGCGTTGGATTGAAGCTCGTTGAGCCATTCATCTTTGACGGGACCGACCATCTGGACGAGATAAAGCTGATTGTCGGATTGATCAGGTTGATCAAGCGAAGCCGCGACGAACGGTTCGCCTGCCGTTGTATCGAACGGCGCGGCGCGAAGCAATATCACATTCATATCGTCGCGCACTGCGGATTCGCCCGCTGATTGCAGACTGACGCGCGAAGCCGTCGAATCTGTGGCGCTGTAGAGCGCGAACGCGCCGTAATCAGCGATGAGCGAGCCACCTTCGGCGATGATGGAATTGCGTAGCGTGTCGTCGCCCGATTGAACTATGACTTTATGACGAGGTGACGGGCTGCGATAAGCTGAATCGAGGATAAGAGGATTGCGCTCGCGCTGCCGCAACGAATCAGAATGAACGGGCGAATGGGCCGCGACGATTATTGCTATCAGGAATATTGTGACGGAAGCGAGATGAAGGAAATATCGGACCATTGTTCGTGCGCTCCTGCTATGGAATAGACCGATTCTTAGTCGGCGCTGTCGGACAATCAGCCGTGCCGAAACGTGCCGCTCGGCGTTAAGGATGTCTGATTTTAAGGGGCTAAGTTAGATTGCATCGAAGGGGCAAACTTGCGCGTTTGCGATCTGTCAACGTGCTTCGATGTTAAGTTAAGGCTGATGTCGAGTCAATAGTTTTCGCCGCAGTCGTAGCGCGACGAGTGATAGAGACCCGCCGGGTGCATCATTTCATAGATGACCCTCATTCGTTGTTTGACCTCAATCCGGTATCGCGCTTGCCTGTATCCTATTTCTGGCCGCTGTGGGTGATTTCACGTTTTCTTTCGATACGAAAGCGGCGTGTGCCCGCTCATTATCGGTACATCCGTCGAGTCAAGGTGATCGTTATGATGCGAGTCAGTATTCAAAAAATCGCGCGCGCAATTATTGCTCTGGTGTTCATTTTTCTGATTGCTCAATCATCATTCGCTTATTCGGTGCTGGCGCATCAAGCGATAATTGATTCGGCGTGGAATGCTTCAATCAAGCCGCTGCTCATCAAGCGATTTCCAAACGCAACAGCGGAACAGTTGCGCGAAGCGCACGCTTACTGTTACGGCGGCGCGATCATTCAAGACATGGGGTACTATCCGTTAGGCAGCAAGTTCTTCACTGACCTTGTTCACTATGTTCGAAGCGGCGACTTCATCGAAGCATTGATTGCGGAATCGCAAGACATCAACGAATACGCATTCGCGCTCGGCGCGCTCGCGCATTACGCAGCCGACAACAACGGCCATTCGATTGCCGTCAATCGCGCCGTGCCGATTATCTATCCGAAGCTGCGCGCGAAGTTCGGCGATAATGTCACCTACGCTGAAGACCCTGCGGCTCATATCAAAACTGAATTTGGTTTCGACGTGGTGCAGGTGGCGCGAGGCCGCTATGCGCCGGAAGCCTATCACGATTTCATCGGCTTCAAAGTATCAAAGCCCGTGCTTGAGCGCGCGTTCGCCAAAACCTATGGCCTAAAATTGACAGATGTGTTTAACAACCTCGATCTCGCCATCGGCACGTATCGCCGATCCGTTAGCCAGATAATACCGCAGATGACAAAGGTGGCGTGGGAGACAAAGAAGGACGATATTGAAAAAGCAACGCCCGGCATAACGCGCGAAAAGTTCCTCTACAACCTGTCGCAGGCGGACTATGAGAAAGAATGGGGCAACCAGTACGAAAAGCCGGGCGCGGGTTCAAAGATTCTTGCTTTCTTCTTTCGCATCATCCCGAAGGTCGGGCCTTTCAAAGCTCTCGACTTCAAAGCGCCGACGCCGGAAGCCGAGCGGTTGTTTATGGAGAGCTTCAACGCGACGCTTGACCGCTATCGCGCGATGCTCGCGCAGGTGAGAGCGGGCCGCCTCGATTTGCAAAACAAGGATTTCGACACGGGTCAGCCGACTCGCGCGGGCGAATACCCCCTGTCCGACGAAACATATGCGAAGCTGCTGAACGACCTCGCGAAGAAGAATTTCGAGAATATCACGCCCGACCTGCGCCGAAACATACTCGCGTTCTACGGTGACACAAATGCGCCGATTGCGACTAAGCGCGATAAAGACGACTGGCGCAACACGCTTCGCGCTCTAGAAAAGCTCAAAGCTATGCAAGCGCAATCGGCGCAAACCGCAACAAAGAGGTAGATGCGCAAAAAAATGGTTGCGGCTAAATGTTGTCAATCACGCGCCGGAGTTTTTCATTCACCTCGCGGGCAGTCGCGGTTAGATCATCATTGCCGACAACTGAAAGCATCTTTGCCGCGTCAATCGCCGCAACTACGGATTTCCCGTCCTGCTCATAGACGACGACGTTGCACGGAAGCAGCAGACCGATGTTTATCTCCTCGCGCAAAGTCTGATATGCGAGCGGCGGATTGCACGCGCCTAAGATGATGTAGTTTTGAAAGTCAACGCCGAGCTTCTCTTTCAATTTTTCTTTGATGTCAATCTCACACAGCACGCCGAAGCCTTCCGCCTTCAGAGCCTCGCGCGCACGCTCAACCGCATCGTTGTACGAAAGGCCAACCTCGCGCACGTAGCCATATCGTATACCCTGTTTCGCTGTAGAAGCCGTTTGCTTGTCCATTATGATTCCTCCTCTGTTATGGTCACGCGAAGCGCCACATGAAAATTCTAAACCTAAATGCCTGCCGCGCGCCTGCCGCTATTGCTTCTTTGCCTGATTGCCCGCGCACGTCGCGCCTCCGCTTGTTTCAACCTCAAAGCCTGCGTTCACCCAGCCGCTCGTCCCGCCGACGATGTTGAAAAGATTTTTGAAGCCGCGCTTCTCAAGCAGGCTCGTCGCAATGCTTGAGCGATAACCGCTCGCGCAGATGACGGCAGTCTGCCGTTCGCGATCAAATTCCGATGCGCGCTCTTCGAGGTGATTGAGCGGAAGGCTCGCGGCTCCGGGCACATGGCCTGCGGAGTATTCAGCCGGGCGGCGCACGTCAATGATTTGAATATCGCTCTTCTCTGCAATGCGGCTCTTGAGTTCATCACCCGGCATCTGCGCGATGCTTGATGTCTCAAGACCAGCTTCGCTCCACGCAAGCATTCCGCCGTCGAGATAACCCACGACGCTTTCGATGCCGACGCGCGCCAATCGCATCACTGCTTCATCAACTCCGGCAATATCATCTGCGACGATGACGATTGGAGTTCCGGCTTCGATGAGCGTTCCGGCCCACGAAGCGAACTGGCCGCCAAGCCCTATGTTGATCGCGCCCGGCACATGCGCATTGCCGAATGCGGAAGCCGCTCGCACATCTAAAATCACATAATTTTGCTCAGCCAGCTTGTTGACCTCTTGAGCCGTGAGCGCGGCAGGACGCTCAATCTCATCAAGCGGCACTGCGCCTCCGCGATTGATCTCAGCGTCGCGCGAAAAGTACTGCGGCGCTTCGGGCAGATCGGTCGTCATCATGCGAACAAAATCTTCTTTCGCCATTGGCTTGAGCGCGTAGTTGGTCGCGCGCTGCAGGCCAATCGTTGAAGAAGTCTCCTTGCCGATGTTGCGCCCGCACATCGAGCCTGCGCCGTGCGCGGGATAGACTTCAACCGCGTCATCGAGCTTCAATAATTTTTCATGCAAGCTGTCGTAAAGCATCGCGGCCATCTGCTCTGCCGTAAACCCGCGCGAGCCGACAAGATCAGGCCGTCCAACATCACCGATGAAGAGCGCATCGCCCGTCAAGACTTTTTGCGGCTTATCTGAAACCTCTGTGTCAATGACAAGCACAGAGATGCTTTCAGGCGTGTGGCCCGGCGTTTCGAGTATTCGCAAAATCACTTTGCCGATTTTTATCTCATCGCCGTCGCGCGCGGCTCGATGCGGAAAAGTCGCGCCCGCTCGCTCGCCAAAGACGATCTCTGCGCCCGTTCGCGCGGCAAGCTCTCGATGGCCGCTGACGAAATCAGCGTGCAGGTGGGTCTCGATGACGTATTTGATCTTCAAGCTTTCAGCTTCGGCTTCTGTGATGTACTGCTCAACGTCGCGCTGCGGATCAACGACAGCCGCTTCGCCATCGGAGCCAATCAAGTATGAAGCGTGCGCGAGGCATCCTAGATAAAACTGTTTGAAGTACATTTCGCTTTCCTCCTAGCTCGCGCTACCCGACGAGCGCGCCGTAATTTTTTGCGACGAGAAAGACCGCCACCGCGATGACAAAGACGGCGAATCCTTTTCTGAGCATCGCGGGCGAAGTCTTGTGCGAAAGCTGCGCGCCTGCAAGCGTACCGGCTGCGGCAAATAACGTGACGTAAGAAGCCGTCGTGATGCTGAACCCGCCGTGAGCGAGATGCCCCGCAAGCCCTGCGGCGCAGTTGATGGCAATCACCAGAAGCGATGTGCCGATTGCGTCTTTCATCGCGAGGCCGCCGAACAGTACAAGCGCGGGCACGATTAAAAATCCTCCGCCTACGCCGAGAAATCCTGTCAGCACTCCGACAATCGAGCCTGCCGTTATCGCTTTCAACAGATTGAACGGCGCGTGACGGGCTTCATCGCGCGCGCCATGTTTTTTGATTAACATCAGAGCTGCAATGATTATCATCAACGCAGCGAAGGCGAGCAACAACGCAGCGGGCGAAAGAAGATAGGTTAATCGCGAGCCGAAGAACGCGCCTGCAATTCCCGCCGCTCCAAACAGAGCGCCCGTTTTGAACCTCACCGTGCCGCGACGCGAGTGGAACGCCGCGCCTATAAGGCTTGTGACGCCGACGACGGCGAGCGACATGCTGATTGCTTCGTGCGGCTCGACTCCGATGACGTAGACGAGAACGGGCACGGTGATGATTGAGCCGCCGCCGCCGATCAGTCCAAGCGAAAGGCCAATCGCGCCGCTCAAGATTAAACCTACAAGTAAATGAATCTCCACAATGATCTTATGTTTTTTGTTACTCGACGGAGCAGGCGGCGTTTTGGTGCGCACTGCGATTCCAAGGCATTCGCGCAAGCATTATCCCCATCGCGCACGTGTCTGTGATGCCTGCGAAGACAAGCCCCGCGCCTACGAATCCCGCAAGCCAGATGAACTCGGGCGCAACAAGCGCTGAAAGCAGCACGCCCAAAACGACGAGCGAGCCTGCGGCGACTCTCACCTGCCGCTCAAGCGACCACGGCGCGCGCTCGTCGCGCTCGACGGGAAGCGGCGCCGCTTCCCAAGCAATCATTCCGCCTGCGACGTTGCGAACATCTCGAAAGCCGAGCGCGATTAATCTCCGCTGTGCTTCTGCTGATCGCCTCCCGCTGCGGCATACGACATAGACGGGCTGCGCGCGGTCAATCTCAGAAGCGCGCCGCTCGATCTCGCCGAGCGGAATGAGGCGCGAGCCTGCGATCCTGCCGCTGGCGTACTCCGCGCCCTCTCTGACATCTATGATTGAGCAGGACGCGCCTGATAGAATCTGCGCGCGAAGCTCGCTCACGCTGCTCTCTATTGTTCTTTCACCCTTCACCCGGTCTCTCCTTGAAATTTTATTCATGTTTTTGCGTTGACTGCATTACTATATAGTGATATAGTTTTTTCGTCAAGAAGTGGATGCTTATGACAGCAAAAAAGAAAAAGCACGAGTTCACGGACGAAGCGTTAGAGTTAATAGCGTCGCGCTTTCGTGTGCTGGCCGAGCCGATGCGGCTCAAGATTCTGCACACGCTTGGCGACGATGAGATGAGCGTCACGGAGCTTGTCGAAGCGACGGGCGCGGGGCAGGCCAATGTGTCGAAGCATCTTGCGATGATGCTCGATGCCGGAATAGTCGCTCGCCGCAAGGAAGGCTTGAGCACTTACTATCGCATCGCCGACGAGACTATATTTGATCTGTGCGAGATGGTTTGCGCGCGGCTGGGCGAGCGGCTGGCCACACATCATCAAGCCATAAAGCGATTCAGCGGAAGGTGATAAACCTGAAAATATGAAGCAAAATTTCGAGAGCAAAGATTCAAAGAAGATGGACAGGCTTATGGCAATTCTCGCCAGCGCGGCTGTAATCGGCGGGTTGCTGTTCGCTTTCGCGCCTGAATCATTATGGCATAGCGCAAGTATCAAGCCTGCGAGCAAGCGAGCCGCCGCGCCCTCGATTTCGCTGGCCGACATAAATGGTCAGGCGTGGAATCTCGAACAACATCGTGGCAATGTTGTGTTAGTAAATTTCTGGGCGACGTGGTGCCCGCCATGTCGCGCTGAAACACCGGGCCTCGTTCATGTTGCAAATGAGCTTGGCCCGCGAGGGCTTGACGTTGTCGGCATATCGCTTGATGAGACAAAAGATGTTGTGCCGCCCTTCGTCAGCTCATACAAGATACCGTACCCGATAGTGATGGGCGAAGGCTCGCCCATAACCGCAGGCATCAATTCAATCCCGACGACTCTGCTGATTGACAAGCAGGGGCGCATAGCGAAGCGATACGAAGGCGCTGTGTCGGAATCAACTCTGGAGCGAGACATCACACAGTTGCTTGCTGAATGACAAAATGGCGCGGCGCTCTGATTGAGCTGCCGCGCTCTCGCCTTGCACAAACAGACGAACGCTTGTGAGCATCTACCATCGAGCAAAGGGAGAGGCAGGATGCAATCACACAAAAGAGCGACGGCGAAGCTCATCGCCGTTTCAATTCTTCTCGCATCAATCACGATCTTCTCAACTACAACATCGGCGCAGCAGGCGACGCTGCATGTTTATGGGCCGGGCGGGCCGCTCGGTCCGATGAAAGAATGCGCCGAGACTTTTTCAAAAGCGAAAGGCGTGGAGGTGAAAGTCACAGCCGGGCCTGAATCGCAGTGGATAGAGCAGGCCAGGCAGGACGCCGATATAATCTTCGGCGGGGCCGAGTACATGCTGACTCAATTCACGCAGAAGCATCCCGGCATCGTTGATGAGAAATCGCGCACGGAGCTTTACATCAGGGCCGCAGGGATACTTGTCAGAAAGGGCAATCCGAAAAAGATCCGCTCGCTCGCAGACCTCGCGCGAGCAGGCGTCAAGATTGTTGATGTGAACGGCGCGGGGCAGCTCGGATTATGGGAAGACCTCGCGGGCGGGCGCGGGTTGATTCCCGGCATTCAAAAAAATATCGCGCTCTCGGTTGAGACGAGCGCCGATGCGATTGAGAAATGGAAAGCCATGCCTGAGCTTGACGCGTGGATAACCTACGAGTCGTGGCATTATCGCTTGAAGGATATGACCGACCTGGTGCGATTGCCTGCGGGCGAGAGAATCCATCGCGGCACTCCTATCGCAATCACGAGCATCACAAAGAACCGCGAGCTTGCCGAGCAGTTCATCGCGTTTCTGAAATCCGATGCGGGCCACGCGATATTTCAGAAGTGGGGATGGAAGTAGCGCGGCGCGGCTTACAACTTCGCAAAGTTGGCGAGCAGTTTTAATCCTGCCGCTTGGCTCTTTTCGGGATGAAACTGCACGCCCGCGACCGAGCCTCGCGCACAAACAGACGGATAACGAATGCCGTACTCGGTTACGGCAAGCACGTCTTCTTTGTTGTCGGCTTCGACGTGATAGGAATGGACAAAATAAAAATATGTCCCATCGCTTAGCCCATCGAGTAGCGGGTGCGGCTTCACATCTTCAATCTGATTCCAACCGATCTGCGGAACGTGCGGCCCGTTTTCAGGAAAGCGAATGACCCGCCCGCGCATCAATCCAAGCCCTTTATGAACTCCAAACTCGTGGCCTTCATCGAACATCAACTGCAAGCCGACACAGAGGCCAAGCACCGGCTTATTCTTCTCAGCCGCTTCAAGCACCAGCTCATCCAATCGCGACTCGCGCAACCGCCGCGCGCATTCGCCGAACGCGCCCACGCCGGGAAGCACAATCTGTTCAGCCTCGCGGATCGCGCCCGCATCATCAGTCACGACGGCATGCGCGCCGACGGCTTCGAAGGCTTTTTCGACGCTGCGCAGGTTGCCGACTCCGTAGTTGATGATTGCAATCATGAGCAGTAGGCAGTAGGCAGTAGGAACAGCATTAAGCTGCCTACTGCCTACTGTTATAGACTTCCTTTCGTAGAGAGCACACCAGTGATGCGCTCTGATATTCTCGTCGCCTCAGATAGGCTGCGGGCAACCGATTTGAATATCGCCTCGGTGATGTGGTGCTGGTTCGCGCCGTACAGCAATTCAATGTGAAGGTTGCATCGCGCTTCTGTTGCAAACGAGCGCCAGAAGTGCTCGACCATCTCAACATCAAGCTCGCCTATCTTTTGCCGTACGTTTGCCACTCGATAGACAACGAATGCGCGCCCGCTCAGATCAACAACCGCACGTGCGAGTGTTTCATCCATCGGAACATAAGCCGCGCCGAATCTGACGATGCCGCTCTTGTCGCCTAAGGCTTCGGCGAATGCTTGGCCGAGAGTTATGCCTATGTCTTCAACAGTGTGATGCGAGTCAATGTGCAGGTCGCCCTTGCAAGCAACTTCAAGATCAAATAGCGCATGGCGGGCAAACAGGTCGAGCATGTGATCGAGAAAGCCGATGTCGGTCGAGATGTTAGATTGACCGCTTCCGTCGAGGTCAATCCTGACCCGAACATCAGTCTCTTTGGTCGTGCGTTGTTTCTCTGCGACTCTCGCCATCGCTCACTCCTCACTTGCCATTATCTCTTTAAGCGCGGCAATCAATCGGTCGTTCTCTTCACCCGAGCCGATTGATAATCGAAAATAATCTGCGAGCATCGGATAGCGGCTCACGTCACGAATCAGTATATCGCGCGCAAGCAACTGCTCGAAAAGTCTTCGCGGCTCAATCCGAGTGCGCGCGACTAAGAAGTTTGCCGACGAAGGTACAGGCTCGATGCCTCGAATCTTCTTTAGCTCCGCAAACACGCGCTCGCGCTCGCTGATGATTTGCTCAATCATCGGCTTGAGTAAATCATACCGCTCACATGCGACTTCGGCAGCCGTCGCAGAAAAGAAGTTCAGATTGTATGGCAGAGTCGCTTTGTGAATCTCGCGCGCAAGCTCCGGTGATGCGAGCAGGTAGCCGACGCGAAGCCCCGCCATCGCCATCGCCTTTGAAAAAGTCCGAAGCACAATCAGATTCGGCAATTCACCGAGAAGCGGCACAACCGTCCGGCCTGAGAACTCATGATAGGCTTCATCAACAACAACCACACCATCGAAATCATGAGCCAGCCGAAGCAAATCTTCATCATTGATGCGGCAGCCCGTCGGATTATTTGGCGAGCAGATAATCACTACATCGGCGCGCTCATTGATCGCTCGCTCGCGGATCGCATCAACATCGAATTGAAGCCCGCTCGTTAGAGGCACACTTATGACCTCGCCGCCGAGCACCGTGACGATCTGACGATAGAGCGTGAAGGTCGGCTCAGGCATCACAACGCGCGTGCCCGCCGCGACCGTCACCATCAGCGTTGCTTGAATCAACTCATTCGAGCCGTTGCCTGCAAGCGTTCCTTCAGTTTTCCACCCTGCGAACGCAGCCAGCTTTTCCAATAAACTCGATGGAACGAAATCGGGATAGCGAGACCATGCGCGATGAGCGAGCCTACGGCTGACTTCCTCTTTTATCTCCGCAGGCATATCGAACGGGTTTTCGTTTTGATTAATCTTGATGCTCGCTCGATAAGGCGCGAGCGTGTAGGCCGTGATTGCTCGCACAGCGGGCTTAATTTTTTTGAGAGGATTGTTCATAGCCGTAGGGGCAGGGCTTGTCCCTGCCCGGATCGCGCGGTAGCGCAATGATGAAAGATGTAATTCGCACAAATCTGAAATCATTAATGGCCTTGCGGCCATTCAGGCAGGGACAAGCCCTGCCCCTACAGTTTCTCTTTTCTAATCAAAACGGCGCGCTTGTGAGCGGTGAGCCCTTCGCTGTCGGCCATCGCAGCAATCGCATCAGCGTTGCGCTCAATCGCTTCGCGCGTGTAGCGGATGATGGATTGCCGCTTCAAGAAATCATAAACGCCGAGCGGAGATGAGAAGCGCGCTGTCGCAACCGTCGGCAGCACATGATTCGGCCCGGCCAAATAATCGCCGACGGGTTCCGACGACCACGCGCCGAAAAATATCGCGCCCGCGTTTTCGATCATGCTCGCTGCGCGCTCGTCGTCTTCGGTCATCAATTCAAGATGCTCAGGCGCGATTCGATTGACCAACTCGCTTGCGGCTTCGAGCGATTCGACGACAAATATCGCGCCGTACTTATCAATCGAGGCGCGAGCGATTTCGCGCCGCTCAAGCTCTAGAAGCTGGCGCTCGACTTCACGCGAGACCTCACGCGCAAACGCTTCGCTAGTCGTGATGCAGATGGCCGATGCTTCTTCGTCATGCTCTGCTTGCGCGAGCAGGTCAGCGGCGATGAATCGCGCGTCGGCTGATTCATCTGCGACGACGACGACTTCCGTTGGCCCCGCGATTGAATCAATGCCCGCCGCGCCATAGACGAGCTTCTTCGCAATTGCGACATGGACGTTGCCCGGCCCGACTATCTTATCAACTCTCGGGATTGTTTCTGTGCCGAACGCGAGCGCGGCAACGGCCTGCGCGCCGCCGACGCGATAGACTTCAGTGATTCCAAGCTCATGGATAACAGCGGCAATCACAGGATTATTCTCAAACGTGCCGGGGGGCGTTGCGATGACTATGCGGCGAACGCCCGCGACCTGTGCAGGCACTGTGTTCATCACGACCGATGATGGATAGGCAGCGCGCCCGCCCGGAACATATAACCCTGCCGATGAAACGGGAAGTATGCGCTGACCCAAGACGACGCCGTCTTCAGTTTTGATCTGCCAGCCGCCCTCGCGTTGATGTTTGTGAAATTCGCAGACGTTTTTTATCGCCTTGCGAAATGCTTCAACGGTGCGATAGTCGGCGCGTGCGGCTGCGCTCTTAATAAATTCAGCATCAACGCGAAGCTCATCGGGCCGGAGCCGCACGCCGTCAAATTTTTCAGTGAAGTGAATGAGCGCTTCATCGCCGCCCGCTCGCACGCCTTCTACCACTTCGCTGACGCGAGCGACCAGGTCGGCATTCATCTGAAGCGAGCGCGAGCGAATGCGTTCAAGCGCGTCATTCTTCGCATCAGGCTTGTAGCTTACAATCTCCATCATCATTAGGTGTCAGGTGTCGGGGGGCAGGGTTGGAAGGCTGCTCCCTTGAAATAGGCTACCAAAGCCAGTTTCAGGGTTGCTGGCCTTTATCACTGACTCCTGACCTCTGCTTTCATCGCATCAATCAAAGCGGCCACAGCCGCGCGCTTCAAGTGATAGCTTGCGCGATTGATGATCAAGCGAGCGGTTGATTCGGCTACGGTGTCAATCACGATGAGACCGTTTTCGCTGAGCGTGCGGCCCGTCTCGACCAGATCAACGATGTAGTTCGACAGCCCAAGCACGGACGCAAGCTCAACCGATCCGCTAAGCTGTATCAACTCGACGGGCACGCCGCGCCGCTGAAAATAATCTGCCGTCACTCGCGGGTACTTCGTCGCGACGCGCGCGACGGCGAGCGGGTTGTAGCCGCGCTCGGCTGATTCGGGCTTGCCCGCGACGACAAGGCGACAGCGACCGAATCCTAAATCGAGCGGCTCGTGAACGTCTGCTTCAGACTCCATCAGCACATCGCGCCCACACACGCCCGCATCAGCCACGCCGTATTCGACATAGACGGGCACGTCTGATGGCTTGACTAAGATGAATCTGTACCGGCCCGACTCGTCATCAATCATCAATCGCCGCGACGCGAGCATTTCATCAGAGACAACAACACCCGCGCGCCGGAACAACTCAAGCGCCTCGTCCTGCAAACGGCCCTTAGCGAGTGCGATGATTAAGCTGCTCATGCAATCTCGACTTTCTTTCCTTCGCTGCGCAGGCGGCTCGCTTCTTTGAAAGCCGCAACTATATCGCTATCGTTTTTTACCTGAACCGCTTCGTCGCCGCGCGCCGCCGCTTCTCTCATCTCAGGTGCGAGCAACTGCGCGAGCCAATCGAGGCAGAGCGAGAAGCCTACGGCTGATTCATTGCAGCCGAAATTGGCAAGCAATTGATCGTAGCGGCCTCCGCGACCAAGCGCCGCTCCTAGCCCACGCGCGTAAATCTTGAACGTCAGCCCCGTGTAGTAATCCAACCCGCCCACATCGCCGAGATCAATATCAATGTACGAACCAATCCCTAGAGCCGCAGCAATCTCATAGACGCGCTCGATGTCGTCAAGCGCGGCGAGCGATTTTTGATTCGAGATGAGCTTTCGCGCTTCGCTGATAATCTCGCGCTTGCCCGCGAGCGTAATCAGCCGGCAGAACGACGCGCGGCTCGCGCGGTCGGCGTAAGTTTCAAGGAAGCTATTGAGTTGTTCGGTCTCTCTGCGATCAATCAACTCGCGCATCTCGCGGCGGCTTTCTTCATCTAGCTCCAATCGTTCAGCCACGCCGTTGAAGAAATCAACGTGACCGAGCGTGATTGTGAAATCTTCAAGCCCAAGACGGCGCAACGCTTCGATGGCGACGATTAAAACTTCGGTGTCTGCTTCGAGCCGGTCAGAGCCTATGTGCTCAAGCCCTATCTGATGAAACTCGTACTGGCGGCCTCCGCGCGGCTCGTCCCATCTGAAAACTTCGCCTGAATACGACAAGCGAATCGGGCGCGGGTGATTCGCAAATCGAGTGGCGACGGTTCGGGCGACGAGCGAAGTCATCTCAGGGCGAAGCGCGAGCAAGCGTCCGTCGCGCCCCGTAAAGCGATAAGTTATCTCGGCCTGCTCTTTGCCCATGCCAAGCGCGAACAGGTCTGCGTAATCGAATATCGGCAGGATGATTTCAGTGTAAGACCAGCCCGCAAAGACGCTCATCATTTCGCGCTCGACGAAGCGGCGCACGCGCACCTCATCCCCGAAGATGTATTGCACGCCTGACGGAATTTTCGATAGCGATGACATCGACTCACCACGCTACGAGTTAGATTAAAAAACGTAGCACACGACCGCACCGCTCGCAACGATGGCGATACGAGGCGAAGCGTTGCCGAAGGGGCTTTTGAATATCACGCGGCTGGTTTATTATGAAGCCCGCTCGCGCAGATTGATTTTGACGAGGAACGATGGTTTGAATGAACGCCTTAGCTTTCAAGGTGATTGAGCCAGGCGTGCCGTTATTTTTAACGGGCGCATTGCACCTGTTTTTTCGGCTGGCTTATTTCTTCTACGTCGGCTTCAGCCTGCGCGCGGCAGAGCGCGACCGCACGAGCGATCAGCAAATGCGCTACGCGAACTGGCTGAGATTCAAAAAGCGAGCTGCTTTCATACTCGATGTTGATGGAGTTACGCTCGCTTTCGTCATAACCGCGAGCCTCAATACAATCACGGGAAACGGCAACCTGATTTATCTCAGAATAATCGGCGCGGCATTCGTCATAATCGGCATAGCGATAAAAGTGAGCGCGTATCGTGCCATCGGAGTGAAAGGCTATTACTGGTACAACTTCTTTTGCGCCGACGAAGAACGCGAGTACGTTGCGCGTGGAATCTATAAGTATCTTGATAATCCGATGTACGGGCCGGGCTATCTTCACGCCTTTGGATTTCCATTGTTGTTTTTGTCTTTTTGGGGATTTTTATTCGCCGCGTTCGATTGGCTGATCGTATGGGCTTTCTATTTTATCTTCGAGCGCCCGCACACGTTTTACCACCTGCGCCAGTACGAGCGCACATGATTACCTCCCGCCGTTTTGCGCCGCGCTATCCATTGATTTTTTATGCTCAAGCAAATCGGCGTACTGCTGTTCGAGGTCGGCAAGCTCCGTTTCGCGCGCGGGATCGCCTCGTCGCCTGCTGGTTATACCTCCTACAAGCAGCCTCACGCCTGCGGCTCCGAGTATGAGAGCGCCCCATTGAAGAATCTCCGGCGGGATGCCTACGTCGCCCCATACGCCCGCGTTGCCTTTCAATAAATCGTAAGCCGCGCCCGCAGCGAGCAGAATGAAGAACGCGCCCGCGCCCATCGCCGCAGCAATTCCTGCTCGCGTTTGGTCAAGTTCGGACCCGAGATCGCTTATGCGCGAGCGCAAATCTCCCAAGTGCTCGTCAACGGATTCTCGTTGGCTTGATTCCTGTTGGATATTTGTGACCGGAGTATCTTGCATACCAATTTTAGATTTTGGATTAACGGAAGTTCGTGAGCTGTGACTTTCAGCAACGCCGCGTCTCTGAAGAATCCAAAATCGCGCCGCTCGAAGCGCGCCGCGCGCCATGAAAATCCAGAATTCATTTGATGAACGTTCCCGTGCGCCACCAGCGCGAGCGCGTCAGGATGTCCGTGATTGGATTAGACGACCCGCCGGGATTTGCGCTGCGGTCTATGGACCAGTAAACGAACATCGCGTGGCCGACTATGCTCGTGCGCGGCACGGTCCCCCAGCAGCGACTGTCTTCGCTGTTGTCGCGGTTGTCGCCCATGCAGAAATATTGATCGGCGTCGTACTTGCCGTCATTGTCGAGATCATAGACAGCGCGAAGCTGCGGGTTGCCCGCAATCTCAGGCGGCAGCGGGTCGCCCTTTACCGGGACCTTGAATGGTCCCCTTACTCCGTACTCATAGCACCTTCTCGGACTGTCATCCGGCTCAAAGTCAATTCCTTCGTCTTCGACCTTCTGCCTCACGCTGTGCTCGCGGCTCTCGTCGTAGTAGACGGTCCACCGCGCTCCCGCTACAGGGCCTTCGTCATGGTCTGGGTCCAGCGGCGTTGATTCAGGATAAGGCTTTCCGTCCGGGCCAATGAATTGATCTTTGACGTAAACGACATGCTCAGGCAGCGGCTCGCCGTTGATAGAGATCGTCGTGCCCTTGATTTCGATCCACTCGCCCGGAAGTCCGATCACTCGCTTGATGTAGTTGGTCTGCGGGTCGCGCGGGTATTTGAAAACTATTATGTCTCCGCGGCGAATCTGGCGCGACGGGAACAGCCAGCGAAGCACGGGAACATCCAATCGTTCGTGCGGGCCGAAGATGAATTTGTTGACGAGCATGTGGTCCTGCACCCAGATCGTATTTTTCATCGAGCCGGTCGGGACCTTAACGGCTTGCACAATGAAGGTCATGCCGAACAGAGCCATGATGAGCGTGACGACAGCCGATTCAAAATACTCGCGCGCGGTGCTTTTTTTGAAAGTCGGCGCGTGGGGTTTCTTCTCGTCAACGGTCTTTACTTCCGGCAGAGCGGGTTCGCGTCTGCCGTCCGTGTAGCGCGATTCGCTCACTTCTGTTCCAGCTTCCTGCTCAGTTTGCAAATCCTGTTCATCGCTCATCGGTTCATTCACTCCATATCTTCTACTTTTGCTCAGGCATCACTGCCGACAGTTCGCCTCTCGTCTTCTGCTTCAATGTTGCTCGAACGCGCAGCCTCATCCGCGCTTTCAAATGCTGCGCCTTCTGTCGCCCCCGTTTCTTGATAAGGCGATTGCAAGTCGAGCGGGTTCGCGTCATCGCCGTCAGACGCGCCCCCGTTTGACGCTGCGGCGGCATCAATCGGTTCCGCGTCGTCTGCCTCAAGCGCAATCGGTTCTTCATCGAATCTCAATTCGTCTTCAAGCACAAGCTCTGGCGATTCGTCAATCACGCGTTTATAGTCTGAGTTTGCTCCCTGTTGCTCCTGGCGGCGCTCTGCAGCAATGGCGTCGAGCATATCGGACGATGCGAGCGCCTCGCGCGCGGCTTCCTGTTGGGCCAGCTTTATCGTAGGGCCTTCGCCCATCGTGAGCGGGCGGCCAGCGACGCGAAGCTCGACGCGAAAAGTGCGGCGATGGTCGGGGCCGAGCACCTCGACTACGGCGTATTCTGGCGCGAGTCCTCCCGCCGCCTGCAATCGCTCTTGCAGCGCAGACTTGTAATCAGCGCCAATCATCGCGCTCGGATCAACGGCGGCGACCTTGCGGCGCAATTCGCGGCGCAAAAATCTTTCGGCTACACCCACCCCGCCATCAATGTAGATTGCGCCGATGAGCGCTTCGTAAGCATCGGCCAGCAGCGCGCGCTTGCGCCGCCCGCCCGTTTTCTCTTCGCCGCGATTGAGCAGGATATAGCGACCGAGTTCTAATTCTTCGGCAAGCTCGACGAGGCTCGCCTCGCTCACAAGGTAAGATTTGATCTTTGATAATTTGCCTTCCGATAGTTCCGGGAACTGTTCGAGCAGCCACGCGCTGACGACGAATCCGAGAACGGAATCGCCCAGAAATTCCATCGCTTCGTTGTGCTGACATTTTTCAGCCGCGCGCTCGTTGGCGAAAGAGCGATGCGTCAGAGCGCGGTCAAGCAATGCGCGAGAGCGAAACGAGTAACCTATCTTCTGCTCAAGCTCAGAAAGCAATTTTTCGCGTTCAAGTGAGATCATATCAAGGCGCGCGATGGAGCGACGCTCACTGACAATATACCACAGGAATTGGTCATTAGTCCTTCGTCATTTGTCCTTTGCCAGAGCGTGGCGGGTAATCAACAAAGGACTAATGATAAGATAAAGAAGCCAGCCCCGAAGGACTGGCTTCTTTGAAGTTGAAATGCGTTCGATCGCACGTTGAAGCTATTGCTTCTCAGGAGGCTTCGGCGTTCCGGCGGGCTGGCTGCTTGAAGGAGCAGCCGAGCCGGATTTGTACTTGTCAATCAACTGCTGATAACCGTCGAGCGTGTTGTTATGGCGATACTGATAGAAGCCCTTGAGCGCTTCTTCAATCTTCGCGCGCGCGCCGTTCGGGTCGGGCTTGCCCTGGGTTATGCCGATGTACCTTGCCCAGCATTCAATAATTGCATCAACCTCTTTGTTCACTTCGTCGAGCGCGGCCTTCACTTCGGGCTTGGCTTCGGGCTTGTTGGCAGCGACGGCCTGACGGTCTGCTTCAGGAAAAGCTTCGAACTTGGCTTGCGCCGCAATATATTTATCCTGATGAAGCAGCCCGCAGCGGTATGCGTAATCCGGCTCTGCGGGGTTTGCGGCGGCGGCCTTCGCGTAATACTCAAGCGCCTTGTCCGTGTTCTTGTTGTGCTGTTCAATCAACCCGAGCACGCCGTTGTAATAAGCGAGAACTGAATTCTTGTTCCACTTTCCAGGCTCGGTGCCGGTAGGAATCTTGTCCGCTTCAACAAGAGTGATAATCTGCTGGCTGAAATCCGAGATGTCGGCTGCGTGCGCGTAATTTGGAGGATTTGCGCTCAGTTCCTTGATTAACTCGTTGTTCAAAAACAACAGGTACTGAAGCCTCTCTTCATCCTTAACGTCCTTGCTGGCGATTATCAATTTGCCGATGCGCAGCGCTTCTTCTTTGTTGTTTGCTGTAGCCGCGTTTTTGAACTCTATGCGAAGAACGAAGGGGCTTGCGAGCCACGTCTGGAAGTAGCTGGCGCGCTCGCCCGAAGGGAACTTCGCCAGATAATCTTTCGCCAATTGAATTGCCTTTGCGTAGTCTTTGCCCGTGTAGGCTTCATACCAGCTTCTATAAGCCGCTTCGGCTTCTTTCTTCGCCGCGTCATCCTGCGCGGCGGCTGGCTGCGTGTGCGCCGAGGCGTAAGGCGCGGATAATCCCACTGTGAATGTGAGCGCTGCGATTAATATCAGCAATCTTTTCATTAGACGATACTCCTCCTAAACTATTTGATTCCGAGCGTGCTCGAAAAACTCTCTACCTTCGACTGTAGTGAAATATGCGCAACTCTGGGATGCTTGTGGAGCAGGCGGAGTTGCTGAGCATCACTTACGGGAAAAGCTCCAATTTCATAGTCGCACGCGGCAACATTCGTTGTCAAGCAGAGACTTTTAGCGGTTCTCACTCGTTGATCTTCCGTTGAACTTTGAGCCGACCGCAACGGCACGCGAGCGGCTGGCCAGTTTGAAAATGAATTTATACAACTCGGGGTCGCGCTCAATCAACTCGTTTCGGGTGTGGCGCGCGGTCACGCCCGCCGAGGGCCGCTTGCGCTCCGATATGAAGGCTTCGTAGCCTTGCGCGAAGTATTCGTATTCGTTCGCCGCGGCGTAATAATCGAGCAGGCGGCCTTCGCTGCGCGCGCGCTCATAGAGTTTGTGAATCGCCTTCTGCTCATCTTTTGACATCGCCGCCATGTGCACCTGATGCGCGAATTCGTGCGCGATTGTATTGAAGCCGCCGCGCGCCGCCATCTCAATGTACTCGACGCCCGAAACCGTAATGCGCCCGCCTACGCCCCTGATGCTTGCGTAGTAGCGCCCGTCAAAAGTTCTCTCTTCGCCCGCGTCGCTGAGGTCGTTCACGTCGCTTGCGCGCTCGTCGTAGGCGATAAGGTAATGGCGCGCCTTGCTGCGCGCGAGCTTAGGCAAGAACGCGGCCAATGGCGCGACCGCCTCATCAATTACCATCTGCTGGTCGCGCGTGAGCATCCTGTAGTTAGGAAAAACCTCGCGCGTGAGTTGGAACGCCGGAGGCGCGGCTCGTTCGTAAAATGACGCCGCGAAATCGGGCGCGCCCACGAGCGTGCGCGCTCGCTCCCAGATGCCGCGATGCGCAGAGCTTAATTCAAAATGCGCAATCGCGCCCTCCGGGTCTACTTCAATCGCAAACCGCGCCGCCGCCGCCGCTCGCTCATAATCGCCGCTCCTCAACCACACATCGCCGAGCGCGATGAGCGCGCGATAGTAGCGCGGCTCAATCCTCAGCGCGGCTTCAAATTCCGCAACAGCCTCATCCAATTTTCCATCGCGTTTAAGCGCCCGCCCGCGCTCATAGCTTCGGCGCGCTTCTTCAGAGACTTTTTGCTCGTAGCCAGCGCGCCCGTCCAGGTATTGGGAAAGCAACCGCCGCGCGCCTGCGCTGTAGGAATCGAGCGACACGGCGCGCCGCGCAAGCGCGCGAACCTCATCCGGCTTGCGCTCGCTCGCGCGGATCACCGCAAGCGTGTAGAGCGCATCCGCATTGTACTCGTTGATGGCGATGGCGCGGCTGGCCTCTGCTGCGGCCTCGTCATTTTTGTTCTGCTCGATGAGCACGCGAGCGAGCACCGAGTGAGCGACGCTGCTGTCCGTGTTGCGAGCGATGTACTGGCGCAGGCGCGACTCGGCGCGGCTGTAGTTGCGATTGAATAAATCAACTGCGGCCTGACCTATGATGGCCGACTCATTCGATGGATCGAGTCGCAACGCTCTTTCAAAATAAAGCTGCGCGCGCGCTGGCTCTTCTGCCGAGAGATAAATCAATCCGTATTCGGCAAACGCTGCGGCTGAGTTCTGATTGCGCTCGATGGCTTTATCGAGCAGGCGAATCGCTGCCGGGTAATCAAATCTGGCTCGCGCGATGCGGGCAAGTCCGAGCGCGGCTTCGAGGTTCGTCGGGTCCAAAGCGGCAGCTTCACGGAACGCCGATTCCGCCGCGTCGAGATTCCATTTTCTTCTAAGCTCTTCGCCGCGCTTCGCCGCTTCACCAGCAAGATTGGCCGGAGTGTCGCTTGATGATAAGTTCTTCGCGGAAGCAACGTGAACGGCGGAGGGCAGAAGACAAAAAGCAAAAAGCAAAAGGCAAAAGTGAAGATAAATTATCTTCAGCGGCAACTTTCTTTTTTGGCTTTGCGCTCTTGCTTTCATCGCTCAGCAGTTCCCTGACCCCTATCCTTCAAGCCGACATCGCTTGCTACTTCGCGCAGCGCGGCGATGATGAAGTTTATATGCTCATCGAGATCAAAGTTGAACTCCTGCGCGCCCTCATAAACTTCATTTCGATTGACCGTGCGCGCAAAGGCTTTGTCTTTGAGCTTCTTCTTTACGGATTTCGATTCAAGGTCCCAGATGCCGTTGGGCCGGACGAGCGCGCACGCAACGACGAAGCCTGTCAGCTCGTCGCAGGCGTAAAGCGCGCGGGCAAGAAGCGTATCGCGCTCGACTCCTGTGTAGTTCGCGTGGCCCAAGATCGCGCGGCGGACGTCTTCACTGTAGCCGCGCTCCTTGAGTATCTCCGAGCCTTTCAATGGATGATCGGGCGGCTCAGGGTACATCTCGTAATCAAAATCATGAAGCATTCCCACGATGCCCCACTTCTCTTCAGCTTCGCCAAAACGGCGAGCGTAAGCGCGCATCACCGCCTCGACAGCGAGCGCGTGCTTGCGCAACGATTCGCCTTTCGTGTACTCGCAAAGCAGGTTCCAGGCTTCTTCTCGTGTTGGCATAGCGTAAAAGATAAAGTGAGAACAGATAAGTTTCAAATCCATTATAGCAAATTGAACCGCGCTTGTGTCCCGCGTCCGGTTCAAGCTACAGTTCTATCGAGATTCACATGCGCCCGACTATCGTTTCAATATCAGGTTTTTCATCAGAGGTCGGAAAGACGACCGTGCTTTGCAATCTGCTTCGGCTTCAGCCCGGATGGGAAGCGATAAAGATAACGCGCGGGCATTATCGCTCATGCGGCAAAGACGCAGAAGCCCGCTGCGTAAGCTCTATGCTGCGCGATGAAGCGATTGTGCTGAGCGACCGGCGCGAGACTTACGTTGAGGGCAAAGACACAGGCCGGTACTGGGACGCGGGCGCGGGGATGGTTCACTGGGTCATCGGCACTGAAGACCAGATCGAAGCAGGCATAAAGACTGCGCTCGCGCGCGTCACGCGCGAAGGCGTATTCATCGAGGGCGGCAGTTTCTTAAAGTATATGGACGCGGATTATTCAATAATGGTCGCAAGCCCTGAGATCAAAGACATCAAATCGTCCGCTGTGCGCGTGATGCCCAAAATGGATGCGCTTGTAATCAACCGCAGCGAGCCTGGTGAAGCGATCGTCGCGGAGCTTCGCGAGCGTTTAATCAAGCGGGGCGCACCGTTGGGCCGCGCGCGAATCTATTTCGAGCGCGACCTGCCTGCGGTTGCCGATGAGATTCGCCGCGCGCACGCAGCCCGCCGTGCTGAGGGCGTGTTGGATACTCAATCGGAAATTTGAAATCTCAAGTCTCGAATTTGAAATTTGAGATCTCAAATCCAGGAGATAGAGTCCTGCTCAGAGAACTTTAACCAATTGCGGATTCATCAACCCGTTTTTGCCTGAGCTTTGCGATTGCGCTAAAATAGCAGTGCCTGATTATTCGAGTTTTCAGCCAGACAGATTGCGAGTAGAGAATCAAATGCTGCGAGACGCGCACAGTCGCCCGTTGAAAGACCTGCGGATATCGGTCACAGACCGTTGCAACTTCCGCTGCACCTACTGCATGCCTTTCGACGAATACGTCTGGATTGACCGCAACGAGATTCTGACCTTTGAAGAGATAACGCGGCTAGCCGGACTTTTCGTTCAACTCGGAGCTGAAAATATCCGACTCACGGGCGGCGAGCCGCTTGTGCGCCGCGACCTTGATCGGCTGGTCGTGCGATTGGCTTCGCTCGGCGTGAAAGACCTTTCGCTCACGACAAACGGATCGCTGCTTGGTGAGCAGGCTGAAGCACTCGCCCGCGCAGGACTAAAGCGAATCAACGTCAGCATAGACACGCTCGACGCGGAAAAATTCAAACGCATAACCAAGCGCGGCGATCTTGCGCGCGTCCTCGAAGGATTGTTCAAGGCGAAAAGCTGCGGGCTTGCTCCAATCAAAATTAATGCTGTGATTGAGCGCGGCGTGAACGACGACGATATAATCCCGCTCATCGAGTTCGCGCGCGAGCACGGGTTCGCAATGCGCTTCATCGAGTACATGGACGTCGGGAACTCAAACAACTGGTTCACGCAAAAGATGGTCTCGAAGCGCGAGATACTCGACGCGATAAACGCGCGCTATCCGCTGCGCGAAGTGGGGCGCGACCGGCAGAGCGCGCCTGCGGTTGATTACGAGTTTGTTGACGGAGGCGGCGAAGTCGGAATAATCGCGTCGGTCACAGAACCGTTTTGCTCAGGCTGCACGCGAGCGCGGTTGACCGCCGACGGAAAACTCGTGACCTGCCTGTTTTCAGAGTGCGGGCAGGATTTGAAAACTCCAATGCGCAACGGTGCAACCGATGAGCAGTTGATTGAGTTAATCAAGAGCGTGTGGATAAAGCGCGATGATCGTTATTCCGACGAAAGACTTGAATCCTTAAACTCGCCCGAGGGCTACCGTCCGAAGCGAAAGCTGGAGATGATAACGCTCGGCGGATAGACGAGCCTTCGGATTGCAACCGCTCTGCATTTAATGAATCGCCTCACGCTTCGGGAAAATTCTCGAACCGCTCAACAATGCTCCTATCTGGTTCCACATCTGCGTCGAAGTCGAAGACTCTAGAATAAAAATAGAGTTCGCCGTCGAGCGCGGCCTTGATGTTTTCGGCTTTGCGAAATCCGTGCTGCTCGCCTTCAAACGCGACGTAAGCGACGGGCAATCCTTTTTTGCGAACAGCTTCAAACATCATCTCGGCTTGATTCGGCGGCACGACTTTGTCTTCCAACCCTTGAAACAAAATGAGCGGGCACGACAACCTTTCCGTGAAGTGAATCGGCGAGCGCGCTTCGTACAAATCTTTTCGTTCAGGATAAGGACCAACAAGAGTCGTATTGTAGCGCGACTCAAACTTGTGGCAGTCGTGCTCAAGAGCTTCGAGATCGCTTATGCCGTAGTAGCTCGCGCCGGCTTTGAACACGTCGCGGAAGGTCAACGCCGCAAGCGTCGTATAGCCGCCCGCACTGCCTCCGCGAATGATTAATCTGTTAGGATCAGCCTCGCCTCGCTCGACGAGATACCGCGCGCCGTTTATGCAATCGTCAACATCAACGATTCCCCATTGATTGTTCAACCGCTCGCGATACTCTCGCCCATAGCCCGTGCTTCCGCCGTAGTTCACGTCAAGGACCGCGAACCCGCGACTCGTCCAGTATTGAATCATCAATCGCAAGGTCGAGGTGCTCGCGCCCGTAGGGCCACCGTGACTGATGACAACAAGCGGCGGGCGCTCGCCGGCCGGGGCGATGAAGTCTTTATTCTTCGGCGGGTAGAAAAAGCCATAGGCAGTGAGGTTATTTTCAGTCGGAAACTGAATCGTGCGCGGGATCGAAAGATAGCCCTCGTCAATTTCAATCTGGCTCGAAGGCTTCAGAGTTTCGGTCTCGCCGGTTGCGAGGTCGAGCTTCACGATTGATATCGCTTCCGTAGGCGAGCCGCCGCAAAAGACTGCGCAGCCCGGCGCTGCCCGCACGTATGAAATGTCGGTGTAGCCAGTTTCAATGCGCTCAAGATTCAAAGTTGCCGTATCGAGTGATGCAAGGCTCCATGTCCCGGCTTCGTTGAGCGCGCAGATGATTCGCTCGGCGGACTCAAACGCATAAGTTGACATGCGAAAGACCCACTGTGGCGCGCCGAACTCGGCTTTCATTTCGCATAACGGCTCGATGCGACCATCGCGCAGGCGATAGAGATTCCACCAGCCCGTGCGGTCCGATACGAAATGCAAAACGCCATCGGGCGACCATTCGGGCTGAAAGATTGATTCGTTTGCGCCACCAGCGACAAGTTGCGGGGGCGCGAGCGAGCCGTCTTCGTTTATCTCAGCGAGCCACAATTCAGTCCCGTCCCATGGCATGTTTGGATGATTCCATGCCAACCACGCAAGATGATTTCCGTCAGGGCTGATGCGCGGCGTCGAGTAAAAATCATTGCCTGAGATAATAACCTCGCCGCCTTCATTTTTGCTGCGCTCATCATCGAGGCGGATGCTGACAATTGTGTTTATCGTGTCGCGCGTGCCCGTGCGATGATCTTCTCGGACTGAAATTATCCGGTTGCGTTGCGCGTCAATAACGAAGTCGGCGTAACGCAATTTTTCGGTGAGCGTCACCGGCTCAGGCTCTGAGCTTAATTCCTGGCGGTAGATGCGCTGATCGCTGAAGTTTGAAAAATAGATTGTGCCGTCGTGGATGATATAAGCGCCGCCGCCGTATTCGTGAACAGCCGTGCGAGCGTTGAACGGCGCGGGCGTGACGTCTATGGTTTCTCCATCGGGCGCGCGACGCACAATCACACAGCGCCCGCCTTCCGATGGACGGCTTTCGATCCAGTAAATGTCGTTGTCTAAAACTGTCGGCTCGCTTAGGCCAATCGTGCCCGCGACTATCAAGTCAGAAGTGATCGGCGATTTCCATGAGCCGAAAGGTTTGATCTGCTGCCCGGACATTGTTATTGTCTCCTCGATTGCGAATCGTCTTGAGTGCGAAAGAATTTCTTAATTGCAGAGGGCACGCGGAGATTAGCCGATGCGAAATCATCTGAGCACCATCTGTGCCCGCTGCGGTGAATAAACATTCTGCTAATGATGTTTTTAGGCAAGCTGCTGGCTCAACCGGTGACATTGTGTTGATTCGCAGAATTGAAAATGAATTAACGGTTCAGCAGTTATTCATCGCTGCGAAAAGTTGCTTCTCTGCAAAGCATCACTTGCTCGCCGTCTCGCCGCCTAAGAACTTCATTACGGCGGCGTTGAAGTCCGCAGCTTTTTCGATCTGCGGGACGTGGCCACACTTATCGAATACGAGAAGCTGCGAGCCGGGAATCTCTTTCTTGAACCGTTCGCCCATCGCAATCGGCGTAAGCCCGTCCTCGCGGCCCCACACGATCAGCGTCGGCTGCTTGATTGCGCTCAAGCGGTCATCAAGCACGTCTTCGCCGCGCATGATTGAATCAATGAATCGCTGAATCGTATAGCCGTCGTTCGTCTGGACTCTTCGCGTCAGCATCATCGCGGCGGTCGCGTCGTTTACAAAGATTTGCTTGTTGTAAAAGATCAGCGAAAGTATCTGCTTCGTGTCAGCGAGCGTTGCTGGATTGAGCCAGACGGCTATGCGCGGGTCAAAGCCTTCGGCGATCTTAAACCCTGCGGCGTCAACCATCACGAGGCGGTCAACTTTTTCAGGGTGCGCCAGCGCGAACGCCGCTACAGTCCACCCGCCCAATGAGTTTCCTACAAGCGAGGCGCGATCAATCTTCATCTCTTTATAGAAGCCGTCGAGAAAATCCACGAGCGTGCCGACGCGATAGTTGAGCATCGGCTTATCTGATTTGCCAAATCCTATTTGGTCGAGCGCAATCACGCGATACTTTTTCGACAGCGGCCCTATGGTCATAGCCCAGCTCGACACGTCAGCGCCAAGCCCGTGAACCAGTATCACGACGGGACCGCTTCCGGCTTCGACGTAATGAATCCGCGCGCCGTAAACGGTGACGAACTTATCCGTCACGCCCGTCATCTGCATCATCTGAGCGGGCGAGCTTTTATCCTGCGCGGCTTGCGGGCTTGATGATTGCGCGGCGGTGAAGGTTGCGCTCGTTGCGATGAACATCGCCGCGAGCATTAAGGCAAAGATTCGGGCGATTGAATTGCGACTGAGGATGTTTCGCATAGAGTTATCCTTTTTGGGTTTTCTGGTTCCGTGTTCGCGTTTATTCTAATGAATCGCGGTCCAATGGTTTCTTCAACTCGAAACCGAAACCGTTAAACTTACACCCATACTTTTTCGAGCGGGTCGCCCGCTTTGCAGTTTGGGCAATCTTTTGGTGAATAAAAATGGGAGTCAACGTCGAGCAGCGAGTAATAAGGTATGCCGCCCGTTTCAATCTTGGCGTCCTTGAAATGGACGAGCGAGCCGATGGCCACGACTTCCGCGCCCGCATTGTGAATCAACTCAATCATCTGCGTGGTGACTTTGCCTGAGCGAACTATGTCGTCAACGAGTATGCACTTGATGCCGCGCGCGTCGAGGTACTGGCGGAAATAATAACGGCCATCTTCTTTCTCGGCCCAAAAAATCTGATCGGCGTTCAATGCTTCGCGAATGCCGAAGGCGACAGGGATGCCACCGGCTGCGGGCGCGACTATCGCGCAGTCGGGCAGCGCGGCCAATACTTCAGGCTCGCGACGAAGCAGCCGCGAAAGCGCCACGTTCAACACGCGCGCGTTGCCGTGATAGCGCATCGCAAGCGGCATTTGAAAATAAAAGCTTGCGTGCAGTCCTGTCGGGAACTCGAAGTGACCCTCGCGCAGCGCGCCCGTCTCTTTCAAAAGCGCGCATATCTGCTCGGACGGGGGAATGAGTTGAGGCTTTGGAACTAGCATTGATCCTCCATTGGTTTTCTGGTCGCTGCCGGAGTTTGATTGAGTAGTCTGCGAATTGATGAGTCCATCGGCAGCCCAAGATTATAGAAAGCCAAAAAGCAAAAGGCAAACTGCGCGATGGGGAAAGCTCGCTCGCTTTGTCGTGCGGTTGCGCGAGGCAAATAAGACTGCGGGGTGATGTAAGAATCACTTCTTTACTACGCGGAATGGATACTCGTTGATTGGCTCGGTCGTGCCGTCTGCCGTAGTGCCGCTGAGCGTCAGGATGTAATCATCGTTTGCGAGCGCGTTTGCGGGAAGCGTCACAAGCACAATCCTGCTTGCGCCGCGCGCTTGAGCTTTCAGCCCCGAACGACTCACCACATTGCGCCCGGCGACGGTTTGAATCACTGCCCTGTAGCTTGCGTAATCGCCCTGCCTGAAGCTCACAATCAGGTTCACCTGCTGCACGTCTCGCGCGATGGTAAGTTTGTTTGCTTCGCCTGCGCCTCTGACGAGACCCGCCGCCAGTGTGAATGAAGCTACGGTTGAAGCAGTCTGTCCCTGAGAGTTTTGATCTGTTGTATCAGGGGCAGGCTCATTGCGTCCGAGCTGCGCCGGGGGGAGGTTGTTTTGGCGCTGTTGTCCAGCCCGCTCGGCCTCCTGCTGTCTGTTTTCTACAGACGCTCGCTCGGAGGCTGGTTGCTCTGGCTGCTTGCTCGATCTTAAGAGTTGAACGGCGAGCCACGCGAAGGCGACTATCACGATTGCGGCGGCTGCAAAGCGAAATAGCGCAGGCCAGCTCATAAAATTAAAGAGGGTGCGCTGCGATGATTTAGCGGCGACCTGCCCGGCCCACTTTGGCTGCGGTTGATTTGCTACAAAAGCCATCAAAGTATTGGCAAAGCCTACTCGCTCGCGCCGTTCGGGCGAGCGCAGAAAATGGCTCTCGAACCGCTGGCGTTTGGTCTCAGAGAGTTCGCCTCGAACGTATGCGTCAATCAACTCATCTTCGGCAACCAGCAGGCGCTCATAGAATTCGTGGTTGCCAATATACTGAGCTTCTATACGCTGTTGCTCTTCCTCGTCCAGTTCGCCGAGCAGGTAACTCGTCAACTGCTCATCGCTGTTTGGTTCTTCTTTCAAGCTCCTCCTATTAATCAATGCCGAAATCTGAATTTTATTTCACCTGTCCGACGACTTTTGAACGCAGGTCCGGACGCAATCTTCAAGCTTTTCCCTGATGCGATGCACCCGAATTCTCAATGAATTGGGGGTCAGATTGAATACTCCGGCCAGTCGCCTTCGATTCTCTATCTTTGCGCCAACTTCGCCTTCGTAATATGAGATAATAAGTCCGCGCGCTTCATCGGGCAGCTTCTTCACACAGGATTCAAGGCATCGGAGCCGCTGTTCTAAAAGAAACTGTTCGGAACGAATCTCAAATATTTCAATGGGGTCTTCAAACGGGTGCTGAAATTGCGCGATGGAATCGAGTGACGAAGAGTTTCTGACAGGATTGCGCAGGTGCTCTCTGAAGACGTTGCGCGCCACGCCGTAGAAATAACCGACAAGCGCGCCCTCGTGAATCTTTTCTCCCTTGGCTATCTTATGAGCAACTCGATTGATAGTCTCGTCGGCGAGGTCTTGCGGAGAGAGGCAGCCGCGACACTCGAAGAACTTCATTATGCCTTTGCGAACAGCCTCGTACTTTTCTCCCGCGCGATCATGGTCGGAGTCAAACTGCGCGAGCAGCTTGTCGAAAACTTCCTGAGTCAGTTCCCAGTCTTTTTTCCCCGTAGCCATTCTCCCCGAATAAGCGCCGCTTTGAATGTTCCCTGCCTAACGCGGCAATGAGTGCGAGTGATTTGTATAACGAACTCACCTCCATTCGCCTTGAAGCGTGAAGGCCGCCCAGTAGTAAGGCAATTGCCACCGCTTCTGCTTCAACATTTCAATCTGAGCCTCTCTTAAAGCCGCCGGCGGGCGCAAGCCGCCGCCAAGCATCTTAGCATAAAATCGCTTCAACAACTCTGCCGTAGCCGCATCGTCGACTTTCCACAAACTTGCCATCACGCGCGCCGCGCCCGCGTACATAAACCCGCGCGTCAGCCCCACTAACCCTTCGCCTTTTATCTCTTTGCCAAGCCCCGTTTGACACGCGCTCAACACGACAAGCTCTGCTGGGAGGTTCAGGTTGTATATTTCGTGCAGGCGAAGGAAACCGTCTTGAGCGCGACCCTGCTTGTCGACCAGCGACAGCACTATTCCCGAAAGCTCAGGATGTTCGTTGTTGAGCAGGCCGTGCGTCGCAAAATGAATTATGCGGTACTGGCTGAGCGCGGCGCTCGTTGCAGTAGCGCGGCTCGCGTCGAAGTCGACGGCCTTCATCATATGTTGCGCTGGAACCATCGCTTCAATGGCATCCGCCTCGCGTCGGGAGAAAGGAAGGCGAGCAATATCTGCGCCGTCGCGTGTGACTCTGACATCCCTGATCGCGCGCTCAAAATCGCGCATTGGATCCTCAGCGCGCCCACTGATTGCGCCGAGCGTTTGGCGACGAGTTGTTGAGGATTTGAATCGGGGATCGTCGCGACTGAAGACCGGATCGGCAATAACAGCGACGGCTTTAGGAGCAGGCGCGCGTTCCGCAACCTTGCGCCGCAGCACTGCGAGCGCGGAGGCAGACGGAAGGTTCACGATTTCGTGGTCAGAAATCAGGGGCCGGGAGTCAGCGGTCAGACCTCGGGAACGATTACCAGTCGCTGTCTGTCTCAACCCCTGTGCGCTTTCGTAATCGCCTGAAGTTTTATCTGTTCCTGATGCCTGGCTCCCGACTGCTGACCCTTGCGGCGCAGGCAGAGCGGCAAACGGGATGTACTGCAACGCGCCGTCGGCGACAATCAGCAATCGCTTGTTTGATAACTCAGCGGCTGCCGGGTCGAGCAGCATCCGGCTCAACTCTGCCGCGGCCTTCTTGTAGTCGGCTTCCGCTTTGAGGATGCGCGCGTCGCGCTGCTGGTAGGTTTCGCCCTTAATGGTTTGGTTAGGTGCGGTGAGCGATTGATAAACGCGGCGCGCCAGAGATTCTATCTCTGCGCGATCTGGCAGCTCGTATGTTGTGAGCGAATCCGGTGTGACGGCCCACAGGTAGCTGCGCTCATCGCCAAGCGCGTATTCCAGAAGCAAAGTGTCTGAGTCTAACAGTTGTTGAATCTCTTTGAGCGCAAGCGGCTGCGGCTGCGTAAGCGCGGCATAGGCAGGGCTGGCTTTGCGAATAGCTGCCTGTGTTTGCTGATACTCATTCTGAAGCTCGGCCAGTTGTTTGGTTAATGAAGCGGCTCGTTCTTTCAGGTTCTGTTGTCCGAGCGCCTGCGTGAGCCGTTCTGCCTTCACGTTGATCTGCTGCGAGAGCATGCGCTCGCGTTCGATGAGCGCGGGAGCCACACCCTGCCTGATGTTTATGCGGGCTTCGGCCAGCATCTCTAGAAAGCTGCGGGCGCGAGCCTGCTCGCTGGCTTTGAGCGCTGCGACATCGTTTCGCTCTGAAGGGTTCAAGCGATGCATTCGCATAAGCAGTGCGATATAGAACTGATATGCATCGAGCTTGATTCCGAGATAAGAAGCGCGCAACTGAATGTCGACAGAACTGCGCACCGCTTCAATTTTCGACAGGGCTTCTTCAATATGTTTGCGCGCTGTCAGGAAGTCGTCTCGGTCGCGCTCGACGCGCGCCATGCTTTGAAGGATGTTCGCTTCAAGTCGCAGGTCTTTGACCGCTCTGGCCAGCGACAGCGCTTCGTTGTAGTAGTCGGCGGCCTTTTGCAGATTGCCTGACAGGGTGTGGACGTTGCCTATATGGTAGAGCGTTATCGCCTCAGACCGGCGATCTTTTATTGCTCGTTGAATGTTGAGCGCCTGCTGGTGATGCTCCAGAGCTTCGTCGCGCTTACCCAATGAGTTCAGGGCCGCGCCGATATTATCGAGCGTCAGGGCCTCGCCCTGTCTGTTGCCCACTGCGCGGTGCAGCGGCAACGCCTGATTGTAGTATTCGAGAGCTTTGGCTGTCTCACCAAACAAGGCATAGGTATCGCCGATGGCGTGCAGCGATCTGGCCTCTCCGCGTATGTCTTTCGCTGCGCGCCTCATCTCAATCGCCTGCTGGTGATACTCCAGAGCTTGCTCTTGCTCGCCTAGCGTTGCATAGACATTGGCGATGTTGGCTAGCGTCGTGGCTATCCTGGAAGGATCGCCGACCTCACGCTTGAGCATCAGCGCCTGCAAATAATAATCGAGCGCCTTTTGCGGCTGCCCCATATTGTAGTAAATGACGCCGACGTTATTTAGAGTGTCTCCATGCGCCCTGCGGTTTTCGACAGTCGGCCAGATGGTGAGCGCCTCTCCATAATGCTCAAGCGCCTTGTACGGCTCGCCCAAAACCTCATAGACGCCGCCTATGTTATTAAGCAAGGCGGCCTCATGGCTCCTGTTATTTAGAGTCCTGCACAGCGCCAGAGCCTGATTGTAGTACTCAAGGGCTCTTTCCAACTCGCCCGAGGAATGATATATGAAGGCGGCCATGCTCGAGCTATAGTATTCAAACGTTTGATCGTTCAATGCTCGAAAGATAGGGATGGCCAGATTGTACTTCTCGAGCGCCTTTCTGTCAGACTCTGCTGACCGTTGTGAGCGCAGCTCTTCGGCGTCCCAGTAAAGCTTCTCGGCTGCGGCCTGATCTCTATCCGGCTGCGTCGCCGGCCGCAACGCCTCTATCCTTATTTCGTAATCACCGACAGGCGCTTTCTTATCAAAAGGGCGCACTTCGATACGGTATTCGCCAGATTCTTCTGCCACGAGCGAAATCGGTTCGGTTCCCCTTGTTCCGTTGGGGGCGGCAGCCAGAATTATCCGCCTGCCGTCCGGCCCCAACAGCGTTGCGACAACATCGGCGCCCTGTTTGTCCAAGATGGCGCGGAGGTATTGGCCCGCAGTGAGCGATACGCGGTAGATGTGAGCCGCGTCCCCCTCAATGCTCCGCTTGATTGGGGAACCCTGCTCGAGCGTCTCAACGTTAGCAGCTTGTCGTCGCGCAGCCTTCGGCGAGATCGGAGCTTTGCTCAGTATGCGCGCCGTAGAGTGGATGGCAAGAGCATGCGAGGCCGTCAGGTTGATGATGGCCACCGCGCATAAGGCGCATCCTAACAAGCCGCGTTTCATCACGCCGTATTCAATCCAACGCATTCTGACAAGTCCTCCGTCGGTCTTTGTTGACAAGGGAGGTAAAGGCAGGCCGTAGAAGACTCTGCTCGGTAAGTTGATTGGGCGGCTCTGCGCCGGTGGCGTCAATCTCCTCCGCGCCCTCGCACTTGACTCATAGCCGTCCCGGTTTCAGCGTTTCCTGCTGCCCGTCTTGCTCGTTGCTTTCTTACTGGCGGCTTTTTTACCACCAGTTCTCTTGGCGGTTGACTTCCTGCTCGCGGACTTTTTGGCAACTGTTTTCTTGCCAGCCGCTTTTCTAGCCCCGGCTTTTGCGCCGGGTTTTTTGGCCCTTAGCCCCCCTGTTTGTCCATCCCACGTCGGGAGGTCGGGACGCCCTAGCTCCTTGTCGGGCGCTTCATCTGGAGACCTTCTACCATCATCGGGGGCAACAGAACCGGGTCCTTGTCCGTGCGCCCTGTTCCCATTCCTTACCCCGATTAAAGTGTGGTGGTGACCGCAGCTTAGCGGCCCGTCTGACACAAGGGTAACCGGTCCGGATCCGCGACCCGGCCCTTTTGCGGCCCCGCTTGCGAGGCTGTGGTCGCTAAACTCGACCGTGACGAACCATTCGGCCATCGTGCTCTCCTTTCTGCTTGTGAGATGTTCTTTCAGTTTGAGGATGACTGCCGCTGTGTGATTCCCGTTGCGCCGCGAGTTCTATCATAATCGGCTTCCCAATTCAATATGAATATTTCCCGGTATTTATTTCGCTTTAGTCTCTCCGAAATCTTTCGTCGGATGTATTTTTTGCCGCCTCGCTCGCTCTGTCTTAACGGCAGGCGTGTCTTAGGCGAAAAAGAGGTTTTGCGCCGCCAGTACATCGAATCAACCGGGCAAGAGGTAATCATTCAAGGGATGCACCTGTAAAGAATCAAACTCGAAATAATTCCCGCCTCACACCCTCGCACTCGGTCTGTATCGCTGTGCCGGAACAATGACACGATTCAGCCGCAGTTGTTCCACGGTTTCAACAGTCGTTCATTTCAGGTGGGCGTTGAACGAACTCTTTACGTGCGAGGTAATCTATGAGGAAAAGAATTAAATTCACAATTGCTGCATTGACGCTTGCAGCGGGACTCGCCGCGCTCTTCTTTCGCGCGAGCGCAAGCCCTGTTTCAATGACGCTTTCGGCTCCTTTCGAGCGGAAGATTCTCGTGCCGCCGCCGGAAGCGCCCTTCAACCTGCGCTTCTTCACCACAGCCGTCAAGTTGGACTCGCAGGGCAAGATCATAACCGGCCCGACCGACGATCCCGTCAAAACAATAGTCGGCGCTGAACCGGCAGGCGAACGCGGCGGCGAGCAGCGATTCACAAAAATCATGTTCGGCGCAAGCTATATTGACGGGCGGCCCGACCCCGGCACACGCATTGACCCGAACAACCCGATAGTTAAAAGCGGCAATCAGTTCTGGCCCAATCGCAAGCAGCCGTTCCGTAGCGAGCCTCGCGCGCTCACGCTCTCACAGGACGGGCGCAAGCTATACGTCTCGCTTCCAGGTCGTGAAGGTTATCCCGACTGGCGCGTCGCCGTCGTTGATACGTCGAGCCGTCAAGTTTTGAAATGGATTGACCTCAGGCCAGCAGGCCAGAAGAACGGCACGCGCCCCATAGGGATCAAAGCCGCGCCCATCAATACATCCATCTCGGCTCATCCCTACATCGTCGTGCTGAATATGTACGGTAACTTCGCAAGCGTCATTGACGCGACAACCGACACCGTACTGGGCGAATTCGAGACAGGATTCTATGGCGAGAAGCTTGTGTTCAATCGCGCGGGCACGCGGCTTTACATCACCGACCGTTTCAAAGATCAGGTTCGCGCGTTTGCCATCACCGCAGGGCCGAATGGAACCCCGTTCTTCACTCAGATTGCCGAAATACCCACGGGCACGACAGACCTTGAACGAGCGAACCCGCGCGACCTCGATATAAGCGCCGACGGGCGCACGCTCTATGTCGCAAACACGCTCGGCCATACAATCGCTGCAATCAACATCGAAAATGACGCGAACGCGCTCGTGAAAGTCCTGCCGCTCGGCGGGCTTGCAACCGACGTTAAGATAGCAGGTCGCTGGGGCATCGTCTGCGGGCAGGAAACGAACACTAAATTGAACGAGCCTGAGACTGGTCACGGGCTGCCGACCAAAGACGCAAACGGAGTTGCTATTAAAAACAACGGACAGCCGCTCGGCTACACGCCCGTTATGACCGACGCGACGAAAGCGACTACATTTGATGACCTGGGGAGCGAGCTGAACATATTCGACCCGGCCACGAATCTTTTCGTCTTTCGCTACGTTGACGAAGGGCGCGACATCTCACAATCGGTTATTCCAGGACAGTTCTTCGATCTCGGCGACCACACAGCCGCGCAGAAGATAATCAAAGGCAGCGGGCCTGAACAGATGGCCGTGCGCGGCGATTTGCTCTTTGTCTCATTCGCGCATTCGGAAAACGTTCAGGTTTTCCACATCAATCAAAACGCCGCAGACCCGTCGCAGGCGCTTACCCCGCTCGATGTGGAATTAACCGGCGGCATCACCCCGCACGGCGTTGAGGTCTCGCCCGATGGTCGAACAATTTACGTCGCGAACTTCCAAACTGAGGACGTTTCATTTCTCGGCGTTGATGCAAATGGCAATCTCACGCGGCAAGGTTATGTCACCGTCGGCGTGACCGATAAGACTCCCGACCCGACCAAGAACGGCAGCAACGGGCAGGGACTGTTTGCGACTGACGAAGAAGTGGGACTGCGGTGGTTCTTCTCGTCGGCCTACTCGGATGACGGTCAAAAGTCGTGTGGCTTTTGTCACTGGGATGGGCGACAGGACGGATGCCAGTGGAATGTTGCGGCCAACGCCGTCGGCGGCGTGAAGGTCTGCCCGCAAAACAAAGACATCTCGGACAACTGGCCCGAGTGGTACGAAGGGCTAAACAACGACTTTATGGCTTATGCTTCAGCCTGCAACGGCGAGGTGTTGCTGAGCGAGCGCAATCCCACGCCGCTTTTTCCGCAAGCAAATCAAGTTGATCGCTTCAAAGCGCGCGAAGAGTACGTGCTTCAAAAGACCGAAGAGATTTCGCGCGCGATTGGGCGGCCTGAGCTTTCGGGCAAAGCCTTCAAGGTCGGCTATTACGACATGGCGTACCTGCAAATCCTCTGGTCGCAGAACGAAAGAAGGAGTCTGCCCAATCCGCTCACGCAATTTCCGACCGATGCAGAGCGGGCGATGATTGCGCGAGGCAAAGCGATCTTCACGAACAAAGTTTCGCAGGGCGGAGCCGGATGCGCCGATTGCCATCACAATGGGAATCGTGTGACGAACGGCGTGGTTGACGATACGTTCCAGGATTTCAATATTCACGAGCCGGGCGTCATCAGCGAATCAACGGTTGACGGGAATGGGCCGTTCTTCCGCCCGCAGAACGATTACTTCTTCGTCCGGTTTGCGCCGCCGCAGGACGTTGGCACGCCGCAGAATTTCAGCAGCCGGAACACAAAGCACCTGCGAACGTTCTGGGATAGCGTGCCCAGATGGCTGCACTATGGGTTCGCCCACACCGTGCGCGAGATATTGCTTGAGCCTGACTCGCCGCTTTTGCAGCCGGGCGAGCGAGGATTTAACTTCCGCACCGTTCGCACGGACCATCGTCGCGGAGTGAATAATCTGCCTACGGAAGTGCCGATAACAGTGGCTGACCGCAGCGGTCAACTGGCGGGCGATGGCATGGGGCAGATACTTGTGAGCCTCGACAGCCCGTTTGTGCAGACTGCCGACGGCAAGGCGCAAATTGATCGTCTGGGATCAGACAACCTTGCGCCGCTCGTCGTCGGCGGCCAGATAAACCCACAGCTTGCGGCGAATAATATCCGCGTAATCAAAGGCACACACGGCAAGACGGCGCAGCTTTCGGCTGATGATCTGAACGCGCTGATCCTTTATCTGAAATCGCTGCAATAACTCGCGGGGGGCAGAGTGAGCAGCGAACGAAGGGCGCAGGATGAAATGCCTGCGCCCTGTTTTTTTCGGCTGGATTATTTCGGCCTCAAGCCCTCGATGAAATCGCGGTCTTTCACGCCCGCGTGGCAGACTATGCAGGATTGCTGCCCGCGCTCATCCAAATCGGACACAAGTGCGTAGGTCAATCCTCTGTCGGTCCACGTTATGACCTTCAATCCTTCAATCGAGTCGTAATGAAATGTCAGGCCCTTTGAAACAATCTCTTCGCCGCCTGACGGCAGAGCTACCGAGTTCGACGTGACCACAAGACTGATTGGCCGCGCGCCCATTCGGTAAGCGACGTAAGCCGCGTAGTCGTTCTTGAACGCCACGAGCCGCGCGCCCTCCAGTTCGTAGAGTCTCTCCTGACCAGACGACTCCTGATAGTTTGGCAGTTTCAGATGGAATGAAACTTTGCCGTCGAACCATTCCGATATTGCCTGCGGCGAATCCCTTTCGATTTCGAGCGGGAGATGGCCGCGCTGGTGACGCTGGTGTGTGTTTACGGCCATCATCGCAAACTCTGATGGCTGCGATGGATTTAGGCTGCTCCTGCTGCGAGTGATGATCCAGATGCTGAATCCAATTATGATAATTGTCACAACCGCAGCAAGCGCGCGTCGACGCGGGCCGCCGCGAAAAGTAGAAGCCGCTTCCGCGAGCGAGCGTCCGACGCGACGGCGCAATTGAGGCGAAGCCAGATGAGGGGCGGGTGTAGAGCTTAGAATCTTTTCAATGTCGGCGCGAACTTCGGGAGGCGCTGCGTAAAGGGGCCGCGAGCCGCGCACGTTTTCCAGGAATCGCCGCTCGCTTTCAAATGCCGCGCGGCAGCCGTCGCACAGCTCGACGTGAGCTTCGAATCGCTCACGCTCGCAGCCCTGTAACTCGTCGTCCAGATAAAAGGCTATCTGGCCAAGTATTGATTCACATTCGTTCATGCTTCATTCGCTCGCAAGGCTTTTTTTGAAGCGCCGGTCTGCCATTCCATCAACAGGTTTCGGAGCCTTTCGCGCGCGCGGCCAAGTCGCGACATCACGGTTCCGGCGGGGCATCCGATTATTCCGGAAATCTGCTGATAGCTGAAGCCTTCTATATCGCGCAGCACTATCACCTCGCGATAAGGTTGCGGAAGGCTCTCAATCGCAGCGCGAACCTCCTCGCGCTCCACTTTTCTCAAATAGACAACGTGCGGGTCATTGGCCGCGCGATCTAACCAGTTGGTGCGGTTTTCCTCTTCGGCGTCGAGTTCAACGAATCGCGGCCCGGTGCGCGCGTGGCGAAGCTGATTCAACCACGCATTTCGCATTATAGCAAACATCCAGCTCTTGAGATTGCTGTCTGGCAGCAACTGGCCGAACGCGCGAACCGCTCGAAGATATGTCTCTTGCACGAGGTCTTCGGCTTCCGAGCGGTCTCGCGTCAGAGTCATTGCAAAACAGTAGAGCGCGTCAATGTGTTCAAGTGCCGCCTGACTGAAGGTTCCATTGTTCGCGCCAGCTTCACCCATTCCGGGTCTCTCCGATCTGAAGTGCCAACTATAATAACACGCAATGGGCAAATATATTTCGCCTTTTTGAATTTTTTTTCGGACGCCGGGAATAAGACTGCCCGTCGAGTGTTATTACCAGTGCATGGCTTTGCACAAAGAGCTATTAGGAGCATTATAAGAAGCCAGGCAAAAGCCTGTTTATTTGTGTTGAAATGCTTTTTGTGCAAAGCTGTTGTGCGTGCAAGTCGAGATGCGAGCATCGGAAGTTATAGAATCAGCGCAGGTTTCAAATTGCCAGTAATATGAATGCACCGTGGCGATTGCAATGACGGGTTTTGAGAGCGACAGCCGTAAACGCGACGGCTGGCCCCCGTCTCATACTTAACCAAAACCACAAAATGAAAACCGGTCGGCGTTGCCGCGCGATCATCGCGCGCTCGCCTGCGCCGATGTGTCAATTGCACATCGCAATGAATAGTGCATAAGAAGGAGAATGTATGAGTGCCTTGATGCGCATTAAGATGGTGGCGATTGTCATCTTTTTTGTGATATTTGCCGTCGTGATGATTACCAGCCCGCAAGCGCGCGCGCAAGACGACGCCAAAAAGCAAGGCGAGCGACAATCGTCATTCATACCCGTAATCGAAGAGCCTTTCGCTGTCGTCTTGGAACGCGACAGGGCCGCAAAAGCGCGCGTGATGGCCGAGCATCAGAAGCTGCTCGAATCGCGCTACGACCTCAGCCGCCGCGTCGACCCGAAAGTGACGATGACGCGCGGCAAGCCGATTCCCGTAGGCCCGACCGCCCGACTCAAAGGCGGGGTGACGTGGGAGCAACTCGGACGAATGTCGCCCGACGAGATAAAAGAAAAAGACCTGTTCCCCTACCCGCCGCTTCCGCACATCAACCACGCAGTCGGCGGCATGGTCTTTCCGCAGGCGGAGATAAAACAACTGCCACGGCTTGAGCGATTCGACATGGACTTTGACCTGCCGGATTATTTCCTGCCGGAGTTCCCACCCGCCATCTTTCTGACGACCCGGCCCGATCTTGGCGATGTCTCGAAAGGGCAGGTCGTGACGATTGACAACTTCTACGATCTGTTCAACGGCATACTCAACCCGAAGCAACTCGACGGGCTGCGCCTGCTCGTGACTCAATTCCCGCAGCAGCAGTTCAACGCGACGGCTGACCGCAAAACCGAAAAGCCCGAAGGCATGCGCGGAGTGGCCTGCTTCGACTGCCACGTCAACGGCCACACATCGGGCGCGACTCATCTGGTCGGCGACATTCGCCCGCAGGAGAATCGCCGCCGCATAGACACACCATCGCTTCGCGGAGTGAACATTCAGAGACTGTTCGGCTCGCAGCGAGCGTTGCGCACGGTCGAAGACTTCACAGAATTTGAGCAGCGCGCGGCTTATTTTGACGGCGACCCGGTCATAGCCACGAAGAAAGGATTGAATATCCTTGAGCGCGGCTCGCAGATTCACGCTATGGCAGAGTTTCAGGAGCTATTGGATTTTCCGCCCGCGCCTAAGCTGAACGTGTTTGGACGACTCGACCGCTCTAAGGCGACCGAAAACGAGATACGCGGCGAAGAGTTGTTCTTCGGCAAAGCCAACTGCGCCGCGTGCCACACGCCGCCTTATTACACCGACGGCCTGATGCACGATTTGAAAGTGGAGCGATTCTACAAACCGCGAATGGAAGGCGGGATGATGATAACAGCGCAGGGGCCGATCAAAACTTTCCCATTGCGCGGCATCAAAGAATCGCCGCCCTACTTGCACGATGGCCGGTTGCTGACGCTTGAAGACACGGTTGAGTTCTTCAATCTCGTTTTACAGTTGAACCTCTCGGCGCAAGAGAAAAGCGACCTCGTCTCATTCCTGCGCGCATTGTGACGGCGATAAGTTTTGCGGAGGCGCAAGGCTTGAAGTTGCTTTGCGCCTCCGCAATCCATTTTAATCTCAAGAGGGTCAGGCAATTCCCCGCAGCTTGCTGCGGCTCCGCTTCCTCCCTCTTGCGCGATACCTCGCAGCTTGCTGCGAGGAACTTCATTTGGGGTGGAAATCTGGGATAATCAAGTGCCGTAATTTGATCCTGACCAAATGGTCGCAATAGGTTCTCTCTCAGGAGCAGTTTATGAATAAAGAATCTCGTTTGAGCAGGGTTTTCTTGATCGCGTTGTGTGTCTCGGTTCTTGCGGTCGGCGCGGCGGCGCGTCAGTATTCGGCACAGGGCAGCGACAAAGGCAATAAGAACGTCCACAAGATCATCCACCTCGCGCCAACCGACGTCGAACCGAAAGCAACTGGCATCGCAAAAATCTCCGCCAAGATGAAGGGCAAGAAGCCGAGTCAGGACTTCCAAGTCGTCGGCGCGAACCTTAAATCGGGCGCGACTTACGATCTGTTCGTTGACGGCGTGAAGGTCGGTTCGCAAAAAGCTGGCGTTGATCAGGATGATGAGCCAGAACCCGGCGAAGAGGGCGCTTCGGTCGAGTTTCTGTTTTCGAGCAAAGCTAAGGTACACGATGACCCTGACGATCATGGGCCGCAGCCTCTGCCGGAATCGCTGAACCCGGTCACGAAAATCAAACTGATCGAGTTGAAGGATTCAACAGGCAAGGTTGTATTGTTGGGCCAGTTCTCAACCACGTAAAAGTATTGAATCATCTTGAGCGGAGTCGAGTCGCCAGCAAATCTGCCAGCGCGGTTGACGAGTTTGTTTCGAGCCGAGCGGCGCAATGGCTTGCCTTCGCTTGAGGATTTGCCGAAGCAACTTTCTTCTTCTTCGTGCCAGATGTATGGCTATCGCTAATCGGCGCGCGTTCGATTCGGCCCCGCGCTGAAAGCAACTTTTGCGGCTCTTGCGGGCGCGCTTGCGGGCGGAGTCGTGATGTATCTGTTTGGTCATTTCGCGGCAGACGCGGCCCGAGCTTTTCTTGATTATGTTCACGCCATCAGCCCCGCGATGATCGGCGGAGTCGAAAATCAAATTGGCGAGCAAGGCCTTGTGGCTGTGATGCTCGGCCCGCTCAGAGGCGTCCCGTAGAAAATCTACGCCGTCGAGTGGGGGAGCGCGCAGCGGCAGTCTCATCAGCTTTCTTGTCATCTCAATTCCTGCGCGCTACGTTCGCTTCCTTATAGCCGCCGTTTTGTCTCGCGCCATCACGCGACTCGCTGAACCGTTGACACGCCATCGCGCGCGAACGGAAATAATTATCCGGGCGGGAGTCTGGGCGGCGTTCTACACTTTCTATTTTTCGCGCTTCGGGTTGTGAATGAAAAAAGCCGGAGACTCGCAAAGAACCTCCGGCCTTTATTTTCGCTCAGCTACTGATTCGTGGAAGGCTTCTCGTCAGATTTCTTCTCGTCTTTCTCAGGCTTTGGTTCGGGCACTTCGACTCCGAGCACGTACTTTGAAAACCATGCGTACTCGCGGCGCATCTTGTCGAGGCGATGGCGCGGCTCCTGAAGTCCGTGCGGCTCGCGCGGAAAGAACACAAGCTCGACAGGCACGCCATTTTTGCGAAGGCCCATGTAAAGCTCCTGCGCCTGCGAAGGCGGCACGCGCGTGTCTGCCTGGCCGTGCAATATGAGCGTTGGTGTCTTCGCCTGCTTAATGAAGGTCATCGCGGAAGCCTTCTGGTAAGACTGCAAATTATCCCAGGGCTGGCCGCCGAAGTACTCTTCGAGCGTGCGTTGCAGATCGTTCGTCGAGTACATTGAAAACATATCCGTGAGGCCCGCGCCGACCATCACCGCTTTGAAGCGATTCGTCTGCGTGAGCGTCCACGCGGTCATGTACCCGCCATAGCTCCAGCCCGCTTGGGCGAGCTTGTCGGGATCGGCCACGCCTTTCGCAATTAGATTGTCAATTCCGGTTTGAATGTCCTGATAATCACCGCCGCCCCAATCGTTGAGGTTCGCAAGCAGAAACTTTTCGCCGTAGCCGGATGAGCCGCGCACGTTCGGGTAAAGCACGACCCAGCCTTTGCCCGCATAGACGTGGCCGAAGTTGCCCCACGAAGAAGGGAAGCTCTGCGTCCACACGCCCGACGGCCCGCCGTGAATCAACGCAACCATAGGATAACGATTGCCAGCTTTGTAGCCGACCGGATAGATCACGATGCCTTCAATCTCCATCCCGTCTTTGCTCTTCCAGCGGATAACTTCGCTTGAGCCGAGCGCAAGCTCGCGCACCTGCGGGTTGTGGTCCGTCAGTTTTTTCGGCTCGGTTATAGGCAGCGACTTCGCGACGTAGACATCTTCCGGGTGCTGAATGTCTGAGAGCGTGAATGCGACGACGGAGCCGTCGCGCGAAAACGTAGCCTGACCCATCACGCCCGCGTTGTTCGATAGCTGTTTCACTTCGCCGGTTGCGACTGCGACCGCAAAGAGCTGCGAGGTTGTGCGCATCGAAGTTGTGAAATAGATCGTGCGCCCGTCTGCTGACCATCGCGGCTGGCTCGGTTGATACTCGAACGAAGTCGTTAATACGCGCGGCGTTCCGCCTTCGGCTGCAATAACAGCCAGCTTCGATTGACCGACTACGGCGAATTTCGGTTCGCGCGTGAGGTAAGCTATCCAGCGGCCATCGGGCGACCATCGCGGGCTTGAATCCGGCCCTTCGTTTTCGACAAGCTTGCGCTGCCTGCTCGTTTCAACGTCAACAACCCAAATGTCAGAGAGACTGCCATCATCGGCCTTCGGCGTTGGAACAGTCGTGTAGGCGATTGAACGTCCATCGGGCGACCACTGCGGATCGGTTGCGACGTAATCGCTTTTAACAAGCTCGTTCGCTTTCTTTGTCTTCACATCAATCGTCCAGATGCGCGAGAACTTAAAGTTCTTATCAATCACAACAGCGTCGTCTTTATCTTTCTGTTTCTTCTCTTCGTCAGGAGTTGTCTCCTGTTGCGCGACGTAAGCGATTCGGCTCCCGTCGGGCGACCACTGGAATGATTGAACGCCGGACTTGGATTCGGTCAGTCGTTCGGCCTCGCCGCCGGTCGGAGAGATTAAGAAGATTTGCGGCTTCTCTTCGCGCGCCGATATGAAAGCTATCCACCGGCCATCGGGCGACCATCGCGGAGAGTTGTCGTTCTTCTTGCTCGTGGTAAGACGTATCGGATCGCCGCCCGCGGTTGAAACCAGCCAGATGTCTGCGTCGGTCGCGTTCTCTTTGAGGTCGGTCGAGGTCACTACGTAAGCGACCCACCGGCCATCGGGCGACACCTGCGCGTCAGATACGTTTTTGACTGCGAACGTGTCTTCAAAAGTCATCGCGCGCTTCTGCTGCGCGAATGCGGCGATGACAGACAGCGATAATGACATTGCAATAAGAGCAATGATGCGTTTCATAATGTTCCCCTTTTTGAATGGAAGATTGAAATCGGCAAGCGCGATTCGCTTGCGTGCGCCCTTCAGCCACTGGTCTGAGAAGTGGGATTACAACACTTCGCGCGCGCGCCGTCAATCAGCATGGAGCTTGACCGAATCTCTCCCGTAGCCATATCCTCTTTTAGCCCGTCAGTGAACTTTCTGCAAACTTATAGAGGATGACCGATGAAACAAAGGACGGCTATCGCCATCGTTTTAATCCTGGCTTTCACATTTCCAACCGTTGCGCGTCAAAAGCCAGCTTCATCGCGCGAGCAGCAGATCGCAAGCGCAGCCGAATCGCTTCGCCAGAAACTGATTGAGCAGCGCCGCGATTTTCACATGCACCCGGAGCTATCGAACCGCGAAGAGCGCACTTCGCGAGTCGTAGCTGAACGGCTTCGCGCGCTCGGTCTTGAAGTTCAAACCGGCGTCGGCAAATACGGCGTTGTCGCTTTGCTCAAAGGCGCGAAGCCCGGTACCGTTGTCGCCGTGCGCGCAGACATGGACGCGCTGCCGATTCAGGAAACGATTGACGTGCCATACAAATCGCAGAACGCTGGCGTAAAACACGCCTGCGGCCACGACGCGCACACCACAATCGAGCTTGGCGTCGCAGAAGTCCTGAGCAAAATGCGCGATCAGATACCGGGAACTGTCAAGTTCATCTTTCAACCCGCAGAAGAGGGCGCGCCTGCGGGCGAAGAAGGCGGCGCGCCGCTGATGATTAAAGAAGGCGCGCTTGAGACTCCGCGCCCGCAGGCGATCTTCGGGCTGCACGTGATGCCGAACATCGAAGTCGGGCAGATCGGCTACAACTCCGGTCCCGCGATGGCTTCATCAGATCGGTTCGTCATCACCATCCGCGGCAAGAAAGTTCACGGCGCTTATCCGCACGACGGCATTGACGCTGTCGTCGTCGCATCGGAATGCGTATCGGCTCTGCAAACGATTCGCAGCCGACGCACGAACACGCTTGAGCCTCTGGTCATCACTATAGGCAGCATTCACGGCGGCAACCGCTTCAACATCATCGCAGACGAAGTGAAGCTCGAAGGCACGATGCGCACGCTCAACGAAGATGTTCGCGCGCAGGCTCAGCAGATGATGCGGGACACACTCGCCGGAATCACTTCCGCCTACGGCGCAAAGTATGAGATCGTATTCGATAGCCCGAACCCTGTGACCTACAACGACCCGAAGCTTGTTGAAGAGACTCTGCCGACGATGCGGCGAATACTTGGCGATGCGAACGTCCTGAATCCCAAGCCGCAGATGGGCGCGGAAGATTTTTCGTACTATCAAAAAGTGATACCGGGATTCTTCTATTTTCTCGGTGTCGGCAACAAAGCGAAGGGAATTACGGCGATGATTCACACGCCGGAGTTCGACTTGGATGAAGAGAGCCTGTTGATCGGCGTGAAACTCATGTCGAACGTGCTGCTCGATTATCTCGACAGGCATCAGAAATAACGCCTGGCTAAAAGCGACGGCTTTTACGTCTGTATTGACAACCGCGAGCCGCGCAAATTAGATTTATTTAACGATGAAAGCGCTCCTCGTAACAATGGCTCTTCTAGCGTTGGTTGTCGCCGTTTCGGCGCAGAATGCGCAATCACCGCTCGCTCCGCCGAACATGCCGACTCCGATGAAGACCGACACGGGATTAAAGGTCGGCGACAGAGCGCCCGACTTCGCTCTGCCGAACGGCGACGGCAAGCTCGTGACGCTCTCCGAATTCACCGCGCGCGCTCCTGTTGTGCTCGTCTTTTATCGAGGCTTCTGGTGAGGGGCCTGCACGATGCAACTCACCAGGCTGGCTGAGGACTACAACAAAATCAAAGCTGCGGGCGCAGAACTTTTAGCCATCAGCGTTGACGATCAATCTTACGCATGGTCAATGGGGCAGACGACGGGCGCCAAGTTCAACATACTCTCCGACGCTGACAAGAAAACGATAAACGCTTACGGCATCCTCAACGCGCAGGAGCACGGCGGAATAGCGAAGCCTTCGATCTTCATCGTTGATAAAGACGGGCGCATACGCTACCTCTATGTCGGCAAAGACGCAGGCGACCGCCCGCCCGATGAGACCATTCTCGAACAGGTGAAGAAAGTCACAGGCGCAAAGTGATCCGCATCAGGAAACGAAGACGAACCTGTCTGAGAGCGCAAAGTTAATGAGCGAACATAGGGCTATCGTCGCCATATTCGCTGCATAAGCGTTAAGCCCGAACTTTCCGACGAAAACGGTCATCAGCGCGAGATTGCCTGCAAGCGACATCATTCCGCTTGTTAGATTGAATCGCAAAAGTATCATGAGCGGACGTGATTGCTTGCGGTCGGCCCACGTCCACTTTCTATGCCACAGAAAGTTGTGAAGGACAGACATTTCAACCGCAAGCGCGGTTGCTATCAGGTAGTGCAATCCGAAGACGCGAAGAAAAAATGCAAGCATCACGGTCTGGACGATTATGCCCGTGGCGCCGACCGCGCTGAATTTTAACCACCGATTCAGTAATACGTTTGCGTTCTGAATTTTTAGACTATTCCAGCCGCCGACACGGCGAGCGAAGATGCTTCGGATGTTCGTCTTTTTGTTGCGCATTGCCAGCTTTGAATCACACTCTCTCGGCACGATAAAGTATCGCCGTATTGCGCGCGACTGAAACGATAATCACGGCCATCATCAGAATCATCGCCACGACTGCGGATACGTCGAAGAAGAGAAACTGAGCACCAAATGCGCGAGTGGTCGGATGCGCAAAAGCGACGATGTTTCCAATCGCAATTAGGATGCGAAGCTCTGTCGGGCTGAATTTGTAGAACGATAGCTTGAACGTGCCGATGGTGTACGTCGCAAGATAAACGTTAATCGAAAGCAGAAAGTAAGCGATAACGAGCAACAGCGCGACGACGACCGACATATAACCTGATAGCGCCAGCCCGCTTATCATAAAAAGAGCGCCGAACGCATCAACGATGTGATCAACATAGAATCCGTAGCGCGGTCTCTGCTTGTTTCGCGCTCGCGCGAGAGTGCCGTCGAGGCTGTCGCCGAACCAGTTGATCGCAAGCCAGAAATTTACTACGAGCAGGGCAGGCGGCCACGCGCGAGCGAGCGCATAGAACGCGCCCGCTAAAAACATCGCCATAAAACCGAGCGCGGTCAGGTGGTCAGGCTTGATCCAATTTGGCATGTGAAACGCAAACCATCTCAAGCAGATTCGCTCGATAGGCGCAAGCAAACTCGATTGCACGCGCTGCGCATCTTTGAACTGAAGATTGAGCGGCGCATTTGATGACGGCGCGCTTGCGGGAATATCTTTTTCGTTAGTCTCTATTCGACAGGCTTTCGGCATCGGGTCACCTCAACAGGTTTTTCGCCGCAGCGTAAGCGTCAAACGGCGACAGCAGGATAATAATCAACCATACCGGAATCGAGATAAGCGCAAGTATCATTCGCCTCATAACTGGACCGCGCGCTTCCGCTGCGCTAGCCGTCACACCCGCCACTACCGCGCTGACGAGCGGGCCGGAGACGCGACGATAGATATTCAAATTTGCATCCGTATGTTCAAGCGCAGATGTTACAAGCGGCGATGATTGAATTGAAGCCGCGCCCAAGTGATCGGCATTGCTTGATTGATTGCCAGTTATGAAATCGGGTTGGCGCGCGCCGCACCAGCGACAGAAGCAGTCGTATTCGAGCAAGCCACGGCTGCACGCCGCGCATGCTTTGACCGCTACGGTTTTCATCTGGTGCAAGTCGCTCATAAGAACCTCACAACGCATCTCTCGTCCTCAAATACAAGAGGTCGCAAATTGACAGTGCAAGGCCGGTGCCACATCGTAAATCGCGAAAAAAATCGAAGGAATTTGATGGTTTTTGCTTGGGCAGGGACTGGGCGAGGTGCAGTAAAAATCAGACAGGTGGAATCAACCCTGGAGTCTGAGCTTGATTGCGTGAGGAAGCAATCGAGCGCGCTCGTTAGCCGAGAATCTCGTCAACGCTGATGCTGAAACTGGGCACGGTTTCCGATAATAATACTTCGCCGCGCTTTGCGATTCGGACCTTTTGATATATTGCATTAACTGGCTGCGAGCAGACTTCTATGCGGTCTTCCGGCAGGTTGGCAATCCACGCTTCAGGAATTCCCGCGCTTGCATAAAGCGGAAGCTTCACTTTTCGATCATACTCAACAGAAGTGACTGGCACTTCTATAATGAGCAACACATCGCTTGCCGCAGGGAGTGATCCGGCGTAGAAATCATCACGAGGTTTCAGCAAGGCTATGTCCGGTTGCGGCTCTGAATAATCATCGAGACGAATCGGATTCTGAACGCTGATAATAGCATCCACTTTGCGGCTGAGAACGTGGTTTAGACGGTTCACACAAGTTACGTGACGGTTTCCGATAGGGCTCATTTTAATGATCTCGCCTTCGATCAGCTCAACGCGGTCATCCTCCGAGAGAATGCCAGCCTCGCTCATCCTGTGATACTCATCAACATTGAAAATCCATTTTTCAACTTGAACTGACATATCGCCTCGTCTTATCTAAGCGTGGAGTCCTCGCCTGTTGAGGATGATACCACAGCAGCAAATAGTGATATAACAGCCGTGTTATATTCATTCTCTTCTCTCAATCAAGCCGCAGGCAGTCCCGTGCGAACGGCTTTCTCTACCGCATCGCAGAAGGTATCTATCTCGTTCAGAGTCGTATAGACATTCGGCGTGACGCGAATGCCCTTGAATTCGTCGTGAACAATCGGCGTGACGATAATCTTATGACGGTCCCACAGATACGCGCCGAGTTTGCCAACGTCCATTCCTTCAACATCAAACAGCGCAAGCCCGCACGATTGCTGCGGGTCAAACGGAGTGCGAATGATTACTCCTTTTTGCTCTTGCAGTCGTTTTGCCCAGCGGTCTTTCAAATACCTAAGCCGCGCCGCCTTTCGTTCTATGCCAATCCCTTCGTGGAAGGTAAGGGCTTCCGCAATCGCGTTGTGATTGGCCGCAGGGTGCGTGCCTATCTCTTCAAACTTGCGAATGTTCTCGTCCTGAGTCTTATCGGCTGCCATCAACGGCCACAGCTTTTTGATCTTCGATTTGCGGACGTAAAGAAAGCCCGTGCCGTGCGGCGCTAGCAGCCACTTGTGCAGGCTCGTGCCGTAGTAATCGCAATCGAGGTCCGAGTGCTTGAAAGGGAAGTGCGCGAACGCATGCGCGCCGTCGACTATGACCTCGATGCCGCGCTCGCGACCCATCTGGCAGATTCGCTTCACGGGGAAAATCTGGCCCGTTAGATTCGTGATGTGGCAGACCTGAATGACCTTAGTGCGCGGCGTGATGGCTCGCTCAAACCTCTGATAGAGATCATCCATCGAAGGCGGCGGGACGGGGAAAGAGATCAGATTGAGCTTGATTCCTTCGCGCCGCTCGCGCTGCCGCCACGACGTGAGCATTCGCGGATAGTCTTGATTCGTCGTCAGCACCTCATCGCCGGGCTTGAGATCAAGACCAAAGATGCAAATCTCAAGCGCCTCGCTCGCGTTGCGCGTGATGGCCATCTCTTCAGGGTCGCAGCCGAACGCGGCGGCGAGCTTTGTGCGAACGGTTTCAACCTGCGGCTCAAGTATCCGCCACATCGTATGAACCGGCGCTTCGTTTGACAATTCCAGGTAGCGGCGCATCGCGTCCTGCACCACGCGAGGCGAGGGACTCACGCCGCCGTTGTTGAGATTAATCAGCGAGCGGTCAACCGTGAACGACTGCTGAATCTCACGCCAGAACGATTCATCTCTGGCAATCTCTTCGGGCGAGCGGTCATTCAGCCCGCGCGTCGCCGCGAGTATCCGCTCCAAGCCGTTCTCGCTGAATGATGCAAAAGCGCCTGCGGCTGCCGCGCCGCCGATTGATCTCAAGAACGTGCGTCGTGTGAACATTATAGTTACCTCGATTGCTCTGAAATACTCCGATAGGAGTCCTTCAAATGTTTAAAAGCCGCTTTTATGTTTGGAAAAATGCTGTGCATAAAAGGTAGAGCAAAAAATAGCAGCCCGACAGCGAACAGAAAACGAGCGTTCCGCCACAATAAGGCAGTTCCCATACAGGCAAGGCCGATGAGCATTAAAAGCAGATATGTTGCCTGCTGGCTATTGCCTTTAATATGTCGAATTAAACCGATTACCAAGCACAAAAATACTAAGGCAGATACACTCCAAATGAGCGCCACTCTTAGTTCTGGTTTGTCGGGCCAAATTAGAGTAAGTATGAAACTGAGAAAGAGGGCTATTGGATATACTAAATCAAGAAACTTACTTAACCATCGAGTTTTTTCTACAGGCTGCTGCATATCTGCACGCTTTAATGCTGAATCTTCAATGTTGTGCGATTCTATCACAATCCAAGCAAATCATCGGAATAAATCATTCTGAGCCGGGCGAATCAATTCGCGTGACGACGACTTGCGCGCGTGATAATCGAATCCGCGAATGATTGCCACAGGAACGCCAGCCGTCTTTTGCATCACAAGCTCTGCTGCCGCCGCAAGCTCATCTGCTACGGCAATCACGGTCACTCGAAGCGGTCGCCCGTGAGAATCGAGCTTCCCGCGATAATCAACCAGCGGCGCGATGCCCGCCACACCTATTGCTACGTTCGTTATCCCTTCGCGCCACGGGCGGCCAAACGTATCAGAGATAATCACCGCAACGCGCGAATTGAATTCGCGCTCAAGCGCAGCTTGAATCCCTCGTGCCGATTCGTCAGCGTCAACCGGAAGCAGCGTCACTATGTCATCAGCCACGTTCGACTGATCAACGCCCGCGTTCGCGCAAACGAATCCATGACGAGTCTCCGAGATGATCACGCCGCGATCCATCCGCACTATCCGCTTTGATTCGCGCAGGACTACTTCAATCATTCGCGCGTCTTTGTCGTGCGCTTCAGCCCACTCGCGAGCAAATCGCGACGGCTGAACATCGTTGAGTCGCACAACTCGGCCTTCGGCCTTTGAGACTATCTTTTGCGCGATGACGATAACATCACGGTCGGCGATTTGAAGATTCATTCGGCGCGCAGCCGTTGCGATCAGCGAAGGCAAATCATCGCCCGCCGCTATCTCAGGCAATCCGGTCACGCCGATTATGTGAAGCTCACAAGCGGTCATATAATTTCCAAATTGCAGATCAAGATTTGCCTCTACGTAGCTCTGCGCCTTTGCGCCTCTGCGTGATGCCGGGTTCTCGCGCAGGCGCAGCGGTTAAGCCTAACTCCGCGATCAATGAATGAGTCTCAGAACCGCTTACGCGCTCCGCAAGCAGTTGCAAATCCTGCGGCTCATCAATATCGAGCGCGATTCTTTCGTTACTGACAATCAAGCATTCAACGCCGACGCGCGCTGCCTCTTCCTTATGCAACGCGAGTGAATTTGGGCCGAAGCGCGACGGAAACAGATCAGGCGGCCTTCGGATTATTGCATTCGTGCCCGTGCCTTCGAGCGACGGAACCATCACCGCAGCCCGCGCGCCCATTTCAATCGAAAGAAGCGCGTCAATATCTTCGGTCTCAATCAACGGCACGTCAGCCGGAAGCCGCATCACCAAATCAACGCCGCGCTCTCGAAGAATGCGTGAAGCCCAATCAACCGACGCGCTTTCCGATACCTGTGCTTCCTCTACGAGCACATCCCACGCGAGCTTGCGCGCGTGATTGATTGCGGGCGCGAAGCTCGATACGAGCACAATACAATCAGCCGAAGTTGAGCGCGTGACCGCGCGGCTCACATCCTGAAACATTGCCCACGCGAGCCTCTGTCGCTCGTCAGCCGACAGCAATTCAGCAAGCCTAGTCTTTGCGCGCGATGGGTCTTTGACTGGAATCAGAATGGCTTTCATCTGAAGCAAAGAGCAAATGAAAAATGCGATCACTCAGCTTTCATCATTTCCTGAAGCACGCGCCGCGCGAGCCGCTGCTTGTCTTCAATCGTCATCATCACTGTGTTTGTCGTCACCACTCTCGTGCCGAGTTCTTCGATGCTCGGTTGAATCTCGCGATCTGTTTCATCAAGCACGAACAGGTCAACGAAGTCGCGGTACATCCAGGCGACTCCGCGAGCCGAAACCTCATAGCCGAGATCGCGGAGCATTTCAGCCGCAGGCCCTTTCAGCGCGCGGCCTGCAATGATTGGCGTAATGGCAATGACTTCTGCGCGCGTCTCTTTCAACGCATCGCGCACGCCCGGCACTGCGAGTATAGGGCCGATACTGATGAAAGGGTTGCTCGGACAAATCACAATCGCGTCGGCTTCGATTATCGCTTGCAACACGCCGGGCGCAGGAAGCGCCGATTCGATGTTGTCAAATCGAAGCTCGCGCACACGCGGCTCGCACCTTCGACGGACGAAATATTCCTGAAAGTGCATCTCGCCTTCATCGGTGACGACTCGCGTTGGCGTGTAGGAGTTGGTCATCGGAAGTATTATTGATTTGACTCCAAGCGCGCGGCGAATCTCATCTGTCACTTCCGCAAGCGAGCGCCCGCGATTCATCTGGTCTGTTCGATAGATGTGCGTTGCAAGATCGCGGTCGCCCAGATTGAACCAGCGCGGCTGACCGTATCGCTCAAGCCACGATATACACTCAAACGTGTCGCCCGCGAGTCCCCATCCTGTTGCTTCATTAATTACGCCCGCGAGCGTGTAAGTGACCGTGTCAATATCAGGCGAGATGTGCAGGCCGAAAAGTTTAATATCATCGCCCGTGTTTGCAAGGATGGTTATGTCTTCGGGCGGCATCACGCGCGCGAGTCCGAGCAGAAATTTTGCCGCGCCAATTCCACCGGCCAGTGCCGTGATCTTCGGGTGTCGGGTGTCGGGTGTCGGGTATCGCAAATTATCTTCGCTAGCAGTCATTTCTCTTATCGAATGTTATACTATCAAGACGCTTCTTTGCTCCACCCTGACACCCGGCGCCTGATATCTGCTTACAGCCCTACAACTCGATAACGAGCGGTCTTTATCTTATAACGACGATTGATGCCGATGGCCAGCACCGTCATCCGCTCAAGCGTGCGCGCGCTCGCAAGCGCACCAGCGTCAACCGGGCGCAAGCCTTCAATGAACTCTATCGCTTCCATCACTCGCGCCTTCGCTTCTTTTGAATCGCTCGCAACGAACGCATCGCAGGCGAGCGGCTCGTGAATCTCAGCAAGCAGGTGCGCTGGCTCTGTCTTGAACGCAGCAACCAGGGGGATGTTTTCCGGCAGCCGCGTGCGCAGGTGCTCGCTTGCAGAGCCTTCGGGCAGTTCGACATAACGCGCGCCCTTCTCGAATGAAACGGGAACCGTGATGTCAATCAATATCGAGCCTTCGCGAAAATCTTCTCTGTGTGCTTCAAGCGTCGAGGCCGCATGCGCGAATGGAACCGTCAGCAGCACGAACTCAGCGTTTGCGATGGCATCTTTGTTCAATGCATAACTGATCGGCTCGCCGCCGAGAATCTGATTCAAATCATCAGCCGCAGCCTTTGCTTTTTCAAGCGCGCGCGAGCCGATTGTCACCTGTGCTCCGGCTTTCGCCCATCGAAGCGCAAGCCCGCGCCCCTCTTCGCCCGTGCCGCCGATAAGACCGACTTTCAAATCATTGATGTTCATCCTTTGAAACTCGCTTTCCTGGCGGGATGGAAAATCAAGGTTGCCATCCTGATGTGTTGGTGTCAATGCGCGCCAAAGGATGCTGAGCGCGCAATTGGAAGGTAAGAGCTGGATTGACGTGGAATGGCGAAGCTCAAGAAACTCGCTTGGTTGCTAACGCGTCGGCCATCGTAGCGGAAGCAAGGTCGAGGCTTTCGCGGCTCGCGGCGCAATCAACCTGCGCGGCCTGGAAAAGTTCCTTGAAGCTTGTCCCGGCGACGGGACTCGTAGCCGAGCCGAGACTCACTGACAGGCTGAAGCCGACGGCTTTGTTCATCGCTTCGCGGATGCGGCTGCGCACTTCGGTCGCTTCCGCCTGCCCGGTATCTGGCAGCAGCGCGACGAATGTGCCGTGCGAGTAACGCGCTACGAGGTCGGTTTCGCGCACCTGAATTTTTATTATCCTCCCGACCTGTGTAAGCAACTGCTCTGTGGTCGAATCGCTCGTCGCAACCGATTGTTTGATGTCGTTGAGGTTGACGACAACGAGCGACAGCGGCGAGCCAAGTCGCTGGCAACGCGTAAGCTCGCGCTCGAATTGGGTCGTCAGCGCGTGCTTGCTCGCGACGCCTGTGACGTAATCGGTGAATGCGGCGCGCTGTGCCTGCTCGAAGGCGATTGCGTTGTGAATCGCGTCAGCCGCAGGCTGCGAAACCGACTCCATCAACTGAATATGCTCCACGCCGTATGCCGTGACCTCCGTCGAATAGAGCGCGATTGCGCCGAGCGATTCCTGATTCTTCACGAGCGGGAAAACAATCACGCCTTTGTACTTATTCGCTTCATCAACTCCTAGAAAGCCTAAATCGAGCACGGGATTTGTGTTGTACATCGCGCGCTGATTCGTTATGACATAGCCCGTTATGCCAGCTTCCGCAGGCAGCCGTCGCTTCATGAATTTATCCGCGTTGAGTCCGACGGCATAAACTATCTCGAACTCGGAGCGCGTCGCGTCGAACAGCGAAATCGCGCAGGTCGTGAACGGCAGTAGCTTCGACAATCGGTTGGCCAGTATTGCGACGGTGTCTTCGAGTGGAAGGATGCTCGAAAGCGTGCGCGACATTTCATACAGAGCCGTGACGCGCTGGTTCGTTTCAGCGATTGAATTAAGCGCGGCGGCTGCGCGATTGACGGGCGGCGCTGCATCGAATCCTGCGGCGGGTTTAGCTTTGGACAGAGCGAGCGATTCGGCCCTGGTTCGCTTGTTCCTCACAGGCTCTTTCAAGCAGGCGGCGGCGGCTTCTTCTTCCAACTGGTCGACTATCGAAAGGAATATCTCAACGAGCTTCGGATCGAAGAACGTGCCGGCATTCTGTTTTATATAATCGAGAGCCTCCTGCTTGGTCATTCCGGTTTTGTACGGGCGGTCAGAACGCAGCGCGTCGTAGTTGTCTACGAGCGTCAGTATGCGCGCTGTGATCGGTATCTTCTCGCCTGCAAGCCCATCAGGGTAGCCGCGTCCATCCCAACGCTCGTGATGATGGCGAACAATCGGCACTACCGGGTAGCGGAAGTCTACGTTCGACAGCATGTCCGCGCCGATTATTGTGTGCATCTTCATCTGCTCGAACTCATGTTCGGTGAGCTTGCCCGGCTTGTTGAGGATGTAAGCGGGCACGCCTATCTTGCCGATGTCATGAAGCAACGCGCCTGCCTTCAGCGCCTCAATCTCAAGCTCTGACAGTCCGACAATCTCGCCCATTCGCCGCGCGAACAGCTTCACACGCTGAATGTGGTCGTGCGTAACATCATCTTTGGCGTCAATCGCCATTGCCAGCATCTCAAGTATCGAATCGTAAATGTTGGTCAGTTCCTGGTAATGATGCTCCTGCTCGCCGAGCTTGTCGTGATATGTCTTGAACGTGTAGTAGATGATTACCGGAATTGGGAGCACCAGCAGCATTATGGCGAGTGTGATGATGAGGCCCTTGTTGCTGAATGCATAGTTGACCATCCCCGCGACAGTAGCGCAGGCGAGATAAGTCACAGGTTCCCACGGCAGGGTGTCACGCGCTACTCCGGCCACTTGCCTGCCTCGCACGAATGACATAAGCATGAGCACAACTATATGGAGCGAGTAATGGGTGAACGCCAATGCCACAAGCGGCAGCGCAAATGCGACAAGCGTCTGACCCGCGCCCGTCGCGAACTCGTGCGTTGCAAGGTACGCGCTTAGCGCATAATAGATTTTTCCGGCTATGAAGAACGAAATCGTGACGTTCGAGATGTTGAACAGCCACAGGCTCATTTTGAGCCTCAACTGGCGGCTCACCACGATCATTTCGACTGCACCCAGCAGTACGCCGTGATACGGACCGAGCGCAATCACGCCCAAAAACATCAAGGCTTCCGAGACCGATACGCTGGTGTTGGTTCCGGGAAAAGCTATGGGATGGCGAGCTGACGTTAACGCTATGACCAGAGCCAGCAGCGCCCATATCAGAATTGACTGGTAAGGGCTTGTCGCGACTTCATAGATCGAAATGGCAAGCAGTGCGCTCGCCACGAGCGTGAGACAGATCAACAGCGCGGTGCCTTTCGCGCCGTGGTGCTTGAAGCCGCTTTTGATTCTGTCTATCGAAATCATCCCCAACACCTGAAAAGCGAATAAGATACCCATTGCTTGATATTCGTCAACGCCGGATTTGTGCGAAGATAAAGTTGATGCGTTTAGAATCGAAGGGGCTTCTTCGCTTATGCCGCTACGATCTCGACAATGCCAACGCAGGGCGTTGCTATTTTACCATCTCTTCAGATTTTGTCATCTGTAATTATTGTCATCAGCAGCGGCATTAGCGATCAGCCGCTCGCGACGCTATTCGATGTCCCAGATGACTCCCTTACATACTTTGCGGTTCATGGTCTTTCTCCTTTCATCTAATCTTCTTCCCGCGAGGGAAGAGCGGGTGCTTCTTTGAGGTGATTGTTGTCGCGTAAAATCCGGGAGCTTCATCGCCCCACGCCATCACGCCTTCGAGCGCGGCACGATCGCTCATCAAATTGCCGTCGGCTTCGGTTGAGCCTGAACTGAGCGTTGATTGATCGAGCAGGTTCGACGACCAGACTGATTGCGCCGCAGACGGATTGCTCAACCCCTCTGCGCCCAACAGCCAGCCATTGGTCGCTATCCGCGAGTCGGTCAGTACCCGCCACTCCAGCGCCAACTGCGAATCTGTCAGCAGATTGCCATTTATCAGCAGTCGCGAATCGGTCAACAAACTCCCATCCGTCAGAAGGTGGCCGTTTACGAGCAGAAAATCCGGCGCGACCTGCCAGCCCGCCGTTTTCAACACGGAAAGGCGGTGGAGGCCGGGCGTGTAAAAATAGGCGAGACCCTCCGAGAAGAAAATGTTGTCTCCCCACGTGATTGTCTCGCCTGCTATCAGGCTTGTGAATGCGCCTGCGCTCTTCTGCGAGCTATAGAGCAATTCGTTCAGCCGCGCGTTGTCGCCTCTGAGCAACTGCGAGCCGTTGGGCTGCGCGCCCGCATCGTCTTTGAAGGCTTCGGCCATTCGCACAGCCGCGTCGGCGTTGAGATAGCCTGCGCCTTCTGTGAGCATCCTCAATAGCGGGTCCATCCCGGAAAGCGACGGCAGCGACTGCGCCGTGAATTGCAGGATGGATTTGACCATCGCGGGTGTGAGGCTCGGATTGGCGTCGAGCATCAGCGCGACCGTTCCCGAAACTACGGGAGCCGACATTGACGTGCCGCTCAGCCACATGTAAATGTCGCGGCCAGACTTTTCATAAACTGTCAGCTTATGAGTCCGGGTCAGGTAGTTTTGGTCTGCGGCAATTGAGCGGATCAAAGTGCCCGGAGCTACCATATCGGGCTTGCAAACATAATCAACGAGCGTCGGGCCGCGCGAGCTGTAGCTTGCAATCGCATCGTCAGAACGGACCTGCGTTCCATAAGTGTTTGTCGCCCCGACGGTGATCGCGAGCGGGTCGTTTCCCGGCGCGAGTATCGAGCCATAAACTGTATTGCCCGCAGCGTCTTTGCCGAAATTTCCAGCGGCGACCACACAGACGATGCCTGAGCGAACGGCTCGCTCGACGGCCTGGCAGAGAGGGTCTGTTCGGTAGGATTGGGTGACCGCCGCGCCTATCGAAAAGTTTGCAACGCGAATATTGTAGGCGTCGCGGTTTGCGATCATCCAACCTATGGCCGCAATTGCGTCGCTGATGTATCCGCTTCCGTCTCGCCCTACAACTCTAAGGTCGAGCAGATTCGCGTTGAAAGCGATGCCGGCGTAAAAGTTTCCGACCGCCGCATCCTGCAAGCATTCGCGCCCGCTCCCGGCTGCTATCCCTGCAACGTGCGTCCCGTGCCCATAAGGGTCATAGCCGCGATTGAGCTGATCCGAAGCTACATTTTCATTTGAAACGAAATTGCGGTGAAGCAGCACACGCTTCGTTTTCGGATCATTCATCGCGCGCAGGTCTTCGTGCAGAGAATCGTCGTCGTAGATTCCTGAATCGAGCACTGCGATGGTTATGCCCTTGCCGTTGGGACCAGCGGAGATGCTCTTGAGATAACTGCCCGTATCCTTATCGCCGTTTGAAATGCCCGTATTGCCTATTACGTTTTCAGCGCCTGTCGTCACGCGCAGCAGGTTGTTGTCGTATCTTGCAGTCTGAAGCAGCGTCGTCTTGCGGTCGAGCGATATATAGACGGTGTCATCGTCTGCGGCGATTTGTGAAAGCGCGCTGAGTGGGACTTCAGCTACGTAGCCGCTGACGAGCGGCAGGCTACGACGAACGCGCCCGCCCTTTGCGGCGACGCTTTCGCTCAATTGTTCTTTGCCTGCGCGCGTCTCGACTATGACGCGAACCTCTTCGCTCTCATTTGCAGTCGGGTAACTGTCAAGCGCGGCAAGTTCAGGCGCGAGCTTGCTTTCAAGATGGAGTCTTGACTGACCGAAATGGCTTGAGTTTCCTGCGCGGGCCGATGAAGAAAGGACTATCAGATTGGCACTGACCATCAGCACAAGCGCCAAGCTGATGTGGGTAGTCCATCTTCGGAATTGCATTATTATCTCCTGAATTCTCCGAGGCTTCTAAACTCTTTATGTTTGCGGGGATCGAGAAACTCCTCTGCCTTATTGCATTAGCAGCGATATACAACCTTAATGCCAGGTTGCGGGGTGTAATAGTGTTAAGTCACTAAATGATGAAATGTAGGGAGTTAACTGGACGCGCGCGATGGCGGATGCTTTAATTGATTGAAGCCATTCGGTCAGCTTGATTCTATCGTTTCAGTCAGAATGATGTTACGCCAAAACCTTGAAAGAAAAAGGAGAAGCATCAGGCGAGCAGGTTTTTGACGATGGGCAGGAACTCGCGCATTTCGAGCGGCTTTCGCGCGCAGGCCGAAGCCCCTGCGGCGATGGCCGTGTTGATGGTCATCGCCCCGTAAGCGGTGATGGCAAGTATAGGCATCGAAGCCATGTCGTGTCTGAGCCTGATTTTGCGCGTAAGCTCTATGCCGTTGACCCGCGGCATGTTGATGTCAGTGATGATGAGATCGGGCTTCTGCTCGGACGCAACGGCCAGCGCGCATTCCCCGTCAGCCGCTGTGATTACTTCGTAGCCTTCATCTTTGAGAATCAAAGAGAGCATATAGCGAGTATCGAAATCATCTTCGACGATTAAAATCTTTTTCCCCATGGCAACTACACTCCCGCAAAGACAGGGATTGAAGTTTATCACTGCTGTCATGAAAAAGGAAGACACTCTCTTCTCAATTATTGATGCTAAGGTCAACAACAATCGGGTCGTGGTCAGAAAGCGGCGCGCCTGCGTGCGCGAGTCCATGAATGGTTTGAGGATCGACACTCGCCGCGCCCGTTGCTCTGTCAATCAACTCGCCCGCTTTGAGCGCGCGCAGCCCGCGCGCCGCAAACCAGTCCAGCCGAAACTCAAGCAGCAGCCCCTGCGGCGGAACGCGCCGCTTCACCCACCATTTGATTAAGCCGGGCACTCGCTTTGAATCATCCAGATTTGACACAATGCCGCGACTCGTCGCGCTATGGTCGTTGAGCGCATCAACTTCATAGCCGAACTGCGCGAGACAACTGAGCACCGGTTCTTTGCTTTGCGGATTGAGCAAACGGCGCGAGATGTTCTGTTGACCGCTGCTGAGAATCAACAGCGTGTTTCTCGTTGAGCGCAGCTTTCCGCCGCGCGCAAAAGTGTGAGTGTTGAAATCGCCGCCGACTATAACAGCTTGGCCCGCGCTGCTTTGCCTATTTGAATTGACGCGCGCTTCAGCGGCTTCGAGCAACGCGCGCATCTGCTTGGCTCGGCAGCGCGGCGTATTCACCACGTCGAGGTGTGCGGTGACGGCAAGAAGTTTTTTGCCTGCAAGCTCAACATCAATGAGAATGCCCGCGCGCCCGCCCAATCGCTTTTCATCGCTTTCAAAATTGTTCTCACATCGCGGCAGGCGAACAATCTGCGGATTGAAGATCGGATAACGAGTCAGAATCGCGTTGCCGTGCAAAGCGGCGGTGTTTTCGCCCGGCAGATGAAGCTCGTCGCCCGTGCCCTTTGTGAACTCCAAGTATTCGACTCCATAGACAGCGTGCGCCTCAAGCGCGCGGCTCAACTCAAGCGCGACGTTGCAATTGCCAGAGCGAACCATCCCACAGTCAAGCTCGTTCAACAGCAGCAAGTCTGCGTAACGAAGCAGCGGGTGAGAGTTGAGAGCTTCGATTATCCCTTCAAGCCGCGCGCCGCGCTCGATGTTCCATTCAACAACTCGCAGGAAGGATTTCAATCGCGGTCGCGCGTCAGTTGAGCGATAAACTTTCGGCTCGTTCAGCAACCGCTTCAATTCCGCTTCGCGCGCGCGATAAGCGTCCGAGCGGCGAAGCTCAGCAAAAGTGGCGAAGCGGCCAAGCTCGCGCGTCAAGTGTTGATTGCTTCTCGTGGTGCACTGTGCAGTCTGTTCGTGAGTCGCTTCCATAATGCTCGTCAAAGTGAAAAGCTATCACGAGCGCTAAGCGGCTGACCATTGAATCCCTTCGTGTATTTACTCTGCGTATGCGTATCCTCGCTCGCGGGTACTATTTCAACAATTGTTGCCACATTGCGTTTCCTTTGCGCATGCGAACTGCGCTCTCAGCCTGGGCTATCAGTTATGGCGCTGAGTTCAATTCACTCTAAAGCGCAATCTTAGTTCCCCATTCGCGTATGACAAAACGCAGGATAGTTGCCTCCCATCAGGATATTGCAATTGATGAGAAAGTCGCTAATATCTTGGCACGTCCGTTGATATGAAGTAGGCAGGCAGGGCCTACCAGCCTCAGGTTGCCGTGTAATGTGGAGACTAGTGGTAGATGGCAGAACCTTTCGACGATAGTTCAACGATAAGTGTGTCCGATGCAAATGAGCGAATCGAGCAGGCACGCCGCGAAGCTGAGCAGCGAGCCTCAGCCGAGTACGAGCGGCTATTAGACAGGCTGGCAAGTCTCGCGCAGGCAATAGGCGCGGCTCGCGATCTCAAGACCATTTATCGCGCGCTCTACGACTTCACGAGAGCTTCCACGCCTTGTCACGGCATCTCTGTTTTTCTGGTCGAGCGCGGCTATCGAACAGCGGTTTACGTCGGTTGCGATGGCAAGGACGTTGACCTCGCGGATGTTCCTTCGATTGAGATACGAGGCTCAGGCCCGCACACGACCGCGCTGATTACCAATAAAATCGTCATCCTCAACGACTATCACGCCGCGATAGAAGACGGGGAATTCGTTCCGATAGGCTTCGAGGTGAATCCGGTTATGCCACGGTCTTTGCTCATCGCTCCGATGTCTGTTATGGGCCGGGTCATCGGCTCGTTCGAGACACAAAGCCCTGAGTCGGGCGCGTTCAATCAAACGCACGAGTCCAGTATGCGAATGGCGGCGGCTCTCGCGGCGGTCGCCATTGAGAATGTGCGATTATTCGAACGCGAGCGCCAGAGCGAGGGGCAGCTTCGCCAGTCGCAAAAAATGGAAGCGGTCGGGCAACTCGCCGGAGGCATCGCGCATGATTTCAACAACCTGCTCACGGCAATCATAGGCTACAGCCAGCTGGTTTATGAGCATCTTGCTGCGGATGATCCAATACGCCGCGAAGTCGAAGAGATTCAAAAAGCCGGGGAGCGTGCTGCGTCGCTGACGAGCCAGTTGCTTGCCTTCAGCCGCAGGCAGGTGCTTCAGCCGAAAGTTCTGGATTTGAACGCAATCGTCTCAGATATGCAGAGTATGCTTGGACGGCTCATCGGCGAAGACATTGAATTGATAACGTTTTTTGATCCTGAGCTTGGCCGTGTGAAAGCCGACCCCGTCCAGATCGAGCAGGCGCTGATGAACCTTGCCGGTAACGCTCGCGACGCGATGCCGCAGGGAGGCAAGCTCGTGATTCAAACAGCAAACGTCCGTCTCGATGAATCACATGTTGGCGTGCGGGCCGCAAGCATTAAGCCCGGCCAGTATGTGATGCTATCGGTCACAGACACGGGCTGCGGCATGGACAAAGAGACGCTGTCGCACATCTTCGAGCCGTTCTACACCACCAAAGAGCATGGAAAGGGAACCGGCCTTGGGCTTTCGATGGTTTATGGAATTGTCAGTCAAAGCGGAGGCGACATTTCAGTTGAAAGCGAGCCGGGCAAGGGAGCGACTTTCAAAATATACCTGCCGCAGATTGAGACTGCTGCGGGTGAATTGAAAGCAAAACAAGAGAGCGCGCGCGAGGTTCGTCTGTCGGAGACCATCCTGCTCGTCGAAGATGAAGCGGTTGTGCGAAAGCTCGTTCGCGAAGTGCTGGAGATGAATGGCTACAATGTGCTTGAGGCTATTAATGGTCACGAAGCCCTTGCGATATGCCAGAGTCATCCGGGCCTGATTCATCTATTGTTGACCGACGTGGTGATGCCGCAGATGAGCGGGCGCGAGCTTGCCGAGCGATTCAACGCGCTGCGTTCAGAGACGAAGGTGCTTTATATGTCAGGCTACACGGATGACGCGATAGTTCATCGCGGAGTAGGCGGCGCGAAGATAGCATTCATTCAAAAACCGTTTACGCCCGATTCACTCGCCGCCAAAGTGCGCGAAGTGCTTGACCAGTCTCGAAAACACGACGCGCCTGATGAATCGGATTCGGCAGGCGCAAACCTTTCGGATGAAGCCGATCTCTCTGATTCAGAAGATTCATCTGAATCTGGTTAATTGATGATGCGCGGACGCCGCGCTTCAAAGGCTGCTGATCTCACCACAATCGCAATCCGCTATAATCGCAGAGCGCGCAGGGTACACGCAGAGGTTTCGAGAGCGTTTGATTCATGCCTCTGCGATACTCTGCGTAACCCTGCGTGTACCCTGCGCGCTCTGCAGTTAAAAACGTTCGTCTTTTTCTGCTACTCAACAATAACGCGGTCAGTCGCGCCGCGCCCGAAAGTCTCCGGATGGTACATCTCTTCTGCCTTCGGCGGCGGCACGACGAAGACGCCGGGCGTGGTCGCCCGCGCAACATACGAATAAGTGTGCACGCCTTCCCACACCAACGACGCGAACGCTTCGACGCGCTCATCTCTCATGTTCTGATGCTCGAACCAAGGCCGCATCCACCACCATTCGCTATGCGCCTGCGGCCCTTTCGGGTCTTGTGGGATGCTGCCCGTCACGGCAAGCGCAGGGTTCATCGCCTCAAGCCCCGCCGGAATCGGATCAACCAGCGCAACGTGATAGCGACGCGACTGCGCAACCATCGTTAGCTTCACCCTGACACGCGCGCCTGCTTTGATGCGCCACGTTCCGTCCGCATCGCGCCGCACATCTTCGGGTTTGTCAATCGCTTCATAGACGCGCTCTACGGTGAAGCCGTGATCAGATGGATTCAACTTCAAGCTCGCAGGCGCGTACTTGATCCCGACTCGATAGTACAACCGGCCCGCGCCTTCTTTTGCGAGAATCAAATTCTGCGCGCCGCTCGATTCATTCAAGACGCGCATCGGCACATTGACATTGAAGCGGTCAGTCGTGCGCCCGCGAAACTCGTGCCCGCCCGCGTAAGCATCGCCCAGCCACGCGCGCGCTACGAAGTTCGGCGTGACCTTCTCGTAGGTCGCAAAGTACTTGTCGAGCGCAAGAAGCACGAAGGCGTTCTCCTGCGTGTTCTCCCACCGGCCCGCTTTGCGATGCGCGAGCAAGCCGCGCACGACCTTCGGGATTAAATCATTCGCCGGTTGATCTTTGATTAACGCTTCGAGAATGACTCCATCGGCGCGGCGATTGGAATGCAACAGCAGATAATTGGCGTCGCCGTATGAAGTCACGAAATGGGCCGTGGCAGCCTCTTCTGTGGCTCGGTTGTTCAGGTGCTTGCGAATCGCGGCAATCTCCGATTGCGATGCCGGGTCGCCTGACAGAACAGAAAGCAACCATCCTACAGCTTCAAGCGACAGCCCATTCAATCCCGCTTCTCCAATCAAGCGGCGAGCCTTCGCCGTGTCTTTATCGCCCATCAGATTGCGAACATAGAGCGCGTAAGCCACCAGCGCGCGGCGAGCTTCAACCGGATAGTAATAAGGAATGTGCTGCTCGATTTCGCGCAGGTAACTCTTCGAGCGGTCGAGCATCGCGGCGGGAACCTCGAAGCCTTTTTCTTTCGCTCGCTCAAGCGCGTGCGCTGCGTGAATGCTTATGTAAGGCCACGCCTCGTCGTCGCGCCGCCAGAAGCCGAACCCGCCATCGTCGTTTTGCATGCTTTGCAATCGCTTCACGTCGCGCGCGACGGCGGCGATTAGCTCTTTCGGCTCAGGCAGTCCCTTAGCTTTGAACGCCGCAAGCACATCGCGCAGCGAGGCGACGGCAAGCACGCGCGATGAGAGTTGCTCGGCGCACTCGAACGGGTAGGCGACGAGATATAGAACCGCGTCGGTCAGCGATTGAAGCTCGGTTGACGAGGTTGTTATCTCAAGCCCACCGAATTGCTTGATCGCATCAGACGGCGCTTTCACGGGTTGAATGATTGCGCCCGAATCTATCTCGCCGTAAGTCGCAAAGGCTTCCGTCGTCGCGGGAGTCCACACGGGCAATTCAATCTCGGCAGCGTCGGCGCAGTGGCCCGACACGGCGGCGATTTGAAAACGAGCCGTGCCCGCTCGCGCGGCTGAAACGGGGAAGCGCACTTCGACGCGGTCATTGGCTGGAACTGTCACGCGACGGCCCGCGCCTTCCGTCAGTTCTGCGTTCGTTGCGCGAACCGCTACATCAACTTCCATCGGCGCGTCGGTCTGGTTTTGAACGATGACGGGGAGTTCAACCTTGTCGCCGAAGTTGAGGAATCGCGGAGCCGAAGGTCGAGCCATCAGCGGCAATCGCGCCGTGATAGTAGATTCGCCGCCGCCGAATTGTTTTCCGCCCGCGACCGCAACGGCCATGATTCGATAGCGCGTGAGATTGTCGGGCAGCTTGACTTTGACGCTCGCGCGCCCGTTTGCATCCGTCGGCACGGCAGGCGCAAAGACCGCAAGCGCGTTGAAGTTTTCGCGCATGCGAATTGGCTCCGGCTCGTCATCGCCGCCGCCGTTTTTCGCTTTGCGCGCTCTTGCCATTCGCTCTGGCGCCGCAGGCGGCGCTGCGGCTGTTACGTTCACCGTCTCTGTTGCGGCTCCGGGCTGCAACTTAGCCAACGACTGTAGCCGCTCAAACTCTCTGCCATTCACAGGCAAATTGTTTACGAGCAAATCCTGCGGATTAGCGAGCAGTACATTCGCCCGCAGGTGATGATCGCTTGCGTCCGAGCCGCGCTGCGAATAGAACGTCGAAATCGGATCGCCTATTCGATAACCCGTCAGCGCGAGCACCGATTCATCAACCACTACAATGGCAAGCTCGCTGCCCGCGACCGCGTTGCCCGCCGAGTCTCGCACTTCAACATCAACCGTTGTCTCGCCGCCCGGATCGAGCGCCTTCACGCGCGGCGCGGCTGTGACCGCGAGCTTTCTTGCAATCGGCGGCACTTGAAGATTCAACGAGCCGCTTGCGAACGCGGGCCGCTTAGGCAATTTATCAACCGGCTTGCCTTCGTTGTCCGTGCGCGCGGCTGCGCCTACAAGGTCAACCTGAACGTAAACGTTAGGCGTATAGCCTTCCTGAATCGGAATCCGCAGAGTGTGCGACGCTTCGTTCATCGTAAACCTTTCGGCGCTCACTATCCCAGAACGCCTCAGCGTCACAACGCCTTCAGCCGGATAGAAAGGCGATTGAATTAAAATCTCAGCCGTGTCGCCCGCGCGATACTCTTTGCGGTCGGGAATCAACTGAGCCTCTTCCATCTCAACGTCGCGCTTCGGAATCACCTTGCCGCCCGCAACCCAGAGCGTCATCTCGCTTTCGTTCTTTCGCGCGCGGTCGTCTTCAACGTCAGCCGTCACGCGATACATCCCGCCTTCTTTAGTCTCAAAGCGACACTCGACAGGGTTCATCGAAGATTGCACGGTGCATTCCTGCGGGTTCTTCTCCTGCTGTTTCCATTCGCCTTTTTCATAAACCCAATCCATCAACACGGCGCGCATCCTTATAGCGCGGCCCGCGATTAATTTGCCGTCGAGGTCTGAGACGATTGATTGAACAACGAGTGGCTCGCCTTTTTGAACGAAGGTGCGCGGGCTGCGAATGCCGACATACAGATCAGCCGGATGCACAAGCAGGCTCGTCGTCGCGGTCCACGACTGGCGATTCACATCCATCACGCTCGCTTCGGCTGTCACGTTCGACGGCTGTGGCGGATTGACCGACGCAAACTCCATGCGCACGGTGTGCTTGCCCGCGCCGTCTGTTCGGCCAGTGAACGTTTCGACTTTCTGCGGCGTGTAAGGGTTATATTCAATCCACCATGGAATCCATTTGCCGAAGATGAAATCGTCGCGGTTCGGCGGCGTGAATCGCGCTTGCGATGTCATCACGCGCCAGCTCACCGGAGCGTTTTGCAGCCCGCCGCCCGCGTAATAACTCGCGCTGACGGTTGCCGTCGCGCTCGCGCCTACGAAGTGCGGCCCTTCCGAAGCCTGCGTTGAGACTTCAAACTCAGGCCGGCGGAATTCCTGCACCTGAAATTGATGTTCGTACTGCTGGCCTGCGATTACCGTTGCGGCTTTGGTTTCAAATTGAAGCGAAGCCGCTCCCAGATTCATGGTCGCGGGCAGTTTGAACGCAGTGTCGAATCCGCCGAGCGCATTGACGCGCGCCGTGCCTTTCAGCACATCATTGCCGCGCGAATCTTTCACCGTGTAAGAAATGTTCGCCGCTGCGCCGTCGAGCGCACTGACATCGCCTCCCTTGCCGCCGCCGACGCGGCGAAGCCATCCTTTGATGTGAACCTCTTCGCCCGGACGATACATCTTGCGGTCGTCGAAGACGAACCATCGAAGCTGCTCGCCCGGCTCGCGTCTCACCCATCCGCCGGTGTCGTCCCACCAGTAAGTTTTTTCGGGCAGTATCGCCGTGTCTTTTCCTTTTCGCGCGACAAGAAGTTGAGCGCCGCGCGCGCTGCCCTTCAAAGCCATGCGAGCGATGCCGTTGGCCTGCGTAGTCGCCGTCGTCTGGGTGATTGATTGTTGCGCGCCGGAAACCGCGATTGACATATCAACGCCTTCGAGCGGCTTGCCGTCTTTGAGCGACGTCGCCCATCCGATTAAATCTGTCTGGTCAACAAAGGCATCAAGCCCGATTTGTGTGGCCTGCACCCACGCGATTACTCCTTCGCGATAGCGATTCGTTTTAACGGTCGGCTCTACGACGACGATCACCTGTCCGAATCCGCCGTCGAGCGCGGGGCTTAGATCAATTCGCGTCTCGACCATCTCGTCGGGCTGCGATTTCACATCAATCGTTTTTGAAACGACGAGGCGGCCCGGCAGCGGTTGTCTATTTTGATAATCGCGCATGTAAGCCGCGAACTGCGACCAGTGCTCAGGGCCTACGCGGTAGAGCCGCAGGTTCAGGTTCGTGTGATTGACGCTGTAGACAGAAAATCGTGGCTGCGCGTTTGGATCGAGCACGACGAACTGCTTGCCCGACGAGTTGAGAAAGGCAGGCGCAGCGCCTACGTTGAAGACAATCGGACGGGTGTCGCCGAGCGTCTGCCCGAACTGGTCGCGCAGGTCGGAGGCAAGCGTCACGCGGTAGCTCGTGCGCCCGCGCTTTGCTCCAGTGATTGAAAGCGTGTTGCTGTAAAGCGAGGTCTTCAGGGTTACGGGCTGAGGCGGCTTGCCCTGCGCGATCTCTTCGATGCGAACTTGAGTTTGATCGAAGGCTTCCGCGTCAATCGGGTTGCTGAATGTGATGTTCCAGAAATCGAATGGCGAGCAGTTGTTTTGCCAGCCGCAACGATGCTCGATCACGCGAAGCGGGCCGTAGGTGCGGAAAGAATAATTCTGCGCGGCTGTGGTCGCAAGCGGCCCTTCGGCAGACGGCGTGCCCGGCCCAATGGCTACGGTGACGGTTGAATCGGCAGGCAGCGGCAGTTGCGAATCAGAGTTGCTTGACGGGACGACACGGAACACGAGCCAGCGATCTTTTTCAGCGCGAGCGGCGAGGTTGCTAATGGTCTCGTCGGCTTCAATCTCTTCTTTAGTTGCGAGTCGCGCCCGCCATTCCCGCTTTCCCGATTGCAATCGTATCGTGTCAACGACATCGGCGGGATTGATTCGCTGATCGAATGCGACGAACATCAAAGGGTCGCGCGTGGTCGGTCCGTTCTCAGGAAAGAATCTCTCGACTTTCGGCGGCGGAGTTGTGAACCGCCAACTCTTCGTTGCCGCCAAACTGGCTCCTGTAGCCGATTTCGTGCCGGCAGCTATTTCAGCCGTATAAGCCGTCGCCATTGGAAAACGCACATCAGGTTCAAACAGCAATGTTTTCGTGCCGACCCATCGCCAGTGGCCCGGAGGTTCCGGCGTGAGCTTTACGGGCACGCCTTCTTTGATTGTGTCATCGTGCGAAGTGACGGCGACCATCGGCTCTGAAAACGTGACGCTCAATCCTGGAGCAATCGGAACATCGCCTTCGGGCGAGTAGCGCAGCACTTCAAAGGTCGCGCTTGCGGTCTTGTCCGGCGCGTCCTGTTTTTCTGCCGGCGGAAACGACGCGGCGATGGTCTTGCCCGCGCGCGGCGGCGGGAGTGAGCGGTCGCGAATCGCAAAGTCTGTCTCGTCGGCTGGCTCTGACTTAATCGGCTGAAGCCGCTTCAATACCTGTTGCGCCTCGTCGTCTGAAATCTTCGCTGCGGGCGCGGGCTGCGCTGTTGGTTGACTGGCATTGTCGGGCGCGCCTTCGCTTAATTTGAGTTCCAACCCTTTTTTCATATCCCCCGTTTGCGCGCCTGACGAGCGGGCGCGTCTTGTCTGAGCGGTTGTTGTTTGAATAAAAAAGAAGCCTGACAGTTGAAGAAAAACAAGCAGCGCGCATAAAGCGCCTCTCAAGCGCGATTTCATAAGATTGCTCCTCGTGTGATTTGAAAGCCAGGGCAGCGGCGCTTTCTGTCCAGACGCATTAAACCATGTTCCGACATTAGATTGAACCCACGGAGGCCCCCCTCGTTGCAATATTTCTTGTATCCGGCAGCCTCGCTTGTTCGTAATAAAGTTTCTGACTAAAAATCCAAACACGGAGACACGAAGATTTTCACGGAGGCGCGGAGAGATTTTTAACTCCGTGCCTGCGGTGAAATCCTCCGCGCCTCTCTGGTTATTCAAAACGATTAAGGAGAAATTATGTCGCATCTTCGCAGAATAACTGCAATCATCACGCAACTGGCTCTGGTGGCCGCTTTCACGGTATCCACCGCATCGGCGCGCGCGAACGGGCGCGATACGATCAAAGCCGAAGAATTGAAAGAATGGCTGACCTATCTCGCGTCGGACGAATTTGAAGGCCGCGCCACCTACAGCGAAGGGCTTGGCCTTGCGGCGGGCTACATCGCAGGTCAGTTGAAATCGTGGGGCGTGAAGCCCGGCGGGCCAAACGGCTCATACTTTCAAAAAGTCGCCGTGCGCGGCGTCAAGAGCACGAACAACTCGACCATCACGATCGAAGCCAACGGGCAGACCCGCACCTTCAAGAACAAAGAAGGCATAACGTTTCCGGCCAACGTCGGCAGCAAGCGCACATTCACCGCAGACCAGATTGAATTTGTCGGCTACGGCTTGAACGCGCCGCAGGTGAATCATAACGACTACGCGGGCAAAGACGTTAAAGGCAAAGTCGTCGTGTGGCTCGGCCAGTTCGGCCCGCAGGGGCTTGACCTGCGCCAGTACGGGCGCGCGTTGTTTGGCCGCTCGCGCAACGCCATAGAGCAGATGGGCGCGGTTGCGGCAATCGGCCCGGGCGTCGTCTTTGAAGGCGGTCAGGGCGGCGGTCAAAATCGCGGCGCGGGCCAGAATCGCGGAGCCGGTCAAGGCGGTCAGGCGGGCAATCTGCCTGATCCTGATTTCACAACCGTGCAGCGGCTCGACGCGCCGATTGCTCCGGCCATCACCGCGCAGGACGAGTTCTTTGAATTCCTCTTCAGCGGCGCTGACGTGAAGTACGCCGACTTGAAAGACAAGGCCGGGAAGCGCGAACCTCTGCCGACGTTCACGCTCAAGAATGTTCGCATCACTTTCAACCTCGATGCTGATTATCAGGTGGTTCGCACGCAGTACACGCGCAACGTTGTCGGCATCATTGAAGGAACGGACCCGAAACTCAAAGACACTTACGTCGCGTTCGGCGCGCACTACGATCACGTCGGCTATGCTGAAGGCGAAGTGGTTGATGGCAAGCGAATGGGCGCGCGCGGGCGCGTGACGGAAGGCGCGGTTGAAGATCGCGTGTGGAACGGCGCTGATGATGACGGCTCAGGGACGGTTGCGATGCTCGGAATAGCAAAGGCGTTTGCGACGGGCGTGAAGCCGCGCCGCTCGGTTATTTTCGTATGGCATTCGGGCGAAGAGCGCGGCCTGTGGGGGTCGCGATATTTCGCCGACTACCCGACCGTGCCGATTGATAAAATAGTCGCGCAGGTGAACATGGACATGGTCGGGCGCGACCGCGACAACAAGCCTGAAGAATCGAACACGGTTTATGTCGTCGGCTCTGATCGCATCAGCACGGAGTTTCACAACCTGACGGTTGACGCGAACGCTGCGCTTACGAAACCGCTCAAGATTGATTACGAAGCAAATGATCCGGCTGACTTAGAGCAGATTTACTACCGCTCGGATCACTACAGCTACGCGGCGAAGGGAATCCCGATTGTGTTTTTAACAACGGGCTTGCATCCCGATTATCACGCGAACACGGACAGCGCCGAAAAGATCAACTACGAGAAGATGGCGCGCATCGCTCAGTACGCCTACGAGATAGGCTTTCGCACGGCCAATCTCGATCATGCTCCCGCGCGAGACTTTCGCGGCCCGCGCGTGGGCAAGGGAAGCACAGGCAAGTTGAAAGTGTAATATAACAAGGGTCGGGGATAAGGAGTCAGGGAACAGGGGAAGAAAGGCCGCTGCCTTGAAATCGGCTCCAGAAGCCTGTTTCAGGGCAACAGCCATTCAAGCTCTGATCCCTGCTCCTTCCCTGCTTGTCATTCCTTCACGCCGTCTGCTTCAATTCCAATGTGGGCCGGAAAGGGTTCTGCCATGAGAACGAAAGCGAAGCAGAAGCGCGAGCCTGAGCGCAAAGAGAAACAATCTAGCCAAGTCACCAAAAAAGAGCAGATCATCTCACTTTTCACCGCAGGCATTGGCGACATTGAAGACCTCGCGATGATTACGGGCGCGCGTCCGAGCTATGTCGCGAACGTCCTGCAAGAGTCGGGGCTAATGACCAGCTACTTCGATCTCTACACGACGAGCGCGCACCCGATGAATGTCTACTCAAAGTTCTTTGCAAAGCGACTGGGCTTCAAAGACGAAGAATCCGCGCGCCGAAGCGTTGAGATAATTGATCGCTTCTACCGTCAGTTCGAGCTTGCGCAGGACCGCGCAGGCCAGCATCACGCACTGCACATGGCTTTAGTTATGTTTGACCGCGCGCGATGGACGGGCAAGGGCAGGGAAGCAGACATCTTTCGCCACTGGCTGATGGCTCGATTGAACGAAGCGGAAGTGGCTGATGATTCAGGGAACGGGGGATAGTGAGAGCGTGGCTGAAAAGTCCCGAAGAGACGACATAAAACAGCCCGGCGCATCGCGCCGGGAATATCACGCGAGACGATCGCAAGCAAGGGCGATATAAGCGCAATGATTATGCTGCCTTTACAGGGCCAGGTTATTTGCTGACGTTCAATCCGGCGCGATGCGCCGGGCTGTTGAATCTCGCCCTTTCAGGGCTTGATCCTGACTTTGCAGACACGCGCTGAATCGTGAATGAGGAGCAGAAAAGATTCTTAGTCGCGCATCTGTTCCCTATTCCCTCTTTCCTATTCCCTATCCTCTGCTCCGCAGCGCGGCAAGCTCGCGCGCTATTGCGTCGAGTCGAGCGATGAGTTCTTCGTGGCGCGCGGCTTCGGGCGTCGGTTTCTTGGCGAAAAATGAGATCGTCCCGCCCGGCTCGATCACTGCCCTGTCAACCTCATCAAGCGAAGCAAACCCCTGCTTGTGCGCCGCCGCCTCAAGCTCGGCCAGAGTTATCAGTTCTTTCTTCAGCCGGTCATGTTTGATCTGTCCTGCTTCGATCAACACGTCCGAATCGCCTTCGATCAAACGGTCGAGCTTTTCGTGCTTGAATAAAAACCTCACGACAAGATAGTTCACTATCAAAAGAGTCGTCGCGCCGATTATCCCGCCCGCAACCGAATTGTCGTTGCCGATTATTGCGTTCTGCACCGTGTTCGACAGCGTCAACAGAACGACAAGATCAAACGGGTTGAGTTGCGCAAGCTCGCGCTTTCCGGCAAGCCGCAGCCCGATGACAAGAAAAAAATAGACGATCACGGGCCGCACTATCTTTTCAAGGATTGGTATATCAGGGTGAAGCAGATCGTTCCAGAAATTCGCGTCCATCTTTGATTAATCTCCTTGACGGATGGCTTTGATGTCGCGGATATTCGGTCCTGCGCAGCCTGATGCGCAAGACGCGCCGCTCAGGTGTGATTGTTATACCAGCTTCGCGCTCAATGACAAATCGAATGCTTGCTTGACAACACCCTCAGCAGTCCGGTATTCGATTAGTTTGGCTCTACTGATTTGTTCTTAACAATCACAAGTGGATCACGCTCCACTTCACAATCAAGACGGGGGACTCTTAATGGGAAACAAGTACGTTTATCTTTTTGCGAATGGCAAAGCCGATGGGCGCGGCGACATGAAAGACCTGCTTGGCGGCAAAGGCGCGGGCCTTGCCGAGATGACCAACGCGGGGCTGCCCGTTCCTCCCGGCTTTACGATTACCACCGAAGCCTGCAACGCTTATTATGCGACCGGACAGAAATTCCCTGAAGGAATGTGGCAGCAGGCGCTCGAAGCTTTGAAAGAAATTGAGCGCGCTACTGGCAAGAAATTCGGCGACGCTTCAAACCCGCTGCTGGTGTCTGTGCGTTCGGGGGCGAAGTTTTCCATGCCCGGAATGATGGACACAGTGTTGAATCTCGGTCTTAACGATGAAACGGTTGAAGGACTCGCTCGATTGACCAACAACGAACGATTCGCCTACGACGCTTACCGACGATTCATTCAGATGTTCGGCAAAATCGTTTTAGGAATAGACGGCGAGTTGTTCGATCACGCATTCGAGGCAGCGAAGCGAAAAGCAAAAGCGAAGCTCGACACTGATCTTAACGCGAAACAGCTCAAGCAGATTTGCAAAGATTTCAAAAAGATCATTCGCTCGCAGACCGGCTCAGGCTTTCCGACAGACCCGTATCGCCAGCTCGAGGAAGCCGTCAAAGCAGTCTTCCGCTCGTGGAATGGCGACCGAGCAATCGCCTATCGCCGCCGCGAAAAGATTCCTGATGATTTAGGCACAGCCGTCAACGTCGTGACGATGGTCTTCGGCAATATGGGCAACGACAGCGGGACGGGCGTGGCCTTCACTCGCAACCCTGCGACGGGCGAAAAGAAACTTTTTGGCGACTACCTGACGAACGCGCAGGGCGAAGACGTTGTCGCTGGCATCCGCACGCCCAAGCACATTGACGAGTTGAAGAAAGAGATGCCGGAAATCTACGACCAGTTCGTCGAAGTGGCCGAAAAGCTCGAACGCCACTACAAGGATATGCAGGACCTCGAATTCACAATTGAGCGCGGGCGATTGTGGATGCTCCAGACGCGCAACGGCAAGCGCACCGGCCCGGCCGCCGTAAAGATTGCCGTTGATATGGTGCGCGAAGGATTGATTGACAAAAAGACAGCCGTGCAGCGAGTGCCCGCAGGCGACCTCGATCAACTGCTTCACAAGATGATTGACCCGAAAGCGAAGGTCAACGTTTTGACCAAAGGCATCAACGCGAGTCCGGGCGCGGCTGTCGGTCGTGTGGTCTTCACTCCGAAGGAAGCCGAAGAGTGGGCGGCAAAAGGCGAGGCGGTGATACTTGTTCGCCGCGAGACTTCGCCCGAAGACGTTCGCGGGATGGATGCGGCCCAAGCTATCTTGACATCAACAGGCGGGCCGACTTCGCACGCCGCAGTCGTTGCGCGCGGATGGGGCAAGCCCTGCGTCGTCGGCGCGAGCGAAATAGCGATTAACTATGGCAAGAACGAATTTGCCGTCAACGGCACGCGGGTAAAGCGAGGCGACTGGATAACGATTGATGGAACAACGGGGCAAGTGATAGCCGGTCAGGCTCCGCTTGTTGACCCGCAGATTGGCGACGACTTCCGCCAACTGATGGAGTGGGCCGATAAGTTCCGCAAACTTCGCGTGCGAACCAACGCAGATACGCCTGAAGACGCAGCGGTCGCGCGCAGCTTCGGCGCTGAAGGAATCGGGTTGTGCCGGACTGAGCATATGTTCTTCGAGGGAGATCGAATTGATTATGTTCGCCAGATGATCTTAGGCTCGCTCGAATACAAGAGCGTCGAGCGCGAGTTGAAATCGGTCGAAGACGAATTGAGAAAAACAACGCTCGCGAAGAAGCGCGAAGAGCTTGCGCGCGCGCGACGACGCTTGAAGCAGGAGATTGAAGAGCCGCGCCGCCTCTACAAAGGTGGCCTTGACGAATTGCTCAAGCTACAGCGCAAAGACTTCGAGGGCATATTCAAAGCGATGGACGGTTTGCCTGTGACGATTCGCACGCTCGACCCGCCGCTGCATGAATTTTTGCCGCACGACGAAGAGGGCACGAAGAAACTCGCGCGCAAGCTGAAAGTCAAATGGCAAGACCTGTGGGCGCGCGTCCAGATGCTTCACGAAGCGAACCCGATGCTCGGCCATCGCGGCTGCCGACTTGGAGTCGTCTATCCTGAGATAACCGAGATGCAGGCGCGCGCGATATTCGAAGCGGCAGCGCGCGTTCAGAAGAAGGATGTCAAAGTTTTCCCTGAAATAATGATCCCGCTCGTTTCGGACGTGAATGAACTGAAGCTGCAGACGGAAGTCGTGCGCCGCGTCGCTGAAGAAGTAATGGACGAGACGAAGCAGAAGATTGAATATCTGGTCGGCACGATGATCGAATTGCCGAGGGCTGCGCTCACGGCAGATCGAATTGCAGAGGTCGCGGAGTTCTTCTCGTTCGGCACTAACGACCTGACGCAGACGACGTTCGGGATTTCGCGCGACGATTCGGGCAAGTTCCTCCCGCACTACATCAGCGAGCGCATATTCAAGGCCGACCCGTTCCAGGTGCTGGACCAGGAAGGCGTTGGGCAGCTTGTGAGGGTAGGCACTGAGCGAGGCCGCACGACGCGGGCTGAATTGAAGGTTGGCATCTGCGGCGAGCACGGCGGCGAGCCTTCATCTGTTGGCTTCTGCCATCGAGTCGGGTTGGATTACGTTTCGTGCTCGCCGTTTAGAGTTCCGATAGCGCGACTCGCGGCGGCGCAAGCTGCTTTGGGAAGCGAATCGGCCATCTCGCACACGGCGTGATGGCAAGCTTCGCTTGATTGCGAGTTCCGTCAGTGGCGAGATGTTTACAGCGATCAGCGTCGTAATTGATCTCAAGCTCCGTAGGAGCGCGATGTGAAAAATTTTCGCTCCTGCGGAGCTTGTTTATTCGCGAATGCTGTTGCTATAAACATCTCGTCGCAACGCGGCTGAATTCTGAAACGAATCGTTGAGCTACAGAAAACGCGAAGCTATGAAAAAGAGACTCACTCGAAAGCGCAAGTCCGAGCTGTGCGTGATGTGCGGCAAGTGCTGCATGTCCATGACGTTTTACGGCGGCGAGGTGGACGACGAAGCGCGCGACGAAATTTATTGGATGGAGCTTCACGGCTTGAAGATTGACTACGTCACCGAGCGCGGGCGCACAGAGTATTACTTTTCAATCCCGCAGCGGTGCAACGCGTTGCAGGAGATTAAGACTGAAAGCGGGCAGACGAATTACATCTGCGGCGTCTATGAGACTCGCCCGCAGATGTGCCGCGATTACGACGGAAGCATCGCTGGCCCGCTCGGCGTTAAGGATTGTTTCTGGCGATTGGAAAAAGAAGGCAAGCCGCTGCCCGTCTCAAACCTCGTGCATATCCAACCATCGGCGCGCGGCTGAAAGGCGATTGTAAAACTTTCTGTCGCGCGCCTAAAACAAGCGGGTGGTGATTCAATCTCTATAATTCAATCTCGATGCAACGTGATGAAGAACAGCGAATCGTATTTGAAAAATACCAAAGCAATCTTTTTTGACGCGGGCGGGACTTTAATTCATCTCGATTCAGTTCGCATCTGCAGATTGATAAGCGATGAGCTTGGCGTAGAAACTTTCTCGGATAAATTCCCGCGCGCGCAGTCGCTTGCGATGTCGCGCGTGGCCGAGCTTGTGGCCGAAGGCGCTGGCTCAACGGAATCGCTCAAAGATCAATTCTACCTGACGCTCTTGCCTGAAATCGGAGTGCCGGAAGATAAACTCACTCACGCAATCGAACATGTGCTCGCGCTTGCTCGCGCCGAGATGCTATGGCGCAAGGCTGAGCCACAAACTGCTTCGACACTGGAAGAATTAAAAGAGCGAGGACTGCGGCTTGCCGTCGTCTCAAACAGCGATGGGCGAATCCGTCACGCATTCGAGCAGGCTGGGCTTGATGCGTATTTCGATTTCTTCATTGACTCGTTTCTCATCGGAGTCGAAAAGCCCGATCCGCGAATCTTTCAACTAGCGACAGAGCAAGCGGGCGTTGACACAGGCGAAGCTGCTTACGTGGGCGACCTCTACCACGTTGACGTTGTCGGCGCGCGGGCCGCGGGTCTTTTGCCTGTTCTCTACGATCCGTTTCAGCTTTACCCTGATGCGGATTGTTTGACGATTCGCGCGATCAGCGATCTACTCACGCTCATTTGAAGTTATTTAGCCAATCGTTCGTAGCGCGGAGATGCGCGACGACCAAAGCGCATAATGGGTCAGGTGACAATTCAGACCAGCGCGCGGCTTTAGGCGGCTCGTTCGGGTTGTTTGGATTTGCCTCTGAATTATCGAAGTATGCAATCACTTCAACGCGTGTGTCTTTTGGCAGCGCAATTGCCCGCTTTAAGTAATAAGTCTGTCGCCAGTCGAATTGATAACCGCGCGTCCATATCAGAACTTCTTCTGTTCCATCGGGACGATACGCGGTTGTCTGTAGCGAGACGAGGAGGGGATTAACCGCAGGGCGAATCGCAATAGCTTCCGCGTCATCTTGCATGGTGAACGAAGCTTTCACTCGTTGAATCTCTGCGCCAACTGGGATCATCGCGTTTGCGTTGTTGATCGCAATCTCGTGCGCTTGTTTGTGTGGAGGAGTCTTTGCGAAATAAAGTCCTACAGCGCTCTGGTCTTTTGTCGCTTCGCCCGCGCCGCGATAGTGAATCTTCACAGCGATGCGCGAGCCAGCTTTAAGCGGCCACGCAACATCGTCAGGCAACAGAACTCGTTTTTCTCCCGGAACCCAACTCTCGATTTGCTTGCCCTCAACGCTGAGCGTCGCACAATGGACAACCGCGCCGTTGCCGGGTTGCAAATCAATAGCCGCAAGCCAGCGGTCTTCTTTCAGATTTGCATCAAGCGTGAGCGTGCGGTACTCATCGGCGTCGCCCGCGATTTCCGATGCGACTTCGGGTTTGAGAATCAAATCGGGCTTGCCCAGCGGCCACTCATTTGAATAAATCGGCCCGGCAGGAAAATCTTTATCGTCACCCTTAGGCGCGCCGCCTTCGACCCAGTTCACCATCAGGTCAATCTCGCGCTGCGTAAGCTTCGGCGCGTTGGCAAATTCGCCGTAGCCTTTAACGGCTCGCCACGGCGGCATTCGGTGTTCGAGTATCTCTTCCTTGATGGCTTTGGCCCACGGGCGAGCCTCTTCGTATGTAGCAAGCGACATCGCAATGCCGCCCGGCTTGTGGCAGCCCAAGCAGCTTCGCTGAAGAATGCGAATGACCTCTTTGTTGAACCTTACTTTTGTTGTAATTGGCTCGTGCGCCTGCCCCCCGCGAAACCAAAGCACAATGATCGCCAGCAAAACGAAAACCACAGAAGCACGATGACACGAAGGAAACACAGAGGGTTTATTTCCGACTCCTTGCATTCCTCCTCTTTCTGTGTCTCTGTGGTTAATCTCGTGAGCCATACTCATTAAAAAGGGCCGAACAACCTTAAACACGCCGGTTGAATCGGCCCTTCAATTCTAACTCAAACTCTCGCCAGATGCCGCTACTTGTTTTCGCTGATGACCTCGCGGGCCTTCGTGTTTGGCTTGTCCCACGTGAAGCTCATCCAGCCGATCATCATCTCTTCCCATGTTTGATCGCCCCATCGAACCTCTTTCGTCGGGTCGTGGTTAAATTTATTCTTTTCGGAATTGTCGAAGTGCGCGACGCAATCAACGCGCGTCCCTTTGGGCGCAGGCACCGGGTCTTTCAAGACGTAATAGCTCTGCCACGAGAAGTCGTACTTCGGCACCGAAAGAATTATCTTCGACGTGCCGTCAGGGTATGTCACACGGAATTCAAAATCTTTGCCGCGCAGGTGCATGTGCGGCATCAGCGTTCGTATGTGGGCATCTTCGGTGAATGTGTAGCTCGACCGCACTTCATAATTCGGGTGGCCCGCGGGTATCGTGAAGTTCGCATTCATAATCGGGCGCGTCAGGACTTCGGCCTGCGGCGGTTCTTTCGAGAAAACCAATCCGACGTATGAACGGTCTTTTGTCTCGGTGCCGTTCGGCGTGTAGTGGACTTGAAAGACGAGCGTCGAACCGGCGGGCACTTTGCGCGCAAGCCCCTTAGGGATGACCGCAGGCTGCTCGCCCGGCGCGTAGCCGACAAGGATTCTTCGTTGCCCGTCTTTACTTTGAACCATCACGATGACGTGATGCACGACGGCGCGATTTCCGGGACGAACCTCTGCCGCCTGCACCCATCGGTCTTCGGTGAAGTTAGTCGGCACGCTGAAGTATTTGTACTCGACCACGCCCGTCGCGGGCACTGTGTATTCCTGCGGCATCTGAAAAATCACATCCGGCTTGCCAATGTTCCAGCCGTCAACGAACTGCGGCGGGGCCGGAAGGTCTTTCGGGTCGCCTTCCTTCGCGCCCTGATCCACCCACGCGACAATCGTGTCAATGTCCGACTGGCTCAAGCGGCGGTCATTGGCATAAGGGCCGTAGTGCGGGTCTGCATGCCACGGAGGCATCACGCGCGTTGCGACTTTTTCTTTGATGGAGCGCGCCCATGGTCGCGCTTCTTTGTAAGTCACAAGCGACATCGGCGCGACTTCGCCCGCGCGATGGCAACTGACGCAGTTCTTGTAAAAGATTGGCGCGACATGCTTGTTGAAGGTGATGTTCTTCGCCTGATCTTTTATGTCGCTCGCGCCTGCTGGCTGTGCGACGAACGCGAGCGCGGCGATGAATGTGAAAGCAACGAGGATGGGGAGTCGGTCTTTCATGCTGCCTCCTTGAACAAGCAAGGTTTTTATTAAAGCGGATCGCGCGTTGCGCGCAAAGCTAAAACCTGATCTTACCCGTGACGACGTCTTTCGTCATCACCCAATCGCCAATGAAACTATAAAGCGGATAGGTGAAAGTCGCCGGGCGATTCTTTTGAAAGAAGAAATGGCCTATCCACGCGCAGCCGTATCCCAAAACGGGCAGCGCCGCAAGCGACCACCACGTTCTAGTCGCGACGGCGAAAACAATGGTCGCGATGACGAGCGTGTTGCCCAAAAGGTGAAGCCTTCGGCAGGCCGGACGGCTGTGCTCCGACAGGTAGAACGGATAAAAGTCAGCGAAGCTGTTGTAGCGCTTCATCGCTTTCCTGTTTTAACGCAATGCGCCGGTCGAAGCAAGCCAAGCGACGACCGGCGCATCAGTTCGGTTGAGTTGTGCGAAAACTTACCGGCTCGACGCGCCGCGCGCCGCATCGGGCTTCATCATCTTCATCGGATTATCAATCACCATCTCAAGCCAGCCGATCATCATCTCGTCATAGGTCGGGTCGCCCCAGCGCACATCTTTCTTCGGGTCGGGGTTGTACTTGTTCTTCGCCGAGTTGTCGAAGTGCGCCGTCACGATTATCTTCGATCCCTTGGGAATCGTAATCGGTTTCTTGAGCGTGTAGTTGATCTGCCAGTTGAAGTTGAACTTTGGAACCCACAGCAGCGTCTCCCGTCGGCCATCCGGGTAGATGACTTCATACTTCATGTCTTTGCCGCGCAGGTGCATGTGCGGCATATAGCCCATGATTTGAATATCGCGCGGTGCCGTCATGCAGGCCATCACTTCGTGGTTTTCGGCTCCGGCTGGAATCTTGAACATTACGTTTGCCACGCCAGCCGTGAAAGCCATCTTGTCGGGCGGCTCTTTGGCAAGCCAGAGGCCGATGCTTGTGCGGTCTTTTTCAGGTTTTTCGAGCGCGCCGCGGAAGCTCGAATAATGCATCTGGAACATTATGGTCGCGCCCTTCGGAACGAGCTTGGCCGTGCCGGGAGCATAGACGTTCGGCCCCATGCCCGGAGCGAAGCCCGCAAGCAGCGCGCCTTCTCTGTCTTCATCGCCGTTGCTGCGCTGGCCGCCGCCTTGCGGAGGCTGATTGTCGCACGTGTTATCATCAACGGGCGCGTCCATCTTGACGCGGCGCAGCGTGCCGTCCATGTACATTATCGAAGAGCGAGTGGTTCGCTTCTTGCCCGCTTCGCCTGCGGCCAGACGCTTGGCCATCTGCTCAGGCGTCTGGATAAAGGCGATGACGTGATGCACGACCTTCTTGTTGCCGGGCATTATCTCAGCCGCCTGCACCCAGACGTCTTTGTCGAAATTGGTCGGGATGAAAAAGTTTATGTAGTTGTCGGGCGCGGTCGGCTCGACTGTGAATTCTTCTCCCATTGTCAACACAACGTCAGGCTTGCCGAGTTGCCAACCGCCTTTCGCAAACTCCGGCGCGGGCGGCAGCTCTTTCGGATTCCCTTCTTTCGCGCCCTGATCCACCCACGCGGCGATAGTGTCAATCTCTTGCTGGGTCATCCGCTTGTCGTTCGAGAAATCGCCATAGTGCGGATCGGGACTCCAGGGAGGCATCTCGCGCGTGATGACCTTCTCTTTGATAGAGCGCGCCCAAGGCCGCGCGTCTTTATACGAGACGAGCGACATCGGCGCTATATCGTTCGGTTTATGGCATTCGACGCAGTGCTTGTAGAATATCGGCGCCACGTCTTTGCTGAAGGTGACTTCTTTCTTATTCGAGTTTGCGCTTGAGTACTGGCCGAGCGCGATTAAACAAATTGCTACGATCAGGATAGGGAGGGAAAACTTCTTCAACGTCATGAGCAAAGTCTCCTTGGGGTCTGCTTAGGTTTACTACTAAAGCCGATTCACGAGCGATATTATGCTAAGCGGCGTTCGTTCACGTGTCAAGCAACTTATGAAATTTACAGGCAAAAACGTCGCGCATTATTGGGCGGGCGGGCGAGGTGAATGCAGTGCGACAAGCGACAGATATTGAAACACAGGAAGAGCGCGACGCGTCGTTATGTGGCCAACCTTCGCTCAATCTGAGCCAAGTCGCGACCATTGCTCATAGACAATCCATCTTGCTCGTGAGACAATCCTCGCCTCTCAATCAACTTGCAAGAGGTGAAAGCTGTGGCTGACGCCGTTAAGCACGAACGGACACACAAAGTTGAACTCAAGCGCGACCTCACGCGGCTCGAAAGCTATGCGACAATTATCGGGATGCTCGTCGGCTCAGGCATCTTCGTCGTCACGGGACAATCGGCAACAGTCGCGGGACCATCGGTTCCGCTCGCTTATCTGGTGCTTGCGCCGGTCATACTCACCACAGCCGTCGCCTATTCGGTCTATATGTCAACGCCGCTCGGCATGCGGCCCGGCGGCGCATACATTCACATATCGCGCACGATGCAGAGCTACTACGTAGGTTTCATCGCGCTATGGCTGAAGTGGCTCGCGTACATCGGCGCGCTCGTCATCCTTTCAATATCGTTCAGCCAGTACCTGAAATTCTTCTATCCGAATATGGACGCGTGGTTTGCCGAAGTCCTGCCGTTTGGCCAGGCGCTTGCGGCGAAGTTTCCGGCTGACCGAAGCCCGACTCTAGGCGAAGCAGTCATTGCGAGCGCGTCCCTGTTTTTCTTTTTCATCTTCAACCTGCTCGGCGTGAAGTTTTACGGCTGGCTGCAAACGGCGATGTTCATCGTGCTGTGCATCGCAATAGTAATTCTGGTCGTGCCGGGACTGTTTGCGATTGATTGGAACAACTTCTCGCCTCTGTTCCCTTACGGCTTCTGGTCTCATCCGACGCCGGAAGGTGATAAAGGATTTCTAGCTGCGCTGCCGTCGCTCTTTTTCGCTTATGCGGGGTTCGAGAGCCTCGCGCAGACTGCGGGCGAGACGAAAGAAGCGCGGAGGTCGCTCCCGCGCATCTTCATCAATGGCATACTGATTTCGATGGCGATATTTTTTCTGATGTCGTTGGTCGCATTCGGCACGGTGCCTTATCCAGAACTGGCTCAATCGAAGTACGCGATGTCGGACGCGGCGCATAAATTTTTGCCCGCGTGGGGCGGCGCGGTCGTGACCATAGGCGCGCTGATGGCTTTTACGACGAGCCTCAACGCGACGCTTTACGTTCCGGCGCGGATACTCTACGTCTTCGGCGAAGACCGCATGGCCCCGCAGTGGTTCGCGCGCGTGTCGGAGCAGTTCCGAACTCCGTGGGTGAGCCTTGTCATCAACACTGGTATTGCGCTTGCGCTTTTATGGACGAAGCAATTCGGGTACGTTTTGAACATCGCGCTGGTAGCGATGTTTCTGCTTTACGGACTTCATAGCGCATCGCTCATCGCGCTTCCGTTCATCAGGCCCGCGCTTTATGCGAAGGCTCAGGTGCGAATTCGCCCTGCGTGGCTCGTCCTGCTTGGGTCAATCTCTTTCGCTTCGATGATGTACCTGGCGGTTGTGACGATAGGGCGCGACATCGCGCAGCGCGAGAGCCTGCCGCCTGCCGAGCGCGGTTTTACTATCTGGCAGTTGCTTCTTTTATGGACTGTGATAGGAACAGTTCTTTATCTGATCGCTCGATGGGAAGGCCGCCGCGAAGGGTTCGATTACAAACGCCAGCTTGTGCGCGAATGGCAGGATGATGAAACGGTCAGCGGCTGATTAATGAAAAGCGCAAGATTTCATTTGCGATTGAGGTCGCTGATTAACACAACGTCGTGCTGCCAACTGCCGCGAGTGACGGCCAGCATCTGACTGTCAAATGAATAGTTGAATAGGCAACAACAGACTAAGTCGGAAGGATTGAGCCAATGCTGCCTATCACCTGCATTCCTGAAACCGTAAGAAGCAATCTTGAACCTTACCGCAACCTTTTCTGCCGCAATGCCGGATTTGAACAGATGCGTCTTGATTGTCGGCCAATTCAGATTGTGATATTGTGAATCGCGTGGGCTTGCAAGCGATTGAATGGTGATAATCAACAGCCCACAATTATTCAAATTAATTATCCCGATGTTGCTTTTCCAAAGTGACCGGCAAAAAAGGTCAATACAAATTCGCGGCGGGCAATCGTCAAAGTGACGCATCTGCCCGCCATTTAATTTTATTGTGAAGAGAGGACAGCTTGAAAAAGATAACTCGCGCGCTCATCAGTGTATCCGACAAGACGGGCCTCGTTGAATTCGCCGCGCGGCTCGCGCGTCATTCGATTGAAATTATCTCGACGGGCGGCACGGCTCGGATGTTGAGAGAGGCAGGTCTTGAAGTCCGCGACGTCGCGGACCTAACGGGCTTTCCTGAAATACTCGGAGGCCGCGTCAAGACTCTGCACCCGAAAGTTCACGGCGGGCTGCTCGCCATTCGCTCAAACGCCGAGCATCAGCGACAGGTGGAAGAGAACCATATCGAATACATTGATATGGTCGTCGTGAACCTCTACCCGTTCAGCGAAACCATCGCGCGCGAAGGCGTGAGCGTCGAAGAAGCAGTCGAGAACATAGACATCGGCGGTCCTTCGATGATTCGCTCTGCGGCGAAAAACTTCGAGGACGTTGTTGTTGTCGTTGATCCGGCTGATTACTCTGTCATCGCAGACGAGATGGATGCAAGCGAAGGTCGCGTGTCGCGGCTCACACGATTGAGGCTCGCGCGCCATGCGTTCGAGACGACTGCGAAGTATGACATGGCGATTTCGGAATTCTTAATCGGCTCGGTCGCGATGGATTCCGAAACGGAGGAGTTGCGAGTTGAAAAGCCGTCGTCGCTTCCGGCGCGGTTCACGTTGTTCGCAAAAAAAGAGATGGACCTGCGATACGGCGAGAACCCGCACCAGCGCGCAGCTCTTTACGTAAGCGAAGCAGCGGGACGCGGGCTGGCGCAAGCCGAAAAACTTCAAGGCAAGGAACTCTCTTTCAACAATCTGATTGACCTCGACGCGGCGTGGTCGCTCGTTTCAGAGTTCAATGATACTGCCTGCGCGATAATTAAGCACACGAATCCATGCGGTGCGGCGATTGGCGCGAGCGTGCTCGAAGCGTTTGAGAAAGCGAAGGCGACCGACCCTGTATCAGCATTCGGCGGCATCATCGCTTTCAATCGAGCGGTCACGGCTGAAGCGTCTCGCGCGATTGCAGAAACTTTTTTTGAAGCTATCATCGCGCCCGATTACGAGCCGGGCGCGCTCGAAGCATTGGCATCAAAGAAGAACCTTCGCGTGATGCGGATTGACGCGAGCGAACAATCAAGCGCGCCGTTTGATTTGCGAATGATAAGCGGCGGACTGCTCGTGCAGGATCGTGATCGCGGAGTGCTCGACGAAGCCGCGCTTCGCGTAGTGAGCGCGCGAGAGCCAAGCGAGGCCGAGATGCGCGCGTTGCGGTTTGCGTGGGTGATTGCAAAGCACGTTAAATCGAACGCGATTGTTTACGCGCGCGAGGGGCAATTAGTGGGAGTGGGCGCGGGGCAGATGAGCCGCGTTGATTCCGTAAAGATTGCAGCTATGAAAGCCTCGCTTCCGATTGCAGGATGCGTAATGGCTTCTGATGCGTTCTTCCCATTCCGCGATGGGATTGACGAAGCGGCGCGGCATCGTATAACGGCAGTGATTCAGCCGGGCGGATCGGTTCGCGACGAAGAGGTCATCGCGGCTGCGAACGAGCATAATCTTGCGATGGTGCTTACGGGGATGCGGCACTTCAAACATTGATTCGACGAATAATGGAGAATCGAAATGGCAAAAGGGAAAGACGACGTTGAGTACAGAGGCGAGACATCGGGCGCAGGACCGGGCGAGTTTGAGCTGGGCGCTGACACGGCGAGCGGTGGGGGAACGCAGGTGGGCGGAGCGCGTCGCGGCCATCGCGCATCCAGAGCTACGAAGAAGGCCGCAGCGAAAACTGGCAAAGCCCCGGCGAAAAAAGGCGGCACAAAGAAGGCTGGAGTTGCAAAACCAGCAGGGCCGCGCAAGATCGCAGCGCGAGGCACAAAGAAATCTCGCGATAAATCGGGCGGCGCAAAGAAGGCGACTGCCAAGCAAGCCTCGACGAAAGCGAGCGTCGCGCGAAAGCGATAGCGCCTCTTGAGTATAGAAAAATTAACGCAGCTTTGTTTAGTCGCTGTGGGCGATACTCGTTAAAGCGCCTGCGGGCGAGCTTGTTGCAAGCACTGCCCGGCTGTGATAGATTCCTGGCAGAGATTGCGGTTTTGATTAGAGCAAGGAGCCGGCTCAATGAGCATGACAGGGATTCAATACATATCCGATGAAAGCGGCAATACCGTTGGAGTGATCGTCCCGATTGATCTGTGGCGCGAGATCGAATCCGAAAGAGAAACAGCATACCTGCTAAAGAGCGAGAACATGAAGCGCCGCCTTTTAGAAGCAAAGGATCGTCAAGAAGGCGTCTCACTTGAGGAGGCCCGTGAGAAGCTTGGAATTTGATGTCGCGGCGTTTGAAGATTTGGCATGGTGGGTTGAGAAAGACCGCAAGAAGGCGCTGCGGATTATCAAGCTAATAGTAGAGGTTCAGAAAGACCCCTTTCATGGAATCGGCAAGCCAGAGCCGCTAAAACATGAACTGGCCGGTTGCTGGTCGAGAAGGGTAGACGGCGAGCACCGTCTCGTTTATCAGGTAACGGAAAGCAAAATCAGAATTCTTGCCTGCAAGTATCATTATTGATTATGAAGAAGCGAGCCTCGACGAAAGCGATCGTCGCGCGAAAGCGATAGCTGGACTTGGCGGTAACCGCTCCTGAACTGATGATTGAGATTGAAGCAATGGCGGTCGAGTAGCTCGCCCGTCAACGCCGTTCAGGGATTTCGTTCGAGAAGGCAAAAGATAAAGCGTGTGCAGAATCGCGCTTGCCTAGAACGCTCAATCGCGCGCGGTGCAATCGCGCAGCCAGTTCAAATAATCCGCAGAGCCGCGCTCGATGCGGTACGCGATGACTTCGGGCGTGGTGTACGAGTGAAGCTCTTTGACGCGCCGCTCAAGCTCATCATATCTTTCGCCAGTCGTTTTAATGACGAGCAATAATTCGCTATCGCGAGCAATTTTGCCTTCCCAGCGATAGATTGACTCAATACCTTCGATGATGTTCACGCATGCAGCCAGTCGCTCCGAGACAATCGCTTCGGCAATTCGCGCGGCTTCGCCCTTGTTCGGCGCGGTGACAAAGACAATCAATTCATCGCTCATAACGAAACCATTTTAACAATCACCCGCGCAGAAAGCGAAAAGGCAAAAGTCTGGGACGTGTGCTTCCGTCCCGGCTTTTGCCTCTTGCCTTTTGCCTTCTCTTATCGCGAGCCGCTGGTTGACGCCGTTATAGGCCCGCTCATCTTTCTGTCGTCGGTAGCATCGCTTGTGGCTGCGATGAACCGTCGCACCCATTCGGTGAACAGGTAATTCTCTTCAAAGAATGGGAAGTGGCCGCTGTGGTCCATCACTACGAGCCTCGATGTGGGCAGCCCTTCGGCAAGCTCACTTGATTGCTCCAGCGGTGTTACAAGATCATATCGCCCCGCGACGACTAGCACAGGCGCTTTGATTTGATTGAGCTGAGCGCGCACGTCAAAGCCTGATGGATCGTTTGAGAGCGCGATCTTTTTCACGAGCGCGTCAAAGTAAACCGTGTAAACGCCGCGATCAGATTCATAAGGAACCTGCTTGAAGAAATATTTCGGGTACAGCACGCTGTAGCGGCGGCGAACTCGCTCGCACGCGTTTGTCGCGCCCTGAACGCCTTCGTTTGCCTGATAGTTCGCTCGCTCTGTGGCCGTGAATGTTTTCACGATTCGCTTCTCGGCTTCGCTCGGGTTTTCAATCGAGGGTCCGGCGGCTACAAGTATCAGCCGCTTCACGTTCGCGGGATAGCGCAGCGCGTAGTTCATCGCGATAGTTGCGCCGAAGCTATGACCAAAAAGCGTAACGCGATTCAATCCCAATGCCTGACGCAGCGCATCAATGTCGTCGGCCATCTCGCTGATAGTCGCGAAGTCATGCTTTGTGTTCGCGCTCAGCATGTCGGCGCGGCGGTCGAAGTAAACAATCTTCGCGTAGCGGCTCAGGTTCGATAGCATCGGGTGAAAGTATTCGTGCGGAAGTCCCGCGCCTCCGTGAACGACTATTACGACTTCGCTGCCGTTGCCTTCCGTTTCATAGAGCAGCTCAATCCCGTTCGATTTGAAAGTGCCGTAGCTGAGCCCCGGCGTCCACACGTGGTGAAACGCAGGCGAGCGCGCCGGATCCTGCGGCAACGCCACGCTGCTTGTGCGTGTAGCCATCGTCAGGCAATCGAACTCGGCCTTCGTCGCCGCGTCCTGCGCGCGAGCGAAACTTGTTAATGTGAAGATGAAAATAGAGACGACAAAGATTCGAATGAAATGCTTCATCACAAACCCCTTCGATTGGTTTCTGGTTGCTGGTTTATGGTTTCTGGTTGTAAAACCTGATAACGATAAACCAGAGACTAGAAACCGAATCTTCTATTTGCTTTCCGTTTTTTCTTCAGGGGCAGGTGATTCGGCGTCGAAGAATGCCTCGTAGATTTCTATGGCGCGCGGCAGGTCTCGCTCATCAACCATCACGACTACTTCCTGCGAGAAACTGCCCGGTATGACAGCGAAGTTGCCTTCGACGAAAGCGCGTATCCCGTTTTGTACGAGAAGCTGACTGACCATCTCGGCTTCCGTCGCAGTCTTGAACGATTGAAGCGGAACCGGCTCGCCTTCGCTCTTGTCGTGAACGCGATTATCCGGAGTCAACTCCGGCACTAATTCAACTTCGCAATCAGGGCAAACTTTTATGCCCTCTCGATACTCGGCCTCACAGTTTGGGCAGAATGGCATCAATCCCTCGCTTGCGGGCCTCCGCGTCCTGTGGAGGCATGATTTTTTACAAATGACTCGTTCGTCATGATATTCGCCCCGCCGCTCAAGCGCAATACTTTAATCGCCGTCTTCAGTTTCGCTCCTAGCATCGTCGTGATATTGTCACGACCTATGAACGGCATTGATTGGTTTCCCCTTCTGTTATCGCTGCGCGTGGCGTTGATAGCGACGGCGATGGTCACAATGGTAGGCGTAGCTCTAGCCTGGCTGCTCGCGCGCTGTCGCTTTGTTGGTAAAGAGGCGCTTGATGCGCTTGTCACGTTGCCGCTCGTTTTGCCGCCAACGGTTTTGGGTTATTACCTGCTTGTGCTGCTTGGCCGGAACAGCGCGACAGGCCGCTTTGTAGAAAACGTATTGGGAGCGCAACTCGTCTTCACCTGGCAGGGCGCAGTCGTGGCCGCCGCGATGGGCGCGCTGCCGTTGGTTGTAAAGACGGCGCGCGCGGCTATCTCGACCGTGAGCGCAGAACTCGAAGACGCGGCGCGAACCTTCGGCAAGAGCGAATGGCAAATCTTCTGGCGCGTGACGCTGCCGCTGGCATCGCGTGGGATAATTGCGGCGGCGATGCTTGCGTTTGCGCGTTCGCTCGGAGACTTCGGCGCGACGCTTATGGTCGCTGGCGACATACCGGGCCGCACGCAGACGGCGGCGATAGCGATTTATGACGCCACGCAGGCCGGGCGAGATTCCTACGCGATGACAATGGTGATAATACTTTCTGTTGTTGCGTTCGCGCTGCTCTATGCGACTAACAAGCTCGTCGCGCGACCGGAAACGACGAAATAATTTGTGATGCAGTGGTGACTTGAATCTTATCTCGATGGAAATCGCTTAACGTCTACTTCAATCGGTTTGACCACGACTGGAAAGCTCACGCCGTCGGTTTCGCTCCCGGCTTTGACAATTACTTGAAGCGAGTTTGCTGCTGGCTTCGTGTTTTCAGGCAGCGTCTTTTCATCAATCAATATAACGTGCTCGCCCGGCGGCAGGTCGCCTAAGACGAACTCGCCATTTTCATCCGTCAAAGTGTCGCGCCCGCTGCCCGTTACAACTCGCACGTCTGAAATCGGCAGCTCGCCTTTGTCCATCACGCCGTTGCCGTTTGCGTCCATCCACACGACGCCTTTGATTCGTCCCGTGCGAACCAATCTAAAATCAACTATCGAATCGCGGCCCGGCTTGAGCATCGCCGTCTGCTGCGGGCTGTCGAGCAATGTCAGATCCGCGCGCACCGAAAGCAGATCGAGATACACGATGTGCTCGCCCGCTCTCACGTTCTCAATCTTGAAATTCCCGTCAGCGTCCGACGCAGTGAAGTAGCTGCCATCAACTCTGATTTGAACGTTGGCCTGCGGCTTGTCAACGCCAGCATCAAACTGCCCGTTGAGATTGATGTCCTGATAGACTTTGCCGTAAAAAGCTCCAAACGAATTCAACTCGGCAACCGGCGAAGTCAGAGCGATCTCGGCTCGCGGGCTTGAAAAGATCGGCCCGCGCAGTTGCATGATTATCTGCGGACCATCGGGCGTTTGAACGTAAGTGAATTGCAGCGCCTGCTGGCGAGGCAGATTGATCGTCGTCAGGAATCTTTCGGTCGTGATGAACTGCCCGCCGCTGTAGTTATAGGTGAATCCCGCGCCCAAGCTGATTCGCTTCGTGAAGAACGACGCGGTCGCCCAATCAACCGCCCCGCCGCGCGTTCCGCCCGTGCCGAACGACTGGCTGAACTGGAGCGTTTGCGAGTCGCCAATTCTGACCATCGCGCCGCCCGTGAGGTTTGCGCTCGGAGGGAGCGGCGTTCGCTGATTCGAATTGAACGCGTTGAACGCTGCGCCGTTTTGAATTCGCGTGTAGTTGCCGAACACGCGCCAGCGATTGAATTCTTTTGTCACATTCAGCAGCGTGTAGGCGGTCTTTCCTGCGAGCGCGTTTCGACCCTGCGTGTGCGTGAAGATGATCGTCGGCATCCACCCGCGCGGTGTGACGCTCACAGAAGCTGTTACAGAACGCTCGCGTTGATTGATGAGGTCGGGCCTTTCTCTCTTCATAGCATTGACGGAAGCTCCGAACCAGTGCGCGGGCCGCCACGTCACTCCACCCGATGCCAAATTGACCGGGGTGAGCAACCCGCTCGATTGCGGGCCGAGAAAGTTCGAGCCTATGCGAGTGACGCGGCCTTGAAGCGTGAAGCTGTCGCTGAGATTGAAAACCTCGATGACATCGAGCATCGCAGCGAATCCCTCGACGCGTCTGCCCTGCACTGATGCGCCCGCGAGCGACAGGCCCGAAAAATTGCCCGCGCCGAAATCGCCTTGAAACTGATGTCGGCGCGAATTGTATCGGACGCTTCCCATGACGGATTCGCCCGAAGAGAGCGGGCCGTTGAAATACATCGCGCCCGCAGAAAACAACAGCAGCGTCGGCCTTGTGGGATTTGACACCGACGGCCCGAAGGTCAAATATGAGCCGAAGACATTTGTATCATAGTGCGCGGCGGGTGATTGCCGCGCGCCTGCGGGTAGCCCCGTAACGGGATCGGGCAGAGTTTGAATAAACAGCGAAGCGTCCGACATTGTGCGCCCTGCGAGCACCGATACACGCATCTCACCGACAGGCTTTTGCGCCCACAGCCCGCGAACCGTCGACGACATGAACTCAAGGTCGTTGCCGGTTCCGAAATCGCCTAAGATAAATCGCTCGCCGTTGGGGCGGTCGTATGCGAACGAGCCGCGACGAAGCAGCAACATGCTTTGACCTGTTCCGCCGTCGAAGCTCGAAATGACATCGAATTTGCCGTCGTTGATTCGGCCCGTCGAGTGAAGCGTCGTGTTGTAATTCATCGAGCGCGAATAGACGTTGACATTCGTTGCATGCTCTACCTGATAAAGCTCCCATGCGGCGTGTTGAGCGCCGGGCCTTACGCTTTCGGTTTGCGGTAGCCCTCGCGTTATCTTTACCGCGCCGGTTGCTTCGTCAACTACGATTGAGACGTCCAGCATCGGAGCGACTATCTCGACGGGCAGCATCAGTTCGTCAGCGTTTGGAGGAAAGACAATGTCGGCGGTGTTCGAGACTACAAGTATTGCCGTGCCGTTTTCGCGAATCTGGTTCAATTGCGCGCTGAAATCTGCGACGGCTCCTGTTTGGCGGTGGACTTCGATGCTTCGCGCTTGCGGGTTGACGGAAACGGTGTCGCCGAGCGCGCGGGCTATCGCGACGACGGGAAGGAATACGCGACTGCCGCGCCGCTGCGGAGAACTGAATGGTCCCGCGAGCGCGCGGTCATTGACCATTATTGCTGCGTCTTTCTTGGCGGAGCCTTGCTTGTCGCGCCGCTCGCTTTGAGACGACTTGCTGCCTTTCGCCGCTTTCTCTTTGCGAGCAGGTAAACCTGTGGCATAAGCCAACTGCGCGCAGACGAGCGCAAGGGCGAAGACCGCTTTGATTAGTTTCCGATAGCCCATACCAAGCTCGGGGAGCTAAGGGCTGAGAGAAGTTACTTTCGTAAGATACTGTCTGAGAGCGAGGCGATTATAGGTAAAATCGAAATCGCGCACAATAGTTTTTTTTCGCTTTGCGTGGCAAGATTGGGTAATGCGCAAACCGCTTTGAATGGTGCGATTGCAAGCCTGCCGCCATAGCTCGCGCGTGGTATAATCTGTTTGGCATCATAATAATCTTTGGAGGCTGCTTGTTAAGATCAACCAGGTTAACGATCCTTTTCTCGACGATGACAATCGTGATAGTGGCATTAACCACATTTGCGCAGGAGGATGACGAGAATTCGCCTGCGAAGGCTGAAGCCGCAATTCGCGCGGCGATAAAAGCGCGCGGCGGCGACGCTTATTTGAAAGTTCGATCAGTAGTGACGCGCGGGCAGTACACCGCGTTTGAAAAAGGAGTGCCGGGCGATCCTGTTGAATTCGTTGATTATGTTGTTTATCCGAACCGCGAGCGCACAGAGTTCGGCAAGGGCGACAACAAGTTCGTTCAAACAAACTCCGACGGCGCGAATTGGATTTATGACGCGAAGCAGAAGATGATACGCGACCAGACCGAACAGCAGGTGAAGGATTTTCAGCAGAATATCCGCTACGATCTCGACAATCTGCTGCGCGCGGGATGGCAGCAGCCAGGCGCAAAACTCGTTTATCTTGGCCGCCGCGAGCCATCGCGCGGCATCGTGACCGAAGCAATAAGGATTGATTTTGCCGACGGCGCTTCGGCAACTTTGCACTTCGACCCGCACACGCACCTCCCGCTAATCAACGAGTACAAATCAGTCGGCGAGCAGGGACCTGTTAGCAATGAAACGCGATATTATCGCTGGGTTGAATTCGACGGGATTCAGTTTGCGACGATTCAAGATTTTTATCGCGACGGGAAGCAGAGCGCGCGCGTGAGCTTCGATGTGGTCAACTTCAACGCGAGCGTGCCCGATAAGCTCTTTGCGAAACCGGCAAATATAAAAGAGGTGAAGTGACCTGCCGCGCGTCATAGACTTTGGGCGTGATACAAGTTCAGCATCGCTTCTGAGATAGCGAACCTGTATCACGCCCTTCGTTTCACATCACTCGCTGTGACGCTTCCTCGACCATCTGGAGGAAGGTCTGGCGCATGCCGAGTATGTCTTTGCCTATATCGGTCAACTCGTTCAGCATGTAGTCAATCTCTTCTGTTCCCCATGCCACATCAGATGCTGAAGATAATTTCACCTCAAGCGACGCGAAGCGCGCTTCAAATAGCGCAAGCCGCGATTTGATATTCTGCCAGTCTTCATTGCCTGCGAAGAATGCCTCGATGCTCTCCTGAAAATGCGCCACGTTGTAGCGCAACTCGCGCAGAAGCTCAAGCACATCCTCAATAGTGCGAGCGGGAGCCGTCTCGTCTGCCATAAGCTCGTCCAATCCGATTCAAGCGACGGTCACTTCGGGCGTGAGATATACGTCCTGAATCGCGTTTAGAATCTTTATGCCTTCAGGCATCGGCTTTTGAAAAGCCTTCCGCCCGGAAATCAACCCGGTGCCGCCCGCTCGCTTGTTGATGACAGCGGTGCGCACGGCCTGTTGTAAATCGTTCTGGCCGGATTCGCCGCCTGAGTTGATCAATCCGGCGCGGCCCATGAAGCAATTCACAACCTGGTAGCGCGTCAGGTCAATCGGGTGCGACGTGGTCAGATCGGAATAAACCTTGCCGCTCGTCTTGCCGAATCCTAATGCGTTGTAGCCGCCGTTGTTGGTCGGCATCTTCTGCTTGATGATGTCGGCTTCAATCGTCACGCCGAGATGGTTGGCCTGACCCGTAAGGTCTGCAGCCGTGTGATAATCAACCTCGCGCGTCTTGAACGCGGCGTTGCGAAGGTAGCACCACAGCACGGTGAACATTCCAAGTTCGTGCGCGTAAGCGAACGCCTGAGTCACTTCCTGAATCTGCCGCTTCGATTCTTCCGAGCCGAAATATATAGTCGCGCCCACGCCGACGCAGCCAAGATCGAAGGCCTGATCAATAGAGGCGAAGAAGATTTGATCGAAGCTGTTCGGGTAAGAGAGGAACTCGTTGTGATTGAACTTAAGGATGAATGGAATCTTGTGCGCGTACTTGCGCGCGACCGAGCCGAGCACGCCGAGCGTCGTGGCCACAGCGTTGCATCCGCCTTCGATTGCAAGCCGCACGATGTTTTCAGGGTCAAAGTATTCAGGGTTGGGCGCAAACGATGCGCCCGCCGAATGCTCTATGCCTTGATCAACCGGCAGGATTGAGAGATACCCGGTGCCCGCGAGCCGCCCGTGATTGAACAAGGTCGAGAGATTGCGCAGCACGACCGGCGAGCGGTCCGAGCCGACGAGCACGCGATCAATGAAATCCGGGCCGGGCAGGTGCAGCATCTCTTTGGGGATGGTTTTACTCTGATACTTGAGAAGGTTCTCAGCTTCGTTGCCTAAGATTTTTTCGATGTCAGCGATCATTTCGCCCTCCTGTAGCGCGGAAAGTATTTCGATGGCACAGCCGATTTGCGGCCTTATGATTTTATGCCTCGCCGCGAGCAGGGTCAACGCCAACGAAAAAAGGGGGCGCGAAATTGCCCGCGCCCCCAAGGAGGACCTGAGATGTTTACCCATCAGAGCAGAGCAATCGCTCAATTAGAAAATACAGGCAGGCGAAATTTTTTTGGATCAGGCATCTTAAACTGCGCGGCTGTGAAGAATGGTTATGCCGTTAATCTTGCGCTTAGAAGTTCGGCATATATTTCTGTACCTGCTTGCGAACCCTGCGCCCGGCTTCATCAATCATGTCTTCCGTGTCTTTTAAAATCTTCTTTGCCTTATCGGGCAGGTCGCTTCCTTCAGGCCATCGAAAATCAGGTGTGGGTTCAACATCAGGCATCTCGCCCGAATGCTCCTGGCAAATCTGAACTGGCTGCGTGCCTTCGATGAAATACTCCAGGCGACGGCCCGGGCAGCCTTCCGTGGCGAGCAATCCATTTGACGGGTCAATTTCCGCTTCGACAATCCCTTCGGGGCGCGGGAAGCTGTCGCCGCCAAGATCGGGTCGCGCCTTCAACGCTTCTTTCATGAACGATACCCAGATGGGCAGCGCCGATTTTGCGCCTTCGAGGCCAAGCTCTGAATTGTCATCGAAGCCGACCCACACGACGCACACGAGATTCGGCGTGTAGCCCGCGAACCATCCATCGCGCGACGTGCCCGTTTTGCCCGCAGCCGTCGCCCTGAACCCGTAAAGCGTTCGCGCGCGCGCCGCCGTCCCTCTGTCTAAAACGTCCTGCATTATATTCGTCATTAGCCACGCGACTTCGGGCCTGAGCGCCGGTTGCGATTCCGGTTTCTGTTCGATTATGCCGATGCCTTCGCTGTTGGTTACGCGCTTGATCGGGCGTGGCTCGGTCAACTGTCCGCTGTTCGCAAAAGCGGTGTAAGCGCGCGCGACTTCTAGCGGCGTGGCTTCGGCTGTTCCGAGCGCAAGAGCAGGGAAGGCCTGCACGCGACCCAGTCCCAGCTTTTCGGCCATGCGCGCGACTTTTGAATAGCCGACTTTTTCGGCCACCTCGACCGTGACGACGTTGAGCGAGTGAACGAGCGCATCGCGCAGCGTGACGGGCTTATTAGAATATGTCTTTCCGAAATTATCCGGCGAATAGGTCTGGCCGCGCCCGTAAAGGAAAGTGCGCGGCGCATCCATGAAAGTCGAGGCGGGCGAAATTATCTCCTGCGAGTTGCCATCGTAGGCCGTGTTGAGCGCCGTCGCATAAACAATCGGTTTGAAGACGGAACCGGGCTGGCGGTTGGCTTCAATCGCGCGATTGAGCTGGCTTGCGCCGTAATCGCGCCCGCCTATCATCGCCAGTATCTCGCCCGTCTTTGGATTGAGCGCGACCAGCGAAGCCTGAAGCGTGCCGGGCTGCACGGGATTCTTCTTGCGTTTGGCAAAAATCTTGTCAAGCTCTGTTAGCCCGTCGTTCACGGCGCGGTCTGCGGCGCGCTGCAAATCCATGTCAACGGTCGAATAGACGCGATAGCTCTGCTCGGACAACTCGCCGGAAGCCATCTCGTTCGTCAGTTGCTGCTGCAGGTAATCAACAAAATAAGGCGCGTCGCTGTTGATGGCTTTGCGGCGCGGCTCAACTTTCAACTCGGTCGCTTTTGCCTGCTCGGCCTGCTCTGAGGAAATGAACCCGGCCTCGACCATTGAATCGAGCACCTGATTGCGGCGAGCCTTCGCGCGCTCAGGATCACGGTAAGGCGAATACAGACTCGGCCCGCGAATTATTCCTGCCAGGAAGGCGCATTCGGGAAGATTCAGGTTCACGACGTCTTTGTTGAAATAGATCGAAGCCGCTTCGCCCACGCCGTTGATCGAGTAGCTGCCCGACTGGCCCATGTAAATTTCGTTGGCGTAGAGCTGAAATATCTCTTCCTTCGATAGCTTCGTTTCCAAAACGAGCGCGATCATCATCTCTTCCATCTTGCGCTTGAGCGTTCGCTCAGGCGTGAGGAAGAAATTCTTCACGAGTTGCTGAGTGATTGAAGAGCCGCCTTCCTGCACCTGGCCTTCGCTCGCGTCGCGCCACAGCGCGCGCAGCACACCGCGAATGTTTATGCCTGAATGGTGAAAGAACTGTCGGTCTTCGATTGCGACAACGGCGTTGACGTAATCTTTCGGAAGGTCCTTGAATGAAACGATCTTCTGCTTTTGTCTCTTTTCGTTCGAGATGGTCGTGATTACTTCAGGCTCAAGCGACGCGCTGTCGAGGTTCTTCTTCGTGTCGAGATCGGTTATGCGGGCGATGCTCTTGCCGTTTGCGCTGAACGTTAATCGAATGTTAGGGAACTGGCGCGCGCCGTTGATGACGGCATCGCCGCTCGAATGAATCTCGATTGTGTTGTTGCTGATTTGATAGCGCCCGCGCTTTGAATCGGCTTCTTTGCTCGATTCGACGTAGCCGATGCCGTCCAGGTACTTCTTTATACCATCAAGCGTGTAGCCTTGCCCTGCGCGAACGACTCGCGGCGCAGCGTAGATTCCGGTTGTGCGCACGAGGACTTCGCCATGCAGCCGCGCTTCGATCATCTTCGAGTACTTGATGTAGAAAAAGAAGAAAATCGCAACGAAGATGAAGATGAGGATGCCGAGAATGATCAGCCGTCGAGGGGTGAAGATGCGGCGAAGCAAACCGGGCCGCTCTTCTTCTTTTTTGATTACCTTAGTTTTAGGCTCTTTTGTATTCGGTTGTTTTGTAACGGTTGCCAAGGCTCTACCGATTTCCGTACCTCTGAATCACTTCGGGCGGTTAGATTCCTGCTCTCGCAAATTGGTTTGACGGCCATACAATCAAAATCGCTAACCGCCGTGAGAGCCATTAAGACTGTATCATTCAAATGCGACCGGAAACAAGAAGGGCGGGGAATTGCAACAAAAAGGCAAGCAGCGGGACGCAGCGATGCGGGATGAATCTCTACGTTGTTGCTGCTAACGACATATCATCAGTCAAGAGTAACAGGATTCGCTGCGTCTCCGCGTCATCGGGCGGCGCTCTGCGCGCGCTGCACAATCAACTCGACCCGGCAATCGCCCATCACTTCCTTGATTGAATTCGTAAGCTCAGGCGTGACCTTCACGCGCACAAATTGATTCGGCTGAATGCGCGCAATCTGGCCGTCTTCAAGCTCAACTTCAAATATAATTGTCGAATCGCCGCGATGGCTGTCGAGCAGATCGTGAAGTTTGTCGAGCCGCTCGGTTGTGATCGCGTCAGCCTTGAATCGCAAAAGCACGGTGCGCGTCGCGCGCTCGCGGATGTTTTCAAGCGATTGAATCTCGTCTGCAATAATCGTCATTGCGCCGCCGTCGTCAATCTCAAGCCGGCCTTTGACGAGCACAGGCGAATCATTCTGCATAACGCCGTTCGCTTTGCCAAACACGTCAGGCCATGCGACGACTTTGACTGTGCCGAACTGATCTTCGATGTGAAACAGCCCGAAGCGGTCGCCCTTCTTCGTCGTGCGCACGTTGAGGTCAACGACGATGCCGCCAATCGTCACCTGCGCGCCGTGATGAAATCCAGACAGCCGATCAACATCGGCATTGGCGAAATCATTCAACGCCTGTTCGTAGCGCAAGAGCGGATGGCCTGAGATGTAAAAGCCGAGCGTCTCTTTTTCGCCCTTGAGCAGTTCCTGCTGCGACCACTCGGCGACGTTTGGCATAGGCGGATCGGGCACGGGGACGGCTGCGCCGAGCGAGCCGAATAGATCCGTCTGACCTGTCGCGCGCGATTTCTGAACTCGCTGGCCGCTTTCAATCGCCGAATCAATCGCAGCGAACATCTGCGCGCGATTGCGGTTTATCGAATCGAACGCGCCCGACTTGATTAAGCTTTCAAGCACGCGCTTGTTGACGGCTTTTGAATCAACGCGCTCTGTGAAATCGAAAATGGAGCGGAATGCGCCTTCACGGTTGCGCGCTTCGATGATTGAAGAGACTGCCGATTGGCCTATGCCTTTGATTGCAGCCAGCCCGAAGCGAATCGAGTTCCCATTCGCCGTGAAGTTGTCGAGGCTTGCGTTCACATCGGGCGGCAGAATCTCTATGCCCTGCGAGCGCGCTTCGTTTATGTACTTGACGACCTTCGCCGTGTTGTTCAATTCGTTCGACAGCACGGCTGCCCAGAAGTGCGTCGGGTAGTGCGCCTTCAAATAAGCCGTCTGATACGCGAGATAACCATACGAGAACGAGTGCGCGCGGTTGAATGCGTAATCGGCAAACCCTTCGATGCTGGCCCAGAGCTTTTCGAGTTTATTTTTATCGTGCCCGCGCTCCATCGCCTGGCGGATGAATTTCTCTTTGTGCTTGTCGAGTTCTTCGCGCTTCTTCTTGCCCATCGCGCGGCGCACGAGATCGGCTTCGCCGAGCGAGTAGCCCGCCAGCTTTTGAAAGACGGCCATGATCTGCTCTTGATAGACGAGCACGCCGAGCGTATTACCCATGACCTCTTTCAACTCGGGGAAGCTGTAGCTGACTTTCTTGCGCCCGTGTCGGCGGTCAATAAAGTCGTCAATCATCCCGCTGTCAATCGGGCCGGGTCGGTAGAGCGCGTTGAGCGCGGACAAATCTTCAAGCCCTTCCGGCTTCAACCGCCGGCAGATGTCTTTCATGCCTTCAGATTCAAACTGAAAGATGGCTTCGGTCTTTCCTTCGCAGAAGAGTTGCAGCGCGGCTTTGTCGTCGAGCGGAATCTTTGTGAGGTCGAGCTTCACGCCCGTCTCGCGCTCGATTGACTTCAGGCAGTCGTCAATGATGGTCAGCGTCGTGAGCGCCAGAAAGTCCATCTTCAACATGCCTGTCTTTTCGAGATCGGTCATCGGATACTGAGTCGTTATTTCATCGCGCGCCGTCTTCGACACAGGCACAAGCTCGTAGAGCGGCTTCGGTGAAATGACAACTCCCGCCGCGTGAACCGATGCGTGGCGCGAGCAGCCTTCAAGCCGCTTGGCTATCTCGATGACCTCTTTGACGCGCGGGTCCGTGTCAAAGGCTTTCTTCAAATCGGGGTTCTGCTTGATCGCGTCTTCGATAGAGACGTTGCGCCCGCGAACAGGCGGCGGAATCATCTTGGCGATCTTGTCAACTTCTGAATAAGGCATCTCAAGCGCGCGGCCTACGTCTTTAATCGCGGCTTTTGATGCCATAGTCCCAAACGTAGAGATTTGCGAAACGTGATCGCGCCCGTAATAATCGGCGACGTAATCAATAACCTGCTGGCGGCCTCGCACGCAGAAATCAATGTCAATATCGGGCATCGAGACGCGCTCAGGGTTGAGGAACCGCTCGAAGAGCAGATCATACTGAAGCGGATCAACGTCGGTTATCTTCAGCGAGTAGGCTACGAGGCTTCCTGCCGCGCTGCCGCGTCCCGGGCCCACGGGAATGTTGTTCCTCTTCGCATAAGCGATGAAGTCCCATACGATCAGAAAGTATCCCGGAAAGCCCATCTTCGTGATGACTTCAATCTCTTTTTCGAGTCGGGCTTTGTATTCATCGAGATCGTGCTTGCGGTCAGGACGGTCTTTAATCGCGGCCCACCTTTCTTCCAAACCTTCGCGCGCCATCTTTGCGAAGTAGCTGTCAATCGTTTCGCCTTCGGGCACGCGATAGACGGGTAGATGATTTTCGCCCTTCGGCAATTCAAGCTCGCACATCTCCGCGATTGCCACCGTGTTCAGCAATGCTTCGGGCATATCCTTGCCAAAAAGCAGCCACATCTCTTTGGCCGAGCGGAAATAGAACTCGCCTTCTTTGTATTTAAGGCCGCGCTTTTCGTTTACGGTCTTGCCCGCGCCGATGCAGACCAGAATATCGTGAGCGCGCCAGTCATCGCGCATCAGGTAATGGCAATCGTTCGTTGCGGCGAGCGGTATGCCTGTCTTCTTCGACAGCTCAAGCATGCCGGGAATCACCGTCTTCACTTCTTCATCGAGTCCGTGATTTTGAACTTCGAGGTAGTAGTTGCCCTTGCCTAAGATATCTTCAAACTCTTTCGCGCGCCGCGCGGCTTCTTCAAATTTGTCCGTGAGCAGCAGCGATGAAGGCACGCCCGAAAGACACGCCGAGAGCGCAACAAGCCCTTCGCCGTGCTCGGCGAGCAGTTCTTTATCAATGCGCGGCTTGTAGTAATAGCCTTTCGTGAAGGCCAGCGACGACAGCTTTACAAGATTGCGATAGCCCTGAAGGTTCTTTGCAAGAAGTATGATGTGATTGGTGCCTTTTTCGCCCGTCGCCTCGCCGCGATCCGTATGCTTGCCGCGCGCGATGTAGGCTTCCATTCCGATGATCGGCTTGATGCCTGTGCTTTTCATCTGATTGTAAAACGAGATTGCGCCGTACATATTGCCGTGATCGGTCACGGCGACGGCGCGCGCGCCTAATTCCTGCGCGCGCTGAGCGAGCGGTTTTATCTGAATCGCTCCGTCCAGAAGACTGAAATCGCTGTGTAAATGGAGATGCACGAAATCTTTTTCATTCATGGCTTTAATTAGAGAAGTCGTCGCTCGCGCTCTGGGGCATCAGCTTGAGCTATAAATTTTTGCCTGCTTATAAACAGTAGAGGGGTTTACGCCCGCTTGCTCTACCTTCTGCGTCCTACGGGTCGGCAGTGTAGCACAGGGTTGGAGAACTGTACACCACAAATTGTGGGGGATAAGACAGCAACGCCCAATATATTGAACCAGCGAGAGATTCTCTGTGGAAAATGTGTGGAAAAGCTGTGGAAGAAAAACGCTCGATTTTGCAAACTCAGGCGGCAGGCGAGCCATCGGGCTTAAATTCACTGAGCGGTTGCAATTCGTCATTACGCCTTTTCTTCGGCAAGGCTCAATGATAGAATCGGCCCGGCAAGCATACATAACAATTTTCATTGATAAAGACCGGAGCGATTCCTGCTCCGATTCGGATAAACAATCAGCTTGATAACGAAGACGAATGCTCAAACGAGCATACGGTTCGTTATCGGCGCAGATGGCATCAGCCAATTGATGCGGCATTGTTTACCGCTCCTCGACGATAGCAGTTAATGCTGGCTGCTGATCCCGTTGACCCGACGAACCAGCAAGAAATTCGATTGGCTCGATGGCTGTCGGGAGAATCTTGCCATGCGAGAGATGATTATTGGAATCGGCGGCGCGGCAGGCGACGGGCTGGATAAATCGGGCGACACGCTTGCCAAAACGGTTGCGCGATTGGGCCTCTACGTTTACGCATACAACAGCTATCAATCGGTGATTCGCGGCGGGCACATCTGGCTGCGCGTTCGCATCGCCGAAAACAAAGTTTACTCTCACGGCGACAGCCTCAACGTGCTCATCGCGCTCAATCAAGACTCAATCGAGCGGCACGCGCCGGAAGTTTCGTCGGGCGGCGCAATCATCTATAACTCGGACAAGCTGAAGCTCGATCCCGTGTTGATGCGCGATAATGTGTTGCCCGTGCCGCTTCCTGTCGGCGCGCTCACGAATCCGTTCGGGAAAGTCCTGCCCGTCATGCAAAACACCGTCGCGCTCGGCGCATTGTTTTTTCTGACCGGACTTGATTTCGACACCGCGGCAGGCGTTCTCACTGATACGTTCAAGCACAAAGGCGAAGCGGTGATTGAGCAGAACATCGGCATCGCTCGCGCAGGCTTCGATTATGCGAAAGAGAATTTCGTTCCGCTCGGCTACGAGTGGAACTTCACGCACATCTCTCGCCCGTTCATAACAGGCAATGAAGCATTCGCTCTCGGAGCCGTCTGCGCCGGATGCCGTTTCTACTCGGCTTATCCTATGACGCCAGCGTCTTCCATACTGCACTGGATGGCCTCGCATGCCGCTACGTGCGGAGTTGTCGTCAAGCAATGCGAAGACGAGCTGGCCGTAGTCAACATGGCAATCGGCGCGGGCCACGCAGGCGTGCGCGCGATGTGCGGAACTTCGGGCGGCGGATTCGCTCTGATGACGGAAGCCATCGGACAGGCCGGAATGCTTGAGACTCCTGTTGTTGTAATCGAAGTTCAGCGCGGCGGCCCTTCAACGGGAGTGCCAACGAAAACGGAGCAGGCCGATTTGAATCAGGTCTTCGGCGCGTCGCAGGGCGATTATCCGCGAGCCATTATCGCGCCCGCCGATACGACCGATTGCTTCTACTCTGCGGTCGAGGCTTTCAACCTCGCCGAAAAATATCAACTGCCAGTGACGATAATCAGCGACCTGCTCGTCTCGGAGCATCCTGAAACAATCGAGGCGGACGCGCTCACGAACGAAGTGCCGATTGAGCGAGGCGAATTAGTCACCGAGTGGGATGAATCGAGCGGCAAGTATAAACGTTATGAGTTCACTCACAGCGGCATCTCGCCGCGCGCGTTGCCGGGAACCGAAGGGACGATTTATGTCGCGGCGACGGACGACCACGACGAAGAAGGGATACTCATCAGCGACATATTCACCTCGCCGCCCGTTCGCCGCAAGGTTCAAGAGAAGCGCATGCGCAAGCTCGACGCGCTGCTAAGGGATTTACAACCGCCCGTGCTCGAAGGCGTGCCGGACGCTGACGTGACGCTCATCGGCTGGGGTTCTACGAAGGGCGTGATACGCGAAGCGATTGACGCGCTCGCGCTTGAAGGCATCAGAGCGAATCAGCTTCAAATCAAATACCTCTACCCGTTCCACTCGAAAGAAGTGAGCGAGATTCTGAGCCAGTCGAGGAAGACGATTTGTGTTGAAGGCAACTACACGGGCCAGTTTGCTCGCCACCTGAGAGCCGAAACGGGCATCACGGTTGACCACCTGATTCTCAAGTACGACTGCGAACCGTTCGAGCCTCATCACATTGTCGAGCAGGTCAAAGCGATACTCGAAGGCCGCGAGCGAACGACTGACTTGACTGAGGATGAAGCGCGCGAGATGGCTTATCACTACATCCGCACTCGACTGACAGAAACGCTGCGACCGAGCGCAATCACACGAGTCGAGGGGAACGGCTACGACGAGCCGTTATGGAATATCGAAATCGTGTCGCGCGAATCGGGCGAGAAGCGCGGCGAGTTGTTAATCGGCATCGAGACAGGCTCGACCTACACGTGGCAGCCGATTCAGTAGCACAGACTTCAGTCTGTGAAAAGCGCAAACCCACAGACTGAAGTCTGTACCACATCGAAGGAGGATTTATGGCAACGATCATCGAGCTACCGATTGAATCTTATGCTGGAGAGATTGACCCCGACTGGTGTCCGGGCTGCGGCGACTTCGGCGTTTTGAAGGCGTTGAAGATGGCTGCGGGACGATTGGGGATCAAGCCGAAAGATTTGATTATCATCTCAGGCATAGGCTGCTCGTCGAACCTGCCCGGCTTCATTCACGCTTATGGCGTGCACAGTCTTCACGGGCGCGCGGTCGCAATCGCCGAAGGGATAAAGCTTGCGAATCACGATCTCAACGTGGTGATAACGGGCGGCGACGGCGACGGCTACGGCATAGGCATAGGCCATTTCATTCACGCGATGCGCCGCAACATTGACATCACATACATCGTGATGAACAACCAGATCTATGGACTCACAACGGGGCAGGCGTCGCCCACGACGATGAAAGAGGTTCGCACGAAATCAACTCCTCGCGGCAATGCCGAATTGCCGATTAATCCAATTGCTCTCGCGCTCGTTTCAGGCGCGACTTACGTGTCGCGCGGATTCTCGGGCGAGCCTGAGCACATGGCGAGCTTGATTGCGGGCGGCATTGCACATAGAGGTTTTTCGCTCGTTGACGTCTTCAGCCCGTGCGTGACTTACAATAAGATCAACACCTATCCTTATTTCAAGCAGCGAGTCTATAAACTTGAGAAAGAAGAAGGCTACGACGCGTCGAACGTCGAGCAGGCGCTGCAAAGATCGTTCGAGTGGGGCGACCGTATTCCGATAGGCTTGTTCTACAAAGACGAGCAGCCAATTTACGAAGACAGCGAGCCTGCCTTCAAGCGCGGGCCGCTTGTTCGCCAGCCGCTCGGACTCGAGCGAGAGGCTTTTGACGTGGTGATGCAAGAGTTCGTATAAGGGAGTTCGACCTGTGAGTTATGCTAAAACAAAGCCATAACGACCCGGGATAAAAATCGTTGTATTTTCTTTGAGTGAATTCATGAATTGTATTTGTTTTGTTGTGTGGCCTCATCGGGTTTAAGGAGTTAGGTTCCTAACTAATGGGAATCCGTGATAACGGATTCCCATTCAGCGTAGAGCTTGTCGAGCTGCGAGGAAATCTCTTCCTGCCGATTGCCAATCTCGGCGTACTCGTTCGGTCCCCAATCGGGCGCAGGCGTGGCGAGCTTTGCCGACAGCGCCGCCATCTCTTCTTCCATCTGGTGAATCTCTTTTTCGATCTCTTCAACTGAGCGGCGGCGTTGTTTTGCCGGAGCTTTAACGCGAGGTTTTTCAGGTTTGGGCGCGGCGCGCCGTTTTGCAGGCGGCTCATCACTGACAGTTTGCTTGCGATGATGAACGGCGTAAAAATCAGAGTAGCTGCCAACGTGATAAGTGGCCGCGCCGTTTTCAAAGTGCAGAATCTCAGTCGCCAGCTTATCCAGAAAATAACGGTCGTGCGAGACGGTGATAATTGTGCCTTGATACTCAGCCAGCGCGCGCTCTAACGCTTCGCGCGATGGAATATCGAGATGATTCGTCGGCTCGTCAAGCACAAGAACATTCGCCAGGCTGTAGATTATCTTTGCAAGCGCGAGGCGACTTTTCTCTCCGCCCGACAAGGCGGCTACGGGTTTATAAACGTCGTCTCCGGTGAAGAGAAACTTTGCAAGGTAGCCGCGCAATTCACCTGCGGAAACATTCGGCGCGACTGCGGCAATCTCCTCTATGACCGTTGATGAAAAATCCAGATTCGACAACTGCTGATCGAAGTAATCAACGTCTACATTTGCCCCCCACGTCAATCCGCCTTCAATCGGCTCAAGCTCGCCGATAATCGTCTTCAAGAAAGTCGTCTTGCCCGAACCGTTCGGCCCGATTATCCCTAATCGCTCGCCCCGCCGAAGCAGGAACGAAATATCGCTCGCCAATCGGTTCGAGCCGTAGCCGACGGCAAGCTCTGCGACCGCCAAAACGTTATCGCCCGCGCGCGCGACTTTCTGCAAACGGAAATCACCGACGCGATTATCACGCACGGCTTCTACTCGCTCCATTCGCTCAAGCATGTTGCGGCGCGATTTGGCCTGCTTGGTCTTCTGGCCCGCGAGGTTGCGGCGAATGAATTCTTCAGTGCGCGCTATCAACCCCTGCTGCTGCTCGTACTCGCGCATCTGTAAAGCGCGGCGCTCTTCGCGCTGCTTGACGTATGCGGTGTAGTTTCCCGAATAGATATTGGCGCGGCCTGCGTCAATCTCGACTATCTTCGCTGTGGTTCTGTCAAGCAGAAATCTATCGTGCGAGATGATGACGAAAGCATTTTTGTATTCGCTCAAAAAATCTTCGAGCCACTCAACTGCGTTCACATCCAGATGATTGGTCGGCTCATCGAGCAACAGAACATCAGGCTCCGCCAGTAATAATTTTGCAAGCGCAAGCCGAGCCTTCTGCCCGCCGCTCAACCGATTAGCAGGCTTTGCTAATTCATCGCCTTTGAATCCCAATCCGACGAGCACAGCTTCTGCGCGAGCGTGATAAGTGAAGCCGCCTTTGATTTCGTAAGCGTGGCGCAGGTCGCTGTAGGCATGCATCGCTTCGTCAAGCGCAGCGCCTGAAACTTCGGCCATCAGGTGTTCGAGGCGCGTCATCTCGTTTTCCATCTCGCGCATTTCCGTAAACACAGACAACGCCTCATTGCGCACGCTCAACTCGCCGCCGAACACCGGCTCCTGTTCGAGCAATCCTAAACGGAGGCCCCTGAGCAAAATCACTTCGCCGCTGTCTGCTTCTTCGCGGCCCGTGACAAGGCGAAAAATCGTAGTCTTGCCAGCGCCGTTGCGGCCTACGAGTCCGACGCGCTCCGAAGGGTTGATTTGAAACGTCGCGCCGCGCAGCACCTCCTGCGCGCCGTAGGATTTGTGAACATCTTCGAGGCGGAAAAGCATTTCAGTCAGTAGGCAGTAGGCAGTAAGCAGTAGCGGCACGAGGTGACTGCCTACTGCCTACTGATTCATCAGTTGGCGTTTGGTGTGGCCGGACGGCGATTGGCGTTCGCGGCTGGCTTGTTGGCATTTGCCGAAGCTGCGCGGCTGCTGTTCGTTGATTGTGCCTCGTCCTCGAATCGCGGCTGCGGTTGTTGCTGCGCGGGCGCGGGCTGGCCGCCGCTTTCGAGCAGTTGCGAAGGCCGCATGTCAACGATGACCTTCGGGTTCTGAACGATTCGCTCGGCCAGATAATTCTTTACGTTGGCCTCCGAAAGCGCGAGCATGAGCACCGCGTTCCACAAGACCTGCTGGCGCTGCTGCGTCAGCGTGTTGACAATGGTCTGCCGCGCGTCTTCAAAAGTGAGATTGCGCGACTGCTCCAGCTTGTCATTAACCTGAAAGATGTACCACGCGCCCGTCGCCTCATCCTTCAGTGGCTTAGTATGCTGTCCCGCAGACATCGCCATCAACGTCTCTGCCAGATTGGGCACGGTTGGGAAGCTCTGCTTGATCATTGCTTCCGACGCGAAGCCGAGCCTGCCGCCATTCATCGCCGACCTCTGTTCTTCGGATTGCTGCGAAGCCAATGTGGCAAAATCCGTGTGCTGCTCCAGCCTGTCGTAAAGTGATTTTATCTTCTGTTCTGCTCCGGCA
>DATLXU010000115.1:0-3578 GCA_035575515.1 Blastocatellia bacterium
GCGCCCGACCGTGTGGGCGTTGTGGCTTTCGTGTTATTTCGGCCCGCGCATCTATCGCGCGTTTCGGCAATTGCGGCCAGTCTAGACTCTTGAAAATGAAAGCAAGCGTCGTCATTCCAACTCACAACCGGCCAGAAAAGCTGAGTCAACTACTAAATTGCCTGCGCAATCAGGATGTGCCTGCTGATGGTTACGAGGTCATCGTCGTTGACGACAATTCGCTGCCGCCCGTCACGCTCGAAAAGACGGAAGGCGGGCCGGAAACTTCGCTCATCAGACTGGACGAGACGGAACGCTCGGCGGCGCGCAATCGGGGCGCGGCTGCGGCTCGCGGCGAGATTTTGTTATTCGTAGATGATGACATGAAAGTCGGCAAAGATTTCATTTCGAATCATCTTCGCGCGCACGAACGCTACCCCGGCGCGCTCGTCGTCGGTTCGGTCCGGTTGCCAGAAGAAGCCATTGCGACACCGTTCGGGCGTTTCCGCCAGAGGCTGGAAGACAACGCGCTGCCCGAAGCGAGCGGCCCGACTACAATTGAAAATTTCTGCACGGCTGCCAATATGTCCATTGCACGCGAGCGGTTCAAAGAGCTTGGCGGATTCGATGGCTCAATCATCAGCAGCGAAGATCAGGACTTCGCGCTTCGCCACTCGGCGCGCGGCGGACAGATTGTTTTTGCGCCTGAAGCACGCGCCATTCATTGTGACCACGCACTGGACATTCGCAGCTACTGTCGCCGCGCAGAATGGGGCAGCCGAATGATGATCCCCTTTTGTCTGCGCTATCCTGATCGCGCAGACAACATCGAGCGCCATCGGATAAACGCGCCAGCTAGTTTTGGCCGCGAGCCTCTGTCGCAGAGCATAAGAAAAATAATCAAGTCCGTTCTGGCATCGAAACCGGCTCTGTTGATTTTCTTCACAGCCGCCGCATTCCTTGAGCGCGCAGCGCCCGACAGCCGCGCGCTCGACAGAATCTATCGCCTGCTGTTGGGCGCGCACATCCTTCGCGGCTATCGAATTGGATTGAAGCGAACAGCCGTAAGCATTCAGCCTTCAATTGAAGATCATCAACTTGCGGCCAGCAATCGGCAACCGGCGGTGAAAGCTGAAAGCTGATAGCTGAAAACTTATGAAACGCATTTTGCACTTCGCACAGGACAGCGACACGAGCGGATTCTTCCCACAACTGGCCCGCTGGCATGATCGCAGTCGCTACCGGATGTATTTCGCGACGCTCAACCCGATGGCTGGCTGGCTGCGCGAGTACATGGAGTCGCAGGGAGTAACAACCTTCAGTTGCGATGCGCGGCGAAGGATTGAGTACCCGCTTGCGATGATCAGGCTCGCGCGACTGCTCAGCCGCGAGCGCATTGACATATTGCACGCGCACCTGTTCGAGCCTTCAGTGATAGGACTCGTCGCGGGCGCAATAGCGCGAACTCGCACGCGCGTTTTGACCCGGCATTATTCTGACTATCACACGCGAATCAATAAGAAGTGGCACGTGCGGCTGGATCAGCTTTGCACGCGGCTCAGCCATCACGTAATCGCTGTATCCGAGCACACGGCGGAGCATCTGATCAATGTCGAGCATGCGCCGCATGAAAAAATTCACGTTGTATTGAACGGGATTGATTTTGATCGTGTGAAGCTATCAAGCGCAGACGCGCGCGAGCGTATCCGCCGCGAGTTCGGCGCTGAAGACGCGCATCTTCTGGTCATCGTCGCGCGGCTCCACCCGGAAAAAGGCCATTCATACCTGTTCAAGGCGCTTCCTGAAATCAGCCGCCGCGTATCGAAGCCCGTGCGGTTGATAGTCGCGGGCGTTGGAACATACGACGCGGCCTATCGCGAAGAAGTCCGCGCAACAGGCTGCGACCGGATGGTCACGTTCGTCGGATTTCGCAAAGACTCGCCCGATTTGATGGCGGCAGCCGATCTGGTCGTGCTGCCGAGTCTCGCCGAAGCGTTCGGGCTTGTGCTGACGGAAGCCATTTATCTCGGAACGCCTGTTGTTGCGACGCGAACGGGCGGGATACCTGAGATTGTCGAAGACGGCGTGAGCGGCGTGCTCGTGCCGCCTGCGGATAGTCAGGCTCTAGCCGATGCGATAGTTGGGTTGCTCAACGATCCGATGAAGCGGCAAATGATGGCTGGCAGGGGACGCGAGACCGTGATGGCAAAGTTCAGGTTTGAAGATATGGTTCGCTCTTACGAAGAGATCTACGAGAGAGCGGTTGGCAGTCAGCAATCGGCGCTCAGCCAAGAGTCAACTGCGGCTGCCGAAGGCTGAAAGCTGATTGCTGACCGCCTAATTCTTTATGCAAGTATCGGTCGTCATTCCAACATTCAACTCGGCGCGTTATGTCGTTGATGCCGTTGAGAGCGTATTGAGCCAGTCGTTCCGCGACTTTGAGATCATAGTCGTTGACGACGGCTCAACAGATGAGACCGAAGATGTAATGCGCCGCTACGAATCGAAAGTGCGATACATTCGCCAGGCGAACGGCGGCGTAGCTCGCGCGCGCAATCGCGGAATTGAAGAAGCGCGCGGGCAATACGTTGCGTTTCTCGATGCTGATGATACGTGGTTTGCGGATAAGCTCGAACGACAGATGGCCGCGCTCGCAAGCCATCCGCAATATCGAGTCTGCTACACGGCGTTCACTATGGTTGATTCAGAGCTTGCTCCGCTTGGCACGGTACGCAGCTCGCGAGTCGGATCAACGCTCGAAGACCTGTTGCTCCGAGGCAACGTCATCGGCAGCATCTGCACTGTGTTGTGCGAGCGGTCGCTGTTTGAAACTGTAGGCGGGTTCGACGCGGCGCTCAGTCAGTGCGCGGATTGGGATATGTGGGTTAGACTGGCCGCGCACACAGAGTTTCTTTACCTCGACGAACCGACCGTCACATACAGGCAACACGACGCGAACATGAGTCGCAACGCGCCGCTGCTTGAGCGCGACAGCCTCACGGTGCTTGAAAAAGGATTCGCGATGCAAGCGGTTCCCGATTCAATCAAAGCGAAGCGCCGCGCGGCCTTTGCGCGAAATTACATGGTGCTTGCCGGGACATATTTTCACGCGCATCTCTATCGGGATTTTCTGCGCTGTGCCGTGCGCGCAGTCTCGATGGACGCAAAGCAACTGGCTCACATCGCCGCGTTTCCTTTGCGCGTGATGAAGCGGTCACGATTGCGCCACGCAGTTTGAGTTTCTGATGTCGAAGCCGAAGGTTCTTTATATAGCTTACTGGGGAGCGGCTGAGCCTCTGGGGCAATCTCTCATTCTGCCTGCGGCGCGGAAGCTTTCCGCGCTCGGAGCTGATCTGACGCTTGTGACATTTGAAAAGCCCGCCGACCTTGAACGCAGGCAGGAGACCCGTCGCATAAGGGAATCGTTGAACGCAAGCGGCGTGCGATGGCTGCCGCTCCGTTATCACAAACATCCAAAGGTTCCGGCAACGATGTTTGACATAGCGCACGGCTGCACACGAGCGATGCTGACGCGATTGAAAACGCGATTTGACATAATCCACGCGCGCACGTTCATAGGCGGGTTGATGGGATTGATG
>DATLXU010000116.1:0-47145 GCA_035575515.1 Blastocatellia bacterium
GGCAATCGCGCCCGCTGGAAGCCATCTATGTGGTGGTCTACTTTGACTGCCTGATGGTGAAAATCCGCGACGGCGCGCACATCGTCAACAAAGCGATTTACCCGGCCATCGGCTTGACCCGCGAAGGCCAGAAAGAGGCGCTCGGCCTGTGGCTGTCGCTGGCGGCGGGCGCGAAGTTCTGGATGGGCGTCGTCACCGAGTTGAAGAATCGCGGCGTCAGTGACCTGTTCATTGCCTGTGTAGATGGGTTGAAAGGCTTGCCCGCAGCGTTGAAGCGGTCTTCCCCAAGACCCAGGTGCAGCAATGCATCGTCCATCAAGTGCGCGCCTCACTCTCGTATGTGAGTTGGAAAGAGCGCAAGGCGGTGGCCGCCGATCTCAAGCTGATCTACACCGCCGCGACGCGCCAGGAAGGGGAATTGCGGTTAGAGGAGTTTGCCGCGAAATGTGACTCGCGCTATCCGACCATCAGTAAGCAAAGGCGCCTGAACTGGGAGCGGCTGGCGGTGTTTTTCGCTTATCCGCCGGAAATCCGCAAAGTGATCTACACGACCAATGCGATCGAGTCAGTCAACAACGGGCTGCGGCGCGTGATCAAGCACCGAGGCTCGTTCCCGTCGGATGAGGCAGCGCTGAAGCTGATCTATTTGGCCTTACAGAATCTGAGCCAGAAATGGACGATGCCGGTCAAGGACTGGCGCGCGGCGCTCAACCAGTTTGCGATTCTCTTTGAAGGGAGATTGCCCCTTGTTTAACCCAGGTCGTTTACACAAAACTCTGGACACCCCCCCTTGCCCGAACAGAAGCTCGTAGATCGAGTTGAAGTTGAACACGTGCGTTGTGTCGTAATCGGCGCGAGTGTACTCAAGTCGCGGCGCGCGGTTGTCGAGCAGGGCAGAGAAGTTCGTCTGCCCTGTGCCCGCGTCCGCAACGTCCGTGAGCGTCTTCTGGAAGGTGTAGTTTGCCTGGAAGTACAGACCCGCCGAGAAGCGGCGACGGAGTTCTACCTGCAGCGAGTTGTAGCGGTACATCGAAAGGTTATCGAGCAGGTCAACTGCGCCCGCGTTCGGGTTTGGCAGGAAGCGAACCGAGCCGGTCAAACCGTTGGTGATGTAGGTCGTCGCAAGGTCCGCCGGAACGCCCGCTTGGATCAGTCCCACTATCGTCGGGTTCGTCAGCAGCCCGCCGCTTGCCAGAAGCGGGAAGACGGTGAGCGCATTTTTCTAATGAAATGACCACTTTAGCCAGTGGCTTGATCGTAAGTTGCAACTGATGATTTCTATAGATTCGGATTTCGTTACGAAAATTTGGATTTTGTGAGGTGAAGTTATATGTATTGAATCAATCTCATGTTTGCTGAACGCTTGCAATAGCGCGCGATATTCGTGACGATTAATCTTGATGCATTGATTGAGCAGCGATGGAGGATTTATGGTTGATGAGCGGCGGCAGCATCTGGAGTTAGTGGCGGCGCAACTGACGCAGGCCTATTACACGGTTCACAGCGCGGGCAGCCCTGAGCATCGGGACATTCTCGAAACATACTTTTTTCTGCTCGATGCGCTTGTCGAGCACGACGGTCAGCAGCCCGAAGAAAGACCGCTCACTGCGGGCGACACGCTCGCGCCGTTTGAAAGTGAATAGTGAGAGCGATGAGCATTCAGCCGAAAAGCCATAAGAGCATATTTTGAGAACGGCCAAAGTATTAATAGCAGCCCGCAGAGCGGGCGATGGAATATAGCCTCGTGCGCAAGCACATGGTAAGCAACCGACCAGAGACCATAAGCCTGTGAAACAGGCGGCGGAGATTACGTATTGGAACGTCCTTCGCCCGTTTCACGGGCTTTATGAGATGCGGCCATCACTGACCCCCCGTGCTTGCGCGCGGGGCTATATTCCTTCACCTGCGAAGCAGGTTACCTGTTTCATAACTCGCTCTTGGCTGAAAGCTGACAGCTTTCTTGCGTGATATAATTCCGTAGTGCATAAAAGTGCTGGCATATACATTCACATCCCTTTTTGCGAGCGCAAGTGCACTTATTGCAATTTCAACACGACAGACTATTTTGAAGACCTCGCCGCGCGTTATGTGAATGCAGTCAGCCGCGAGATTTCTTACTGGGGCAAGGCGCTTGCAGAAAAAAACAGGGGCGGCGGGCGCGTCGCGGTTGATACTATTTATTTCGGCGGCGGCACTCCTTCGATAATCGAAGCCGAACAGATAGCCTCGCTAATCGAAGCCTGCCGCGCGGCGTTTGATGTTGATCAGGATGCCGAAATTACCATCGAGATAAACCCCGCGACGCTTTCACGCAAAAAAATCGAGGCGTGGCTCCAAAGCGGAGTCACGCGCGCGAGCGTCGGCGTTCAATCCTTCATTGATCGTGAGCTGGAGGCTTTGAGCCGCACGCACACTTCCGAAGACGCGCGGCGCACGATTGATAACCTCCGCGAAGCAGGATTTCAAAACATCAGCATTGATTTGATCGCAGGGCTTCCTGAACAGGCTCTTCGCGATTGGGAATTCAACCTGCGCGAAGCGTTAAATATTCAACCCGAGCATCTGTCGCTCTACCTGCTCGAAGTGAAAGAAGGCACGCAGCTTTACGCGCAACTCAAGCGCGGCCAGCGCCCCCACCCCGATGACGACCTTTCGGCTGAGATGTATGAAATGATCGTCGAGGCCACGCGCGACGCGGGCTATGAGCATTACGAGATTTCAAACTTCGCTTTTATCAAGGGAGGCGAGCGCGAAAACGGCGACGAGGTGAATCCTTTTCGCTCGAAACATAATGTGAAATATTGGACGGCGGCTCCATTCTATGGGATGGGATGCGGCGCGCACTCCTTCGACACGCGCGCAAGGTGGATCAATCGAATGCAGACCGAAAAGTACATCGCCGACGTTGCTTCGCGCGGCCACGCCGTAACCGAGAGGCGCGAGCTGAGCCGGGAAGACCGCGCCGCCGAAGCTCTCTTTATGGGCCTGCGCCTGAGCGAAGGCATCTCTCTCGCAGAGTTTCGCCGCGAGTTCGGCCTTGATGTGCTCGCACGCTACAAAAATGATCTGCCGCGACTCGCCGAAGCGGGTTTGATTGAGATAAAATGTGACCGCTTGATTCTGACCGAGCGCGGACGGCTGCTCTCGAATGAAGTATTCGTCTGTTTCGTGTGAACGCGACTGCGAACTACGGAGATTTCAATTATGACGCGCAGGTTGAAGATCAAAGTAGCAATAGGGCTATGGCTAATCTTAGCCGTCGTAGCCGGGACTCAAGCGCAAAGCGGAAGGCTCAGAGATCAAACTTCTCGTCCGCGCGTTCAGGGCGGCGCGACGCAGGACGACGACACGCTGCGCATACGAGTCGAAGAAGTGTTGCTGCCCGTCAGCGTTCGCAATCAATTGGGCAAGCTGCCTTCGGATTTGAAGCGGACAGACTTCATCGTGACCGAAGACGGCAGCCGCCGCGACGTGAACGCGGTGATGCGCACGCCCGCTAACATCCTCTTTGTCATTGACGCGAGCGCACAGTCGACTATCAAAAACATAAACGCGAACCGCGAGCTTGCGCTTGAGATGATTGGCGCGCTCGCCGACGAAGACCACGCCGCGATCATCTCTTATTCCGACCGCGTTGATCTGCTCTGCGGGTGGACCACGAACAAGAAGCAGCTACGCGACGCGCTCAACTGGAAGTTCAAGCCCGGTCTGGAAGCGGACCTTTACAACGCGCTTATGTACGCGGCTGACGAAGTGCTGTCGAAGGTTAATGGCCGCCGCAGCATCGTGCTTATAAGCGACGGCGTTGATTCATTTGAGAAGCCCGTGCCCGAAGGCATGACCTTGATGTTTGAAAAGGCGCTGGCGGCGCTGCATCGCGCGCGCGCAACCGTTTATGTCGCGAGCCAGAATGAAATCTTGATGCAGGACTTGAAGCCGCTGGCGTTCAACGCTCTCTCGTGGTACGAGCGATTGGACCCGCAGCAGCGCAAGCGCGTTGACCGCTATCGCAGGTATTATCGCCAGCTTGAGGCCGCAGAGATTTCGCTCAAAGGGCTTGCGGAAGAGACCGGCGGCGTGATGTGGAGCGCAGGCGCGAAAGAGGAGTTCCTAAAGCTCAATGGCCGCATCATTAACGAGATTGGAACTGAATGCATAATCGCATATTCGTCAGAGCGCCAGCCCGACGACACGAGTTTTCACGCGATAAAGGTCTATGGCACGCGGCCCGACATAACGATTCGCTTCCGTCGCGGCATCTACGCGAACTCTTACCAGAAGACAACGGCGATGGTTTGGCCTCAGCAAGAGTTGCCGGGTTTCTAGCAATGGAATCAGTGAAATATTTGTTGAGGCAGCCTTGCGATGGCCGCACTACATCGCTCTGATTCAAATCTTTCCCTGTGTTATCATTTCAGACTAACCAATCAAACTAATCGGAGACGCGATGGACTACATTGATCTGCGCAGCGACACTGTTACTAAACCGACTGACGAGATGCGCGAGGCGATGATGCGCGCCGAAGTCGGCGACGACGTTTATCTCGAAGACCCGACTGTAAATCGCTTGCAGGAGCGCGCGGCTGAGATGCTCGGAAAAGAAGCCGCGCTATTTGTTCCATCGGGCACGATGGGAAATCAAATCTGCGTCAAGCTGCACACAGAGCCGGGCCACGAAGTCATCACCGAAGAACGCTCACACATCTTTAATTATGAGATGGCAGCGATGGCCGTCATCAGCGGAACAATCCCGCGACCCGTGCGCGGCGAAGACGGATTGCTCGATTGGCCATCAATCGAGGCGGCGATTCGACCTCGCTCGGCTTACTACGTCGCGCAGACGGGGCTTGTCACTTTGGAAAACACGCACAACATGGCGGGCGGCGCTTGTGTGCCGCTTGAGCGCATGGAAGAAATCTGCGAGCGCGCGCACGAAGCAGGTCTGCCAGTTCACCTTGATGGCGCGCGAATCTTTAACGCGGCAGTTGCGTTGAAGCGGGACGTGGCGGAGCTTGCGCGACCCGCAGACTCCGTGATGTTCTGCCTATCGAAAGGCCTAGCCGCGCCGGTCGGCTCATTGATCGCAGGCACGCGCCAGTTCATTGACCGCGCTATCAAGATTCGCAAGATGCTCGGCGGCGGAATGCGACAGGTCGGCGTGCTTGCGGCTGCGGGACTCGTGGCGCTTGAGAAGATGACCAAAAGATTGGAAGAAGATCATGCTAACGCGCAGAGGCTGGCGCGCGGGCTTGCCGAAATTCCCGGCATTAAGATTGATCCCGAAAAAGTTCAAACGAACATTTTAGTCTTCGACATCTCAGGAACGGGCATAACGACAACTGAATTAACTGCGAGACTCAAAGCGCGCGGCGTGCTTGCAAACGGAATCAACCCGCGCGAGATGCGAATGGTCACGCACAAAGACGTTTCGCGCACGGACGTGGAATCGGCTCTGGCAGCCATAAAGGCAGTTGTCAGTGGTCAGTAGTCAGTTGTCAGTTATTCGCAGTAGCAAACGAATAAACGATACTGGCAACTGGCAGCTGGCAACTGGCAACTGATAATGAACAAACTCATAATCGCCATTGATGGGCCATCAGGAGCGGGGAAAAGCACCGTCGGCAAAACCATAGCCCGGCGGCTCGGCTACCTCTATATTGATTCCGGCGCGGTCTATCGCGCGGTCGGGCTTGCCGCCTTGCGCGCGGGCGCGCCGCTCGACGATGCGAGGGCAGTCGCGCGAATCGCTCGCGCGTCGGATATACGACTCGAAGGCGACCCCGATCATCTCAAAGTCTTTCTCGACGGCGGCGAAGTCACGCGCGAGATTCGCCTGCCTGATGCGAGCCACGCATCATCGGTCATCGCTACGATCCCCGAAGTGCGCGAGGCCGTCGTCGAGAAACTCCGCGAGATGAGCCGCGCCGGCGGCATAGTCATGGATGGGCGCGACATCGGCACGAAAGTTTTTCCCGACGCGCAGGTGAAAATATTCCTCGACGCGTCGCTCGACGTGCGCGCTCAAAGAAGATGTGAAGAAGAACTTGGACGCGGTCGCGCGGTTTCAATCGAACAGGTGAAAGCCGAGTTGGAAGAACGCGACCGGCGTGACACGACGCGCGCGGCGACTCCGCTCGTGCGCGCCGACGATGCCATCTTCATTGATACGTCTGATATGCCGCTCGACCGCGTCGTTGAGAGCGTGCTTGAAATTGTCAAATCGCGCAGTTAAACTCATAAAGCGTCGTGTCGGAACGCTTGAACTTTTTGAGTCTCGTAGCGGAAACGATTTGAGGTTGAATTCAAAGCTCGCCACACGTTCTTCACCAGCGCCGCGCACGCTTGTGTCGAGAACGCGCCCTTTAGCCTGAAAAAATCATGGGAATCTTCACCGGATTAATCATGGAGACAGGTCGCGTGCGCAGCGCCACCCGCCGCGCCGATGGCGCCTACTTCGTCTTTGATGCGAGCAAAGTTTTAGAAGGCACTCGCATCGGCGATTCAATCTCGATTAACGGCGTCGACCTGACTGTGGTTGAAATGGGCCGCGACTATTTCAGCGCGGACGCTTCGCTTGAAACTTTGAGCCGCACTACTCTTGGTAATCTTCGCGCGGGAAGTCGCGTCAATCTCGAACGCGCGCTTGCCGTAGGCGAACGATTGGGCGGCCACATGGTTCAGGGCCACGTCGACGGCACGGCGGAACTTATCTCGGTCACGCCCGAAGGCAACGCCTATCGAATGCGCTTCAGATTTCCCGCCGAGCTTGGTCGCTACATCGCGATGAAAGGCTCGATAACGGTTGACGGCATCAGCCTGACGGTCGCGGGACTCGGGGCAGACTCGTTTGAGGTTGCAATCATCCCGCACACGTGGCGCGAGACAACATTGAGCGATTTGAAACCGGGCGACCGCGTGAACATCGAAGTTGACGTGCTGGCGAAGTACGTTGAGCGATTGATGCAGCGCCAAGAAGAATCAGCCGCCGCTGCAAGCAAGCTGACAATGGAGTATTTGATAGAACAGGGATATTAGCCGGGTGCCGGGTGTCAGGTGCCGTGTGTCAGGGAAAACTAGGAAATGAGAGCGACAACTCACATTTCTTTCCCTGACACCAGACACCTGACACCTGCCGAGGGACGCTTATGCCATTCGCAACTATTCAAGAGGCGGTCGAAGAATTCCGCGCGGGCCGCATGGTCATCATAGTGGACGATGAAGACCGCGAGAACGAAGGCGACATAGCTTGCGCCGCCGAAAAGGTCACGCCCGAAGTCATCAATTTTATGGCGCGATTCGGGCGCGGGCTGATATGCCTTTCGATGACCGAAGAGAGACTCGACGAGTTGCAGATACCGCTTCAGGTGTCGGACGCTGACAACACGGCAACGCGAGGCACCGCCTTTTGCGTCTCCATTGAGGCGCGGCGTGGCGTGACAACAGGCATATCGGCAGCCGACCGCGCCACTACGATTCAGGTTGCGGTTGATCCGCGGACGAAGCCTTCAGACCTTGCGCGGCCCGGCCACATCCTGCCGCTTCGCGCGCGTCGCGGCGGCGTGCTAGTGCGGCCCGGCCACACGGAAGCCGTTATTGATCTGGCGCGCATCGCGGGGATGACTCCGGCGGGCGTGATTTGCGAGATCATGACGGACGAAGGCGAGATGGCGCGGCTGCCTGAACTCAAGGAGTTCGCGCGGCATCACGGCATCAAGATTATTTCGGTCGCCGACCTCGTGAGCTACCGGATGGCAAACGAGGTGCTCGTGCATCCGACGGTTGAGGCGCGAGTGCCGACCGTGTACGGCGACTTTCGCGCCGTCGCCTTCACCAACGATATTAATACGGACGTTCACCTTGCGCTTGTGATGGGAGAGATCATACCGGACGAGAGCGTTCTCGTGCGCGTGCATTCGCAGTGCGTGCTCGGAGACGTGTTCGGCTCACTTCGCGACGACACGGGCTGGCAACTGCACCGCTCGCTTGAGCTGATTGGCAATGAAGGTCGCGGCGTGTTGCTTTACCTGAAACAGGAGGGGCGCGGCGTCGGCCTGGTCAATCAGCTTCGCGCATACCGCTTGATGGATGAGCAGAACAAAGATGCGGTCGAAGCGGACGCGGCTGTCGTCGGGGTTCACAAGATGGACCCGCGCGATTACGGCATTGGCGCGCAGATACTTCACAGTCTCGGCGTGCGCAAGATGCGGCTGATCACGAACCATCCTGTGAAGCGCGCGGCCATCGAAGGATTCGGTCTTGAGATAACCGACCGGGTGCCGATTGAGATGGAGCCGAACGAGTCGAACGAGAAAGTATTGCGCGCGAGAAAAGAGAAGCTCGGACATTTGCTCACGAAAGTGTAGTGGTCAGTGGTCGGTGATCAGTGGTCAGTTCAAAGGCTGCTGTCTTGAAAATGGCTCTGGGAGCCTATTTCAGGGCAACTGTCACTTCTGACCACTGACCACTGACGACTGACCTCTGACCACTAACCATTATGCGCAGAAAACTTTTAATCGGCGCAGCGTCCTTTCTGGGTCTAATCTTAATAGTCGCCATCCTCGTCTTCTGGTATATCCGAAGCGGACGACTCGACCTCTACGTTCAAAGCAGAATCATTGAAGCTCTGGCCGAGTTCGGCATACGCGCAGAGATCGGAAAGACTCACCTCAGCCTGAGCGGTTACACCGTCACGCTCGACGATATAAAACTATATGCGGGCGATGCGCGCGAGCCTTTCGGCAAAGTTGACAACATGACGGTGCAGTTTTCCGTGCTGTCATACCTGAAGCAGCGAATCAACATCACCGACGTTCGCGTCAATCACCCGCAGGTGTGGATTGAATTCGATGAGCAGGGCCGCTTCAACCTCGCGGCGCTGCACAAACCGGTAAGTAAAGAGGAAGCTAAGGAAGACGCGGTCATATTCTTAAGCTCTTACGTCCAGTTGGACAACGGCGAGTTTTATTACAACGATATCCCGCGACAACTGAGCGCAGAGGTCAAAGACTTCACCGCGCGCTTCACGCCGAAGACTCCCGAAGCGCTGGAGAATAAAATCAATCACGCGCTGGCCGTGACTTTCAATCAGGCGAGCCTGACTCACGAAGGCCGCGCGATTCAGAACATAAATTCGACCATTGAAGCCGACGTGACCGACCAGAATGCGAACGTCACGAAGTTCGAGCTTAATTCCGATCTTGGGCGCGCGACGGCGACGGCCCGCATTGACAGCTTCTCGCCGTTCAAGTACGACACGAAAGATTTGCACGTTGATGCTTCGCTTGCCGAGATAGGCCGCGTCTTCATGCCCGACGCGAACGCGAGCGGCAACGTAGCCATCACAGCAGCCGTCAACGGAACCGACACAGACTATCAAGCGAAAGCGACCATACAATCCAGTGAAGTCACCGCGAAAGGATTCACCGTCACGGGTCTCAATGTCACTACTGATGTTAAAGGCAGCGGCAAAAAGTACAACGCGACGGCTGAGTTTCAATCGGGCGGGGTGAGCGGGCGCGACCTGAGCATAAGCGCGATACGGTTGAAAGACGTAAAAGTAACAGGCGAAGGCACGGACTTCGACCTAAAAGACGCGCTCGCCGTCGGCTCAATTAAAGCCAAGCGCGTGACGATCAGCAATGTTTCGGGCAGCCTCGCAGCCGACCCTGATCACTTTGGATTGAGAAGCTTTTCGGCTGCTGTGCTTGGAGGAAATATTACAGGCTCAGCTTCGATTGCGATTGACGGCGGCTCGTCTGAGGTCGAAGCCGATTTCAGATCAATTGACCTTAATCAGGCAGCCGAGCTTGCCGCCGCAAGAGATGTGAAAATCGTCGGCAAAGCAAACGGGAGCGCGCGACTCGCGTTTCCAGGAACCAATTTTGAAGCCGCTACGGGAAAGATCAACGCGACATTCGACGCTGCGATATCAAGGCCGGAGGCGACCGAAGGCGCGACCGCAAAAGGCGCGGTTGACCTGACGGCGACGGGGCGCGGGCTTAACGTTGATCGCGCGTTTGTTGAATCGGCCAAGAGTAAATTGACCGCTGCGGGCAGCGTCGGCTGGAACGGCGCGCTTTCGCTCGCGGTCAATTTTCAATCCGATGACATGGCTGAAGTGCGCCGCGTGATCGAGTCGTTCGGATTCATCCCGGAAAATATAAAAGAGGACTATCCAGTTTTTGTCAGCGGCAGAGGATCGTTCGTCGGACGCGCTTCGGGCCGTTTATCTTCGCCAACTGTGTCGGGCCATCTCGAAGTTGAAAGCATCGAGACCAAAAGCGACATCGTGACCGGCACGCCCGGCGAGCGGCTTGGCGAGTTCAAGGGCGATATAACCTACAGCCCTTCGCGCGTCGTCGTTGAAAACGCCTCGCTTGTTCGCTCCGCCGATTCCTTTATTAACTTCGATCTCAGAGTGCCGCTGCCTGTGCATGACAACGTCGCGCTCAAAGCGACGATTCAAAATTATGATCTGGCCGCGCTGGTGAAAGTGAAATATCCCACAGGCGTCTTCGGAGTGATGCCCAATCAGGGAATCATCAACGGGACGATAGATGTTACGGGCCTGCCCGGACCGCGCACGATTGAAGGAACTGCGAAGCTCTCTTTGAGCGCGGGCGAGTTCATAGTTCCCGGCGAAGAAGAGGGCAAAGAGAAAAGAGTATCTGTGCCTGAATTCACCGGAGACATAACGCTTGCAAACAGCATCGTCAGCGTCCAGAACCTGAGAATGCAGGTGGGCGACAGCTCAATCGCGGGGCAGGGAAGTTTCAATCTCGACACCAACGCTTATTCGATCAGCGCGCAAGGGCGCAACATTGACCTTGCTGCGCTGGCCGATGCCGCATCGCGCGAGGGCGAAAGCCCGATTTCGATAACGGGCCGCGCCGATATTGATGTGACGGGTCAGGGAGTATGGCGCAGCAAGGACGACTGGGAGGGACTCGGCCTCAACGCGACGATTCAAGGGCACAACGTCATTATGAACGGGCGCGAGCTTGGCGACGCGAAGCTTGTGGCGACGACTCAGGATGGGACGCTTCGGGTCGAGGCAACGGGCAACCTGCTTGACCAGACGCGAACGCTTGCGGCGACAATAAACCTGCGCGAGCGCGACTGGCCCGTCAACGCAAGCGTCGAATTCACTGATACAGACATCGGTCCATATCTGGGGCTTGTTTCGCCTGATCTGGCGGGAATCTCTGGTCGCGCTACGGGGCGAATAACCCTGAGCGGCCCGCTCAACCCGCCCGGCGAAGGATTCACGACCGACCGGCTCACTGCAACCGCCGTCATCACGCATCTCGAACTCGGCGGCAATATCTCCGAGCAGAAGAGGTACACGATAACCAATCAGGGCGACATTGAGATTAGCGCAAGCCCGAACGCTATCACGCTCAAGCCGGTGACTTTTGTCGGCGAAGGCACAAGCGTGACTTTGGAAGGGACGATTTCAAACAATGGAGCGAACTCGAAGCTAAGCATCAGCGGCGCGCTCGACCTTCGTTTTCTTTCATCATTCAGTCAAACAGTTTTTACGACAGGCCGGGCGGAAGTCGAAGCCACGATAATCGGCTCTTTGAAATCGCCGCAGTTGCGCGGCGTAGTCAATCTCAAGGACATCGGCGTGCGCGTGGTTGACGTGCCGCTTTCGATTGCGCGAGGCAACGGGCAGATACGTTTCACGGCGAATCAGGCGCTGCTTGAAAACTTCGTCGCTGCGGCTCCGGGCGGCGGCAGGATTACGATTGAAGGCGGCGCGGCGCTCGCGGGACTGGTGCCCGACAGGTGGCGGCTCGAAATCAACGCCGATCAGGTCGGCGTCGAATACCCGCGCGACACGCAGACCGTAGTTGACGCGCATCTCGCGCTGCAAGGCAATCGCAGGATTCAGGTCTTATCTGGCGAAGTCGAAGTGCGCCGCGCGTCCTACACGCGAGACATAACGCTTGAAGAATTACTGACGACGGGCGGGCCGTTCGGATCAGAGTTTCTGGATGTGGGGCCGGGCGGCGCGGGCGGGCCGGGCGGATTGCCAACGTCGCTCGACATTCGCATTGTTGCAGACAACACGCTCGCCGTGAAGAACAACCTCGCAGACGCAGTCGGCAGCGCGTACCTGACGCTGCGCGGGCCTGTTGAAGAGCCGATTGTATCAGGCCGCATTCAGCTCACGCGCGGAACGCTTGAGTTTCGCAATGGCCGATTTGAGCTGACGCGCGGGTTGATTACCCTGACTGGCCGCCGTCGCGCTGAGCCGATACTGGATATTCAAACCGAGGCCGACATCAGCGGCTATCACATCGAAGTGGGTTTTACGGGCGCGCTGTCAAAACTTGAAACGACGGTTAAGTCGGATCCTCCATTGCCAGAGCCTGACATTATCTCGCTTGTGCTGACGGGAAGCGTTTCGGGCGACAGTTCAACTCAGGCATCGGTCACGCAGACGGGACTTGGGCTGGCGCAATCAATCCTGTCGGCTTCGCTGTCGGAGCAGCTCACGCGCGGCACGCAAAGACTGTTCGGCTTGAGCCGCTTTTCGATTGACCCGCTGCTCGTAGGTCGAGGCAGCGATCCGACTGCGCGAATAACCGTCGGGCAGCGAGTCACGAAAGACCTGACGGTGACCTACTCGCAAAATCTCACATCGGGACCTTCCGGTATAGACCGCGTGGTGCTTGTCGAATATCGAATCAGCAACCGGTTCTCAGTCGTGGGCATACGCAATGAGCGCGGCGAGCTTGGCTTCGACGTGCGACTCAGAAAACGGTTTTGAGCATGAACGCAAAAGGGGAAAGGGCGTTGGCATTAAGCATTAGGCAGAGGGCAGTGAATAGAGGCAGGTTGCTGAAACGCGGCAGACATCATTTCATAGTTTGCTTTATGGCGCGCAGGCTGAACTACGCGCTGACCGCTGCCTGCTACGCGCGGGCGCTTGCTTCTTGCCTTCTGCTTTTTGTCTTAGCTCTGCACGCGCAGGCAAATCAACTCGGAGATTTCTTGGGTCGGCGCGTCACTCGCGTCGAAGTCGTGATTGAAGAAGCGCCGACCAGCAACACAGCGGAGATGCAGGGGCTGCTCGAAGTCGCCGCCGGGCAGGACTACTCGCCCGTGCGCATTCACGACTCGCTCGTTCGATTGCACCGCTCCGGCCTCATCTCAGCCGCGCGGGTCGAGGCCGCGCCCGAAGGCGCAAGCGGAGTGATAATAAGGTTCATCGTCAGGCCGCAGGCGCGAATTGATGCTGTGGTCTTCGAGGGCAACACGATTTTCCCTGCATCGGAGTTGAGGGCGCGGCTGAATCAACTCGATCCCGGCGAGCGATTGTCGCCGGGCGCGGTGGCGCGCGGGCAGAATGATCTGGCTGCCTACTACGCGGCGCGCGGCTATTACAATGCGCGCGTCGTTCCCGACATAAGGCTCGACCCGACGGGCACGCGCGCCGTCATCGCTTACACGATAACTCCGGGCGAGCAGGCAGTCGTTTCAACTTTCAACCTGAAGGTCGATGGCGCGCGGATTGATCTGTCGAAAGTCAAGCATGCGATTGTTGAAGGCAGGCCGTTCACTCAGGCGAGCGTGCAGCAAGAAATGGATCAACTGAGGAACGCTTATCTCGATCAGGACTATCTGGCCGTTCGAGTCAACCAGGAGATCACGCCCAACCCGCAAAACAACACCGTCTCCGTTACGATCACTGTTGATTCAGGCCCGCACATCGCAGTCGAGGTTCAGGGCTACGAGTTGAACGATGATGAAAAGCGGAAGATACTTCCGTTCTACACTCAGGGCGGCGTTGACGAATTCACGCTCGAAGAGGGCCGCCGCCGTTTGCTCGATCACTTGCAGCAGCAGGGTTACTTTTTCGCTCAAGTTAATCGGCCCAATGTGCCGGACCTGTCGCAGCCCGCAGCGCGCATTGATTATGTGGTTCAGACCGGCGCTCGCTATCGCCTCACTAACATCGAGATTGAAGGACTTGACGCGATACCGCACCGCACGCTCGAAGACCAGATGAAATCGAAAGAGGCTTCGTTCATTCCGCTATTCGGGCTTAATCGCGGAATTACGAGCGACGACATGCTCAGGCAGGACGCAAACCTGATAATGAAGCGGCTGCGCGAGATAGGTTACCGCCGCGCGCACGTTGACGTTCGTCGCGGCGTGTCGGTCACAGGCAACAATCTCATCATAACTTTCGATGTTCAGCAGGGACCGCGCACATACATTCAAGAGATAGGCATTCGTGGCAACACCGTGAATACAACAGACGAGTTGAGCAGCAGGCTTACAATCAAGCCGGGCGACCCCCTCGTCACGAGCGAAGTCAATGCGAACGCCGACCAGTTGCTTTTCGCCTACACGTCGCGCGGATACGCGAATGCCGAAGTCGTATCGGGGCTTGTTGATCTCGGCAATGCTGACGGTCAGGACCGCGTGCGATTGGTTTACGATATAACGGAAGGCAATCGAGTTCGCATTCGCAACATCGCAACGCGCGGAACGGCGGTCACGGACGCTGGCCGACTCGAGCGTGACTTTTACCTCTTTTACAGAGGCGACTGGATGCGCAATGATCTTCTGCAAGAGACCGAGCGCCACCTTTACGATACGAACGCTTTCACATCGGTGAACATCACGTCGGAACCCGTAGGCGAAACAGTCAACGGCATCGAAGAGCGCGACGTGACGGTGAACCTGCTCGAAGCGAAGCGATATGATTTGCTTTTCGGCTTCGGCTATCAAACGAATAAAAGCCCGCTTCAGGTGCCGGGACTTGGATTCCTGCACGGCGCGCGAGGGCTGATACAACTGACACAGACGAACATGTTCGGCAAGCTTTACACGGGCAGCACGCAACTGCGCGTGAGTCAGAACGAGTTGTTCGGGCAGGTCTCGTTTCAAAATCCTGTGCCGTTCGGCATGAGGTTTCCGACGCTGATTTCGCTCTTTGCGCGAAGGCTCGCTGAAAAGAATTTCCGCACCGACCGCTACACCGCAAGCATTCAGACTGAGAAGCGCATCACGCCCGACTTCATCGTTTATGTGAGCTACAACTTCGAGCGCATAAGCATATTCGATCTGCCCAAGGACCTGACGCTCGAAGAGATAGAACGAAATGCGCGGCCAATTCGATTGGGACGAATCGGGCCAAGCTTTGCGCGCGACACGCGCGACAACAAATTCGATCCGACGACGGGGACGCAGACCTTAGGGAGCTTCTTCTTCGCGTCGAAATTCTTGGGCGGCAACGAGCAGTTCGTCAAATTATCGCTTGAGCACAATCGCTACTATCCGATTCGCCGCTTCCGCGACACAGTCTATTCCGTGTCGGGGCGGCTCGGACTTGCAACTCCGTTCGGCGGCGCGCAGACTCTTCCGATTTCGGAACGCTTCTTTGCCGGAGGCGCGCGCGACCTGCGCGGCTTCGGATTTGAAGAGGCAGGGCCGCACATCTTCGTGAAGGACCGCGACGCGCAAGGCAATGTGAGGCTAGACAAGAACGGCAACCCTATCTTCGTGCTAAGCCCGCTGGGCGGCAATGGCGTCATCGTCATAAACAACGAATTGAGATTTCCGATATGGCATTCGTTGGGCGGCGCGATCTTTTCCGACACGGGCAACGTCTTTCAGCGCGTGCGCGATATAAAGCCGGGCAACTTCACCGAAAGCGTCGGATTCGGGTTCAGGATCAAAACGCCAATCGGGCCTGTTAGATTTGATCTGGGATGGATAGTCTTTAACAAGCCCGCTGGCGTGAGCGGCTTCCACAAACATTTCACGGTAGGACAAACATTCTGATATGAAGGTAAAAGCGGAAAGACAGTTGGCAGCAGGCAGTAGGCAGCGGGCAGTAAATAGAGCGCCGTCGCTGAATCGCAGCAGAGATCATTTCATAGTTTGCTTTAAGAGGCGCGGCCTGAACTGCCTGCTGCCTGCTGCCTGCTGCCTACTGACGCTTGCCCTATCGCTGCTTACGGTTTCCTTCGCCGCGCATGCGCAGCGCGGCGCGATTGTTGATCAGATACTTGCGCTCGTCAACGGCGAAGTCATAACAAGGAGCGATTTGCTGTGGAGCCTGGCGCTCGACCCTGACGCGCCTTCGCCCGCCGGGCCGGTAAGCTCTGACGTGTTGCAGCGAAAGCTCGACGTGATGATAGACGAACGGCTTGTCGCGCAAGAGGCGGCGCGGTTGCCTGCGGCTGAAGTTACGCAGGAAGAGATTAATCGCAGGCGCGCCGAGTTGATTGCGAGCTTTCCTTCGGAGGCCGCGTTTCGCGAGCGGGTTGAGTCTGTAGGGTTGACTCCTCAGCGCCTTGATGAATTGATTAGCCAGCGGATATTAATAGACCGCTTTGTTGAGTTCCGGTTCAAATCTTTCGTTCTGGTGACAGACGCAGAGATTCAGCGTTACTATACGGAGGAGTTCGCGCCGGAGATACGAAAGCGCGGGCAAGTGCCTCCCTCTCTGGATGAAAAACTTGAAAAGGGCACCGTGCGTGACCAGATAAGAGAGATTCTCCAGCAAAGAAAGATTGAGCAGGAGATAAATCGCTGGCTCGAAGCGGCTCGCCTTCGAGCCGACATCGTACAACTCGCCGAGCCTTGAGACGAGCCGGATTTGAGACTTTTATTCCGTAATTTTTTCAGTGTTGCCGCGAATGGCTGCACCGTTTGGCGGCTAATAGATGCTGACAATCTTCCAGCGGCCATCCTCCTTCACGAGCGTTGCGGTCTTTGCTTCTTTGTCGTCGTCGCCGAACCGTATCTCGTATTCGACAGAGGCGTTCTTGCCGTCCCTGTCTATGTCCTCTTTTTTTATGTCCACAGACTTGATGCCCTTCTTTGCCTTGATGGCCCGGCTGTCGTTTTCCGCCATCGCTTTGGCGGCGTTCAGCGTCAAAGCGTCTTTGGCGTAAAGGTCTCTGAGCGCACCCGGATCGTTCTTTTCCAATGCCCTTATGCCATCTTTAACAAGTCCACCCGGTCCTGATGATCCCGTAGCCAGAAGAACTATCAGTATAATTGCGCCGATGAGGACGACGCCGCCAGCAATTGCGCTGATAATTATGACATTACGATTAGAGCCGCTCCTTGCGGGGCCGTAGCCGCCGAGCGGAGCTGCGCAGTTGTTGCAAAACGCAGCCCCAGCGTTGACGGGCGATCCGCAATTCGGACATGAGCGAATTCTAACGGTTGGCTCCATGCCCGCTCCCTGATAAGCGATGTTTTCAAACTTGAACGCGCAGTTTTTGCAGAATCGCGCGTCGTCCTGCGCGGGCGCTCCACAATTAGGGCAGAGTTTCATCTCGATTCTCCTTCAGGCCGTTGTGATTATTATTCACTTTTCGATTCAACCGCGGGGAAGCCAGGCATTGGGACAAGTAGCTTTGCAAAGCTACTTGTCCCGGTTTGCCGATTTGGAATAGATGAGCCTGATTCTCACAAATGCAGAGCAGGCTTGCGCATATGCCTCTACCTTTATTGGTCTATGTCCATCGGAATCTCATCAATCTTCCACTTGCCATCTTCCTTGATGAGCTTGACCGTGCGGGTCTTAGGTTCCTGCGTGCCTTTCTTCACAGTGACATCAACAGAAGCCTTGTCGCCGTCTATCTTCTCATTCTTGGTGTCGAGTTGCGTTATCTCATCTTCTTTCTTTCTCTGGGCGACCTGCTTTTGAGCTTCCTCTTTAATCTTCTTCATCATCTCCTTGTCGTTTCTATCAATGTGAAGCTGCTTCAATGCATTCTTCGAGAGCAGGTCAAATGTTCCGTCGACATCGCCCTTCTCTGACAGCCTGACGAAACTCTTCACAACGTCAGACGGAGAACCTGAGCCTGCGAAAAATAAAAAGTATGCAGCGATGCCTCCTCCAATCAGCACGACTAAAACGATTGCGCCGATGATTAACGGCATCTTGCTCGCAGGTTTCGCGCCGTAGCCGGGCGCGTAGCCTGCTCCCTGTGGATAGCCACCCTGATAGCCGCCATAGTTTGCGCCCTGCACTGGGCCTGGTCCCGGCGCGGGTCCCGCGGCGAGCGGCGCCGCGCAGTTCCTACAAAATCGCGCCTCGTCGGGCGAAGGCGTTCCACAATTCGGACAAGTTTTCATAAAGATTCTCCTTTCATTCTCGCTCAATGATTAAACCAATTATCGAGCAGCCCGTGGCTGCACTCCTTGCTCGTTAAAAATCAACCGTGCCTGATTCGGTCAAATCTTCTCCACCTTGCTTACTGGTTATAGTCCGGCTCATCCCGCTGGGGCATATCAATATTAGGCCCTCCCTGATTTGGTCCTTCCTGTTGCCTGCGAAGGAAATCGAGCACATCAACCTTCCAGCTTCCGCCTTCCTTGATTACGCGCGCGTTCAACGGCTCAGTCTCACCATTCCCGTATTTGATCTCATAATCAACCGTGGCGGTGTCGCCATCCACTCTCTGGCTCTTGATGTTTACCTCTTTGATTCCGCCCTTGCGTCGAATCTCCTGAGCCGATTGGGCCATTCCCGGAGCCAGCGCATCTTTCGGAGTCTTGCCGGGATTATTCTGTTTCACCTGATCTATGAACTCTTTGTTGGAGAGGGCGAGGAACTCGCCTGCGTCTCCCATTTCGGTTGCCCTGACGATTTTCCTGATTGCCTCACCCGGCCCGGAAGCTGTTCCGCCTCCGCCGCCCGTGCCGTCGCTTGTGCCCGAGGATTTGGTGAGCAAAATGATGGCGATGATTCCTCCGATTAGCACAACGCCGCCGACTATGGCGGCTATTATTATCGCCGTTTTGTTTGAGCCGCGCGGGTAAGGCTGAGGCGCGTAGCCCACGCCGAACCCCTGGCCCACGCGCACCGTTTCCGCCATGTCGGGCGCTTGCGCGGGCGCTGCGCAGTTGTCGCAAAACCTTGCGCCCGCGTCCATCGGCGCGCCGCAGCGCGAGCACTGGTTCATCTTAACTGTCGCAAAAGAGCCTGCATCGCTTGTCGGTCTTGCCTTCGTCAAATCGAAGGCGCAATTGCGGCAGAACCGAGCTTGCTCAGGCACCGCGCCTCCGCAGTTCGGACAGATAGTCATGATCGTCCTCCTCTCATTTGCATTTCACTCGTCGCGCCGCTCGCTTCGATTGCCTTCAGATTGCCGCTGCAGGTTTATCTGCAATCCGCCGCCTTGTCAAATGATCGTAATAGATTATTGCCCGCGCTCAGTTGACGATCTTCCATTGACCGTCTTCTTTGACCATCCTGAAGGTGCCGGGCCTTGTGTCTCCGTTCTCGTATTTCAATTGTGCTCTTACAGTCGCGGTGTCTCCGTTTGTGTCCTCGTTACTTACATCAACGGAGTCTATGCCGCCCTTAGCTTTAGCTTCTCGCTGAAACTCATCAATGCCGTCTCTCATCTTTCTCCTGGCTTCAGTATCTCCATCCTTGAATATCGAGTTCCTTTTTGAAATGTATTTAAGCGCCTCGTCAGCGTCTCCCTGCTCCATCGCTTTCGTGAACCTTCTCAGCGTTTCGCTTGGGCTGAGGGCTTTAGGGGTATCTGGTGATTTGTTCTCATTGCCGGAGGGCTTGCTGAGCAGTATGGCAGCCGTGATGATACCGCCCAGAATCAACGCGGCTGCGACAACCATCGCGATAATTATCGGCGCTTTGCTCTTTGCTTGATTTGGCGCGCCGCTCTGCCAGGGTTGACGAAAAGCTGGCGCGACGGGAACGGTCGGCTGCAAATGCGACGGATTGAACGCAGGAGCAGTAGCCGGATTCCCCACGGGCTGGCTCGCGCCGGGCGCGATCCTTCTGGTCGGCGATTCCTCATTGGCCTGTGTGCGAGCCGTTGCTCCGGTTCCCATCTGCCGAGTCGCATCCATTGCGTTGCGCAGCGCGATTCGCATCTCAACGGCTGTCCGAAATCTCAACGCAGGGTCTTTTGCCATCGCTCGATTGATTACAGCCTGAAGCGGCGCGGGCACGGAAATCGGCAGAGGGTCGGGATTCTTCGATACTATCGCTCCTATCAAAGAAGTCATATCGGTCTGCGGGAAGGGAAGCCGCCCCGCTAGCATCTGATACAGTATCACGCCGACTGACCACAGGTCCGTCTGCTCGTTGCGCTTGCCGTCGAACGCTTCGGGAGCCATGTAAGAAGGCGTGCCTGCGGCGAGCGCGGTCTTGCTCGTCGTCTTGAGCATTCTTGATATGCCGAAGTCTGCAAGCCGCGCAATCTGTCCTTGAAGCAGTAGGTTCGCAGGCTTGAGGTCGCGGTGAATGATGTGGCGCGAATGAAGATGCTCAAGCCCGTAGAGTATGCCTGTGGCTATCTCGACAGCCACCTCGATGGTCGGAGCCTTGCCGCCGTTTTGCGCGAGCCATTGTTCTAGCGAGCCTGAATCAATGTATTCGCTTGCGATGACGACCTGCCCGTCGTAGATGTTGGCTTCGATGATTGGCACGACGTTCGGGTGTCCGCTCGCCTGCACCCACATTGCAGCTTCCTGCTTGATGGCTTCAATCTCTATATCCTCGCCGTGAGGGACTTTCAGCGCGACGCGCATTGTAGCAATAGGAGTCTGACGGTCGGCGAGCCAGACGGCTCCGAAGGCTCCGCTCCCAAGCTTGCGAACGAGCGTGTATGGACCAATCTGATCGCCTGCACGAAACATAATCAACCCTCAATTCAAAGTGGCTTTCCACAGTCCGTTTTCTTTTACGAACTCCATCCTCCCGTTTGGATTTGTAGAGCCATCGCCGAATTGCACTTCGTAATTCATGACGACGCTGTTAGCTTTCGGCTGAACATTCTTGAGTCTTATTCCCGCGATGCCTCCCTTCTGACGAATGCCGGGAGTGCCTTGCCGCACGATGTTATCAACTTCGCCCTGAGCCGAGCGCGAGAGCAGCATCATGAGTCTTTCGCGGTCGCCATCCTCTAATGCCCCCAAGACCGCTTCCACATCGGCAGCCGTAGGCGCATCGCCTCCGAGGTTAACATCGTCTCCGAGATCAACCGGCGGAGGCGTTGACGGCGTCGGACTATCTCTGCCGGTGTCTGCGTTGGGCAACGTGCGATTTGAGTTCGCGGATGACAAATCGAGATTGGCTTGCGCCTGTGTGTTTGTGCTGCTCGCATTCGAGTTGCTCGAAGAGCTTCCGAATAATTTATCTTTGAAGAGGTAGACGGTCACGCCTCCGCCTGCGAGCACAATTACGAGAACGACGATTGTTATTATCAGTGGCGCGCGGCTCGGCGCAGCGGGCGCGTAGCCCGCATAACCTCCTGGTCCAACGCCATAGCCGCCTGCGCCGTATTGGGACGGCGCGCCTTGCTGAAAGCCCTGCGCTGCGCCTGCACTTACGGGAGCCGCACAGTTGGGGCAAAACCTCTGGCCCGGTGCGACCATCGTACCGCAGTTCGGGCAGCGATTCATCTTCATGGTTTCAGCAACTTCGGCGCTTGCAGGAGCCTGCGCCTGTTGGCTGAAATCATTGGCGCACCTCGGACAAAATCGCGCCTTGTCATTGACGGAAGCGCCGCACTTAGGACAGGTCTTCATCTGTTGTTTCCTCTGATACGCAAGCCACGTTAATTATCTGCGGCATCTGGCGCTCTTCTTCTATAAATTGGTCGAGCGATATTTCCACTCGCCGTTCTCTTTCATCAGGTTCAGCTTTCCCTGATCACCCGTACCGTTGCCGAGCCTCGCTCTGAAGGTGACCACAGCGGTGTCTCCATCTATCTGCTCGTCGACGATATCAACCGACTGAAGACCGCCTTGTGCCCTCCACTGTTCTGCGACTGAGCTGATGACCTTTTCAAGAGGTTCCCTCGCCAGAGATACTACGTCGCGCTCTTTCTTGACCAGATTGCGCACATATTCGTCTGTGTCGCCTCTTGCCATTGCGAAAAGAACTCGCTTGACGACGTCTCCCGGAGAGCCTGACGCTGGCCCGCCAGTGGTTGTCGGCGTGTCGGGCGATCTTGGAAATTCAAGGCCGGTCGGGGGTGTTATGTTCGCATTCCTGATTGTAGGAATATTTACGCCTCCGCTCGTGTTCTGGTTTGCATCGGACGTTGTGCCGGACGACGAAGCGACCGAAGAATTTGAATTAGAGTTTGAGTTGTCTTTCTTAATCAGAAAGAAGTAAGCCGCTACGCCTCCGCCTATCAACAGGACCGCCGCGATGATCGAAGCGATGATGACGGGCGCGCGGCTCGGTCTGGGCTGAACATCATAGCCATATCCCGGCCCGCCGTAGCCCGCTCCGCCATAAGCCTGTCCGCCGTAACCTCCCGCGCCGTATTGAGGCTGCACGCCCGGCGCGACTGCAGGCCCCGCGCCCATAGGTGTTGCGCAGTTGGGGCAGAACCTCTGCCCTGCCGCAACTCTCGTCCCGCAATTCGGGCAGGCGCTCGTCGGCCCAGTCTCTGCCGCGCTTGCGCCCGCAGCTTCCTGTGTGAAATCGTAAGCACAATTCGGGCAGAACTTCGCTCCGGGATTCACATTCATTCCGCATCTTGGACACTGTCTCATTTCATCCCCTTTCAAAGTAGAAGGCTCAAAGTCAAGCCTTCGAATTCCTCGTCCTCAAACGCGCAAGGGCGTGGACTCAAAACCAAATCTGCTCACCGCGATAATTGCTTGGCTCTCGCAAGTTTCTGTTTGAGCGCGGCGAGGTCGCGGCTCGTGGGCGAAGACAAGTTCACCGCCGCTTGGTACTCGCTGGCCGCGCCTGCGTAATCGCCGCGGCTGTATGCTATGTCGCCGAGCTGCGCGTGCGGGCGCGCCCAGACCGGAGCGCGCTCGGCTGCCAGACGGTAATTCGCCGCCGCCTGCTCAATGTTGTTTTCGTAATGGTAAGTCCTCGCGAGGTTGTAATACGGCAAAGCCCAGCTTGGCTCGCGCCGCGTGGCTTCTTCGAGAAACTGCCGCGCTGATTGAAACTGACGGCGCTCGTTGTAAATCACTCCGAGTCCGTTTGCGGGCGTCGCCCACGCCGTGTCAAGGTCGTGCGCCTGTTTGTAGAGCTTTATGGTTTCATCCTTGCGATTGTTAAGATAGGCGACGCGCCCCGCGAAGTAGGTTGATCTCGCGCCAATCGCGTTATCGCCTGGCTTAATCTCTGTGGCCCACTCCATCAGCCGCTTCGCTTCTTCCCAATCTTTCTTCGGCCAGTCTCTGCCGTCGGGCACAGCGAAGTCCGCAAGCATCTGCTGCGGCTTCGCCGTGACCGCAGGCAACAGCTTTTCGTTGAAATAAGCGAGCGTTTCGCCACTCGCTCCACTGTTCTTCAATTGATGATAAAGATCGTAGGCGCTATCGCCCGCAGGTTCGAGCAGGCGATTCTCGGCTATCGCCTTATCGAGCTTGCTTTCCGCAGAGCCTTCGGGGAAAACGACCGGCGGAGATTTCGGTTGCTCTGCCTCTTTCGATGACGGCGCGGCGCCTTTATTGCGAGTTAGAAGATAATAAGTTCCGCCGCCAAGCGCAGCCATTAACGCAATCCCGATTGCTATCCAGATGATGAGCTTTGCGTTAGTTTTTTTCGGGATGCTCGGAAATTCCATGTACGAGCGCCGAGGCACAAACTCTGCGGTCTCTGCTCCGGCAGGCTTAACCCTCGCAGGTTCAGGTTTTTGACGCTCGACTTTCGCAGGTTCAGCTCCTGGAGGTTCGACCGCGACGGGAGCGACCGCCGTTGAAAGATGCGCTGTTATAGCCGTTCCGCACACGTCGCAATAGCGCATCCAGGATTCGATTCTCGCTCCGCACTTGCACATCCTCGCGGACGACTGGCCCACATCAGGATTCGTCCTTCGCGGGCGTTCCATTTTTTGAGTGCCGTGACGCTCGCCCGCGCTGCCCGTTTGCGCCTCCGGTTGCGCCGGAGCCGTCTGCGCGCCAATCCCTGAATCGCTCATCCCTTGCGGCTGCGCTGTTTGTTCAACAGAAAGCGGCGTGCCGCAAACTGAGCAGAATTTCATCCCTTCTTGATGAGGCTTCCCGCATCGCGGGCAATTCAAAGCGGGTGGCGGCCTGACCGGCGGCGCTGCCGGTCTAAGCTCAAGAGCGCAGGTCTTGCAGAACTTCCATCGCGCGTCGACTTCGGCTCCGCATCCCGGACATCTCATTTTGTATTGCGCATTATCCATTGCTCAACCGCGCCGCCTCAAGCTACACGAACGCCGCTGCCTTGATGGCGCGCCATCACTTTGAGGTGTCAAATCCGAAATAATCTTTCGCCACTTGCTGGAAGCAAAAGAACCCGCTGGCCAGCCCGATTATACTCAAAACCGCAACCGATAGCATAATACTTCGCGCGAACTGGCGCTTGATTGCGAGCGAAGATGAATCGCTAGAGATGGAACACGGATTGAGCGAACAGTGCGGGCTTCGATTGACCGCTCAACGGTTTCTCGTCAGGTTCCACAGCCCGGATGATCCTGCGCCGGTCCACCTGCCCGATAGCGCGTTCGGATTGTCGAGGTTTCTTCCTTCGAGCGTTATAGTATCAATTCCCCTCGTTATCCTGATTGTGATAGTCCCTTCCTTGCTGTTGACCGATCCGCTCACGTCGTAGGGAAGTGCTGACGGAGTGTCCCTCATCTCGCCGCGAAACTCAGCCCTCTGCGATGTCGGCTCGCCCATCGGCCTGAGGTCGAGGATAAACGATGACGGCAAACTTGTACCAGCGCCTGTAGGCCCGACAGTAGCTGGCGCGGGCACTGAAGTAAACGTCCCGCTCCATTTGCCTGCGGCTTTGAATATCAACTCCGCTCTGATGGGAGATGCAGGCTCCTTCGTCATATCGAGGTCTTGAGTGAAATCAAGATATCCGTCCCTTCGCACGACAAGCTGGTGCTTGCCCCACGCAACTTTATCAAGCTTCAACTCGCCTCTAGCCGCATCGGTCTTCCCCTTTGATTCATTATCAATCAGCACTTCGCAATCAAAGGGCGTGCTGCGAACGGTGAGCGCGTAAGCCTTCGGCTCAATGGTCACGGCGACCTCTTTGGAAAAATCGGCGAGCGCGAGGCTGAACTTATCTTCTTTGCGATCATAGCCAGTCTTCTCTACAACAATCCTGTGCTCGCCGCGCAGGACGTGGCTTATGATCAACTGACCGTTGGAATCGGTTTCGAGCGCATCGTTATCGTCAATTCTCACCTTCGCAGCCAAGGGCTGACCGTCCGGCATTGTGACTTTCAAAGTGACGCGCACGCCCCAGAAATACCACCCCACCGCCGCGCCGCCGAGCAACACGAATGCGATGATTGATATGAAGACCCACTTGTAGCTTTTCGGCGGCCCGGCCTGTTCGACGTACCCAGCGGGCGCTCCGCACGCTTCGCAAAATGCAAGCCCCGCTCTCATCATCACTCCACATCTGCCGCATTGCGCAGGCATGGGCTGCGCCTGCATGCCGGGCGCGGGCGACGATGAATCATATATTGAGCGGCGAGTGGCTTCGGTGTCGGGCGGCACAGGAGCCATCTGCGTGCCGGGCGCGCTAGTCGCCTGACTTGCGGCTCCGCCCGCAGTTTGCGATTCGATCATCTGTCCGCAGCCTTCACAAAATTTTACGCCTGCTCGATTGCTGCGCCCGCACACACGGCAGATGACAGACGAGGATTGAGAAGCGACTTGCGATTGCGCGGCTTGATGTTGTGCGGCTTGAAGCTGTGCGCCGCATCGCGTGCAAACTTTCCACCCCGATTTCGCTTCGGCTCCGCAATTCGGACAACGCGTCGCGCTCTGCTGCGCGTTGGCTTTGTCGTGGATGGGACCGCCGCAGGATTTGCAGAACTTGTCCGTGTCGGCAAGTGTGATCATGCATTTAGGGCAGTACTTCATGATTAATTCCTCCTGCTGTCGTAGCGCGAAGATTGCAAGGCTGCGCGCCACGTACAACGTTCGGCTATCGCGCGTCCATGACCTTCCACCATATCTCTTTTCCGCTCTCTGTTTTTCTGATTGCGGCAAAAGCCACTTTGGTTCCGTTGCTGTTGAAACTTATGCGGTCGAATGGAAGCGGATAAATTTCATCGAAGGCCTCGCTTTTCTGCTCGCCCGCAACAACGAAGCTCTTTTCGCCGTCGCCTGCAATATAAGCGACTTTGCTTCCGTCTGAACTCAACGCTATGGCGGAAACTCTTTCGTAAGGCTCGCCCCTTTTGTCATTGCCTTTTGCGTCCGTGACGACTACGCGAGTTTTGCCACCTTCGGTTATGGTGTGCGCGATTGTCTTGCCGTCATAGCTGACGACGGCGATGTCTTTGTCTTCCCACTCTTTCGGCAGAGGCTCGGCTTTGCCGTCTCTGATTAAATAATCTTTCTGATTCTTCCTCGCGATGACGAATACTCGGCTGCCGTCCGCGCTGAAGACAATGTCTTTTATCCTGTCGTAAAGGTCTGTCTTTTTGCCGTCGACGACGGCGTACTCATCGCCTTTCTTAGTTATTCCAACCAAAGCAAACGTCCTGCCGTCCTGACCCCCGTGAAATCTTATTTCCTTTTCTTCAAGGATTACCTTATCATCGGCGACGACCGCTTTCGTCTCCTTGTTGCGCGCGAAAGACAAGAGCCTGCCGTCAACCGTATAGGCGAACCCTTCTATTGTGTCGTGCTGGCTCTCCCTCTTTTTATTGTTTACAACAATGAAAGACTTGCCGTCCCTTCTTACAAGCAGAGTCGGAGCGTTTCCGCTCGGATTGAAGGCAAGCTCCTCGATCTCATCGAAGTCATAATCGAGCTTCGTCTCTTTTCCGTTGACGACAAGCAACGCGGCTTTGCCTTCATCTTTTGCGATGTAGCCAAGCTGGCTGCCGTCGAGGCTGAAAGTCAGTCGGCGAATCTCTTCGTACTCCTTGCCTGATTTGCCGTCGGCCACGACAAACTTTTTATCCGGCGCGTCCTTGCTGCTTGCAATGTAGGCCGCTCTGGTCCCATCAAAGCTGATTCTGATTCCGCGATCAGTCTGATCGTCGGGAACGGTCGCAAGAAGTTTTTCGGCAAAAGAGATGTTCAATCCCGCGCTTCTCAAAAAGAAGAACCACACGGCTGCGCCCGCAAGCGCGAGAACGATAAACGAGATTCCGCCGATGAATAGGAATCTTCTGCTGCCGCTCTTAGCAGCGATGCTCGCGCCGCAATTTCCGCAAAAGACCGCTCCCGCGCCCAGCCCAGCGCCGCATTGATGGCATAGCTGTAACGGCGCAGATTGAGTCTGCCAGGCGACTGTTGGCGCTGTAGCGGATGCCGACTGCAAAAGATCATAGGCGCAGTTCATGCAGAAACGATTATACGGCCTTATCGCATGGCCGCAGTTGGGGCAATTCCCGGCTTGCGCTTGTATGCCGTTCATAGGGCCTCCTGATTAATCTTTTAACCTGATGGCCGGATGCGTTGAGCGAAAGGGAAAACTCAAGTCAGGCTGTGAAGCTGACCATTTTGGGTGAAGCAACCTCACAGCCTTGTCCTGGATTATGTGAAAAGCAATGCCCGTTCCGTTTTATCGTAAGAATGGGCACAGGCTCTTTGAAATACTTGCGCCGCGATGGCTGGCGCGCTTTGTTGCGCCATATCGGGAACGCTGCTAAATCAGAGGCGACTCTTGCGCGGATCGAGAGCCGCCGTTTTGAGCAAACACACCGCCAGGCCTGCGAACCGCTCAAGCTGACGTTAATCGAGCAATTCGCATAAGGCTTTTCGCGCCCACATTCAAGCGTTCGTCAACTGGTTACGGTTTTTTACCAGTAACATTGCTTCAAGGCCGATCAGGGCGAGGCCCGCGACGAGGCCGAGTATGTAGATGATAACTATCCCGGCTGGCTTGCTGCCGCCGACCAGGAACGTGACGAGCGAAAGCACCAGCCACAGGAAAGCGAGCGGCGCGGCCACCATCATAAATACTCCATAGACCCAGCGCTTGCGCGTGAATATTCCGTAAGTAAGGGCAATCCAGACCGCCGCTTCCACAACCTGAAATGCGCCGCTAATCAGCGAAAATACTGCCACTGTATCGCCGCCTTCACCGGCGATCCCTCTCTCTGCCACAGCAAGACCTATCGCGCTGCCGAGCATTGAGCCGCTGAAAAACCAGACGGCCCAGAACAGGGAAATGATCCAGGCCCATGTCATCGGCTCTACGGTCATCCCTGTCATTGGGAAAGCGGCGCGCTGCTGTCCCGGCCCGCCATATCCGCCGCCATATCCGCCGCCGTACCCGCCGCCAGCGTAACCGCCTCCGCCGCCTGCGGGCGCTATGGGCGAGCTGCACGACGGGCAGAACTTGGCATCCGGGTCCAGTGTGGCTGCACAGTTAGGGCAAAAATTAGGCATAACGAATCTCCTTTCAACTCAGTGTGTTGGTTTGTCCTTGCATAGATGCTATGACGAAAAACTTAACAATGAAAAAAACGGCTGGCTCGCTTCGCGCCGCACCGTTGCGGCTCTCCCTTTTGATTAAACCTTTTCAACAAGAGGATCGAGGAGCAATCGCCGTAGCGCGCCGGATTATATCATCAGCATCCTGCAATGCAAGGCATTTTCGGCGCTTTTGAGCCACAGATGAACGCGGATGAAAATCGTCACTGATAGACACGGACACTTATCTGAGTTCATCTGTAACGATCTTTATCTGCGTTCATCTGTGGTTTGTGATTGATACTAAATAGCAATCAGGATAAAATTGAATCCGAACTCACGGACCACAATATGATGGACAAGCTAAAGGAAGAGTGCGGCGTATTTGGTATCTTCAACCACGACGACGCCGCGCGCCTCACTTATTTAGGACTCTACGCCCTCCAGCATCGCGGGCAGGAATCAGCCGGGATGGTGTCGTCCGACGGCGAGCGCCTGCACGCATATCGCGGCATGGGATACGTCAGCGAGATTTTCGGCGAGCAACAGCTCGCGCGCCTGCCGGGCCGCGCGGCAATCGGCCACGTTCGCTACTCGACCGCAGGCAGCGTCAGCTTGCGCGAGGCTCAACCGTTTTTAGTCGACGGCTGGCGCGGCCAGCTCGCGCTATGTCACAACGGCAACCTGCCTTATGCGTCTGAGGTGCGGCGAGAGCTTGAGCTTGACGGCGCGATATTCTCTTCAACATCGGACACCGAAGTTGTGCTGCACAAAATAGCTCGCTCACGCGCGCACGATCTTCCTGGCGCAATCGTTGACACCTTCAACGAAGTCGAGGGCGCGTACTCGATGCTCTTTTTAACAAAAGACAGCCTCATCGCCGTGCGCGACCAGCGAGGCTTTCGCCCGCTGTGCCTCGGCCAGCTTGGCGATGCTTACGTCATCGCGTCCGAAACATGCGCGTTCGATCTGATTGACGCGACGTACCTGCGCGACGTGCAGCCCGGCGAAGTCTTAATCATCAACAGCGAAGGGCTTCATTCAATCTTTCCATGGCCGAAGGTGAAGCCCGCGCACTGCATATTCGAGCACGTCTATTTTTCGCGGCCCGATTCCATAGTCTTCGGGCGCTCGGTCAACAAGAGCCGCCACAAGATGGGTCAGCAGCTTGCGCGCGAGCATCCGGCTGACGCAGACATCGTAGTGCCCGTGCCCGATTCAGGCGTTGCTGCGGCAATCGGCTACGCGTCGGAGTCGGGCTTGAAGTTTCGATTCGGCATGACGCGCAACCATTACGTTGGCCGCACGTTCATTGAGCCTAAGCAATCAATAAGGCATTTCGGCGTGAAGGTGAAACTCAACCCCGTGCGCGATCTTATCGAAGGTCAGCGCGTTGTTTTGATTGACGACTCGATTGTGCGCGGGACGACTTCAAAGAAGATAGTGCAGATGGTGCGTCAGGCCGGAGCGCGCGAGGTTCACGTCCGCATAAGCTGTCCGCCTACCATCGCGCCCTGCTTTTACGGAGTTGATACGCCCACGCGTGAAGAGCTTATCGGCGCGAACCTGTCGGTTGACGAGATAGCGGAATTCATCGGCGCGGACTCGCTCGGCTACCTGAGCATCGAAGGGTTGCTTCGCGCGTGCGACGATCCTCTTGGCAATCGCCACTGCACGGCTTGCTACACGAACAACTATCCGATTCAAGTTACTTCGGGGGCGCGAACCAAGACCGAGCGCGAAGAAGGCGCGCTTCAACCCGACGCGGTGTGGCCCCGCTGATCAATGCTTCCGGTTGAGTTGAGCACTTCAGATAAAATCAATGACTAGAAGAAAGCGGTACGCATTCGGGCGCAATCAACTGGACGCAAGAGCGATTGCAGCCCTCGTCATCCTTGTAGCGGTCATAGTCGGCGGCATCTTATACCTTCGAAGCCGCAAGCCTGCGCCTGAGCCTAAACCACCCGGCGGCGCGTTCCCCGATCTTAAAGAGAAGCCGCAACCGCTCGTCGGCACATTCAAAGGCTGTCCGGGCACGGGCGATGGCGGCGACCCCGAGTTGAACAGGCTCAAGAACAGAATTGATGAAGCGCAGAATTATTATCCGATTCCATTCGACTCTGTGCTTCAGCTCGAATGGCCCAAGTCAATCGAGCGCAAAGACAGAGACGCGTGGTCGAGCGCGGACACGGCTGCGGTCAAGCGATACGAAGGCATACCGATTTCTGTTGAAGGTTATCTGGCAGGCACAAAGCAGGAGGGCAAAGAGTCGTGCAACTGTCACGGCATTGACCCTGAGTTTGTTGATTATCACGTCTGGCTAGTTAAATCGCCCGACGACGCGAAGAGCAGCTCGATTGTCGTCGAAGTGACTCCGCGAGTGCGTGCCAATCACCCAGCGTGGACCACGAAGGCGCTCGGTCAGCTTAATAGAACAAACCAGCGCGTTCGCATAAGCGGCTGGCTCATGCTCGATCCTGAGCATCCCAACGAGGTCGGCAAATCGCGCGGGACCATCTGGGAGATTCATCCCGTGACGCAGATTGAAGTCTATCAAAATGGGAATTGGATTAAGCTGGATGATCTGAGCGGGCGCGATTAAAGGAGCAACACGATGGCCGATGAAAAAACGGAAAACAAGAACGAAGCGCAACCATCAAGCGAGCAGCCGGACGACTATTCTCTTATGCGGAAAGGCATTCGCTTGAAAGTTACTCTCGACGTTGAAGGGATGGACGCGCCCGCGCACAACTTCGCCGAGTCAACAATCCAGGCTGTGCGCGATATAATCGAAGCGGGGAGCAAGAAGCATCCTGAGCTGACGGTGAAGATAAAATCGATCAAAGAGTCTTAGCGCGAGTCGGCTTTTTGCGAGTTCTATTTTATGAGCGAATCAATCAGCTATCGCGACGCGGGCGTTGACATTGACGCGGCGAACGAAACCGTTGAGCGCATCAAGCAACTGGCGCGCTCGACGTTCAACGAAAACGTTCTGACCGAGATCGGCTCGTTCGGCGGGATGTTCCGCGCAGACTTTTCGCAGATGCGCGAGCCTGTTCTTGTCTCGTCAGCCGACGGCGTTGGAACGAAACTGCGCATCGCCTTTATGACCGGCGTTCACAACACCGTAGGCTACGACCTGGTCTGTCATTGCGTGAACGATATTCTGGTGCAGGGCGCAAGACCATTGTTCTTTCTCGACTACGTTGCTGCAGGAAAGCTTGTGCCGGAGACAATAGCGTCGGTCATCGAAGGACTGGCGCGCGGGTGCCGCGAAGCGGGCTGCGTGTTGATTGGCGGCGAGACTGCGGAGATGCCCGGCTTTTATTCTGAAGGCGAATACGACATAGCGGGCTTCATCGTCGGCGTAGTTGATCGCTCGAAGATAATTGACGGCACGCGCATCAAGCCGGGCGATGCGGTTATCGGATTGCCTTCGGTTGGGCTTCACACGAACGGCTACAGCCTCGCGCGAAAATTACTTTTTGATGTTGCGGGCTACAACCCCGACACTTATGTCGAAGAGTTAGGCTTGACGATTGCCGAAGAATTACTCAAGCCGCACCGAAGCTATCTCGGCGCGCTCGATGGTTTGCTCGACCTAGGAATAATCAAAGGGCTTGCGCACATAACGGGCGGTGGGCTGCTCGAAAACATTCCGCGCATATTGCCAGCAGGCGCGTCAGTTGAAATCCACGAAGGCTCGTGGCCCGTGCTGCCCGTTTACGAGTTGCTTGCGCGAATCGGCAACGTCTCGGAAAGAGAGATGTACCGGACCTTCAACATGGGAATCGGAATGGTCATCATCACAAGCCAAATCGACGCCGCGCGCGTGCGCTCGCTCCTGGACGAGCGCGGGCAGCCGCATTACGACATAGGCAGTGTCACCGAGGGCGACAGATCGGTTTCGATAGTGAAATAGCTGATTGCTGAAGGCGGCGAGTTGAAGCATCGCGCAACAAAGCTGTAGCATGAATCGTAAAGAACACGGGGCGAAATCCATGACAGGCTGGTGTCCAAACTGCGGAAGGAGAGTTGACGAAGGCGAGCGATTCTGTCGCCAGTGCGGGATGCCGCAGCACCTTTCAGGCGAAGAAGCTACGGAATGGGTCCTCTCTCACTCTGGGGCGCGCACGTCTGAGACCGGAAGGCCGACCGCGCAATCTGCTGCGCCGACGACTCCAGCTTACGTGCCTCCAGCTTACCTCACGCCGACAGCGCCGCCGCAGGCTCCTCCCGCAGAGCGGTCCTATATCTCGCTCGGCGAATGGCTGTCGCGCGGGTGGCAGGTTTATAAAGAGAACTGGTTCACGATGTCGCTTGCGACTTTAATCGGCGCGTTTTTAGGATTAGTTACGATAGGGATACTGGCCGGGCCATTGCTGATGGGATTGTATCGCATGGCGTTCAAGACCATGCGCGGCGAGCGGCCAGAGATCAACGACCTGTTCAACTGGGAAGGGCGATTTCTTCAGCCGTTCCTCGCGTTTCTGATTTTTGCTCTGATTCACTTTGGCATATCGGGAATGGACCGAACGGGCACGTTTGCCGCAATCTTCAATTTCGTAGCGTCGCCGTTTTTGACAGTTATGCTGGCGCTGACGATGCCGCTTCTGCTCGAACAGAAGATGGACGTTGGGAACGCGATTAATCGGGTCTGGAAATTGATCTTCAAGCGCGACACCTTCATGTGGTGGATAGTCGGGCTGGTCTTTTCGGCAATCAGTCTGGGCGGAGCGATAGTCTGCGGCATCGGGATATTTATTACAGTACCTTGGATCATAAGTTCCGGCGCGATTGCCTACAGCGACGTATTCGGAATTGATGACCCGAACCGCACGAATGCATGACGGCTCGATTCTGCGGGTTGATAAACCGATTGGGGTATCGAGGTCAACTCACCGCCGCCGTCGCAGAGGACACAGAGATTACGCAGAGGGATGGAATAATCTCTGCGCCGCCTTTGCGTTCTTTGCGACCGTGGCGGTGAAGTTTTTTTCGAGTCCTATTCTCTCAATGGTATTCAAAGATTATATTGTTCTGAGGGGGATTATCTTTGCGCAGCGCCAGCATTAAGACTCATCAGCGCGACGTGTTCCCGTTTGCCGCGATAGTTGGAATGGCGAAAGCCCGGCGCGCGTTGATGTTGCTTGCCGTAGATGAAAGCTTGAGAGGCGCGCTGATAGGCTCGCGCGCAGGCACCGCAAAGAGCGCGCTCGCGCGTTCGCTTCGATCAATCTGGCCTCGCGCGAGCAATGGATTAATCGCGCCGTTCGTAGAGCTTCCGCTGAACGTCACGCAAGACCGCTTAATTGGCGAGATTGACCTTGAGCGAACGCTTGCAAGCGGCGCGCGGGCGCTGGCGGCGGGGCTGCTGGCTCAGGCCGATGGCGGAGTCGTTTTTGCTGACGATGTGAACCTGCTCGATGCGAATCTCGCTGCGACAATCGCCGCCGCGCTTGAAAGCGGCGTCGTAAGAATCGAGCGCGAGGGCCTGAGCGCAATCAATCAATCGCGGTTCATCTTTATTGGAACGTACAACAATGCGGAAGGCGATGTCAGCTCTCAGCTTCGTGATCGCGTCGGGCTGATGGTCGAAAGCGACGAGCGCGATTCGCCTGAAGACACGACGGAGATGATGGCCCGTGTGCTCAAATTTGAAAAAGACCCTCGCGCTTTCGTAAAAGAGTGCGCGGCTGAGACTGAGGCGATTAGAAAAAAGGTGACTGGCGCGCGCGCGCGGCTGGCAGAAGTTCACGCAAGGCGCGAAGCCGTGACGCGAATCGCTCAGGCGGCGATGAGTTTGGGCATTGAAGGCAATCGAGCAGATATGTTTGCGATTCGAGCGGCGCGGGCAAACGCGGCTCTAGAGGGGCGCGACGAAGTGAGCGAAGAAGATTTGATAATGGCTATCAGGCTTGTGCTGTTGCCGCGCGCGACGACGATGCCTCAACTCGAAGAGAGAGAGCCGAAGCGCGATGAAGAATCAACGGGCTTGCGTGAAGATGATGAGAGAGAGTGTAAAGAGCAGGAGTTTCATTCAAAGAAGATCGAAAGGCCAATCGAAGATTTAATCATAGAAGCGACAAACGCGCCCGCGCCCAATCTGGATTTGAGATTTGCTGAAGTAAACAAGCGCGCCGTCTCACCAGGAAAGCGAGCGCACGCGGCTGATACCGGGCGAGGCAGGTACTTGCGCAGCGTCGCGCGCCGCGAAAGGGCGGCAAAGATTGCGCTCGACGCAACGCTGCGCGCTGCGGCTCCTTTTCAAATCGCTCGCACAAGAGCCGATGAAGCGGCGGTTATTAAAAACAAAAGCTCTTTTTCTGGAAAAGCAAAACCTTCGCGCAACAATCGCGTGAAGATCAAGCCTGACGATTTGCGGTTCAAGCGATTCAAACGGCGCAGCGGCGTGTTGTTCATCTTTGCCGTTGACGCGAGCGGCAGCATGGCCGCGAATCGAATGGCTCAGGCCAAAGGCGCGATGACAAAACTGCTCGCCGAAGCTTACCTGCACCGCGATAAAGTCGCGCTCATCAGCTTTCGCCATTTGAAAGCGGAAGTGCTGCTCGCGCCAACGCGCAGCGTTGAGCTTGCGCAGCGATTGTTTGACGCATTGCCCGCAGGCGGCGCAACGCCACTGGCTGCGGGGCTGATCAAATCGTTAGAGCTTGCGCGACTGGCTCGGTTGCATGGAATGCCGCAGGCGATGCTTTTGATTTTCACCGACGGCCGCGCGAACGTCTCTTTTCGCGGCGAAGGATTTGAAAGCGCAGCTTTGCATGCGGCTGCGATACGAGATGAGTTGAAAAAGATAGGCGCGGCCTTGCAGGTGGAGGGCATCGCTTCGGTTGTTATAGACACAAAATCACGATTCATTTCAAGCGGCGATGGGCGCGCGCTTGCCGAACTGCTCGGAGGCGGCTATGTTTATCTCCCTCGCGCCGACGACGAAAGCGTTTACGCGGCAGTGAGGGCTGCGGCCAAAGATGTGCGTGACAATCGCATCGAACGAAATGAATAATTCCCGGACAAACGAAGAGCGCGACAGGCGAGTGCTTGAACTATATGAGCGCGTGCTTGAAATCGAGCAGCGGCTCATCCCTACAGGGCTGCATGTTTTCGGGCGTGCGTCGAGCGATAGGGAAATCGCAGACCTGCTCCGCATGGTCGCATCGTTCGAGCGGCCCGAATTAGAGATTCGCTCGCTGACCGAATTGATTGCCGAAGGGCTTGGCTTGCCAGCGTACGCAACGCTTCTCAAAGAGAGCGTGGCATCTGAAGAATGGTTGAAACACCGCGAAGAAGTTGAAGACGTGGCGCGTGAGGCCATCAATCAATTCGTCGCCGCGCGAAACGACGAAGCAATTCAAGCCGCAACAGAATTTCTTCACAATCGCGCGTCGGTTCCGGTTGAAGAATCAACAAGAATCTTCGCGATGCTTGCGCGCATCGTTCATCAACTCGAAACCAACAGCGAGCTTGACGGATTGGTTCGCGCGCTCAGAGGCGAATACATCGAACCGGGTCCGGGCGCGGACATTATTCAAAACCCCGCGATACTTCCGACGGGCCGCAACACTCACGCGGTCAATCCTTACTCTGTGCCGTCGCCAATCGCTGTTAGGCGAGCCGGGCCAATAGCGAACGCTTTGCTTGAGCGGCACCTGAAAAAATCGGGCCGCTACCCCGAATCAATCGCGATGGTGCTGTGGGGCATTGATAACATCAAGACGGAAGGCGAGGCAGTCGCGCAGGCGCTGTGGCTTCTGGGTGTTGCGCCGCGCCGCGATGCGATGAACCGCGCAACCGACGTTGATGTTATTTCGCTAGAACGCCTCGCGCGCCCCCGCATTGACGTAGTGATGACTGTATCGGGAATCTTTCGCGACCTGTTCGGCGCGACGATGGCGCTCCTTGATACTGCCGTGAGAAAAGTCGCCGCGCTCGATGAGCCTGACGAGATGAATTTCATAAAAAAGCATGTTCGTCAGCAGATGAATGAATCGCGTTGCGTGTTTGATGAAGCTGTAGTGAGAGTCTTCTCAAACGCGGCGGGCAACTACGGCACGAACGTGAATTTCATGGTGTTAGACAGCCAGTGGGAAGACAGCAGTGAGCTTGGCGATCTGTTCGTCACTCGAAAATGTTTCGCCTACGGGCGCGACTCGCGCGGGCGCAGCTTCGATGGGCGCGAGTCGCGGCGACTATTAGAGCGGGCATTGGCGCGAGTCGAAATCACTTACCAGAACATTGACAACACCGAAGTCGGCATCACGGACGTTGACCATTACTTTGAATACTTGGGCGGCGTGTCTAAAGCGGTTGAAAAGAATGCGGGTGCGCGGCCAGAGATTTATCTGTCGGACACGCTCGCGCCAAGCATAAAAGTGCGAACGCTCGAAGAGGCTGTTCGTCTTGAGACGAGAACCAAAACCTTAAACCCGAAATGGTATGAAGGCATGCTGCGGCACGGCTTCAGCGGCGTGGCCGAAATTGAGCATCACGTGACGAACACCTTCGGGTGGTCCGCGACAGCCGACGCGGTTGACGATTGGATTTATGACGAAGTTGCCGCAACGTTCGTGTTCGACAAAGAGATGCTTGAACGGTTGCGCTCCCTCAATCCGCATTCGACGCGGGCGATGGTCGGCAGATTGCTCGAAGCATCGGGTCGCGGATTTTGGAAGGCCGATCAGTCGGCGCTTGATCGTTTGCGCGAAGCGTTCGTTGAGCTTGAAGACGAGCTTGAAGGGGTGGCGCGATGAAGACGACGGTTCTTTATGTCGGGACGAGCTTGCTTGCGCCGCTTCGCCGCGCCGAGTCTGAAATCAATAAACTCTACTCGCTTAATCTCACAGCAGCCGCGCATAACTGCGGCGCGCCTCTCACCGAAGACGAATGGCAAATCGCGCGGCGCGATATTAACGAGTCCGAAATCGTTTTCATCATTCACGTCACCGACAGCGAAAACTCAGCGCGCATTCTCGCCGCTCTTAATGAAGCTGCCAACCGAAACAAAACGGTCATCGCGTTCAACTGCATGGCCGATCTGATGCGCCGCACGCGGATGGGTAAGCTCGACTTCGCCGCGTTGATGAAACCGCGCAATAAGCAAGCGGATGAAGCGAGCGGCCACAGCGTAGTCAAAAGGCTCGCCATGTGGATGAATGATTTCGTTCGCAGTCGCGGTCACAGCAAAGATTCATCGAGCGAGAAGCCACCAGCAAAAGCAGGCTCTTACGTTGGACTGATTAACCGGTTGCCCGCGCTGCTCAGGTTCATTCCGAGCGCGGGCCGCCTGCGCGACATCAAGAATTACATTCTGCTCTTCTGCTATTTTCTTCAGCCCACGCCGCGCAACATTCAGATGATGCTGCTTTACGCCGTCAAGCATTACGTTGCTGGCAATGACAGGATCAAAACCGATGCGCCTGAAACGTTGCCCGCAGTCGCCCTCTATCACCCCGACGCGTCGAAGCTGTTTGAGACGTTCGAGGCTTACAAGAAATGGTACGAGCGCAATCGCAATCGCGCGCTTGATCGGAGCGAGACAATCGGGCTGCTGTTGATGCGCCCGCAGATTGTGAGCGATTCACGGCGACATTATGACGGCTTGATTCGAGCGATTGAGCGCGAAGGATTGGCGGTGGTACCTGCCCTCTCGACTTTCATGGACAACCGCGACGCCTGCCGCAAATTCTTCGTCGAAGAAAACGGCGATGCGAGACGTAAGAAACGAGCGAATAATGATTCGCCAATAGACAAAGAATTGCAGCCGCGCGTCAGTCAAATAGTTTCGCTCACGGGGTTCAGCTTCGTCGGCGGTCCCGCGATGAATGACAGTGCGGCTGCGGTTGAGTTCCTCGGCAGCCTCAACGTACCGTTTCGCTCGCTTGTGTCGCTCGATGTTCAGACGATTGACGACTGGAAGCAGAGTCGAATTGGACTCAATCCTATTCAAGCGGCGATGCAGGTTTCCATTCCTGAAATTGACGGCGCGACCGAGCCGTTCATCTTCGGAGGACTCCCGGCAAGCGGCAACCAGCCCGAAGCGATTGAAGAACGATGTCAAAGAATTGCCCGAAGGCTCGCCCGCTGGAACCGTCTGCGCACGGCTCGACGCGAAGGTGTGCGACTGGCATTTCTGATTTTCTGTTTCCCGCCGAACAAAGGAAATATTGGCACGGCTGCCGACCTCGATGTGTTTCCGAGCTTGATCGAGATACTGACCCGGTTAAAAGCCGAAGGCTACGCGGTTGACGCGCCCCGCAGCGCGGATGAGTTAAGAGAGCTTTTGTTAAAAGGCAACTCGGCAGATTTTGGAATGGTCGCGAACGTCGCTTATCGAATGAGCGTGGACGAATATCGCAGGCTCTGCCCTTACATTGACGACATTGAGCGCGAGTGGGGTCGCGCGCCCGGCCAGATTAATTCAAACGGGCGCGAGTTGTTGATACTCGGCTTGCAACTCGGAAACATCTTTATCGGCGTGCAGCCGACCTTCGGGTACGAAGGCGATCCGATGCGATTGCTTATGGCCGAAAGCGGGGCGCCGCATCATGGTTTTATGGCGTTGTACACCTATCTCGAAAAAGTCTTTCGCGCCGACGCAGTCGTTCACGTGGGCACTCACGGCGCGATGGAGTTTATGCCCGGCAAGCAGGTCGGATTGTCCGAGCGGTGCTGGCCTGATCGTTTGATTGGAGAGATGCCGAACGTTTACATCTACAGCGTGAACAATCCGTCGGAAGGGACGATTGCAAAGCGGCGCTCTTATGCTGAATTGATTTCGTATCTGACGCCGCCTATTGAAAACGCGGGCCTGTACAAAGAGCTTGCTTCGATGAAAGACTTGCTTGCGGCCTACCGCAGCGCGCGAAACGATGCAGAGCGCGAGCAGTTGTTCAAGGCGATTGAAGAAAAAGCGCGCGAGTTGAACCTATAAAACCAAGTGTATTATTCGCGCTGCGCGAGAGCATTGCCGCAGATTCTGCAATGCGTGCGGCGCTTGGCGTTGAGCGCGCGGCACTCCGAGCAGGTGTAGTACATCGAGCGGGTGAAATAATGCGTGAACAAGGCGCTCCCGATTAAAATCCCGCCAAGCACTGCGATGGTCAATAGCGCGTCCCACACACTTTTCATCTTATAGCTTCACGCCCTCTTGCGGTCAGCGCGTAGAAATCGCTCCCGCGTCCTTCAAGCAATCCTTCGGCGACGAGCCGCGCAACTGTCTCTATGACTTCTTCACGCGAGGCGGGATCGTTGCCTCCGGCTTCAAACAGCATGTGCAGGTCGAGCGTGTCGCTCTGCATCTGAGCGAACAGATTCAAAACGCGCCGCGCTTTTTCGTCCATAAATTATCTCCGTTGAGCGAGGACAATTATTAGCGTCCTGCTCGTTGAAAAATATTAAACCACCGACGGGCGCAGATAAACCTGAATTAAACCGCCATCGCTTTACGTCTATTGATAGAGGCGGGGCAGTTCGCCTGTTTTCTGTGTTACAGCAAATCCAATTCATCGGAGAAACTATGCTATTTAAGACGCTGAGCGCAGCCGTATTCGGCATTGATGCTTATGTGGTTGATGTTGAGATTGACCTGACGCCGCGCGCGGGCGACAGCCTCGCGCCCGCGTTCACGATGGTCGGACTGCCCGATGCGGCAGTGCGCGAGAGCCGCGAGCGCATCCGAGCCGCAATCAACAACTGCGGATTCTTCTTTCCCATCCATCGAGTCACGGTGAACCTCGCGCCCGCAGACATAAAGAAAGAAGGTTCGAGCTTTGACTTGCCAATCGCCGTCGGGATACTGGGAGCAAACGGCGACCTCAAGCGCGAAGAGTTGAATGACACGCTCATCGTTGGCGAGCTTTCGCTCGACGGGCGAGTGCGGCCAATCAAAGGCGCGCTGCCCGTAGCGGTCGCCGCTCGCGCTCACGGCGCTAAAAGATTGCTGCTGCCCGAAGAGAACGCGCAGGAAGCAGCCGTAGTCAAAGGGCTTGAGGTTTACCCGGTCGCGTCGCTGCGAGCGGTGGTTGAGATTCTCAACAGCGACTCACCGCCCGCGCCGATTCAGATTGACACCGAAGCGATGCTTGCGAACCTCGATCAGTACCCGGTGGATTTTCGCGAAGTGCGCGGCCAGCAATCGGCCAAGCGCGCCATCGAAGTCGCAACCGCGGGGCAGCATAACATATTGCTCATAGGCCCGCCGGGTTCAGGCAAGACTATGCTTGCGAAAAGAATCCCGACGATTCTGCCGCCGCTTGAGTTTGACGAGAGCATAGAATGCACAAAGATTCACAGCGTGGCGGGTCTTACAGAAAAGCGCGGGCTTGTCACAACTCGTCCGTTTCGCGCGCCGCACCACACCATCTCTGACGCGGGATTGATCGGAGGCGGAGCCGTTCCGCGACCCGGCGAAGTGTCGCTTGCGCACAACGGCGTGTTGTTTCTCGATGAGTTGCCGGAGTTCGAGCGCAACGTGCTTGAAGTGCTTCGCCAGCCGCTCGAAGATGGAAAAGTAACTATCAGCCGCGCAGCCATGTCGCTGACGTTTCCTTCGCGCTTCATGTTGGCCGCTGCGATGAACCCATGCCCGTGCGGTTTTTTCAACGACCCGACGCGCGAGTGCAAATGCACGCCCATGCAGATTCAGCGGTACGTCTCAAAGATCAGCGGGCCGCTGCTTGATCGCATAGACATCCACATCGACGTTCCGGCTGTTAAATTCAAAGAGCTTTCGAGCGACACGCCTGCCGAATCTTCATCCGAGATTCGCGAGCGAGCCGTGCGCGCACGCCGCATCCAGCTTGAGCGATTTCACGGCGAGCGGATTTTCGCAAACTCTCAGATGACTCCGAGACTCATACGCAGGCACTGCGTGATTGATTCGGCGTCGAAGGCATTGCTTGAAAATGCAATCACTCGACTAGGATTATCGGCGCGGGCCTATGATCGAATCTTGAAAGTGAGCCGGACGCTCGCTGATCTTGAAGGCAAAGACAAGATCGAATCCTCGCACGTCAGCGAAGCTATTCAGTATCGCACGCTTGATCGTAACTTCTGGGCTTGATACCGGACTTGCCAACGCCCTGCTCAATTCCGGAAAAACTTGACTCGCTTTGTGAATCATATTATAGTCTCGCGCCGTAAGCTGAGTTGGAACACCGAAAGATATAAACGAAGCAAGGTTCAATGAATGCTCGAAACGAGCGGATTTCTCCGGTGGGGGGAGCCATATTCGGACTCGGCCATAGACCTGGCGCAAGATTTCCGCTCTCGCACACTCAAAGAGCGGGCGAACAAAGGCCGTAACTAAAATCGCTCAGAATGTATTCGATATCTGGCATAAGGGCCTCTAAAAGCAAGAGCGTCGCAAATTCATTACAAAAGGCTTCACGCAAGCAGAATGCACAAAGCCAATCAGAGGTTTAGTCAAAGATGTTGTCAAAACAGTCTCGAATAATGCTGGGCAGACCAATCGTCCTCGCTCTCTAATTCAATTGAGATTGGTAAGTCTGTCAAGCCAGAACTCCAGGCCATAGGAGTTCGGGTAAAGAGAAGTAGATTAACCATCCAGCAGGAGAACATACATGACAAGCCCCCTCACAGCAGTGCCAGAATCTCTCTTAGAACAGGCATATTCGAGCGGATACGCAATTCACGGCGCTCTCGGTCTTGGAAGCGATCTGTTCACAACAGAGATAGTGCGCATCATCGAGAAGCATTCCAAACCAGGCTCTCTGGAAAATGACAGTTTGAGCTTTTTCAAGAGGCTTCATACAACCGACCTCTACCTCGCAGTCGCCTGCGCAATGCCAAGCAAAAAAGCCTGGCTTCGCTTTGATGCTGCTTATCGAAATTACATCCGTGACCTGGCCGCGATGGCTACTTCGTCCAGGTCCACGGGAAATGATCTGGCCGGTGACATATTATCGGATATGTTCCTGCCCGACCGATCAGGGCAAAGCCGCATAGCAAGCTACGATGGACAGGCATCACTGGCCACGTGGTTGCGGGTTATCGTCATCCGCCGCGCCATAAACGAGCGGGAGCGCAAGTGGAACTGTCTTGAGCGGCTTTATTGCATGCCGGAGATTGCTGACGGGTCAGGAGTTAAACAACTCGAAGCCAGGATTAGAAGCAATAGATACGACCGAGTAATCAAAGACGCGATGAAGGTAGCGAGCAAATGTCTAAATGAGCGCGAACGTCTCATCCTCGTGCTGCGTTACGAAGACTGTAAGCAGTCTGCAGAGATAGCACAATTCCTAGGTGTACACCCTTCAACCATCTCGCGACAACTCCAGCAGATTCACGCCAGGCTGCGGGACGAAGTAATTGCGCATCTTGCTGCAAATTGCCATCTTGGACATGACGCCATCGAAGAGTGCAGGGATGAAATAATCGAGAACCCGGCCTACTCTATTCTGAGTTTTGTAAAGGGGTCTGTGGGGTGACCGCAACAAAAAAATCCTTGCTGTGCCCTGAAGCGTGCTTCCATTTTCGCATTTCGCTTCAATAGATTGCTTTTGAAAATCTTAGCCGCTACATTGCTGTGCAAGTTTCTGAGGGGAATCTGTATATTACTTGTGTAGCATCGCACACGCGGATTGTGCTCTGTTACAAAACAGGCAGGGAGGGGTGTAAGTTGGCAAACGAATGTCCTGATGGAGAGTTGATAGCCGCCTATGCGAGTCACTGCCTTGCGCCTGACGAGCAGATGGAGGGAGGGGGAAGCACATCTGGCTGATTGCAGGCTCTGTCGGGAGACAATAGCCCCAGTCATTAAAAGCAATGAAGAGGTTCCAGACCCTGTCCCGCGTGACTCCACAAGTCTCTAACCCGCTCTCAGAAACAACCTCAAGCTGCTTCTCCAAGGAACGGTCAAAAGTTTTTTTTCATTTTTTCTTTCCAGGCAGCGCAATTTTTTTGAAGTGGGCTGTATATACCCATGAGGGCAAGAGAATCTGTGATGCTGGCTCGGTTAGCTAACGTCACAAGAGATAGGTGTAAGAGGCCTCAGAAGTTTCGCGAGTAGATTTGCTGAGCGAATGCGCAGCAAACACGGCAAGGTAGCAGTATCGGGTTGCATAGGAGCGGAAACCGTTCTCACCGGAGATATCTGCGTGAGAAGCCAGCAGGAGTGTGTCTGAAGGCAATGAAGGAAGCAAATATGAAAGGATCCAGAAAGCAGAAGAAGTCGCGCAAAGAGGAGAGAGCGGATGTGGGACTTACCAGTCGCAAGCGGACGATTGCAACGATGCTGATACTGGTGATACTGGTCTTGATCGCTGCTACAGCCATTCTCGGTCAAAGGGCGACAAGGAGAGAGCAGGCGCATAGTTCAGCGAAGAGGAAACAGGGGCAAAGTGCCGAAATCGCACCGGCCAGTTTTGCTTCAGGTAGTCCATCAAAAGAATACATCTATGCAGGCGGCAGGCTTGTAGCAACGGAGGAGCCGACCCTTGTCAATGCTCCTTCCGACTTGCGAATAACCGGCATCACAAGTTCTTCTGTCAGTCTGGCTTGGACCGACAACAGCGCGAATGAAGACGGCTTTCAGATCAAGCGAGATTCACCACCAGCAACCTTTACTGTAGGAGCCAATGTTACTGCTTTCACTGACTCCGGTCTGTCGGGCAGCACTACATTCGGATATGAAATTCGCGCCTTTAAGGGGGCTGTTTTTTCTGATCCCGTCGGGGTCGCTGCTGCCACGCTTGCTGACACCCAAGCCCCAACGATCACTTGTCCAGCTAATCAAACTGCTGTGGCTGCTGCAAGCTGCACGCCAGCCACAGGCAAGGTCGTCAATTACCCTGCGCCTGCGGCGACAGACAACTGTCCTGGTGTGACTGCTTCGTGCAGCCCGGCATCGGGTTCTACGTTCCCTGTTGGAACTACTACAGTCACCTGCACGGCGACGGATGCATCGGGCAACACCGCAACCTGCTCGTTTACTGTGACGGTGTTCAATGGCTGCTTGCAGGACGAGTCGAATGCAGGCAATGTCGTGCTGTTGAATCTCTCAACCGGAGAGTATCGCTTCTGCTGCAACGGGACGGTTCTAGCGACAGGCAAAGGAACTGTATCTTCGGCGGGATGCTCTTTCACAATTCAGCACAATCCGTCTGATAGAAGAGTGACCATAAAGATAGACCTGTCAACAAAGAGAGGGATTGCGTCGTTGCAGATGCCGCCCGGCAGCACAAGATGCACGATCAGTGACGGGGATATATCCAACAACTCGTGTCAGTGCGCTGCAAAGAATTAGTAAGGCGCAGCACCCTACACTGCAGAGGTATTTGTTCAACTGGAGGAAAATTATGAAACAAAGTGCTGTGCTGATAAGGCAGCAATTCAGGAGACGATTCTTATGTTTAGAAAATCAGTTCCACTCAATGCAGTTACGCTGTTTAGCGTTTTGTTGCTGTCGCTCGCAGCATCAGCATCTGACAAGCGCGCCAGCGATAGCGATGGTAAATCACCAAAAAGCGGAAGCGAAAAAGCTTCAGCAACACCGCAAGGGCGACCAGCCGCGATTCACAGGCAACTGGTTCGAGTCTGGGTGCATAACGACGATATCTATCCGTATGTCGTTCGAGTTAAGCCGGGACGCATATTGCTCGTAGTCGAGAACCGGACGCTGACGGACATCACCCTTATTGTCGAACGTGTTCTGCCGGGACAAGCCCGCCAGTTGGCGGCCAGAGTCAGTGCAGTCCGCAAGGCTATAAGGGTAAATGGAGAATTCGTATTAGGCGCAGGCGAGTACGTGTTTTATGAAGAATCTCAGCCCGATGTCAAAGGCACTATTATCGTGCGTCCACCACTGTGAGCAACGGCTTGAGTTTGAAGAAAAGAACTGCTGCTGCTCGGACAAACAGATGGTCCACTGGCCGGTGTGAGTTTCAACCGGGCTTGAACATAGGCCGGAGACGAGGCCCCGGCCTTATTGAATTAACGTGCTTTGAAGGAGGCCCGTTATGGCAGGTAAGATTTCAAACAAAGTCTCACGAGCAATTCAATTGCTGATTATGGCAAGCATCGCGATTATGCTTTCGACTGCTAAGGCTGCGGCGCAGAACGCATTCGACAAAGGCACGCCAGCCGAATCGAAGGGAGGGATGTCGGGCCTTTCGACTTACGCGCAGGACAAGGTGGAGACCGTCAACCTTGCCAACGGGAATCTTAACGTGCACATACCGCTTGTGACGATAGGCGGGCGAGGGTCTGCGAGCTACACGGTTGCGCTCAACTATAACAGCAAGCTGTGGAGCGGCCAGCATAATCTGGAACTTCGTCAGGATGCATTCGATCAGACTGTGTTAATTAAAGTCCATCACTTTGGCGCGACCTTTGATAATCTGCTGGGCAACACACCGAATACGTTATTTCTTGGCGCAGGCTGGTCTATCCTGAAGGGCCCGGCCATAAAAGTGCAAAGAGTAGATATAGACCCGGTTGATTGCTCGAACGTCCGGGGCGATACGCTGTACAAGTATGTGCTGACGAAAGTCTGGGTAGTGCTGCCGGACGGATCAGAAATCGAGATGCGCGATGATGTGAGTGACGGCGCGCCATACCTGATACCGAATGTTTGCGACCCTAATAATCGGGCTGACCGCTATCGCGGCAGGGTGTGGCACAGCACGGACGGCTCGGCAATGACGTATATAACAGACGTGGACGACGGCGTTGTGACGGGCCAACTGGGCGGCTACGTCTATCTTGCTGATGGTACCCGCATGAGGATGACAATGCCGCAGCTCAGCGGCAGCGCGCGATGCACTAAGATAATTGACCCGAATGGCAATGTCCTCGACATCAATTACAACAAGGTCTTTGAGCAAAGTGGCGTTCAGGGGGCGGTTACTTACAGGGATCAATTGGGTCGGCAGGTAGCGGTGCAGAGCACCCCTGATGGGATGAGCGTCACCATCAGGGGATACAACAACGAAGTTGCCGACCGAGTCATAAACGTCCGAACGGGATTGATTGCTCCCGACGACAATACTCTTGCTGCTCCGAATCTCAGAGAAGATTTCCGTGACACTGTAGCCTGGCCGAGACCTTTCATCAGCGGCGACTACAGCAACACCACTGCGGGCGTAGAAGAACATTCAGTCTATGGCACCAGCCCACACAAGGATTTGTTTCCTCCTTCCGACGTGGATGTTGGAATGGCAAAAATATCAGGGGAACTGGATCAGCAAGGAAACCCTGTTGACGGATTGTTCGTCGTGACGCGATTGGACTTGCTGGATGGGCGCAGCTTCAAGTTTCGCTACAATCCTTATGGAGAGCTTGCAGAGATAGAGTATCCGGGCGGAGGCATCTCTAAGATCAACTATGCGCCAGCGCCTGAAGGCAGTGGAATGTGTGAAGCCGGAGGGCCAATCAAGGCGTTGTTGAAGCGGCGCGTGGTCGAGCGGCGGACGTTCAGCGACGGCAGTACCGCTGACACAGTTTGGAGCTACAGTTGGACAAGGCCGCCAGCGCCGGACTTTCCAACAGTGACCGTTCAGGCGCGGCAGGCCAGCACCAACGCCCTGCTGATGGATGAGACTCATTACTTCCTCGCGCTCGATGCCGAGTACAGGACATGCGTCCCCAGCACAGGCGCTACGATGCTATCGGGCAACATCAAGTGGGAGAACGCCAAAGAGTTCAAAGTGGAACGCCGCACCGGCACGGGCACACAGACAGAAACACGCAACTGGACGCAGAGGGCAGCGCAATCTTGGGGCAATGATCCCAACTCAAGCGTCAATGCCTACC
>DATLXU010000117.1:0-4273 GCA_035575515.1 Blastocatellia bacterium
TCACCGGCGGCCAGAACGGGTTCGAAAGCATCTGGGGCGCTAATCCCGGTCTTCTCAAACTGGCCAGCCTTCGAGCAGGGATAGAGTTCGCGCCCGGAAGCCTGCTTTTGCGCAACGGCATCCCGCCGCTGCCCGTTCCGCCCGACCCGAAGTTCCCCTTCTCGCCAGCCGTGGGCGACTCGGCCAACGATTTCGATCCCAACCTGCGGACGCCTTATGTCCAATCTTGGACCTTCAGCGTTCAGCGCGAGATAAACCGGGACACCGTTTTTGAGGCTCGCTACGTCGGCAATCAGGGCGTTCGCTTGATCCGCCAGTACGACCTCAACGAAGTGAACATCTTCGAGAACGGATTCCTTCAGGAGTTCATCGCCGCGCAAAGAAATCTCGCCATAGCGATTGCCGCAGGTCGCGCGGCGAACTTCCGCAATCAGGGGCTGCCGGGGCAGGTGAACCTGCCTATCTTTACGGCGTCGTTCGGCTCGCCCACATCGTCGCTGTTCGCCAATGCAACTCTGATAAACTTCCTGCAACAGGGACAGGCCGGGGCGATGGCCAGTACTCTGGGCAACAGCGCCGCGAATATAGTCTTCCAGAACAACCGAATCGCAGCCGGGCTGCCCGCCAATCTCTTTATCGTCAATCCGTCGGTATATGGCGGCGGTTCGTTCTACTTCACGAACGGCGCGGGCAGCACCTACAACGCGCTTCAGCTTGAATTGAGGCGCAGGCTGTCGAACGGGCTGCTCGTGCAGGGCAGCTACACCTGGTCGAAATCGCTTACGGACTTCCAGGCCAGCAGCTCTGCCGAATTCAACCAGCCGTTCACGCTCCGCAACAACCGGCTGAACAAGGGACCGTCCCCTTTCGACATCCGGCACGCGTTCAAGATGAATTACATCTACGAGCTTCCAATCGGGCCGGGCCAGAGGTTCGCAAGCGCGAAAGGCGTTCTCGGCAAAATCCTTGAAGGGTGGCAGACCGACGGCATCGTCCGATGGCAGACCGGCGCTCCGTTCCGGCTCACTTCGGGCCGCGCCACCTTCAACCAGTTTGACGCTGGCGTGGAACTGGTCGGGATGAGCGCGAAGGAACTCCAGAGCCTTGTGAAGATTCGCAAAGACCCGCTGGCCGCAAATCGCGGGACGGTCTTCTGGCTGCCGCAGGATGTAATTGATAACACGCTGCGCGCATTCGGGCTGTTGCCGGGCACGCCGAAGGGCCGCTACATCGCGCCGCCAACGACGCCCGGAAAGCTCGGCTCCTACATCTACCTCTACCAGCCGAACTTCTTCAGGGCCGACCTGAGCATAGTCAAGAAGACGCGCATAACCGAGAGCGCAAACGTTGAGTTCCGCACGGAATTCCTCAACGCGTTCAACACGGTCAACTTCCTCATCAACAACCCTGCCAATGATATTCAGACGCAGGGCATAGGGCTTACGTTCGGACAGACTAATCAGGCTTATCAGGACACTTCGACAACGAACGATCCGGGTGGCCGTCTGGTTCAGTTTGTCCTCAGAGTCAACTTCTGATAAGTTGGCGCAGGTCTGACAGGCTGAGGTGGTACTCGCGCCTCAGCCTGTCACGACAAAGAGATTCATCAGTTAAAGTTATGCAGCCACGTCTCAGGTTCGCCGGAATGATTCAAGCGTCCCTCGCGCTCGTTTGCCTGTTCATTTCTGCCGAAGCACAACGGGGTGTGAGGGGCCAGATATTTCTGCCCAACGGCGCGCCGCTTCAAAGGCAGGTTCGTTTCACGCTCACGACCGAAAACGGCATGCGAACTGAGATATTTTTTACAGATTCCAATGGCCGCATCGCCATGCCGCCCGTCAGCAGTCGCTACACCATCACGGTCGAATCTGACGGCGAAAGTTACGACACGACTGCAGTATCGTTCGACCCGGTAGTTGCAGGCCAGTACATTACGGTTCATCTAAGGCCTCTCAAGCCCAAGTCGCCCCAACCCGCAGGCATCATCGATGCCAACGATGTAGATCGAAGCGTGACGCCGAAAGCTAAAGAAGCTTACGATGCGGCGGTAAAGTCGCTGGAGACTAATCAGTATGAGCAGGCCATCGAGATGCTCAAGCAAGCCATTGCGCTTCAGCCTCGCTACTTCCATGCTTACAACGATCTCGGCGTCGTTTACATGAAGATGAATCGGCTCGACGAAGCCGCAGACGCGCTCCGCCACGCCATAAAGATCAATGACAGGATTCATCTCCCTCAGCTCAATCTGGGAATAGTGCTGAACCGGCAGGGCAAATACAGAGAAGCGGCGGAGATTCTCACGAAGCTTCAGAATAGTGAACCTGATCGCGCAGAAATTCACGCGCCGCTCGTCGAGGCTCTGATCGGCGCGCAGATGTGGAACGAGGCTGAAGAGGAAATAAAGCGAGCGATGGCGGCCAGAGGCGCGGACGAAACCGATCTGAAAATAAAGATGGGGATGGTCTTGATGCGGCAAAGCAAGTTCGCTGCGGCGACTGTAGTGCTGCGCGAAGCGGTCAAGGCCGAGCCTGATTCGGCGCTTGCACATTTCAATCTCGGCGCTGCTCTTTTGCAAACAGGGAATCTCGACGAAGCCGAAGCAAATCTGCTCCGCGCTTATGAGATCAAAGGCGCGGGCATGCCCGGCGCGCAGTTGATGCTCGGTCAACTTTATTTTCAAAAGAAAGACTACCCGAAAGCCATACAAGCGTTCGAAACATACCTGCGCGACCTGCCCGATGCGCCTAATGCCTCGCAGGTCAAGGAAGCCATCCAAAAACTCAAACAGGCCTCTGAGAAACAATAGGCAAGCGCAATAAGCTAAGCGGTTTGGTGATTCTCTTCAGGTCGCGCCGCCCGCTAATTTTTTGCTGGATATTGCTTGTTTTTTTTTGCGACCCGTTGTAGAGTGCGCACATCGAAAGTATTAGCGGCTTCTCTTCTTCAGTGGACAAGTTTTAACTTGGATTGAGGCGCAGGGACCGGTATACACTTTCGTCAATCACGTTTCAGTTTCAAAAATCAATAGAAGTCGTTTCACTCACTTTGAATAAAGACGCTGCGCGCAGGCGCAGCTCTTGAGGAGGAACACTATGAAAAAGCGGTTCGCACACCGCCTGGGGTTGCTCCTGGTCGTGCTGTCTCTGCTGGCCACTATGGTTCCGGCGCAGGTCACGACTTCAGGCCGACTCACAGGCGTTGTTTCAGACACACAAGGCGCATTGATTCCGAAAGCTCAGATTGTTGCCAAACACAATCAGACGCAGGGGGAATACAAAACCGAAGCAAATGCGGAAGGCGGGTGGAATATCCCGTCCATTCCTAACGGCACTTACACGGTTACGATTACTGCCACCGGATTCAAAACCACCGTCGTTCAAGACGTGAAGGTTGATGCGGGGCAAGTGGCAACCGTCAACACGACACTTGAAGTCGGCGGCGCGAGCGAGCAGGTCGTCGTAACGGGCGGCGCTGAAGTCCTTCAAACTGAAAGCGCAAGCGTGGCGACGACAATCGTTGGCCGCCAGATAAATGAGCTTCCGTTCTCGACAAGAGACGCGCTTACGCTCGTCACAACTCTTCCCGGCGTGATGACGCCCGACAAGCCGCGCACCTCTTCCGTTAACGGCTTGCCCAAAGGGTCGGTCAACCTTACGCTCGACGGCGCGAACATTCAAGACAACTTCCTGAGAAGCTCCGACGGCTTCTTCACGAGCATCCAGGCCAAGTCCGACGCGGTGCAGGAGGTGACCGTGACGACTGCCACACCCGGCGCAGAGAGCGCGGGCGAGGGAGCGGTGCAGATTCGATTCATCACCAAGAGCGGATCGCCCGAATATCACGGCGGCGTCTTCTGGCAGTATCGCTCCAAGACTTTCAATTCCAACTACTACTTCAACAATATTGACGGGCTGCCGCGCGACGCCTTCATACTACGACAGTACGGCGGCAACATCGGCGGGCCGATACTGATTCCGAAGCTGCTGAAGAATCGCGAGAAGGCCTTCTTCTTCGTCAACTATGAGTACTTCGATCTGCCGAACGCGTATGGGTCGCTTCTGGTCAACAGCAACATACTTGTGCTCACGCCCGAAGCGCGCAACGGCATCTACACCTACAAGGATTCAGCCGGCAATATTCGTCAGGTCAACCTCTTTCAGATTGCGGCGGCGAAGGGATTCCCGAGCACGCCCGACCCGACCATCGCAGCAGGATTCAATTTGATTGACCAGGCGGTGCACACGGCGGGCGCGCTCACGAGCCGCGTGCCCTT
>DATLXU010000118.1:0-32753 GCA_035575515.1 Blastocatellia bacterium
CCATTTTCGCCGAGCACATCGTCGGGCTGCTGATAGTCTTTGAGCAGTTGGTCAATCAAGTCTGTCTTAATGGCCGTAGTTCTTCCTTTCTTTCACTTTACGGGTCTATGGCCGTTTACACAAAATCTTTTACACCCTCCTGACGGAGGATACCTATTGGGCGTGCCCATTATAAACGAATTGATCAGAAATCGGGCGCGAAAATTTGAACCGCACCCTTTATTGCGTGAGAAGATTCTAATCGAAAGGAGTGAAACTGCTTAACGCTGCTGGCGCTTACGCGCCGACAAACTTCATTCAAACCATCTTGAGCAACAAAGTTGTAAATCTCAAACCGCCTGCTTGCCTTTCTGCTTGTACTCAGGCCAGAGGCTGCAGACCTTGATGCGATATTCAACCAAGTCGCGGCTCACGCCGTAGCGTCGCGCGATGCGGTCTGCAATCAATCCGGCTGAAACAGCATGCTTGAGCGAAAAGTACGGAACAAGCGCCGCCGCCCCGACCGCAAACGCTACCTCTTCCTGATTCTTATCAAAGTTGCGGAAATTGACTGCCGCCTCCGTCTCGGCTGCAAGCATAAGTTTTGTCGGCGAGTGGCCCAGTATCACATGGCAAATCTCTTCCATAAGAGTCGCCGCCTGCCGCTCGCGCGTGTGATTGGGATTTAAGAATACCAGTCGCGACCCGTCAGGCAATGGGCGGCTCGCTCCGCCCGACCATCCTTTGCCGTTGTCGTCGAGCAGCGTGCGACGGCTTTCCTCTGAAAGCCCTTCGATCTGCTTCAGGTCCATCACGCGAATTTTGACGTAGGGGGCTAACTTCCAAGGATCGAGCGGCTGGTCGAGAGGCATTCCGGCGAACTCGCGAATCTTAAGCGCGATGCGCTCGTAAACGCGGCGCTTCGCCGATGGCGGTAGCATCTCATCATCAACGGCGTGAGCTTGCTGCCTATTGTCGCTACTCATTCTTATCGGTCTGCTTGTTCGAAAATTGCGCGTATGCGACGCGAAAAAGTTCGGCCAGCGCCTTCGCCATTTCGGGCGAAAGATTGCGGTCGGCCCTCAAATGCGCTTCGACAATATTCGGCGTTGATTCGGTCGGATAGTAGATGACCGGTTCAGCGAACGCTTCAGCCGGACCTGCTTCTACGGCTTCAGCCAGCAGCGTCCCTCGCATCAACCGCTCAATCGGAATCCCAAGCCACGAGGCCAGCCGCGCAAGCGTCGCGCTGTCGGGAACCCCTATCCCGTTTTCAATACGTGAAAGCGTCGAGGCGCTCACGTTGATTTTAGTCGCAACATCGCGCAACGACAACTTCTCATCCCGCCGTTTGCGCTTCACGTACTCACCCAATTCTACAATGTTTAATGCTGCTTCTGCCATACACTATGGCCTCCTGTTACCCGCTTCTCTGTATAACATAATTTGTATCGCACTTGCAACAAATTATTTTACACTTGAAACAAAACGAGGAACAATGGTACAATGTTTCACGTATGAAACAGGCGGAGGGTAGGAGATGGGCAGGGAAGTTAAGGAGCAATCGAGCTATTCAGACGAGTTGGGCCAGCTAGAGGAGCTAGACGCGTGGCAAGGGTACGAGTTCTGGTCGGCGCAGCTCGAATCGCTGATCGAATGGCTGGACGAGGTTGACCAGCCCAGCAGCTTCAATCTGGTTCAGATTGAGCGGAAAGAGAGGCAGAGCGATGTCCTTCCATTCTGACGAAGTATGGGAAAGCTTTGATGCTTTGTGGCAGAGGGTGCAGGTTCTCAATCGGCAAGTGAGGGAACTGGAAGCGCGACTTCTTGTTTTAGAAGCGTCAAGGGCAAGCAGGCCGGAGGATGATTTTCAGCCAATAGTCATTACCTCTGATGATGTCAACTAATCGAGTCCGCTTTACGAAAGAGAGGAAACAAATGAGCGCAGCAGTAGAAAATTCAAACTTGTTAATCAATCGAGCAAAAACGATTGCCGCGATGGGGATGGTTGAGCGCGACTACGAAGGATTCAATGTCGTATCGCCGGGCGTTAAGAAAGAGACTTATCGAGTGTGGAAGGACGAAGACGGACGCGTGCGCTGCAACTGCGCCGAGTACGAAGAGCGTATCGCGGATGAGCCGCGCTTCCGCTGCGAGCACATTCTCGCCGTGAAGTTTCATCTCGACCCGCCCGATGACGCAATCAGCACGGCGGGTGAAACAATCGAATCGCAGGCGCAAGACGATTATGCCATGAGCGCGCGAGATCAGAACGACGATGAAGCGGTTGTGATTCCGTTTGCCGAAACGCTCAAAGAATTATCGCAGGCCGTGTCGCCTGAGCTTGTGAGGCAGCGAGTCGGTTGGCGCGACCGCGCGGGCCGCGAGCATGAAGTTGATTATGTGGAATGGCACGTCGTTGCAGACTTGCTCGACCGCATCTGCCCCGACTGGTCGCATCAGGTGAACTCGATAAAGCAGATTGGCGACTTCGTCGCGGTGACGGCTTCGATAACGATTCGGGGCGTGACGCGGCAGGGCATCGGCACTGGCTCAGCTTACGACGAAAAGGGAATCAAGAAGGCCGAACACGACGCGCTCAAGCGGGCCGCAGTCAAATTCGGCATCGCGCGCGAGCTTTATCGCCGCGAAGATGAGGCCGCGCCGCAAGCGAACGGCAACGGCGCAGCCGCAACGAAGACAGATTTTCCGCGTGACCCTGTGGCAAAGACTATGGCCGATCTGGTCACGCCGAAGCAGCTCGTGGCGATTCGCGCGATAGCGAACGCCAACGGAGTGAACGCGGAAAAAGAGTGCGTGGAAGTTTTGAAGTGCCGTCCCGAAGAGCTTTCGCGCCGCGCAGCTAGCGCTTTCATTGATTACTTAAAAAGCAAAGCCGCTGACGTGACCGAAGTCCGTCATGCGGGATGAGCGCTGCGGAAGAAGCAGGAGGTTGAAATGCAGGAACAAGAATTTCTCTTTAATCAAATGGTGAACCCGGCAATCGCGGGCACAACGGCAGGCGATCCTGATGAGCGCCCACGTCGTCGCCGCGCGCCGCGAAAGGACTCGAAGAAGAGTCGCATTCTCGAGCTTCATCAAAGCGGCACAACCGACATCGGCGAAATTGCTCGAACGGTCGGCACGCGACCGAGCTACGTTGCGAGCGTGTTGCAGAGCGCGGGATTGCTCCAAGGCTACTTCGATCTTTACACGACGACCGCGCGCGATCAGAACCTCTACAGCCGACACTTCCGAAACGTGCTGAGCTTCAAGACGGTCGAAGCGGCGAAAGAGTCTATCGCGCAGATTGCCCGGTTGTATAACTGGTTTGAGCGGATCGGCGACCGCGCGGGCCAGCATCACGCCGAAGTGTTAGCCCTCACGGGGCGCAATCGCGCCCGTTGGAGCGGAAAGAAAGAAGAGGCCAAGATTTTCGAGCAGTGGTTGTTCAATCACTGAAACGGGTTTCTGCGAATCTGCGCGAACGACGTTAACAGTGTTGAGGGAAAGATTCGCGCAGATTCGCGGATGATCACTTGTTGAGCTTCAGAATCCTCGCCGCGTTTTCATAGAGAATCTTCTGCCGGACTTCCGGCTTGAACCCTTCCAAGCTGTCAAAATCCTTCAACCATCTTTCAGGCGTGATGAACGGGTAGTCGCTTCCGAAAAGGATTCTATCCTGAAGGCGAGTGCGCGCTTCGTCCATTATCACTTTCGGGATGTACTTCGGGGACCAGCCCGACAAATCCATAAAGACATTCGATTTGTGGCCGATGATCGCAAGCATCTCTTCGTGCCATGGCCATGCCGGATGCGCGCCGATGATAGTTAGTTCAGGAAAGTCTGCAGCCACATGATCGAGATAGATTGGACGCGAATAATCTAGTCTCACGCCCATTCCTCCTGGCCTACCTGCGCCAAGCCCGTTCGTGCCCGTGTGGAACAGCGCGGGAATACCCAGCTCTGCAATCTTTTCATAGAGCGGATAAAATTGCCTGTCGTTTGGATAAAAGGCTTGCAAGCCAGGATGGAACTTTGCGCCGATGAGTCCGAGTTCACGAATTGCGCGCTCCATCTCTTCAATCGCGCGTTTGCCTTTCCACGGATCAACCGAAGCGAAGCCCACGAACTGGCGCGGATATTTTTTCACAACGTCTGCGACTTCGTCATTCGTGAGCGGCGGCAGTCCCGTAGCAGTTTCAGCGTCCCACGCGAGCAGAACGCCGACGATATCCATCTCTTCGTAGTAGCGCGCGACCTCATCCATCTCGCGTATTGAAACTTTGCTGCGGAAGAACTCTTCTGCCGCTTCAGCGAACGGTCCGAGCGAGCCTTGCATGAAACTCGCAGTCGGCAGATGGACGTGCATATCAATTGCCTTCGCCATAAGCCTCCCCCCTCTGATTGGTTTTAATAAAGATCACCGCCGCCACTCGTCTATCAATGACGCGACGAGCGCGCTCCAGCCGGTCTGATGCGATGCGCCGATGCCTGCGCCGTTGTCGCCATGAAAATATTCGTAGAAGAGAATCAAATCGCGCCAGTGAGGGTCCTCTTGAAACTTCCGAGTGCCGCCATACACTGGCCGCCTGCCATCTTCGCCCCTGACGAAAATCCGTATCAGCCGATTCGCTATCTCTTCGCCCATCTCCCTGAGCGTGACCTCGCGGCCCGATCCGTCGGGGAGCTTCACGCTGAATTGCGGCCCGTAAGCCTTGCCGAGTTTTCTGAGCGATTCGATCATCAAAAAAGATGTCGGAAACCATACAGGCCCTCGCCAGTTCGAGTTGCCGCCTTTAATCTTATTGTCCGACTCGGCTGGCTCATAGCGGACTTCGCTTGCGCCGAAGACATAAGGATGCTCTTCATGAAATTTCGACAGGCTGCGCATCCCATAATCCGACAAAAATTCCTGCGGGTCGAAGACTCTTTCTAAAATGCGCTTGGTCTGTTCTTCATCAACTATCGTCAAGACGTAAACTTCCATGCCATCGTGCTTGATCAGATGACAGCATCGCTCGACAAGCTCGCGGCGATTCTTCACAAACCAGTCAAGGTTCGCTTGAAAGAACTCGAAAGGCTTAATCCAATCCAGTTCCAGCCGCTCGACCGCGTAGAGCGGAATTATCCCGACGAGCGAGCGCACGCGGAACTTGTGAAAGCTGCCGTCGCGATAGCGAAGAATATCGTAGAAGAACCCGTCGCGCTCGTCCCACAGCGAATAATCGCGCCCGCCCATGTGCTTCATTGCCGCGCCGACGTAGATGTAATGCTCGAAGAACTTCACGGCGAGGCTCTCGTAAACCTTATTCTCTTTCGCAAGCTCAATCGCTATGCGCATCAGGTTCAGGCAGAACATCCCCATCCAGCCCGTCGCGTCAGATTGCTCAAGTATCACGCCGTCGGCGTGCTTCTCGCTGCGGTCAATCACCGTTATATTGTCGAGACCGAGAAAGCCGCCTTCAAAAATGTTGTTGCCTTCGCGGTCAACCTTGTTCACCCACCACGCGAAATTAATCAGCAGCTTGTGAAAACATCTTTCGAGCCACGCGCGGTCAGCCTTCCCGCTTCTTATGCGATCCATGTTGTAGACTCGCCAGCAGGCCCACGCGTGAACGGGCGGGTTCAAATCCGAGAACTCCCATTCGTAGGCGGGTAATTGCCCGTTTGGGTGCTGAAACTGCTCAAACAGCATCAGCCACAACTGCTCTTTAGCGAACTCTGCGTCAATGAGCGTCAGCGCGATCGAGTGAAACGCCAAATCCCATGCCGCAAACCACGGGTATTCCCATTTGTCCGGCATCGAAAGCACGCGCATCGAGTTCAAATGCCGCCAGTGAGTGTTGCGAATATGCTTGCGCGATTCTGGCGGGGGATTGTTCTCATCGTCTCCGTTCAGCCATTTGTCGACATCGAATAGATAAATCTGCTTTGTCCACAGCAATCCCGCGAACGCCTGCCGCTGAACGAGCTTCTCATCTTCAGTAGCGTTCGGCGGATGAACGCTCGCGTAAAACTCATCTGCTTCAGCGCGCCGCTCACCAATTATTCGATCAACATCATCAAGCGGAGCATCCATTGCCTCAGGCGTGAGGCGCAAACGGACCGTGAACGAGCCGCCCGGCGGAACCATTGCTCGATAATGCAAGCACGACTTCGTTCCGAATTGCGCGGGGTTCGTTGCCTCTTCGCCGTTCACGATCTTGCGATGAAACGCGTCCTTGTAATAAGGCGTGGGACTCACGCTTCCCATCACGCGCGCCCGCTGAGGGTTAGTCTCGTTGTTCGTGAAAAGCAACTCTACGCCGTTGCGCTTCTCCGCGTACAAATACCGCGTGCCAACGCTGTAGTCGAAGGGGATGCCCTTGACCGGGTGCAATCTGGAGTCATCAGCCATGAGGCTAACGAACTTTTCGCCCTCGGGGCCGGGCGTGATTTTCGGCTCAGGCCCGCGCTCGCTCCCCCACGCCCACGAGTTGCGAAACCATAGATGAGGAATGATGTGAATCGGCGCGGCATCAGGGCCACGATTTATCGCTTCAATCTTTATACAAATATCTCTATACGTTGCTTTGCCGTATTCAACGAAGACATCGAAGTAGCGGTCTTCATCGAACACACCCGTATCCATCAATTCAAACTCGAACCCGCGCCCCTCGCGTCGGCGATTCTCTTCGACGAGCCGCGCGTAAGGGAATTCGCTCTGCGGATACTTGTAGAGATATTTCATGTAACTGTGGGTTGGCGTCGAGTCGAGATAGAAGTAATATTCCTTCACGTCCTCGCCGTGATTACCTTCGTTGGGAGTGAGGCCGAAAGCGCGCTCTTTAAGGATCGGGTCGCGCTCGTTCCACAAGGCCAGCGCAAAGACAATCAGTTGATAACGGTCGCAGATGCCAGCAAGTCCGTCCTCACCCCAGCGGTAAGCGCGGCTGCGCGCCTCGTCGTGAGTGAAGTAATTCCACGCGTCGCCGTTCGCGCTATAGTCTTCGCGCACGGTTCCCCAAGCGCGCTCGCTGACGTATGGTCCCCATCGCCGCCACGGCGGCACGCTCTCTTTTGATTGCTTCGTCTCTTCAAGTCGTTGACGCTCTTTCATCAGCGTAGGTGCCTGTCCCTTAGATTCCTTTTTCATAATCCTCTTGCGAAGGCGTGATGCTTGCCGTTTGCGCGCTACTATAGATGAGACGCGGCCCGCTGACAAGACTGGCGGGCGTTTTATGAGATGAAAGCCGTATAAATCTGCGAGTCGAATGACGGCTAGATCATTGCGGGCTTGTCGGCTGTTCGGGCTGAGCAGGCTTTTCTTCTTGCGCCGGCTGCTGTTCTTGCGCAGGGGCCTGCTGCTGCGGCTCTGCCGGTTGCTGCGCGGGTTCTGTTTGCTGAGCGGGGATTTCTTGCGGCGCTATTTGCTTTTGAATCGGCTGCTGTCCTGGCCGCGAGAAAGTGATGAAGAAATAGACTGCTGCGGCAATCAGGATAAGCGAGATCACCGCAAAGACGATTATCTGAGTATAGCCTATCTTTCTCGTGAGCCTGATGGTCGGGCGCGACCATTCTGCTTCGCTCGATTCATAATTGTCGCCCTCTGATGATTCAGTTGGTGTCGGCGGGTCGGCTGGTTGCGGGTCTTGTGCCTGTGGCGCGGCAGCCGCAGCTTTGGCCGCTTCCTGTTGAGACGAATAAGCAGTCGGCGCGTAAAACGTTGTCGTATCGCCAATGTCGTCCGTCAGCGTGATCTGTCTGAGCGTGCTCGCGTTGTCCGCAAAGACCGCGCCTTCGCTCGCGGGCCGTAGCGCCTCCCCGTCGAAGCGCGCGATGATGACCGTAATATTGTCTTCGCCGCCGCGCTCGTTTGCCAATCTTATTAATTCTTCTGAGGCGCTCGACAGGTCTTCGGCATCTTCGATGATGTCAATCATCTCTTCGGGTTCAACCTTGTTCGACAGCCCGTCGCTGCAAAGCACGAGGTGATCGTCGCGATAGAGCTGAAGCTCTGTCATTGCCACGCGAATATTGGGCTGCGTGCCCAGCGCCTGCATTATTACGTTTTGCGGAACCGAGTGGGCCTGCTCAGGTTGAATCGCGCCCGCGTCGAGAAGCATCTGCGCGAGCGATTGGTCCTTGGTCAGTTGCCTGATCTGACCGTTGCGAATGAGGTAGGCGCGCGAGTCTCCGACCTGAGCGATGTGCGCGACCGTCTCACGAACCACCACCGCTGTGACTGTCGCGCCCATGCCGGCCATCTCGGCATTCTCCTGCGACAGGCTCCATATCCTCTCATTGGCCTCTTCGGTTGCTTGTTTAAGTCGCTCGGAAATGTTCGCGCCGTCGGCCTGCTCGATGAGCGATTCCTTTATGGTCGTGACGGCCATTTCGCTTGCTATCTCACCGGCAGCCGCCCCACCCATACCGTCTGAAACAATAAGCAGCCCGCCGCGCTCGCCAATCGGATGCTCCTTCATCTCCTCGCCATCTGCGCCCGTTGTGAGATCAGCGACGAGGAACGAATCTTCATTGCCGCTGCGCTGCATCCCCACATCCGTGCGGGCCGAGACTGAGACTAAAACGTCGCTCATAATAGTCGGTGGTCAGTGGCCGGTAATCAGTGTCAGTGGTCAGGTGAACAATATGAATCGTTAACTGACCACCATCCACTGACCACCGACCACTGATTAGGCTTCAAACCTGAAAAGCTGCTTGCCGATTAAGATCATGTCGCCGGGTTTGAGTTCGACTTCGCCTTTGATTCGAATGAAGGTTCCGTTGCGGCTCCCTTCATCCGTCAGCACGAAGCTCGACCCGCGTCGCACAACGCGCGCGTGGCGGCCCGACATGAATCCGTCGTGGGGGAAAGTGATGTCGCCCTGCGCTCGACCAATTACGGTCTCGTCGCCTATCTCATAGACTTCGCCCGTCTGCCCGCCTTCCATCACAAGGTGCAGGCGGCCTTTCGGCGGCGCGGTGATGGAAGACATAACCATCGTGTGCGCGACTGTAAGCGACGCGCCGCAGCCTGAGCAGAACGCGCTGCCCTGCTCGTTCGCGTGACCGCACTTCGCGCAAGTAATGCCGCCGCTCGGACGCGAAGCTCCGGGCGATGATTTCACCTGCTCGGTCATCGGCGGCTTCGCATCAGGCGGTGGAATGCTCGGCTTGGGCGCAGGCGGAGGCGCAACGTCAGCCTCTTTGATAGTTTGAGGCGGAACAGGTGAAGACGGCTGCGCAACCATAGTGGGCGCGACAGGCGACACCGGGCCTGGTGGCGTTTCCTCCTCAACAGTCTTGTAGGATTGATCGCCCGCTCCCGTTCCGACAGGCTCGGATGCGACCGTCCTTATCCCTTGCGGGAGCGGCGGCTCGCTTGAAGGAAGCGTTTGCGGAAGCTTGTTGCCGCACTGCTGGCAGAAAAACCAGCCGAGTTCGTTCTCAGCGTTACACTCCGGGCAATTTATCATTTGCACATCCACTGGCTTTATCGTCTCCTGTTTGAATTCACGATGCCGTTGGGCATCAATCGGCGGAGGCGAAGCTGTTTTGTCAACTTGCGCGCTCGCATCCGAACCGGGCTGCGCGAGAGGAAGCTCGCACATTCGACAGACCGCTGATCCTGCTTTGTTCCCGGCCCCGCAATTCGGACAGCTAATAATATCGGAACGCTCCATAATTATTGCTCGCGGGTATTATACGTAAAGCTCAATTTGATGGAAACAGGAAATGGCAAAGCTGCGCGCGTAAGGATTAATCGCCCGCGCCGGGCTTTGCTGGCTTTGAGGCTTCGCCGAATCCGATCCCCTCGCTTCAATTGCTACATAAAAAGCTGGCCGCGCAAGGCGACCAGCCCTTTCAATCAAGAAGATTGCAACAGCTTTCGCATCAAGGCGCAGAGCAGTTGCAACTGTTATTGCTGTAATTGCGGTCGGTTATAATGCACCTCCTTGTTCCCGGCGGCATTTGCAGGCTGGCCACTCCGATTCTCTGTGGCAGCGATATTTCTACATTTAACCGCCTGTCAGTCGCGTCATCCTGCAGCTTTATTATCGCAGCGTGTTTGTTAACCACTCCTCTCCCGCTCGCTTTAAAGGTTCCGCAGCAGAGGACGTAATCACCCGTGAACGAGTTGAACAAGATGACGTTGTTCGGGTTCGTGTCATCCTGCAAGCAGACGTCAAAAACAGTCACCTTGAACGTACACGTCGCCATGTTGCCCGCTGTGTCCGTTGCCGTGCAGGTCACATTCGTCTGCCCGACCGCAAAGACTGACCCCGATGGCGGATTGCAAACGACGCTTGCCACAGCGCAATTGTCCGTCGCGGTCGGCGTTGCGTAATTGACCGCAACAGATGTGTCATTCGGGTTGGCGGTTCTGGCCGTAACGTTCGGACATGAACCGAACGCAGGTTTTATGTTGTCAACGGTGGTTGTCGCCGTGCCCGTGTCGTTCGCCGCATTCGCTTCGGGCGATGTTGTCGAGGCGGTTGCGGAATTGTTTATCACGGTCCCGGCTGTTGTTCCTGCGTTGACTTTCACGACCATCTGAAACGTTGCCGTCTCGCCAATTCCGACAGACGATTTTGAGAACGTGACATTGCCCGTTCCGCCAACCGCCGGGCTTGTAGTCGTCCAGCCAGTTCCGCTCATCACCGCAGCCGATATGAACGTTGTGTTCGCAGGGACCGTATCAGTGACGCTTGCATTCAAGGCAGGCCCAAGCCCGTTGTTGGCAAAGTTGATCGTGTAGGTGATGTTGCCGTTGACGCAGGCCGGGTCGGGCGAATCGGATTTAATCACAGCGAGATCGGCCTTTTGCGTGACCGTCGTGGTCGCCATGCTGCTGTTGTCGTTTGCGTTTGTGTCCGCAGTTGTCGAGGTGACGGTTGCCGTGTTGCTTATGACCGTGTCGTTTGCGACCGAAGGATCAATGTTGACTGTGAGCGTGAAGACCGCGCTGCCGACAGGTAATGAAGCTATCGAGCTGGTGACAGTGCCGCCAGCGCCGACCGCGGGCGTCGTCGAGGTCCAGCCCGCAGGCGCAGAGAACGAAACGAAGCTCGTGCCCGCAGGCAGCGTGTCGCTCAAGGAGACGTTCTCGGCTGCGTCAGGCCCGTTGTTTGTCACCGTTATTGTGTAGGTTTCGTTTGCGCCCGCAATCACCGGGTCGGTCCCGTCCATCTTGGTTATGGAAATGTTGGCGGTGGCGAAGCTGGCAACCTGAAAATAAGCCACGAGCGGGTCGTGATCTGAAAGTCGCGCTGGGGTGATTGCGCTGCTGCGCGCCGTCTCTGGAAAATCGGCATCAATCCGCGCGTGCTCAATTCTGCGCGCAACGGTCGAAGCGATCAACGCCGAGTTTACGAGTGCATGGTCGAGCGATTGCGCGTTGCCATCAAAGACGAATGAATAACGCTCGGACGGCGGCGGCGTGTCGAATAGATTGACGAGATCAGGATTGACAAGATCAACGCCGTCGCCCGGCACGGCGGTTTCGTTGTCGGGCGCGGGCGTGCCAGCGATGACTCCCATCGAATGAACGAAGCCGTCGTTGAATTCAAATGCGTTGAAATCGCCGACGAGAATTATTCGCTCCGAAGGATCGGCAATCTGCCGCGCCTGCACGAGATTGGCAAGGTCTTCGGCCTGCTTCTGCCGCTTGGCCCGCACGCGCTCGCCGAGCGTGGCCCAACCATTCGACCCCGCAGCGTTGCTGCCAACGTCGTTGAGCGAGCGCAGGTGATTGACGATGACCGTAACGGGAAAGCTCGCGCCGTTGGGGTGATTTATTACTGCCATCAAGCGTAGCGGCGGGCGGTCGTTGAGCAATTCGGTTGACGAATCAGGATTGACGAACAGCGTGTTCTTCAACTCCTGAACTATGGCGTTGACCGTCACGCGCGGAGTCGAGCCTGCGACCGGCGCTGTCTTCACTAAAAATCCAACGTCAATGCCGCCAACATCGTTGCCTTCGACGAGATAAGCGGCATACATCGGGTCGGGCTGCATTGCGGCGAGCGCGTCGCTGCTTATCTGCGCCGCGAGAGCTTGAAGCGTCGAGAGGTTTTCCATCTCCTCTATGCCGATGATGTCGGGTGAGAGCAGGTAGTTGCGAATTGCAAGCGATGCCTTCGCGAGCCGCTTATTGAAAGCCGTCGTGGTCAGCACAGGCTCGCCTATCGCCGGATCATTCACGTTGTCGAAGAACCGCTCCATGTTAAAAGATGCAACGGTGAACTCTGTTCCGAGCGGCGCGGTGACGGCAAGCGGCACAGGGCCGCCCGATGCCATCGGCGGGCTGGCCGGGTCTGGGAGAATCGTGTAGGTGCGGAACGCATAATCGAGCGGGCCTACGAGTCCCGTTACGACCGCGCCTGCTCCTACATCAATTGCCGTCGCTCCCGTCTGCCCATCGCTGTCGACCCGGATTCTTTCAGGGTTGCTGTCAAAGCGCGGTATCGGAGGAATCGCGCCTGAAGGCGCGGGATCGGGCGCTTGGATGCCCGGCTCGCGGAACGGGCGAGCGACGCCCGTCACAACTCCGTAGAAGACGCCATTGCTTGAGCCACTGGCATTTACTTCATCCGTGCTGCCCTGTGTTGGGCCGACGACCGTGAGCGAAGCGACGCTGACGCGCATGCCTTCGAGTCGTTCGAGTTGATCGAACGCGCCCGCAGGATCAGGGAAAGTCGCCGTCAACGAGATTGCAGCAGGCAATGGATTGCCCGTAGAAATCAGGCTCACCGCAGGGCTTGTCAATTCCGTAAGCGGCGGCTGCAGCGGATCCGCGCTCGGAACGAATTCCGATACGGTTGCCGTCACCTGCACGAGATTGCCGACTGCTGCGGCTGCGGGCGGAGCCGAGCTTGTGAATACGAAAACGCCTTCCGAAGTCGCCGGGTCAGCATCAACAGTGGCATCTGGTTCTTGAATGAAGAACCCGTTGCTCTTTATGCCGGTGACGATGCCTCTGGTCGAGACCACGTTGCCCACAAGAGGCGAGCTTGCGCCGTTGCCCTGAATGTCGTGAATCGAAGTGAGCGTCACATCGTCGTTCGTGATTGTGCCCGTGCCTTGAATGTCGCCCGCGGTTGCGCCTGTGATATTTGTGACGTTGACGAAGAATGTTTCGTTCGGCTCAACCGTCGTGTCCCCGTTGACCGTAACGTCAAACGTATAGGTCGAGCTTCCCGATGGAATGGTCTGAGCCGTGAGCGACTTGGCGACATAATCATTGTTGGCAGTGGTCGCCGTGTTATCCGCCGTTGCGATGTCGAAGGTCACGCCTCCCGCACCTGCGGGCGATGACAAGCTCACAGTGAAGGTGAAGGTAGTCGTGCCGCTGTCGCCTTCGGCCATCGTTACGTCATTTATTGAAACCGTTGTTCCGCCGCCCGGATTTGGAGTCAGTGAGAAATCGTCAACCGCCAATCCATCGTCAGCGCCAGCAGCGTTGAAATCGGTCCAGCGAATAAAAAAGGTTGTGCCGTTAGCGATGCTTAATCCCGAGATAGTGTTGGTGATGGCCGTGCGGTTCGCGGCGTTGTTGCCATCGAGCGCGCCAGCCGTCGTTGCGGTCTTTATGAGATTCGTGAAGTCGAGCGCGTTCACGTCGGTCCACGTGCCTGTGGTCAGGCTTGTAGCGTCAAGACTGTATTGAAAATCAATCCTGTCATCGCGCGCCGTGCTGGTATTGCCAATTCGCCATTGCTCGCCAGTGTAAGAGATGGCAAGCGAAGTTATGGTCACACCAGTGTTATTTGTGAAGCACGCACCGATTGTTGGAATGAGCGAACCGCTTTGAAGCCCGCCGAATGCGCGGTCTGTATTTCCGCTCGCGCCAAAACTGTAGGTATCGCCCGTAGTGGATGAGCCGGTTCCCGCAGTGTACGTAGTGTTGGCGTTGGTTCCAGATTCGGAGAAGGCCCATCCAGCAGGAAGTGTGCTCGACGTACCGGTGCTGGCCAGAATGTTGAAGTCCTGCGTGTAGGCTACGCCAGCAGCCGCCAAGCTTATGCAGGAAGATTGCACAGGCTGCGGGGCGCTGCGGCTGACTGGCGGCAAAGTGATGGGAAGAGCGAGCAGGCTCACGGTTAATATGAAGAGCGAAACAGCCCACCGCTTTTTCAAACCTGTTCGAGTGTTGCTGATGGATAAAGAGGGAGTGTGTGAAGGCATTTTTTTCATGGTCGTAGAAAGCCTCACAGTGCGCATCACTGGTGAATACAATGCGAAACCGTAGAAAAGCTCTTTCCTTTCTAATGAATCTTGGACATCTCTAAGGAGCAACCTGAGAGAACTCACTCAAGTCGTGCGCATTCTATGTGAGTTATGCCGATAGAGCAAGCCGATAATGTCGTTCTGCGTGTCGTTTTGCATAAACGTCGTGTGCTACTCTTTTAGAGTGAATAACTGCGAACCGAAGGAGGGGAATTATATGGCAATAGCTACCATCAATCCTGCAACGGGCGAGACTCTTAAAACCTTCAACGCGCTAACTGACTCCGAGCTTGAAAAGAAGATTCATCTCTCAGCGGATGCATTCCGCGAGCATCGCCGGTCGTCTTTCCGAGAGCGCGCCGAAAAGATGACGCGCGCGGCTGAGATTCTGGAAAACGAGAAAGAAAAGTTTGGCCGCGTGATGACCGCAGAGATGGGCAAGCCCATCAAAGCGGCGATTGCCGAAGCTGAAAAATGCGCGTGGGTCTGCCGTTACTACGCCGAGAACGCCGAATCGTTTCTCAGCGACGAAGAAATCAAAACCAACGCGACGCGCAGCTTCATTCGTTATCAACCAATCGGGCCGGTGCTTGCCGTTATGCCATGGAACTTTCCTTTCTGGCAGGTTTTTAGATTCGCCGCGCCCGCTCTGATGGCCGGAAACACTGGACTCTTAAAACATGCTTCAAACGTTCCGCAGTGCGCGCTCGCAATCGAAGGGATTTTTCTTCGCGCGGGTTTTCGTGAAGGCGCGTTTCAAACTTTGCTCATTGGCTCGGACAAAGTCGCGCGCGTGATTGATGATCCGCGCGTTCGGGCCGCTACGCTCACGGGAAGTTTTCCCGCAGGTTCGAGCGTCGCGAGCCAGGCAGGGAAGAGAATCAAAAAGACCGTGCTTGAGCTTGGCGGAAGCGATCCGTTCATCGTAATGCCGAGCGCAAATCTCGACGAAGCAATTGCGACTGCTGTCAAAGCGCGCACGATAAATAACGGACAGTCGTGCATCGCCGCAAAGCGATTCATTGTTCATGAAAAAATTTACGACGAGTTTGAGCGCGACTTTGTTCGGCAGATGGAATCACTCAAAGTGGGCGACCCGATGGATGAATCAACCGACATCGGCCCGCTTGCTACGGCAGACATTCTCGACGATCTGGAAAAGCAGGTGAACGAAACCAAGCGAGCAGGCGCGCGCGTGCTCACAGGCGGAAGGCGGCTCGATGGATCGGGCTTTTATTACGCGCCGACTGTGCTTGCAAACATCCCGAAAGATTCGCCCGCCTATCGTGAAGAGTTATTCGGCCCTGTGGCTTCGCTCTTTCGAGTGCGCGATATTGATGAAGCGATTCGGATTGCAAACGACACGACGTTCGGTCTTGGCAGCGCGGGGTGGACGAATGACGAACGTGAGCGCGAGCGGCTCATCAATGAGCTTGAAGCCGGATGCGTATTCATCAACGGGATGGTCGCAAGCGACCCGCGACTGCCGTTCGGCGGCGTGAAAGAATCGGGCTACGGGCGCGAGCTGAGCGCCTTCGGTATTCGCGAGTTCGTCAATATCAAAACAGTCTGGATAAAAGACGACGAGCGGGCGGCGCACAATCGCCGCGAGGCAGAATAAGACTGCGGAATGGCTTTGCAGTTCTGTGATTCACTGCGTCTTTGCGCCTCTGCGTGAGGCAGGTTCTCGCAGAGGCGCAGAACTGAATCCGTAATCGTCAATCGGATTAACGATTGGACTGAGCGACGGGCTGACCCGGCAGCGGCTTGCGCGGAAGCTTCTCGTCGCGCATCGCCGTGTTATAGACAAACGCTGCAACGATGACGGCCATCTGCTTCATGTCGTCTTCCTGAATCCGATCATACACGTCCTGATTCGAGTGGTGAGTGCGAGTGTCGTACTCAATCGGGTCCTGTATGAACTGGAATCCCGGAATGCCTACCGCGTCAAACGAGAGGTGATCCGTGCCGCCCGTGTTGGCAATCGAAATCGTCGCGAAGTTGTTCTCCTTCGATGTGCCAAGCATATCTTTGAATGGTGCGAACCACTGGCGGAAGATATTTCGCACCTGCTCGTTGCCTTGCAGGTATATGCCGCGAATCTTGCCCGTGCCATTGTCAATGTTGAAGTATCCTGAAATCTTCTGCTGCTCCGGCTTCAACTCAACCTGCGGGGTCGTCTGTTGTGACTGAGAACCTGCGCCGCCCGCCTGCGGCATTGTCACTTTTCCGAAATGCTCCGTGACGTAGCCGCGCGAGCCGAGCAAGCCCTGCTCTTCGCCGCTCCACAATCCAATGCGAATCGTGCGGCGCGGCTTTAATCCGAGCGATTGAAGAATTCTGACGGCTTCCATCATGACGGCGGAACCGGCGGCGTTGTCTGTTGCGCCAGTGCCCGCGTGCCACGAATCGAAGTGCGCGCCCAGCATCACGACTTCATCTTTCAAATCGGTGCCGGGAATTTCGGCGATGACGTTGTAGCCGTTCATGTCCTGATCGGTGAAGCGCGAGTTTATGCCGACTTCAAGCTCGACGGGCGCGCCTTTTTCAACCATGCGAACGATGCGGTTGTAGTGCTCGACGGCGACGACTGCTTGAGGAACAGTCTTCACGTCTTTCGACCAGGCTCTTGGTCTTTGATCAAATGGCGTGTCAACGGGCGCGGGGATTGTGACCGCGCTGACGAAGATAGTTCCGCCGTCGCCGCGCGTCAGCCCGCCGCTAGGCTCAAGTATGACCGCCGCGCCTTCCGATTGCGCAAGCTGCCATTTCTTATTCATCAACTCGGCGGCGGCTCTCTGCTCAGGCGTCATCTCGAACCGGAATCGCTGCCCGCTCGAAGGCTCTGCGTCGGCGAGCCTCAACAGGTCGTCGTTGCTCAAACGCTTTCCGAGCGGCTCCATCAGCGCCTTCACCTCGCGCGGAGGCGAGATCAATACGATAGCCCCTTTGAGCTTGCCTTTGTACTTATCGAGGTCTTCGGCGGTCTTCGCGTTCAGGTAAACGACAGGCCCGCGCACCACTCCGTTGGTCGGAGGCGACCACGCCTTCGGGTATGCGATGATCGGGTAGAAGTGAGGCTTCACGATATTTGCCGTGAACCCTTCGAGCGTCCAGCCGCGACCGAAATTCCCCCACGATTCGAGATGAGCGTTTTGAAGCCCCCACGAGGCGAGCTTATTCTTTGCCCACTCCTGCGCCTCTCTTATCTGAGGCGAATTCGTCAGTCGCGGCCCGTAGACGTCGGTCAGGTAGCTTATTATCTCCATGACCTGCGAATGTTTCAGGCCCTCTTCTTTGATCTTTGCAATCGCGTCCGTGTCAATCTTCTCTTGCGGCTGTTGAGCGACGGCAGCCGTCGTGGAAAGCAAGAGAATCACCAGCAAAACGATAGATGTATATCGCCTGAGCATTTTGTCCTCCAGTGGAATTAGTTTTTGCAGTAATGATTTATGCAAGGTTCAAGTGACTAATACTCGCGCCTGACGCCTGCGGTTACTGTTTTTCTGGCTACTGCTGCCCGCCTCTTGGCACGAGCAGCAATCGCTCGGTCGAGTTCTGTTCAATCTTTTCGCGGCTGAAGAGCATCGGGAAATACTTGCCTTCAGTCCATAGCGGCAACAAGTCCGAGTAATGCGGGCTTGTTGGCTGGCCCGATTGGCCGGGCACGTTGATGACAACGGAGTTATCCCAATTGCTCAGGTCCAGTATCTCTCGAAATGACGCGCCGCTCGTCTGCCGAAATCCCGCGCCGCCCGTAGCCATCACCGTGTTCGCGTCGCCGCCGCGCGCGACCGATTTCAAATCAAACACAGCGCGCACAGCCTCATTGGTCGAAAGCTGATGTTTGAACTCCGCAACGTGAAGCTCGCCCCACCGCCATTTCTTCATATCGGCTCCGAGCTTCGAGCGCAATTCCGCGAGGCTTTCGGCAAGGCTCTTGATTAAAAGCTGATCCCGCTTCGATTTCGGGTCTGAACCAAAACTTCTGACATCAGGGTTGTTGAGCGAACGAATCATCTTCCTAAACAAAGTCGCTCCATTAACGAGCGAGCGCGCTTCGGCGGGCACAATCAAATCAGCGAAGTTCGCGCCGAGCTTTTGAATCCACACTTCGTAGAGCGCGGCTGCGGCTGAGTCCTTCGATAAAACATTGTCCCAATTCAAAAGCATCTCGCGCGCTTCGTTCAATTCAGTCGTTTCAACCTTCACCGCTCTGAGCAGCGGCACAAGCTCGCGCGCTGGAAGCGACACCTGATCGTGCTGCAATCGCTCGAAGTCCGCGACGGTGAACGCTCGGCCCGCGCGCAGGACTTCTTCAATGCGGCGAAAGCGAAAGGGAGCGGCCCACTCAAAATTGATTTCGTGCTTGTAGTCTTCGGGGGTGATCTTATGATTCGCTGTCGCTATGAAATGTTTCTTGGGGTTGTATGCTCTCGGCAGTTCTGAAAGCGGCAGGAATCCGCTCCACTCGTATTTGCCAGAATCGCCGGGCACTGGAAGCAACCCGGACCAGTTGCGGCGGACCGGCGCAAGCCCTGCTGCCTGCCAGCCGATGTTGCCTTCGATATCTGCATAGACGAGATTTTCCGAAGGCACTTTCCATCGCTCAAGCGCCTTCAAGAACTCCTGCCAGTTCCGCGCGCGGTCGAGCGAAAGTGACGCGAGGTAGCCAGCCGAGCCGGGTTCGCTCCCGACCCATCGCAGCGCGTAAGCGCGATGAAGTTTCTCGTCCTGATAAATCACAGGCCCGTGCCGCGTGAATCGAAGCTCGATTTCAATCGGCTCAGCTTTTCCTTTTACATTCAACCGCTCGCGCTCGACGCGCATCTCCTCCCATTGGCCTTTATAGCGATAGCGAGTCGCGTTCTGCGGATCAGTCTGCTCGACATAGATGTCTTGCTGGTCAATGCCGACAATTGTGAATCCAAATCCTATGCGCTCGTTGTGACCCGCAGCGACGCCGGGAAGCGCAGGCTCGCCCGCGCCAATCACATTCCACCCCGGCCCGACGAGATGAACCAGATAGCGAAGCGACGGCAACGTGATTTGACGGTGCGGATCGTTTGCAAGTATCGGCTTGCCCGTTTGCGTGAGCGAGCCATCAACGACCCAGTTGTTGCTCCCTTCGGTGGATGTGAAAGAGACGGGGGCGCTCGCCGTGCCTGCCGCGCCGAGCACTTTGCTGTCAATTCCGTTGATGTCGAGGCCAGCAGGGATTTCGAGTTTTTTGAAAGGATCGGTTTCGAGCAACTTTTCTGTCTTTTCGGTTCCGATGAGCCGGACGAGTTGCGCGCGCAGCACTTCGCGGCTGGCGTTGTTCGTCATCACATAGCCCGCCATTCGGGCGAGACATGTCTCCGGCGTCCACAGTTCGGGTCGTATGCCCGTGATTTGAAACTCAATCGGCAGGTTGTCGCGGCTGGTTTCGATGAAAGCGTTCACGCCGCGCACGAACGACTCGACTATTTGTCGCGCGTCGGACGCATAGCTCTGCCACTCAGCCTGCATATCGCCGCGATAGCGCATCAGTCGGGCGAAGCGGTCCCGCTCGATGGCCTGCGGGCCGAGCGCTTCAGCAAGCTTGCCCTCGCCCGCGCGCCGCCACATCTCCATTTGCCAGAGGCGGTCCTGCGCGGCGACAAATCCTTGAGCGAAGAATAAATCCTCGACCGTCTGCGCGTAGATGTGAGCCACGCCCCAGCGGTCGCGCAGGACCTCGACAGGCTTTCGAAGTCCCGCAAGCTCAATGCGCCCGGCAGTTTGAGCAAGCGTTGCGCGAGCGCGATTGGCAAGCTCATCTGAGGAAGGCGAAGCAACTTTGCTTTGACTTGCGGCTAACTGAGCAGCCAGCGCGAGAGCGATTATTGATGAGAGATATTTTTTCATAGCCTTGTTGAGCGACGCTGCGCCCGCAACGATGATTCAATTGTTGCGGGCCATCTCGCTTGCCTCGTTAACCTGTAATTGAGAAGGCTATGCTAGTTCTCGCCCCGCTGCGCGTCAACTGGTTTTAGTTTTCAGGATCACCGCCAGCCTGAAAGCGGCTCTTGGAGCCGGTTTCAAGGCGGGCGGCTGCGAAGGCTAAAAATTGAAAGCTAATTCTGCGGCGCTTTCTTTTGAGGCTTGCTGCGGGCTTTTTCCAGCTCTTCGGCCATAGTTTGGCGGAGCGAGCCGAGACCATTGCCCTTGTAGACGTAAGCGTTAGCGCCGCAGGCTGTCGCTTCGTGGTCTTCGCTTCCCATTGATGCAGCAGAGTAGAAGATGATGGGAGTTTGGCGACCTATTGCTCGAATCTGGCGGCAGAGTTCAATACCGTCAAGATCGGGAAGCCAGTTGTCGAGCACTATCAAATCGAAGCTGCGTTCGAGAAGTTGTTTTAGACCGTCGGTTGCGGTTGCGACTATCGTAGCCCTGTAGCCCCATTCTTCAAACAATAGCTCAAGCATCTTGCGTGTGTCTTCGTGGTCTTCCACGAGCAGTACCGAAGGCAATTCAGTTGCCATATCTACACCTCACTGGGTGCGACCATCTGTCCTTATCCTCGCACAATAATTGGGCTTATTGCAACAAGAATCATTAAGGCCGATGAACTCGTCGGCAGCCGCTTGCTTGACACTCGCATTTTGCGGCCCGTAGCATGATTTTATGCCCCAAGCGGAACGCAAGCGACTCTACCTCGTTGACGGGATGTCGCAAATTTATAGAGCTTACTACGCCATTCGCGGACTCTCGAACTCGCACGGACTCGCCACGAACGCAATTTACGGCTTCACGATGATGCTGCGCCGGTTGATTGCCAACGAGAAGCCCGAATATCTCGGCGTTGCATTCGACTCGCCTGAGCGAACGTTTCGCCACGACGCTTTCGAGCATTACAAAGCCACACGCGGCCTTATGCCCGACGACCTCGAAGCTCAGCTTCCTTACATCGAGCGCGTGTGCGAGGCGCTTCGCGTTCCAATCACCCGTGTGCCCGGATACGAAGCCGACGACATAATTGGCACGCTCGCCTGTCAGGCCGAAGCCGCAGGTCTTGATGTCGTGATAGTCACAAACGACAAAGACATGTGCCAGCTCGTAACGGATCACGTTAAGATTCTTCGCACCGAGCGCAGCGGCGATATGCGATTGCTCGATGCGGCGGGCGTTCAGGAAAGGCTCGGCGTACACCCTCGTCAGGTCGTTGATCTGTTGGGGCTGTGGGGCGACGCTTCGGACAACATTCCCGGCGCGCCGGGCGTGGGCGAAAAAGGTGCGAAGCAGATAATTCAGGACTTCGGCTCGATTGAAAACGCGATTGCGCACGCAAGCGAGATCAAGCGAAAAGCTTACCGCGAGAGCCTTCAAAACAACGCCGACGTGATTCGCCAGTCGCGCGAGCTTGCGCGCATCAAGTGCGATATGCCAATCAAGCTCGATCTCGACGCGCTCATCTACGAAAAGCCTGATCGCCGCGCCGCTTACGAATTATTCTCCGAGCTTGAATTCGCGCAGCTCACGCGCGAGTTCGCAGACGCCGCAACGCACGACGCAGTTGCTACGGTCGCCGCGCGCAAGCCCGGAAAGCCACGCTACTCGCGCATCACGACTGCGGCAGAGCTTGAGCGTTTTGTGAGTTCGCTGTGGTCGCTCGACCGGTTTGCTTTTTCTGCAGCCGAGCGCGAAGGCCATCTTTACGGCGTTGCGATTTCAACTGCGCAGATGAACGCCGCGCTCGTTGATTTCGAAAAGTTCGAGGAAGGAGCGGACCCGCTCGCCGCCATCAAAGAAGTTTTAGAGAACGGATTAATCCGCAAGTCCGTGCACGATTGGAAAGGCGCGCTCACCTTGCTCGATGAGTTTGCCTGCGGGCGCGAATCGCTCGACAAAGCAAAAGCGAAGAAAGCCGCCGAAGGCTGCATACAGGATTTCACACCTGCCGTTCGCATCGAAGGCGTTGAAGACGACACGATGCTTGCGGCTTATCTGCTCGACCCGAATCGGACGAATTATCGAATACTTGAGATCGCGCGCGAATACATGGGGCTTGAAGTCGCCGAAACAATCGAAGGCTTTGAGGCCGAAGACGCGCGAGCGTTGCAGACCGCCGATTTGACTTTTCATCTGGCAGACGTGCTGCGCGCGAAATTGGAAGCAGCAGGGCTTGAGCGCGTTTATTTGGAAATCGAGTTGCCGCTGGTCGAGATACTTTTCGAAATGGAGCGCATCGGCGTGCGCGTTGACACTGCGGCGCTGGAGAAAGCCGGGCGTGAGATGGAGCGCGAGCTTGAGCGATTGACTGCCGAGATTTATAAACTTGCCGGTCAGGAGTTCAACATCAACTCGACGGTTCAGCTTGGCGAGATTTTCGAGAAGCTCAATTTTGAAGTGTCGCGCCGAACGAAGACCGGGCGCATCTCGACTTCGGTTGACGTGCTGGAAGAGCTGGCCGCAAAGTACGAGCTGCCGCGACTCATCATCGAGTACCGCGAGATTGCCAAGCTCAAGAGCACATACGTTGACGCGCTGCCGAAGCTGATTAATCCGCGCACGGGCCGCGTTCACACGACGCTGAATCAAGCAGTCACTTCGACGGGCAGGCTCTCGTCAACAAACCCGAACCTGCAAAACATCCCTATCCGCAGCGAGCTTGGCCGCAGGATTCGCGCGGCGTTCGTTCCGTCGCCGGGATACCTGCTGATGTCGGCTGACTATTCGCAGATTGAGTTGAGATTATTTGCGCACATAACGGGCGACCCTGTGATGACTGAAGCATTCACGCGCGGCGAAGATATTCACGCGCGAACTGCGCGGGCAGTCTTCGGCGCGAAGACAAGGCAGCAGGAAGCCGAATCGCGCAGGCTCGCGAAGATAGTCAACTTCGCAATCGCTTACGACATAGGCGCATTTGGGCTGGCGCAGCGCACGGGACTTTCACGCGCCGAAGCCAAGCGCGTGATTGACGATTACTACAAAACCTACACGGGCGTGCGCCGCTACATGCAGGAGACGCCTGAGCAGGTGCGCGAGACCGGAGTTGTCAGAACAATCTTTGGCCGCATCCGCCCGATACCTGACATCAGCAATCGCAACCACAACCTGAGAGCGCGGGCCGAGCGCGAAGCTATCAACGCGCCGATTCAGGGAACTGCCGCAGACATCGTGAAGATGGCGATGATTAAAGTGCACGAACGGCTCAGGCGCGAGAAACTCGGCGCGCGGATGATTCTTCAGGTGCATGACGAGCTGCTGCTTGAGGTCCCTGAGAAAGAAGTCGAGCAAACGAAACAGATAGTGCGCGAAGAGATGGAGCAGGTTTATCCGCTTTCGGTCCCGCTCGTCGTTGATGTAGGCGTTGGGAAGAATTGGATGGAAGCCAAACCATGATCGCCAAGCCGTTCGCCTTCGCTGATGTCTAGATTTGAAGCACGCGGCTCGCGCTTGTGATTCACCCTGAAACATCTTTCGCATTCAAACGTTTGTGCGCGAACGGAAAAACAGAGGCACGGCGATTGCCAGAAAAAGCAGGGTGTTTTTTGGCTCCGGGCCTCTGGCCTTTGTGAATGATGTGTTGTATACCTGACATTACGCTGTTAACGCTTATGTTAAGAATAGGCTGAGATGAAAGCGCCCCCGCAAAAGCGACTCGCCGGTTCACGCGCCGTGTGCGCGGCGCTTTTGCTGTTATGGTGCGCCGCCTCTGCCCCGCTTGCGCTTGCATCGAGCGTGCCTGAAGTATGCTCGATGAGTTGCTGCGTCAAGGCGGGCCATTGCTGTTGCAGCCCGCGCCGCGCCCGCGTTAAAGGCGCGGCTTCGACCGGTCAGACAAATCTCATCGCAGCCGATCTTACCCCCCCGTGTCCCGAAGGCTGCGCAACATCTGCCAGTTTCTCTTTAACCAACCTGCGCGACCTCGGTTGCGCTGCGACTTTTCATGCGGAACTAACCGGCACGGCGGCGCGCTCATCGCACAGCACCGCGCTCCTCGTCGACTCCACAGTTACGAGCCTTTCTGCGCGCGCTCCTCCCATTCGCCCACTCCAAGATCGGGTTTAATCATCAACCATCTGCTTGCGTCGAAGGCTGATTTTGTCGCGATGACTCGTCGTCGCTTTTGATTCTGCGAAGGCTGCGACAGCGAACCACAGCTTCATGCTGCGAGCGGATACAACGTGCATATTTGGGAGGGCACCAATGCGACAACACGCGCGAAGGCGATTTGCCATCATTCTATTTCTTGTCGGCGTCATCATCTTTGATACCGGCGGAAGTCACGCGCTGGCTCAACAGGCTATCACTTCGGCCACGTTGAGCGGGCGAGTCGAAGACACAGCCGGAGCAAGCATAGGCGGCGCGCTCATCACCGTCACGAACCTCGACCGCAATCAAACCTGGAAGGCGACAGCCGACGAGCAGGGGCGATTCCGATTTCTGTATTTGCCGGTCGGCGCGTACCGTTTGAGAGTCGAGAGCGAAGGATTCACGGCTTTCAACAAAGAGCTTACCTTAGCAATAGGTCAGGCGCTCGACATCGCGGTCAAGCTCGCGGTCGCAGGCGTGGCCGAAAACGTCAGCATCGTGGCAGGCGAAAAGGCTGTGATTGAAAGCTCGCGCACGCAACTGGCCGAATCGGTCGCGCCGCAGGAAATCAATCAGCTTCCGCTCAACGGGCGCAACTATCTCGACCTTGCTTTGCTGGCTCCAGCCGTGTCGCGCACGAACACTGGAAACAACGAGCGATTCGCCGAGACTTCAGCCGTGCCCGGCACGGGCATATCCGTCGCTGGCCAGCGCAATCTCAACAACGGCTTCATCGTCGACGGCCTTTCAGCCAACGATGACGCAGCCGACCTGGCCGGGACATTTTTCAGCCAGGAGGTCATACGCGAATTTCAGGTCGTGACTTCGGGTGGCATAGCCGAGTTCGGACGCGCGTCGAGCGGCGTCGTCAACATCATCACGCAATCGGGGACGAACGCGTGGCGAGGCCGATTCTACGGCTTCGCGCGCAATCAGAGGTTCGATGCGAGAAACGCATTCGCAAGCTCAAAAGACCCGCTGACCGAAGCGCAGTATGGAGCAGGCATCGGCGGGCCGCTCGTTCGCGCGCGAACTTTTCTGTTTGCTAACTTCGAGCAGACGCGGCTCAACCGCGCGGGCTTCGTCACCATCTCGCCCGCGAGCGTCGCAGCGATAAACGATACGCTCAATCGCTTTAGCTACAACGGGCCGCGCGCGCAGACTGGTGAATACTCAACGGGCTACCATTCGACAAACTACTTCGCGCGCGTTGACCACAGCATCAATCAATCGAATCTGCTCACGGCGCGCTACAGCCTCTACGACATAACAAGTGCGAACGCTAGAAACGTTGGCGGGCTGAATGATGTGAGTCGCGGGACAGGGCTTACAGACCGCGACCAGACTTTTGCCCTGAGCGACACGGCGACGCTTTCTGCGAAGGCGATAAACGAAGCGCGGTTTCAATTCACGCGCAGCCGACTTGCCGCGCCGGTCAACGACGCGCTTGGCCCTGCAATCAACATCGCGGGCGTGGCAAATCTCGGCACGGCCACATTCTCGCCGACCGCCAGAGCGATTGATCTTCTTGAGGCGGTTGATAACCTCTCTTTTGAAACAAGCGAGCACACGACAAAGTTCGGCGCGGACTTTCTTTTCAATCGCATCAACATAATCTTTCCGGGCGCGCTTCAGGGAGTCTATACCTTCTCATCGCTCGACAGCTTCAAGGCCGGGCGCTACGTCACCTTTCAGCAGGCGTTCGGCGAAGCCGAGCAGCGACAGTTGAATCCAAATCTCGGCCTGTTCATTCAGGACGAATGGAAGCCGCGCGCAGGTTTAACCCTTAACGCAGGGTTGCGCTACGACCTCCAGTGGTTGCCTGATCCTATAAGGACTGACGCGACAAACTTCGCTCCGAGAATTGGCATGGCTTTCGCTCCCGCAGATCACAAAACGGTTGTTCGCGCGAGCTTCGGCCTTTACTTTGACCGCGTGCCGCTCAGGGCTGTATCGAATGCGCTTCAGCGCGACGGCGTGAAGTATCGAGTCGCCGTGCTTGCTGCGGGCCAAACGGGCGCTCCCGTTTTCCCAAACGTGCTTGCGACCTTTCCTGAAGGATTGCTGACGAGCATAACGACGATTGACCCTCTGATACAAAACAGCTACAGCGAGCAGGTAAGCCTTCAAATCGAGCGCGAGCTGAATCGCGCAGCTTCGCTATCCATAGGCTACCAGCACCTGCGCGGCCTGCACCTGATAATCTCTCGCAACATAAACGTTCCGCGATTTCCGGCATCGGCGGGCGTGCCGAATCTTGGCCGACCTGATTCGCGCTTTGCAAACGTCAATAGGTTCGAGAGCGCGGCAGATTCTTACTACGACGCGATGACCGTTTCCTTCCGCAGCCACGCTTCGCGTTGGGCGAGCCTGCGCGTTTCTTACACGCTGTCGAAGGCGATAGACAACGCAGGAAACTTTTTCTTCTCGACGCCGCAGAACAATTTCAACATAAGAGACGATCGCGGGCTTTCGGCAAACGACCAGCGGCATCGCTTGACCGTGAGCGGCTCGCTCGAAGTTCCGACGGCAAGCAGCGAGTCGCATCTCAGGCGCGCGCTCGCGGGCTTTCAGTTGAGCTATATCTTCACCTATGGCTCCGGGCAACCGTTCAATGTGCAGACGGGAACGGATCGCAACTTCGACACGAACGTCAATGACAGGCCCGTTGGAGTTGGGCGCAACACGGGCCGCGGATTTGATTTCGCGTCGCTCGATCTGAGGTTGAGCCGGAGGGTTCGCGTCGCGGATCATTTCGCTATCGAAGCCCTGGCCGAAGGCTTCAACGTGCTGAACAGGACGAACCTCCAGTTCCCGAACAACATCTTCGGGCCGGGAACGAAACCGCTCGCGAGCTTTGGCCGCGCGACCGCCGCCGCCGACGCAAGACAACTTCAGTTTGGGCTGCGCCTCAGCTTTTGATGACATCAAGATGAGGGTCGAATGTTTTATAAAAGCGCGACGTAAGCCCGGCGCACTTGAACAGGCAATTTCGCCAGGTTGAAAAAATCCAACTGGCTGTGACAGAGGGCTTTGCGGTGCTAATATTAAAGCCCGTTGAGGGAGGGCAAGCTTCAGATGAAGATAACCATTTCAATTCTAACCGCGACGATTGTTCTTTTGAGCATTGCCTGTTCCGGCAGCTCAAGCAATAAATCAAATAGCAATGCCAACCTTAACAGCGGGAGCAGCAACAATGCGAACGCGGCAGGGAGCGCCGCAACCACAGCGCCGGATCGCGGGCAGTCTGATATAACGATTGACGGCGCCAAAGTCACTGTTGAGTATGGCCGCCCGGCTCTGAAGGGGCGCGACCTCGAAGCGATGATAAGTCCCGGACAGGAATGGCGCATGGGATCGAACGCGCCAACGACGCTGACTACAGGCGTTGGCTTGAAGTTCGGCGACAAGATTATCAATACAGGCAGGTACATCCTGAAAGCAAAGCTCGTCGAGCCGCAAAAGTGGGCGCTGCTAATTCAATCCGAAGACAATGCAACTGTGGCCGAAGTCCCGATGGCTTTTCAAAAGGTGGACAACACGGCTGAGTTGCTTACAATCAATCTGGAAAACAGAGGCGACGGAGGCAGGCTCATCGTCCACTGGGGCAACCTGACATTGTCTGCCGATTTCGAGAAGGCTCAGCCGGGCGGCGTAATCGGTCAATCAGGTTGAGCGGCGCTTGAGAATCATCTTGCAGCGTCTCCTTATCATCAACTGACGGATTGACAGAAATAAAGAATGGGGATTAGATTGTGCACAGACACGAACCCAGCGGGTTCGCGCCGAACAATCCTTGTAGGAAAAGCGAAACTATGATTGCTGATTCGGTGATTCATCATTGAAGTCAACCTTCCGGCGATTGGCGTATTGAGAATCTGCTATCACCATTGCCCGGCGGGTTGTCGAGGGTATGGAGGTAACGCCATGAATCTACGCAGAGTATGCAAAGTCGCTTTCGGCTATCTGCTTCCGGTTCTTCTTGCCCTGCTCATCTTGATGCCGATAACTGTCTATGCGGCAGACCTCAACGCTGATTTGCGCACTGCGGCCAAGAAGGGCGATACGGACGCGGTGAACTCACTGCTTGCCAAAGGCGCTGACGTAAACGCAAAGGACGAATCAGACCGCACGGCTCTGATGGAAGCGGCTTACTGGGGACAGGACGATGTTGTGAAGCTGTTGGTAGAGAAAGGCGCAGACATCAAGGCAAAGGATAAGGAGGGGCGCACGGCTTTTATAGACGCGGCGGGCGCAGGTCACACTGAGATCGCGCTGTTTCTATTGAGCAAGGGAGCCGATATAGAGGCGAAGACCGCAGAAGGTCACACGGCGCTAATAGAGGCCGCAGGCAACGGCCACACCGAAATGATAAAGGCGCTGGTTGACAAAGGCGCAAACGTCAATGCGAAGGACAAAGATGGCCGGACAGCTTTGATACTGGCGGCGAACTGGGGGCACGCCAACGTGGTCGAGACTCTCATATCGAAGGGCGCCGATATAAATATCAAGGACAAATACGCCTATACGGCGCTGATGTACGCCAAGCGCGAGAACCAGGCCGCGATAGTTGACATGCTCAAGAACGCCGCCGTCGCCAAGCAGTAGACTGCGCGCCGCTCAGCCTGAGAATCGAATAACGCGCGGCGGCATTGCAGGCCGTCCTTTACCGAAAAACGCGAAATGCTGCCGCGCCACGCTCTCATATCATCCGTTCATAACCCCGCCCATCACCTGAGTCGCAGGCATTCAAACAACAACAAACTTTTCGCTTGACACGTAAAAAGGTCAGTCGTATTATCGCGGCTGTCATTATAGCCCGTGCTTAAAATCACCAAGCGCGCTGTGAGCTTTGTTCCCACGCATTCAATGCTCGCTGGCAGCGCTTTAAGAATAACAGAAACTCAACCTCGCTTGTCTTGCCCGGCGCATTGAGCGCAAGGCAGTTTTGCTTGCCACTCCCTCTGATGACGCGACTGCCTTTCGCCAGTTGATAATTAACAAGCTTCAGCCATCGGGCGAGCAATTCGCTCGATTCGAGGAGTCCTCCCATGCGACACAACCACTGCTCCCAAAGCCTTCACCTTCCCAATCCCGCTTATGCTCATTCGGTCATCTCGCTTTCAATCTTTCAATCATACCGGCGGGTTCGTCGGGGGACTCTAACTAGGCTGCTTTGCTTCCTTCTCATTTTTAATCTTCTGCTTCTGCCCGGCTCAGCCATCACTCTAGCAGAAGCCGTCCGGCTCGCTTCGAAAGCGGGCAGCCTGTTCACAGACCCTTTTCAAAGCGCCGCACATCTCTTTTTATCTCGTCGCGTCAAATCGCCTCGTCAGTTGGAGACTGTTGTGAGCCGCACCTCGCGTGTCGCCTCCATTGAAATATCTCCCCGTAAGCTCGTCGGCTATCAGGGCCTGCGCATAAGCTTCACCGCAATCGGGCTTGACTCTCAAGGCAGCGCCGTTCAAGGAGCAAAGCTCAACTGGGCATCATCTGATTCCACAAGCCTACAGATTGATGATTCCGGGCAGGCGACACTGATCAAGCCGGGCCTTGTTTGGGTTACGGTTAGCACTCCATTCGTGCAGGCCCGCGCGCCAGTGCTCATCAAGCCGGGCCTGAAGCCTCACCAGACAGACCCCGAGTGGGACGCTGACCAGTCACTGCTCCGTTTTGACGGAACCATCATAGGCTCTGCCGATGGTGCTCCTGCTGATCTGCGCGGGCTGCTTGCAGCAATGCCTGATGCGGTTGTCGCCACGCCTTTGCCTCAAAGCGGCGGCGGCGATAGCGGCGACTTCCTCTACGACGAGCTTTGGAGCGAGCCTCGCAACCTTGTAGGCTCGCCCCGCAACCGCGCGATGACTTCCTGTGCAGTCGGCTCGATCCTGCCCGAAGGCTCAAATTTCGAGCTCTCAATTCCTCTTTGGGGCCTGCCCGGTCGCGGATTGCCGCTCAGCCTCTCGCTCAATTACAACAGCCGCGTCTGGTCGCGCCATTCTTCGGCTGTCACCTTTAATGCTGTCAATACCTGGCCTTATCTAGGATTTTCGATCAGCTTTGGCCGGATAGTCACCTACGATACCAACCCCAACACCAAGTTCGTGCTGATAGAATCGGACGGCACGCGCCGCTACTTAGGGTCGGGCAACAGCACGCAGACCCTGACCTACCAGACTAATGATGGCTCTCACATCACCTACGTCGGCAGCGGGTCGGGCGGCACCCTCTATTACAATAACGGGGTGCGCAAGAATGTAAGCTCGGTCAACAACCGGCTGCTCGTTACCAGCATAGTTGATCCCAACGGCAACTACATCACCATAGGCTATGCGAATCAGTCAACCCCCTGCCAGGACAACACTGGCAAGGTGGGATACATCTGGCGGCAGGCCATCAGCAGCATCACCGACACGCTGGGCCGCGTCATCCAGTTCAATTATGACTGCCTCAACTACCTGACTTCGATAACCGTCCCTGGACTCAACGACACGCAGACCGTAATAGCCCGGTTCGATTACGCGATGTTGATCCCTTCTACCAGCTTCAGCGGGCTAACGGTCGAGAACGTGCCCTCACCCGGCAATACCGTCGGGATACTCAAGCACATATACTTTCCTACCACGCAGACCGGATACCTCTTCACATATTCCGCATACGGGATGATCTATAACGTGAGCCTGCGTAAGGGGATGACCTACAACGAGACTGACGGAACCATCACAGACGGCACGGAGAAGGCATACGTCAGCTTCAACTATCCCACGACTGCCTCATCTCTCACAGACGCGCCAGCCTTCAGCCAGTGGACGCAGTTTCCGGCTGCGACTTTGGGCGGCACGGCCACCTGGAGCTTCACCACAACTAGCGGCACGGGCACGAAGGCCTTTACCATTACACGGCCCGATTCATCCACCCTGACGCTGACACGGTCTGATACCGCTGGCGCAGTGGACTTCGGTTTGATGACGCAATCAGAAGTGAAAACGAGCGGCGGCATCTCGATGAGCAAGTCCGCTATCAGCTACGCCAACGATCCGGGCGGTAAGCCGCAGGTGGCAAACATCGTCAGCTATGACGATGCCACTCCCACGCCGAACCAGACTAAGGTGGATTTTGATTACGATTCTTATGGCAACGTCACCAACACCAGAGAGTATGGCTTCCAGCAGGGCGGCTTGTGGGTGGTGCGCCGCCGCAGCCGCAGCGTTTATAAGACGGACGCAAGCTATGTGAATGCATACCTCAGAAGTCTTGTCATTGAAAGCGACGTGTATGACGCGCAGCTTGACACCAATGACGCCAACGATGTGCTGGTGGCAAAGAGCACTTACACCTACGACGACTATGCCGCTATGGGAGGGATGGAGAACTACGGCGGGACGGCCTCTCCGCCCGGACACCTCTCAAGCTACGACACGACGGTGACGGTGCGGGGCAACTTGACAGGCCGTACTGTCTATACGGACGTGAGCGCGCCAAGCTCCACCACCTGGCTTATGAAACTCGACATATTCGGCAACGTGACTCAGGAGCAGTTGGCCTGCTGTAACATGCAGACCACGACCTTTGCTGACACGAACGCATATGCATTGGCCGAGAGCGTGACAAAGGGACAGAGCGGAGGGGCGCAGGTGACTACGAGCGCCACTTATGACTTCAACACTTCTGCTACACAGACTACCACAGACCCCAACAGCCTTGTCACAACGGTCAATTCGCGTGACAATCTGCTTCGCCCGACGCTCATCACCTATCCGACGGGAGCGACAAGCTCGTTCAGCTATGATGACAACACGCCGTCAGTTGGGACCACGATAAGCTACACAGACGATGGGAGCGCGAAGAGCGTAAGCACAACGACGGTTTATGACAACTGGGGCAGAGTCATTCAGCAGAGGAACACGCACGGCGGGCAGGTCAACACCAACTATGACCGTCTGGGCCGTGTGTCGAGCGTGAGCAACCCGTTCGCAGTAGGCGGCTCGCCTTCGTACTGGACCAGCTACACTTATGATGCGCTTGGAAGGACAACGGTGGTGACGCTGCCTGACAACCAGACCATACAGAGCAGCTACAATGGAAACAGCGTGACGGTGACAGATCAGGTCAATCGCAAGATTCAGCGAATCACGGATGGGCTGGGGAGGCTTGTGACGGTCAACGAGCAGGACTCGTCAGGAAACCTCACGCAGGCGACGAACTATACATACGACGTGCTGGATAATCTCGTGGAGGTGAATCAAGGCGGGCAGATTCGCAAGTTCAAGTATGATGCGATAGGGAGATTGCTTTACGAGAAGATTCCAGAGCAGAGTGCGACGATAAACGACGGGACGGGCACATTCTGGACGTGCAAGTACACCTACACTACATTCAACGCTGTGGCCAGCAGGCAGGATGCCAGAGGGGTGATTACGACCTACAGCTATGACACATTGAACCGGCTCTATCAGATAAGCTACAACACGGTTTCTGGTGTGGTGAGCGCGCCGACC
>DATLXU010000119.1:0-51938 GCA_035575515.1 Blastocatellia bacterium
CGGTGATCGGGCACTCGTTGAAATTGCTCGTCGAGAAAGCGCATCAGTTCGTCAAAGGTCAGAGATTGTTGGAGTTTGGCGTAATTCTTTGGCATTCGCCAAGTTTACAACGAAACTCATTTTCCGTATTGAGAATTGCTGTAATATCGCACGGCTTTGTTGCATAATTGGCTACACATTGTGTTTTTGAGCCAATCTTATATAGCGAAAAACGCAAGTAATAGAATTATGCAACAAAGCCTTTCTACTTTGGTCTGCTCGCGGAATGAGAGGAGCGAAGGCGACTTGAACTATAACATGGTAAAGGCGCTACGTAAGAGATCGGCGAGGTCATAATTGGTATTGGCGCGGCGATGGTCCGGCAGTTGTGCAAAGGCTTCGCTCACGGTCTGCATCAGCGTATCAAAAAGTGATTAGCGGTTGTCGTTTCTTGGATTTACGTGGCATCTGCTTACCATACAACAGATGTCACATTTTTCTAAACCGAGAATTGCTGGCATTCGCCAAGTTTACAACGAAACTGATTTTCCATATTGAGAATTGCTCGCGATATTATAACGAAATCTCCCAAGCGAGTTGTTCAGAGGCTATGCAGATAAAGGTTGGAGAGGAACTTAGTATAATTCGCTATACACATTACTTAGTATAATTCGCTATACACATTGATGTTACGCTTGATCTTAGCATATCCATCGAAGCGTCCCGGGGACTAACTCTAATTCCCAAGCGGCAAGCTTCTCGTTGAACCATTTACGGTAGATTGCGATATACCGTTTATGATCAGAAATGCCAGTAGTTGTCAAAAATTCGACAGCAGGTATTTCCGACATAGTTGACCGATCATTAACTAATTCTACGGTTGACATTTGACTCCCCCTCCTCATCCGATGCCTTGACCTGTTCGGGGTGAAAGAGGTAAAGGCTTGAAGGATCGTTAATTAGCGCTACATAGATTATTAAATCTATGCGGCTAATTGCTGAAATGGTCCCGTATCCAAAAGTGGTCTGTACCTTCTGACCTACGGTAAATGACTCAATGCCCGATGATAAAGCCGACATAATAACCTCTTCGTAGCTTCCGGTCCGAAGCTGTATGCCAATCGGCCCATGCCACGTTGATCGAAAAGAACCTTTTCAAAAGAATGCACTTAATATGAAGCAAGCCACAAAAGTCGGTGCTGCTCCCTTCCCCCGACTCTTGTGGCGTCCCAGTGCTTCTGTTACTTCTCTCAGTTTATCCCGGTGGCTGACGTTGCCCCCTTAACCTCAGCCTCCGTGCAACTTTTAAATTACATCTAATGATTGAGCAATGCTTGTGCCAATGGTTTTATACCTGAACAGGTAACGCTAAGCTATTGTATCAAAGACATTTCACGATTTTGCCAGCTACGACGAATTAACAAAATTCGGAATCCAATTATGACAATTAGCGTCATCTTGACTGAATTAGGTGAGACAATTCTTCTCAAAAAAGAATGCGGTGAGAGCTTCATGCGCCCTGCAGGTCTAGCACGAGAGATTAAGCTAAAATGTGGTTTTTACTCGATGCGGATCATTTTGAATTGTTGGAGCCGCTCGAGGAATTCACCTATGGATCGGCGTGCTGATGCTTCATCTACATCGAATCGTTCGCACACTGCACGAATGAGATTATCCATTGTCACAGCTTTGCCATTTTCGATTTGCTGCCAGAGAACCGCCCCTGTGCGATTGAGGCTGTAATAGAAAAGCGTGTTAAGATTCAGCAATACGGCGGTTCCGTCTTCGAGAGGTGTGAATACAGTTGGCGAGGACTTCTCAATGTTCATCATCCTAAAAATAATCCTTGCTCCTCGCCCGCGCAAGTTTATAATGCTAGCTCACTCTCATCAATCTGCTTCCATTTCATGCCGAGCGCAGCAGCCGATCTCATCGCCCGGCGGCTGCAACAAATTCATCTCCATTTCACAATCCGCTGTCGAGCAATCGAGACGCAAGCTCCGTGCGACCGCGAACGTTGGCCTTCTGATAAACCTTGTCCAAGTGTTTGTTGACGGTCTCAACGCTGATTCTGAGCCGTTCGGCAATCTCAAGATTCTTATACCCCCGCAGGCATTCTACAGCCACCTGCGCTTCTCTTTCAGTTAATCCCCACATCTGGCGCAAGTGCTCTTCATAACTAGACCAGCGCGAAGCCGACCGCTTTATCAAGCATAATGCGTAGCTCTGCGGCCCAAGCATACCTTCAGGCATAAGTGTGCAGTGGAGCTCGTGCGCTATGCGGCCAACTGTAACATCGCGCGACGCGGAGTAGTCGCCTTCGCGGTCCATCTCGCGCGCATTATATAAGTCCTGGTAAAAATCTGTAGCAAATTCTATGACTGCCGCAACCAGCAAATGGCCTTCGCGGTTCTCGACTAGCAACTTGTCAAAAGCGCGGTTGTGCCAGATGAGTTGGCCTTCAGAATTAAGGAAGACCGCGCCTTCGTTTATCTCATCGAGCGCAGTTGTCAGGCTGTAGAGACGGTCTGTTGTTTCTGACATGGGCGCTTCGACGGGTGAGGACGTATAAGTACCTTGAACTAACATAAAACTATCCTTTGCGATGCTTGCCAGTTGAAGGCCGCAGATGCGCATTTGCGGTCAGGCAAACCAATCATGCTATTCGGCAATTGAATTCCTATTCTAGGGGCAGGGAGGCTGCAACTTGGGTGAGAGCCTTCTACGCTACAGCCTGACCTCTGAAGGTCAGCCCGGTAAGCTTTAATTCAAGCAGACCGGACAAAATCTGGCTTCGGCAAGGTTATAAGATATGCACTTTACATTGTCAACAGTTTAATCTCTGCGCCAGGTTAGGTATTTTTGACCCGCAATCCCCAAAACTCTGACCGCAGACGAGCGCCGCCGCGCGAGGCGCAGCGCCGCATTGCGCTTCGTTTTTGCCACAGCGGTTGCGGCTGCGGCAATCTTTGTGCTCGCGAAACTTTTCATCCTTACCGAAGTCTTCCAAATCATCAGCAAAAACTAGAATCTGCGGGCCATTCGCAATTTAACTCAGGTGAAAGGAAGCCGGGCACGCGAATGTATCAGCAATTCTATAAACTGAACGATATACCTTTCAGTCTCGCGCCCGACCCGAAGTATCTGTTTCGAACCGAGAGCCTGCTTGAAGTCTTCGCCAATCTTCAGTACGGCATCGAGCACGGCAAAGGCATCGTCGTCGTGACGGGAGAGGTCGGAGCAGGCAAGACGACCGTTCTGCGCTCGATGCTTCAATCGCTTGATCGTTCGGTGCTTGCGGCTTACATCTTCAACCCGCTGCTTTCAACGGAAGAGTTCTTTGATCTGCTTGCAGGTGAGTTTCGATTGCGCCCCCAACAATCAAAAGCTTCGATGCTCCGCCTGCTCGGTTACGTTCTTATGTCGCGTCACGCGCAGGGACTTCGAACGGTGCTCGTCATTGACGAAGCGCACCTTCTGCCCCCGCACCTTCTTGAAGAGATCCGCTTGCTTTCAAACTTCGAGACGAACCGCGAGAAGCTGCTTCAAATAATCCTGTGCGGCCAGCCTGAGCTTCACGATTTGCTCGCACAGCCTGAGCTTCGGCAATTCAAGCAGTGCGTCGGCCTCAAATGCTCAATCAAGATGCTCACCCTTCTTGAGACTTCCGAATACATTCGCTGGCGGCTTCAAGTTGCAGGCGCGAAAGATGTGAATCTGTTTGAGCCGCAATCAATCAGAATGATTCATCAATTTTCGAGCGGTATCCCGCGAATCATCAACAACATTTGCGACAACGCATTGCTCACGGGTTTCAGCCGCGGAGAGCATCGCATTGTTGCTTCAATCATCAATGAAGCGGTCGAAGAGTTGGACCTCACCTCAATGGAAATAATCTCGGCGCCAACGGTTGCCGAAAGTGTTGTCGAGCGAAGCGCGCACCAAAAGGTCGGCTCGCAGCTTCAATCATCGAGAGACTCATCGCAGCCGTCTTCGACTAATCGAGAACCGTCAAACGTCCGTTACATTCGCCGCGAGATTGAAGAATCAATCGCGGCAGATGACGAGCCGCGATTCGTTATCAACAGCGAAAGCAAAGACGATGCGCAGACGCCGCTCAGGTTTTTCTCGCGCGTGCGCGTGACCAGAAATTCGTAGCCGTGTGAGCGATTGCAAGTTCCGAAGAGAACGCTTGCTTCGATACGCTTATCGTATCGGGCAATCTTTTCAAGAAGGTTATGAAGGTATCGAGCCTTGTGGGAATCGCAAGTTTATATGAAGAACACGCCAAGGTGTTGATTGGGCAAATCGCAGCCAAGCCGCTTTAAGCCACCTGAAGCGAAAACGAAATACATCTTGGTGTAGCGCCCATATAGTCACATTCCTGACGCGCGGCGGGCGTTGATTGCCAGCCGCACGGTTTTCGTTCAAGCGTCATCACTGAGATGACAAACTGTTAAAGTTAAGTCAAACGAGGACGCAACAACAAGCGCACTGAACGCTAAAACTTTCGTAGAGAGGGGAACAACAATGTCAAAACCGACATTCCGATTTTCAATGACCGCAAGCGAAGACTCACCGAATAGCAATTCAAACGGCTTGCGTCGCAGCCCGCTGGCTGAGCTTGTGAGCGAGCGATTGAAAGCGAAAGGCTTGCGGCAGATTGATTTCTGCCGCCAGACGGGATTCGATCAAGGGCTGCTGTCGAAGATACTTTCATCTGTGGTAAGCACGCTTAATGTCGAGACGGCGCTGAAGCTGGCCGAAGGCTTGAACGTTGCGCCGAGCGTTGTGTTTGAAGCGATAGGGAAGAGGGACGTGGATGAAATGCTTCGGCGGTTTTATTCAAACGCCGCGCCAATCAATCAAGCCGTTTAGTTTGCAGCGAGCGGCTGTCAATCTCACCTTAACAGTTGCTGCAATAAACTGCGGTGTTAGAAATCTCACCAATATCCTTGCCCCCCACGAATAGTGAACTTCACACTGTCGGGGCGAGCCGTGCCCGAATTCAACGCGCCGCAAATACGAGAAGTTATCGAAGGGTCTTGCTGGATAATTTACTACATAAAACCAGACCGGATAGATGTACTTGCTGTCATTCACGGCCCACAGCAGCCCCCTTGGAATGAATAACTCGCATCTATTCGCTACTGCGCCTGGCTGGCCTGCAAAATCAATCGCTGCAGAGACTCGGAAAATATCACGCCTTCTTCGACCGATAATCTGAGCTTCTTCAATTCGTGCTCGATCAGGCGGCAGTTATCGCTAACTAGCGAATCCGATACGCCGAGCATTGCGGCTATCTCCAACTGCGAAGGACCGTCGGGGTCATAGTAGCAATGCCACAGCGTCGCCAGCAGCCGCACGTAGCGCCGCTCGTTGTTATTTACGGCGCGGCGGAGCGCGATTAAAAATTCATCGGCCATCTTTGCCGCGCGGCGGTCTTTCTCAGCACGCAGCAACCGGTCTTCGGGTGTGTCGCGCGTGTCAACTGCTTCGCGATGCACCGCGTTGCCTTCGTTGCCCGCGCGCATTTGCTCGTCAAGCGAAGCTATGCGGTAATCCTGCAATGGAATCTTCGACAGCGCCAACTGCCTGAGCGTTCGCACGTCGGCGGGCGAATCTATCGCTTTGAAGATTTCAACTATTAGCTGTTCAAGGTCGGTGTTCGACAGGATCAGTTGCGATGAACCGGAGCGCCCGACGAGTCGCGTGTTACGGCGGCGCATCGGCACTTCTTTTATCGCGTCGGCGAAGTGGCCCGCATCGCGCAACTGTTTTGAGTCGCGCCACTCTTTCAATCCGTAAACCTGATAGACCATGCAGCGACGGCGCGGGTTATTGCTATTAACATTGCCGGAGTTTTCTTCGTCTGCATCGTCGAGCGTTTCGATAAGGTCATCCTCTTCGCTTAAGTGGGTCTCAACAGGCTTTGCTTTTTTGGGAGGGCGACCGCGGCGAGCGGGCTTGTTTGCAGAAACGTCTTTCGCGCCCGTCTTTTCTCCCATCAAGCGAAAGCGCGGGCTTCTCTTCAAAAGCGAACTGACGCGCCGCGCCATCCTGAACGATTCGGGATAACGCTTGCGCAATCGAGCGCCGACAAGGTTCGGGAGCTCAAGCCGCGCAATCTCGTTTTCAATCTCACTGTTTGTGTAGCGGCCGCGGATGTAATGATCGAACCGCTGTTTTTGAAATAGCTCAAGGAATAATTCCTGTGTGAGGTCAGCGTTTATTTCCGTCTGCAAAGTGACGGCGGCTCCATCCGTAGCAAAGTGCAGCGGGCGCACAGCAGGGTGGCGCGAAACCAACCGATACAGCCCATTCCAAAGTCCCTCGACATCTTCTTCTGCAAGTAACCCGACCCAATCAATCTCGGCCATTCAATAATCTCCCACTTAATCGCGCAGGTAATCTAAGCTCACGCTTGAGACTGGCATAAGCGCGATCTGGCGCCGCGCTTCTTTATTTATCTTCGGGCGCAATAAGTATCTCGGCTACGAGCTTGGAGGCAAGCACAAAAGCGGAGCCTGCGAGCTTTGTGCTCTGCGCTACGTAGTGGTATCAAAAAGGCGCAGGGGCTGTCAAGGCGCTTGAAAATTGAGGGCGGGAGAACCCAAATATAGTAACCTGAAAAGGAATCAATCCCTTCGATGACGCGGCCCAAAGCCGCCGCATCATCTCAAGCCCATCTTATACCACTCCGCTGGCTTTAGATAAAGAGTTCAGTTCATGCGCAGTCGATCAGCTTGTGCTGCTTTGTCGCCCTCCGTGCTTGTCAGCCGCTGCGCTTTGTGATAACAAGAACGTTTGCGGCGCTCCGATTGTCAAAAAGCGATTTGAATGTCGTGTCCATTCATTGCAATGAACGGCAATCGGAAACTCTGATTATCGAACAGGAGAGATATGCTGAAAACCTGAGTCAGCGACCAACAATGGGCGCAAGTTTTGCGACGACCAATCTAACGCTCGTGGCCTCCCTCACCCTCCTATTCCGGGGCAAGGCGACGCCCCGAGCCTGTAACGTAATCCTAAACAAACTGTCGGCGAAAGGATACCTTTATGAGCAATCTCGAATCAGGCACAGTTCCGCATTATTTAACCGCCCTTGATCAGATAATAAACGATTTGATAGCTCCCGCAGCGCGCGAGATAGACGAAACCGGAGCCTTTCCGCGAGCCGCAATTGACGCGCTCGGCAAGGCGGGATTGCTTGGTCTCATCAGCGCAACCGAAGTTGGCGGCTTGGGAGAGTCCCATCGCGCCGCAACGCTCGTCGTCGAGCGAATCGCGCAGGCCTGCGCGTCAACCGCTATGGTCGTTTGCATGCACTACGCTGGAGCAGCCGTCATTGAAGCGCATGGCCCGCGAGATGTGCGAGAAAAGATCGCGCGCGGCGAGCACGTCACAACGCTCGCGTTCTCTGAAACCGGCTCCAGGAGCCACTTCTGGGCGCCCACCGGCACTGCAACGCCAATCAACGGCAATGTTCAACTTGATGCGAAGAAAAGCTGGGTAACGTCGGCAGGCGAGGCCGATTCTTACGTCTGGTCGAGCCGCGCTTTGAACGGCAATGGAGGAATAACTATCTGGCTCGTGTCGGCTCGCGCCGCGGGGCTTCGCATTCCGCAGCCCTTCAACGGATTGGGCCTGCGCGGAAATTGCTCGTCGCCCGTCACCGCCGATGCGGTTAAGGTTCCAGCCGACGCGATGCTCGGCTCGGACGGCGGCGGGTTCGATATAATGATGAGCATCGTGCTGCCATACTTTCAATTGATGAACGCGGGCTTCGCGGTTGGGACGATGGAAGCGGCAACCAGCAAGGCGGCGCAGCACGTCGCTTCGACAAAGCTCGATCACCTGAATCAATCACTCGCCGATCTTCCGACAATCCGCGCTTACCTATCGCGCATGAGGATTAAAACTGATATGACGCGTGCGCTGCTGCTCGATGCTCTTAACGCTCTCGAACAGGGGCGCGAGGACGCGATGCTGAGAGTGCTGGAAGTCAAGGCAGCGGCTGGTGAAGCGGCAACCGAAGTGACTGACCTTGCGATGCGAGTCTGCGGCGGCGCGGCGTTTCGCAAAGAGGTAGGAGTTGAGCGCCACTTCCGCGACGCGCGTGCCGCGACCGTTATGGCTCCGACGACAGACGCGCTTTACGACTTCATCGGCAAGGCGCTATGCGGGATTCCACTATTCGGATAGGAGGTTGGCAAACGATTATGGTTTCGAACAACGATACTCTTGTGCTCGGTGCGGTTGCATACGATCCGAAGGTTGTTACAATCTGGGAAGGCTTCAAGGCATACTTCGCCCGACACGGCCTGAAGTTCGATTTCGTGCTCTATTCAAACTACGAGCGGCAGGTCGAAGCTCACCTTGCAGGCCACTTTCACATCGCGTGGAATTCGCCGCTCGCGTGGGTGAGGGCCGAACGGATTGCCCGCGCGCGCGGCCAGCAGGTCGAAGCCCTCGCGATGCGCGACACGGACCAGAACCTGACTTCCGTGATAGTTGTCCGCGATGATTCGTCAATCAAAACGGTGGCCGATCTTAAAGGCAAGACGGTTGCCGTCGGCGCGGTTGATTCGCCGCAGGCGACTTTGATCCCGCTCTCTCACCTGCGCGCTCGCGGGCTTGTGCCGGGAGTCGACTTCGAGGTCCAGAATCATGACGTGCTCGGCGGCAAGCACGGCGACCACATCGGAGGCGAGCGCGAAGCGGCGCGCTCGCTGATGGCGGGCCGCGCTGACGCTGCCTGCATGATTGACGGCAATTTACTCTTGTTCATCACCGAAGGAACGCTTCCGCCGGGCGCGACCCGGATACTCGCGCAGACCGACAGCTACGACCATTGCAATTTCACGGTGGGGCCATCGGCTCCGCGTCACCTTGTCGAACGATTCCACGATCTGCTGCTCGGCATGTCTTACGAAGACGCGGAGGTTCGCCCGCTGATGGATATGGAAGGACTCAAAGAGTGGCGCGAGGGGCGCGTCGAAGGTTACCGCACCCTCGAAAGAGCGGTTGACGAAATGGAGTTTTATGACAAAGACGGGCGAATCGCCATACAGAACTATAGATATTGAGAACCTCCGGTTTGATCAGGGCGCGCATCTTCTTATCAAACATGCTTTGACGAGCATTGCTGTCGGCGAGCGCATCGCCGTCAGGGGCCGCGATCCTGAATTGGCCGTTCACCTGCGCGGCTGGTGTCGCGCGCAGGGGCACGACTTCACGCTGCCCGATGCTCAATCGAAAACTGAATCGAAGACTGGCGACGCGCACAGCACTGGCGCTTCGCCGCTTATGGCATACGTTACACGCGGAGGCGCGCTCACGGGTCGCTGGCGCAACGCCGAGCGCGCGGGTTTGGCTGACGTTACCGCACAGGGCGCGGTGCTCGATCATCCGTCTGCGACGTGGGGACTGGCTGCGCGCGGCGCGACGGTGGAGGCGGGCGGGCCGCGCTTTCTTTTTACGCTTTCGTCAAAAGATGAAATATGGGCCGACGGCGTCCCTCGATTGTATGCTCAAGCGGCGGCGGCGCAGTGGGACCCTGCGACGGCCATCAACTGGGACGAGCCATTCGAGCTTCCATCGGAAGTCGAAGCGGCAGTCGTTCAGGTTATGACTTACCTGATCGAGAATGAAAACGCCGCGCTGCTTGTGCCCGCAAAGTTTCTGGCTCAGCTTCATCCGCACTTCCGGGAAGTCATGCAGTTGCTCGCGATTCAGGTTGCCGACGAAGCTCGCCACGTCGAAGTATTTACTCGACGAGCGACACTGCGCGGCGGCGAGCTCGGGCTGTCGACCGTCAGCGGGCAAGCGTCTTTGAAGACGCTTTTGGATGAGCCTGATTTTACGCTCGCATCTTTTCTGCTGTCGGTGCTAGGCGAGGGGACGTTTTTGAACCTGCTCTGGTTTCTCGAAGCGCACGCGCCCGACCCGGTTACGAGGCGAGTGGCGCAGCTCGCGGCTCAGGATGAAGCGCGGCACGTCGCATTCGGGGTCGGCCATCTTCAATATCACATCTCGCGCGATCCGAGCGTTCGCTCGCGGCTGGCTGCTGCAATCAATCGGCGATATGACGCACTTTCTCAAACCGCCGACCTCAACGAAGAAGTTTTTGATGCGCTCGTATTGCTTGCGGCTGGAAGCTGGCAGCCTGCGGCAATCGCCGAAGGCTTCGCCAAAGTCCAGCGATTGAAAGTAGAGATGGACAACGGGCGCAGGGCGCGGCTTGCGAAATTAGGCTTTTCAGCAGATGAAGCGGCGGCTCTGTCATCGCTGCACACGCGAAACTTCATGTAGGATATACCGCCAAAGAAGCTCTGTGAGAGTGAGATGAAAACGATCAATTTACTCTGCCCGCCCTTAAGGACAGTGGCATTGCACTTACAGGGTTTTGCGCGCTCATAGTATTTTGTGTTGAGCGCATCTGCTTAGAAGCGCACAGCAACCTGTGGGAATCGCGCGGCGACAGTCATTTCACCAGACCGAAGAGTTCTGGCTCCGAGCAGGCGCGCCGCTTTATGACAAAGCTGCTTTTTGGATTTCAATCATTGCCATATTTTATACATACGTGGGCTATCCTATGCTTGTGTGTATGGTCGGTTGCCTTCGCGCTCGCAAAAACGTCAAAGCCCTCATCGCGCCTCATTCTTCATCCTTTCGTAGAGCGCTTCGGCGAAGCCGCGCTTAACGGCGAGCATTTCGCGCAGAGCCTGTTTGGCTTTTTCTTTTGCTTCATCCGTGTCGGCGCACTTTTCAATTATCTCAATCGAGCGGCGCGAGTGGTCTTGGTCCTCGCTGACGTGAACGGATAAATACTGAACATCTGCGGCTGTGAGTCCATAGTGGCTGCGGAGACCTTCAGCAAGCGCGCCGAAAAATTGCGGCATGAAATACTCTATTCCAAGACCTATTGCGGCCATGCTTTCGATGAAAGAGGCTTCGCGCGTCACCTTGAGGCAATAATTGATGTAGTCGGTCGTCTCAGGCAGCGGCTCGAAGTTTTCAATCTCTTCATCGCTTGCACCGAGACTCCGAGCCAGCCTCTTTGCAAGCGAGAAGTGGTCGCGTTCCGTGTTCCCGCGCCCGTGCTCTTCCCAGAGATTTTCCGCTAAAAGCATCTGCGCGTCGCGGTCCGCGCAATTCGCATGAATCGCGCTGATGAACCGCGTGAAATGGCGCACAACGAGCATCGTCTGCAACGCCCAGAGCTTAACGGCCTCGCGCGGCATTCGGCCTGAGCGAATCGCATCGAACGACGGATCACGGAAAGGCTGCTCGCGCATTACATGAAACAACTCGTCAACGAACCGCCCATGTTTTATCTCAGCAGTTTTCATATCAACTCAATTCCAGCTTCGGCGGCGATTGATTGGCCGAGCCTGCGCCTGCGAATCTCGCCCGCAAGCACGCTTGCCACCTCGCGCCCGACAATCGCGTGGCCATGCTCGCTGAAGCGATGATTCTGATTGATAAAGACTTCGCCGCCATGCTTGGCGAGAATCCCCTGCACGTCAATCACAGGCGCGTTCACGCGCTCGCCCACGCGCCGAACCATCTCGTTGACCGATGACCACAGTTCCAGGCTGTGAACCTCGTAATCCTCAGTCGTGTCTTCGTTGAAGCCGCCCGGCCCCATCAGAATCACGCGGCACTCGTCTATTTGCCTGGCGTGCAAGAGGGCGTCTGCGACGAGCCGCTCGTACTCTTCGATATGAAGCGGCGGATGCCACGCGAAGGCGCGATCAAGCAGCGTGTCGCGCTTCGGCGCTTTCGGATCAAGCCCTTTCACTTTCGCTTCGACTTTTCGCATAAAGCTGCGCGCCGTGTCGACAAGCTCAGGCGCGATTTCATAAATGCGGTTCACGCGCCACGCCGTCGCAGCAAACATCGCGGGCAGGTTGATGACTGCAATATCAGGCTTGGTCAGCAGCAGCCTGTGGCGCAGAAGCGCTTTCAATCCTGTCGCGTGATAAAGGTACTTCACGTCGAATTTGAAGCAGAGATCGGGAAACTGCGCCGTAAGGATTGAAGCTGCGACGCTTGGGTATGTGGCATAGCGGCTCACTCCCGCGTAGCCGTATTGAAGACATTGACCGAGAAAAAGTATCTTGACTGTATTACCCGTTCCTCTAGCTTGATTTGTATTCACGATTAAGCCTCTAGGCCAAGAATTATTGGGAGAGTTTTGTGTTGAAGGGGCCATTGAATAAATTCATCCTGCATAGGCCACGTATTCTAATTTCTCGCCCGATAATATTCAACCGGGGAAACCTGCCGCATTCAACATTTAGTTTAAGCGCCGAGCTTAATCTGATTGCTTGCGCCCGGCAGGGTTCTGGCTCGGTTGTGCTCGTAGAGTTGCGAGGCTTACAAAAAGCGGGATGTGACTTCTGATGCTAACCAGAATATTGACCGTTTCATCTGGCTTTACGACTAAGACTATCGCTCAGTCGGGCGACGGCTCGACGCCAACCGTAACGTGGATAAACCTGATAAATTGCGTGGCCAACGGCAGCAGCCTTCAAAAAATCTCTGGCCGCGACGACACGTCCGACGCGGGCGCGCGCTCCGAGCAGCAGATAACTTCAGGCGATGCCTTCCTTGAATTCACTGCGGCGCAATCCGATAAGACTGTTTTTTGCGGCTTCTCGCGCAACCCCATCGGGATTGATTACGCCGACATTGATTTCGGATTCAAGCTGACGAACACAGGCGTGGCTGAAGTGCGCGAGAACAACATCTATCAGACGGAGACTTCTTACCGCGCGGGCGATGTCTTTCGCGTCTCGATTGACGGCGGCATCGTGCGCTACTTCAAAAACAACGCCTTCCTCTACACGAGCTTCCGCTCGCCTTCATACCCGCTGATGGTTCACGCCACGCTCGTTCATCTCGGCGCGAGAATTGACAACGTCTCGATGGGTGCGCTCTCCGCCAATTCGTTAGCCGAATGGCGTATGTATCAGCACGACTCTGCGCACACGGCCAACGCAACGGCTTCAAAGATTGACGCGAACAACGTCTCGACGCTCGTAGAGTCGCGGCGATTCCAAGCGGGAGGATTAGTTACCGGAACGCCTGTAGTCGCGCGCGGCATGGTTTACGTCGGCTCGTGGGACGGAGATATGTACGCGCTGCGCGAAAGCGACGGCTCGCTCGTCTGGAGCTTCACGGCTGACACGACATCGGACAACTGCGGCTCGAACTACGGCATAGACAGCACAGCCGCGCTCGTCGGCGGTCGCCTCTATTTCGGCTCAGCCGCTTGCACGATGTACGCGCTCGACCCGGCGACCGGACAGGAGATTTGGCGAAATCGCCTGGCCGACCCGGCACAAGGCTTTCACCTGTGGTCATCGCCGCTCGTCTTTGACGGGAAGATTTACGTCTCACTCGCATCGAATATCGCAAAACGATTCGCCGCGTCGTCGTGTCCCCGCGTCTCCGTGTCGCTTCTTATTTCCAGATTCCCGCTGCGCGCCACTGCTCATCAACTTTCGATTCGGCAGCCATCTTCTTCACCTCATCAGCCGTGAGGCGATGGCCGAAGCGCGTCTTCGCGTCGGCTATGTTGAAAGCCGTTGCCGCGAGCGTCGCAACGCAGGTGGCGTAATCGCGCGGGTCTGCTTTATCAACCGTGTCTGCGATGCTGTGATGCACTGTGAAATAGACCGATTCGTCCTGAATCATAATCAGGTTCGGCACGCCTTCGGCCATAAACGCAGCGTTGTCGGTTGCCGCGAACGCCGCGTGCTCTATCGCGCCGACGCCGAACGCCGCGAGCGGTTTCATTAACTCTTGTATCTGCTCATCAAGATCAGTACGGCCCATCGAAAACCATCCGAGCGGACGGCCCGCGCCTATGTCCATAATCAAAGCGGCAACTGTTTTATCCATCTCGCCCCGGTGGCGAGCGACGTAAGCCGTCGAGCCGATCATTCCTTCCTCTTCGCCCATGAAGAGCACAAAGCGAACAGTGCGGCGCGGCTGGATATTCAGAGCTTTCATTGCTCGCGCCGTTTCCATCACGGCTGCCGAGCCTGCCGCGTTGTCGAGCGCGCCCGGCCCGAGATCGTTTGAATCGAGGTGCGCGCCGACGACTACGATCTCATCAGGAAGCTCGCGCCCGCGAATCTCTCCGACAACGTTCGCCGTCTCGAATGGCCCGCCTACGCGGTTGCGAACATCGGCGCGAATGCGCAAGCGCTGGCCCGCGTCCATCAATCGCTGAATCAATCCCACATCTTCGCGCGCGATTGAAAGCGTCGGAAGCGCGGCCAGCCGCGAGTTGAAATCAACCGGCGCGGTGTAGAGCATCGCGTGCTGCTTGTCCGACGCGATGAGCAGCAACGACGCGCCCGCTTCTTTGAGTTCGCGCGCCAGTTGCGGCGTGCGATAGAAGTTATAGATGACCGCATCGAGCGTCTCGCCCGCAGGCATAGCGAAGGCAATCGCGCCGCGCAGCCGGTCGCGAACTCTCTGAACATCTTCGGGGCGGCCCGCTCCGACCGAAACGACTTCGCCTTCGATTGCGCCGTTTGTGCCGGGAGTCCACGTGTAGGAAGCGACCGTAAGCGCGCGGTTGCCGTGCGATGTGAGCCACGCCTGAGCCGCGCCCCGCTCCCACGAGACGGGCATGGTGAACGGCTCGCGGTGGACGTTGGCGAGTCCGATTCGTTTCATCTCATCTTCCATCGCAGCGATGGCGCGCGTCGAGCCGGGCGAGCCTGTCAATCGGCTGCCTATCTCGTCGCTGAGCATCGAGAGATATTTCATCTGCCGGCCGTCGGTGAAGACTTCGCCGACCAATCGTGTTGCGTTCGCATCACCGGGCGATTGAAAAACTTTCGCCGGAAGCGAGATTGAGAAGACGAAAATGAATAAGAGAATCGTAGTGGTGAGCTTGCTCATCGTAGAACTCTCCTCGTGAATGTTTTGGTGAAACGAAGACCGCTGCTGGGTAAAACAAGTACGGCTGTCTGAGCGCAGCCGGATTTGAAACTGCGAAGCTAAAATAACTGAGGCGACCCGATTCCACAAAGAGAATGGCATCAACCGCCGCGCCGCATCTTCATCGCCGCAAGCGTATTCTTCATCAGCATCGCAATCGTGAGCGGGCCGACTCCGCCGGGCACAGGCGTTAAATAACCCGCCACCTCTGACACCTCGCGCGGGTTCACGTCGCCGACGAGCGTATAGCCGTTCTTCTCAAACGCCGCGCGCCGCTTCTCGTTATCCCCGAACAATCGCTCAAGCTCTTCGCGCGTCTCGACACGGTTCATCCCGACATCAACGACGACTGCGCCGGGTTTGACGAAGCTCGCGTCCACCATCGCCGCGCGGCCAATCGCGGCGATCAGTATGTCGGCTTCGCGCGCAACCTCAGGCAGTTCTTTCGTGCGCGAATGGCAGACGGTCACAGTCGCGTGACGGTGCAATAGCAAAAGCGACATCGGAAGCCCTACGATTCGACTGCGGCCAAGCACAACCGCTCGCGCGCCGTTCAAATTAATCTCATAGCGGTCGAGCATCTCCATAATGCCCGCAGGCGTGCAGGGCCTCAGTCCCGGTTCATTGAGCATCAACCGGCCAAGACTCACAGGGTGAAAACCGTCAACGTCTTTCGCGGGATTTACCGCATCGAGCACGCGCGCTGAATCAACATGACGGGGCAGCGGCAATTGAATAAGTATTCCGTCAATCTCGTCGCGCGAGTTTAAATTCTCGACGAGCGCGAGCAATTCATCGGTGGTTGTCGTTTCCGTGAGTTCGATTTTTTCTGAGTGGAGGCCGAGCTGCGCACATGTTTTCACTTTGCTCGAAACATAAATCTGCGATGCGGGGTCGTTGCCGACGAGCACGGCTGCGAGTCCCGGCCTCAATCCCCGCGCGGCGTATTCACCGACTTCCGCCGCAACTTCATCTTTGATTGCTTTGGCCACGCTCGCGCCGTCGAGTATTTTTGCGGTCATTGATCTTTCCTCGAATGAATGCGATTGATCTTTAGCATCTGAGTATGATGGCCCGTCGCGCGGGTTGTCAATTTAGGCTCTAGTCTCTGACTCGCGATTGGTGTAACATCGCTCTTGTGACGATAGCGAGATTATAACGATCAAGTGGTCAGTTCTTTTTCAATCGGTGACGGCAATGAATAAGAGAATCTCATTCGTAGTTTTGCTTCTGTTCATATTTGCGCTCGTGGCTGTAGCTCCAACTCCACTATCTCGCCGCGCGGAAGCTCAAAGCGGGGTCGCTTTCGGCGCGACGCGCTTTCCCGCGATTGATGTTGACAAAGGCGACAACCTCTATCTGATGATGTCGGTTGCGACGGCTCCCGCGAGCGAGCACAGGCCGCACAGCCAGATATTCTTCACACAGTCGCGCGACGGCGGCGCAACCTGGGATAATGTGCCGCTCACGCGCAACCTGTCGAAATCGCCCGGCGAAGCCTTCGGTCCATCGCTCGCCGTCACAAAGCAGGGCACGACTCGCGTTTACGTCACCTACCACGATGACTCGACGGGCGTGACGCAGGCTTATCTGATACGCTCGAAGAAGAGGGCAAAATTCCGCAAGCCGCAAAACATCACGCCTCACGACGGAGGCGCGTTCGCCCCTCGCGTCGCGCTCGACTCCGCAGAGACGGTTCACGTCGTCTGGGGCGATACGAAAAATGGCTCGCGCATAGCGTTTGTTCGCTCGACCGATCTGGGCGAGACTTTTAGCGAACCTCTATTCATTTCCGGCTCATCCACAGCCGCGTTTGATCCTGAGATAGCCGTAGATTCGACTGATACAATCAACGTTGTGTGGCAGGACGGCGCGGTGGGCGCGAACGGCTCGATAATGTTTTCGCGCTCGACCGACGGCGGGCAGACTTTTTCTGCTCCGCTGCGAGTATCAACGGACGATGGCCGCGCAACCGAAGCTCACATCGCGGCGGACAGCGCGAACCATCTTCACGTCGTGTGGGTTCAGGAGACGGGCACGACTACGCAAGGATTTTATTCGCGCTCGACCGATGGCGGGCAGACTTTTTCCGAGCCTGTCAACGTGAGCAACTTTCCCGGCGGCGACATTCACAAGATAGTCATTACGACTTTTGAAGACAAAACAATTTACATCGCATTTCAAAACGGAGATCTATTTGGGGAAAACTCCGGCCCGAACCGGCAGGTTTTTCTTGTGAAGTCGGATGACGCGGGGCTTACGTTTTTCGACCCGGTGCAGGTTTCAAACGCAGACAACAACAAGGGCCGCGCGCACAGCCCTGCGATAGTCGTCGACAGTCGGGGCGTGCTCCACATTGTATGGATAGACGCGTCGCTATTGCCCGGCGACGAGGGCCTGCTCTTCTACAGCAACTCAACCAACGGTCGCCGCTTCTCCAAGCAGCAACTAATCCTCGCGATTGTGCAAGTTTGACGGCAGGAGTCAGGGGTTGGGGTCAGGAAAGAATACTTGCTGTCTTGAAATTGGCTCCAGTAGCCTGTTTCAGGGCATCTACTATCTGGCCCCAACCCCTGACTCCTGACCACTGCTCATCTTGGTTTGTAACCGTCAGGATAATGCAGGTGCACATCGGCTTCGGTCGTTACCTCAATGCGGCGAAAATCGTTGCCCGTGTTTGCGCTCTTGTAGGTGATGAGCCATTGCAGCGGGAGCAGCTCGTTTAACTCTTTCCAGTACGGGTCGAACGACACGAAATCTATTCCGGAAAAGAAAGCCTCGCCGCCCGTCTCGTCAGATAACCGATTGAGCGAGCCTTGCCCGAAGTTGACCGCAATTCTATCGAAGCTCGTTAACCCGACCGACGGCGCGTAGAAGCTGAACACAGTAATGCCGCGACGTTGCGATTCGCGAATCGCTCGGTCGAGGTCAATCGAAAGCGAGGGACTTGCGCTGCGAAGCCCGCGCGATGCATCAAGCCCGTCAGAAATCATCAGCACGATGCGCCGCCCATCGGGTTGCGAATCAAATCTTTTAAGCGCCTCGATCAATTCAACGTAAGGGTTGAAGGGCGCGGCTGTCGCGCTACTGCGCAGGATGCGAAGCGAATCTGCCGCGCGCTCGCGGTCTGTTGTGAAATCCTGTGTGACCTGAAGCGACCCGGCAGTCAGATATGCAGTCATGACGCGCGAGCCTTCGGGCAGGCGGCGGATGAAATCTTTGACGCCTCGAATTTCGTTGCTCACGCGCGAAACCAGATCATCCTGAATCAGAACGGCGATAATGGGCGGCGCTTCCGATGCGCGCTTGACTGAAATGATCTGTTGAGGGCGATCATTCTCGCGCACTTTGAAATCGTCGGGCTGAATCTTTAGAGCGGCTTCGCGCATACGGTCGTTGTGCGGGTGCGCGGTTACGAGAATGGTCACTTCGTCGCCGCTCGTCGTCACGCCCTTGCTTTTTTGCGCCGTCGCGCTTGTTACGAAGGTGAGGATTGCCAGCATAGCAATGATGCCTGCCAATTGAATTGTTCGGTCGCTTCTCATGGTTTATTTACCTCCTTCAAACGACTCCGACCTGATTTTATTTTAGCAAAAATCTTGATAGGCTTGTTACCCTGAGGCTGGAAAGTTTTTCGGAGGATTGTGCCAATGCTAAAACGCGCAGTTTATACCGCCGCGCTCGCGATTGTCTTTTTGCTGCCCGCGAGCGCAGCCGCGCAGACGAAGCTGCTGCGCTTCCCTGACATTCACGGCGACAAAGTCGTCTTCACATACGGCGGCGATTTGTGGATAGCTCCCGTCGCGGGCGGAACGGCGACACATCTTACAACCCATCCCGGCGTCGAACTGTTCGCCAAGTTTTCGCCCGACGGTCGTTGGATTGCCTTCACAGGCCAGTACGACGGCGACGAGCAGGTCTATGTCATTCCCGTCACGGGCGGCGTGCCAAAACAGTTGACCTTTTATCCAGCGCGCGGCCCGCTCACTCCGCGATGGGGCTACGATAATCAGGTCTACGGCTGGACGAACGACGGCAAGCGAATCGTGTTTCGCTCATTGCGCGATTCGTGGACGCTGCCCGTAGCGCGGCTCTACACCGTTTCAGTTGACGGCGGCCCGACTGAACCCCTGCCGATGCCCGAAGCAGGCTCAGGCGATTTTTCGCCCGATGCATCACGCATGGTTTATTCGCCGCAGTCGCGCGACTTCCGCTCTGAGAAACGCTACGGCGGAGGCCAGGCCAACGTGCTTTACATCTTTGATCTGAAATCATTCGACGCGAAGCGAATCAGCGAAGGCCCGCGACCTAGTCGTGATCCCATGTGGATAGGCAACACTATCTATTACGACTCGGACCGCGACGGCCACTTTAATCTTTACGCTTATGATGTGCCTACGGGGAAAACAACTCAGGTGACATTCAACAAAGTGTGGGACGTGCGCTGGCCGTCGAGCGATAACGACAGCCGCATAGTTTACGAATTGAACGGCGAGCTTCAGGTCTTCGACATAAAGTCGAAGAAAAACACTCCAATCGCAATCACGGTTCCCGACGAAGGATTGAATCGTCGCCCGAGTCGCATATCGGTCGCGAACCTCATCGAAGACGTTTCGCTCAGCCCGAAAGGCGAGCGGGCGTTGTTCACGGCTCGCGGCGACATCTTCACCGCGCCCATTGAAAAAGGCCCGACGCGCAACCTCACGCATTCATCGGGCGCGCACGACAAATTTGCTCGCTGGTCGCCCGACGGCTCAAAAGTGGCTTACATCTCAGACCGCAGCGGCGAAGAAGAAGTTTGGATTGTCGCGCAGGACGGCTCATCGCCAGCCGAACAGATAACGACCGGCAGCAAAGCGATGCGCTACGCGCCCGAATGGTCGCCCGATGGCAAGCGCATCGCGTTTGGCGACAAAGATGGCAAGGTTTATGTCGTAACGCTCGCGGATAAAAAGATTATCGAGGTTGCCGATTCGCCGCGCGGACAGGTGCGCGATTACACCTGGTCACCTCGCGGCAACTTTCTTGCATTCAGCATGGCGGCGAATGCGAACGGATTTTCTTCCGTCTACATCTGGAACGCGGCTGACGGAAAACTTCATCAGGTCACCGATGGATTGTTCAACTCATACAATCCGGCGTGGGACCCTGCGGGGAATTATCTCTACTACTTGAGCGATAGAGAATTTGCGCCGCAGATTTCTTCAATCGAGTTCAACTACGCGCTCAATCGCGAAACGAACATCTACGCGATGGCTTTGCGCAAGGATGTAAAGAACCCCTTCCCGCCCGAAAGCGATGAGGTCACTATCACGAAAGAAGGCGAAGAGGCTCAGAAAGCGGAGCGGCCTCAGCCTAAGGATCAGGGCCAGCCGCAGGAGCCTAAGGAACCTGCGAAAGACATCAACCGCGAGTTGAAGAAAGAACCAGCCGATACATCCAAGCAGCAGGAAGCCGCGCGTCCCGGCGGCGGCCAGACGGATCAAGCGTCGCGCAACGCGCTCGTGATTGATTTTGACGGAATAGAGACGCGGGTCACGCGCGTGCCGGTTCAGGCGGACAATTATGGCGGCCTGACGGCTAAAGCGGGCCACCTGCTCTATGCCGTCGGCTCGGCATTTTATTACGGCAGGCAAGGCGACCGGCCTACGACGCTGAAAATCTTTTCGATGAAAGATCGCAAAGAGACGACGCTCGCCGAAGACATTCGCGGCTACGTGCTTTCCGAAGATGGCTCGAAGGTTCTTGTAGCCCAAGGGCCGACATTCAATCTGGTTGATGCAGCGCCGGGCGGCGATAAGAACAAAAAAACGGTTGCTACTACCGGCCTTCAAGTAGACCGCGTGCCCGCTGAAGAGTGGGAAGAGATATTCAACGAAGTCTGGCGGCGCTATCGCGACTGGTTCTACGTGCCGAACATGCACGGGTACGATTGGGAGGCGTTGAAAAATCAGTACAAGCCGCTGCTTCAATACGTCGCACATCGGTCGGATTTGAACTATGTCATCAGCGAGATGATTTCTGAGTTGACCGTGCAGCACGCTTACGTTGAAGGTGGCGACATTCAGATGCCGCCGCGCCCGCGCGTGGCGCTTCCCGGCGCGCGCTTCGAGCTTGATAAGGCTTCAAACCGCTATCGCATCGCTAAGATTTTCGAGGGCGAGAACGAAGAAGAGATTTATCGCTCGCCGCTGCGCGAAGTCGGCGTGAACGCTTCGGTTGGCGATTACGTTCTCGCTATCAACGGCGAGGAGGTTAAAGGCACGGACGATATTTATCGCCTGCTTCGCAATCGCGCAGACAATCCCGTGTCGCTCACGCTCAGCAAGACACCGAATCTCGAAGGCTCTTGGACAACTTCGTATCGTCCGATCACGGATGAAAGCAAGTTGATTTATCTCGATTGGGTCGTAGGCAACCGCCGCATGGTTGATAAACTGTCGGGCGGGCGATTGGGCTACCTGCACGTTCCTGATATGGGAGCCGACGGGATACGCGAGTTCATCAAGTGGTACTACCCGCAATTGAGAAAAGAAGGCTTGATAGTTGACGTGCGCGCGAACGGCGGCGGTAACGTTTCGCGGATGCTGATTGAAAGGCTGCGCCGCAAGGTGCTTGCGTTGAATTACAGCCGCACGGTTGATGAAGCAAACACTTATCCTGACGGTGCCTTCATCGGGCCGATGGCCGCGCTATTAAACGAGAACTCGGCATCGGACGGAGATATTTTTCCTGCGATGTTCCGTGAGGCGGGCTTGGGACCACTGATCGGGAAACGGTCGTGGGGTGGAGTCGTAGGGATTTCAAATCGCGGGCCGCTGATTGACGGCGGTTCGATCTTCGTTCCCGAATCCGGGTTTGCCAGCACGAAGGGCGAATGGATTATCGAAGGCCATGGCGTTGACCCTGACATTGAAGTTGAAAATGATCCGCGCTCTGAGATTGCTGGCCGCGACCCCCAGCTTGAGCGCGCGGTTGCGGAACTGATGAGCAAGATAAAACAGCAACCCGTGAAGTTGCCTCCTAAACCAGCCGGGCCAATCAAAGTGCCCGTTGCGCCTGCTGCCAAAGCGCAGAGGTGATGGATTGCTATTGCAGCACAATTAAAGAAAAGGCAATGGAGTGAAAACCGAATGCGCCCGGCAAGGGTCGAACTTGCAACCGCTGGATCCGAAGTCCAGTGCTCTATCCATTGAGCTACGGGCGCATCAATTGAGTTGGTAAAAGATTAACGGGGATTTTGTGGCGGTGTCAAACTGAACCGCAGATGAACATTACCACTGATGTTCACCTGCGGTTCTTTTTTTAGAATGGAGCCATCGAAGTGGCCTGATTGAATGGGCGGTAAAGCTCGTTGTAGTCGCGTACGCTGCGCTCGAAGATTGATTGAAACGTTGGCACGTCCTCAGGATGCACGGTCAGGTTCACGCCATTTGCAAACGCAAGATAAGTATCGAGCGTGCGCAGTTGCGGCGAGATCAAAACTACATAGGTGCGCCGTCGCACCTGCGGCGTCAGGCTGTTGACATATTGCATCATCGCTGTGCCGCCCTGATGCTCTGAGTCGAAGCCGGGGCTGAGCACGATGACTTCGGCGCGCGATTCGTGAAGTATCTCGATGGCTTCGGGCGCGAAGTCGGCTGAGAATATCTCGTACTTCAGGGGATCGAGCGCCGCGCGGAGGTCTTCCCTCAAGCCCGCGTCATCAAGACACAACAACACGCGTCGGCGCTGCCATTTCTTCTCCACAGTCTGAGGCCGAATGCCTTTAATCTCGCCCATCAGCATCTCGACGAGCGCGCGCATCGGGTCGGCAGGCAGCGGCTCGCTGGCGGTCGGCTCTTCGAGCATCCCGGTTGTGCCCGGCAGTCTAGGCTCTTCTTTTGGCGGCGGCATTATAGTGACGGTCTGTCGGCAGCGCGGGCACAGAACGTTAAACGGCTCGGTCGGCAGCCGCTCGTCATCAAATGTCAAACTCATCGAGCATTGCGGACAGCTTGCTAACATCTTACCCTCCGGTTTCTGGTTTCTAGGTCATGCAGTCATAACCATAAACTATCTCTCAACAATATCGGCGGCGCGCGGCCTGGCGAACGGGTCAGCGGGGCGCGGCGGTATGTAATTGCGCTCTTCGCGACGGCTCAGCATGTCGTCTGATGTGCCAAGCCCCGACAGTCTCAGCAGCAGGTTCGATGGATTGGTCGCAAAGGCAAGCCCGTTTTCCTGTGTGATCGTGCCTGCGCGAATCATACGCTCGATAACCTGATCGAAGTGCTGCATCCCTTCAAGCTCGCCGTCGTTCATTGCTTCAAGCAAGGTCTTTCCTTCGCTCTCGCCCTGCTCGATGTACTCGCGCGTGCGCGGCGTTGCTTTCAGTATTTCAACCGCAGCTATTCTTCCATTGCCGTCGGCTCTCGGAATCAATCGCTGCGAGACGATATAGCGGAACGCCTGCGCGAGCCGCGTGCGTATGACGTGCTCTTCGGATTTCGGGTATATGCCGATGATTCGATTCACGGTCTTCGATGCGTCGGTCGTGTGCAGAGTTGATAAGACGAGGTGGCCCGTCTCTGATGCCTCGAGCGCAATCTCTGTCGTTTCCATATCGCGCATCTCGCCTACGAGTATAACTTTCGGAGCCTGCCTCAGCGCTGCGCGAAGGCCGAGCGCAAAGGCGGGCGTGTCAGTTCCAAGCTCGCGCTGGTTGATTGTTGATTTCTTGTGCATGTGCAGAAACTCAATCGGGTCTTCGATTGTCACTATGTGATAGCTGTACTCGGAATTGATCTTGTCAATGATTGCCGCGAGCGTAGAAGATTTGCCCGAACCCGTCGGTCCCGTGAGCAGCACTATGCCGTTTTTCAGGTGAGATATTTCACCGAGCTGCGGCGGCAGAGATAAGCTTTCAATCGTCGGCACGTTCGTCGGTATCACGCGCATCACTATTGAGATTGAGCCGCGCTGCTTGAAGATGTTGACGCGGAATCGGACCTTGCTCGGAATCGCGTAGCTGATGTCGGTCGAGCCTGTTTGAAGAAGACGGCGCGCGGCGTCAGTGTTTCCTTCAAGCAAAGCCATCGCGATTATCTCTGTTTGATAAGGCGTGAGCGAGCGCAGCCCTTTTATCTCGACCGGCGTAAGCTTGCCGTTGATTTCAACCTGCGGAGGTCGCCCAACAGAAAAGTTCAGGTCTGAAATGTTATCAGCAACGGCAAGCATCTTGTCGAGAATGGGCGGAAGGTCGAAAAAGCTCATTTCTATCTCCTGATCTGATAGAGCGAATTTATCGCGGCAAATCTATTCGATTTTTTGAATGGATAGCTTAATCGGGTAGGGGCAATCAGAGCTTGACGTCCGCCCTGTGCGCGGATGCTTCAAAGATACGATATGCATCATCAAAGAGCAATACTATTTTCACCCGCGAACCTGCGCGAATAAACGCAAATGAGGGATTTGAAATCTCAAATCTGAGGCCCCAAACCCCTCACTCTGAGATCAAAACGAATGTGGGCTGAATCAAGCGACAGCCTGCGTTAACGAACGCGCCCGCGCTCTGTGCGAATTATCATCTCGGTGCCGGGTTCGAGAATCAAATCCTTGTCGCCCTCGACATAGACGGTACCGACTCCGGCAGCTCCGCCGATTATCGCGCCAAGTATCGCGCCTTTGGCTCCGCCCGCAATGCCGCCGATAATCGCGCCTGCCGCAGCGCCTACGCCGCCGCGCGTCTTGCTGTCGCTCGTGCGGCTGCCGGATTGAACGTTGCCCTCTTCGTCAACTTTCTTCACCGTCTCTGACTCCACAACTTTTTCGAGCGACGCTGAAAATTCAGCCTGCCTGCCGTCCTGAAAAGTTATCGTGTCGAAAGCGAGCGCAAGCTCCGTGCGCCCGCTCACGCGGCCAGATTTGTTTATGCGCGCAATATGCCCTTCGACGGTCGCTCCTTCGTATTCGGGAGGCGCGATGACTGTCGCCGTGAAGCGGTCGCCCACGCGATTGTTCTTCGTGTCAATCGTCGAGTTCAGTTTCAAATTCAGCAGCGTGTTTGCGGGAATATCGGTCGAGTAGCGGCCTCGCGTTTGAGCCGTATCGCGCTGCGGCGGAGGCGGCGCAGTATCGCGGCGCGGGTAGGTGTCCGTCGTCTGTCTTGCGCGCTGCTGATCAGCCAGCACAGAAGCTCTGGCTATGACCGCGCCGTTTGCCGGAACAACTGCGTTGCGCGGGCGACCGTAGTAGCCGTCGAGGTAGCCAAGCTCAAAGCCAAGCTCAAAGCCTTGCGTGTAATCGGCGGACGTGGCGTAGCGTTGATCGTAGCTCTGCTCGCGCCGCTGGAATGCATCCGACGCCTGGAAATCGCGCGGCGCGCCCTGCTGCCAATCCGACTGGCCCTGCGCGTAGCCTTCGCCGTAGCCCTTCGTGTATCCCTGATCGTAAACGCTCAAAGCTCTCGTCATCTGCGGCGCGGTTCGCGCAGAGGTTCTTGTTCGCGTCTGCGAATACGCATTCGATGAAATAGAGAAAAGACCGATGCTGATTAATGCAATGGATAGAATAGACGATAGAATGGATCGCGTCTCTTTTGACATGGCTGTGACCTTCCTTTCTCAAACACCATAAGAGGCTTCCTCAGCGATGCTCAAGTGCGAATCTCAAGAAGCCTGAGTCTGCCAATCGCTTCACCAATCCTGTAACGCTGGATAAATCGAATGTAACAGCCTTTCGGATGTCAAAGCAAATCGTTTGCGATGCACGATTGGCTTCACCTCAATGAAGCGAGGCGCGACTTTCGTGCGCCGAGCATTATGGCGATTGCGCCCGATCAAGTTTGGCTCTCACGCAGCGGGAATGAAATACTTGGGTTGCGGCTCTCAGAATAATGATCGGCTAGGATGCTGGCTTTAATCCCAAATACATAAATCTCGACAACCGGCGTTCGTGGCATAACGTGTGAACGCACCACAAAAAATCTTGCAGGCCCTTGAAGTTGGTTTCGCTTTCGATGAGAATTATTTCTTCCCGATGATTGGCGCGAGCGTCGTGCCATCGCTTCGCGACGGCGGCGGCGTCAGCGGTTAAATCATCACATCGTACAAGCTCAAACCCTGCTTCTTCGATCAGTTGTTCATTCACACCTGCCGGAAGGTAATAATAAAGTCCGATGGAACTGCGCTTGGCTATCTCTTCGTGCGAGACAATGCCGGTCACTACAAGCGCATCGGTGAACAACATGCGCCCGCCCGGCTTTAGCACTCTATACCACTCTCTTAAGACATTGAGCCGTTCAGGCACATGGCACATCGTGTCATTTGAAATAACTGCGTCAAACGTATTGGTTTTGAAGGGCAAAGGCTTGCTCACGTCCATGGCCTGGAACTGAGCGACATCCTGAAGTCCGCGAGCGCGCGCCAGTTCATTAGCGTTGCAAACGCCGAATTCATTTATGTCCAAGCCTGTTACTTTGCAGCGGGCCATTTCTGCGACAAACAGAGCAGGCCCTCCCGACCCGCTTCCAACTTCAAGAACGTTGTCTGACTCTTTCAAATCGAGCAAGGCGATGAAACGTCTTAGCTCGCTGGCGGTCATCCAACTGCTCTGGCCGATATCCTCGCCATAGGTTTCGGCGCGGACTGCCTGCTGCACGCTGGCGGAGAATTTGTCGTAAGAGGTGTTATAGAGATCAACGGGCGCGGTCATGTTTTCCTCCCGGTGGCTTCAAGTCTGCGGCTGGCGCTTTGTTATCTTACAGCTTAGAGCTTTCCTTGAATAGCCCCTAATCGCTGCGTTGATTTTTCGCGCGCGTGCTGTAATAGTTTTCAATCTTTGAGGAGAGATGAAGATTCATCCGACAGCTATTATAAGCGAATCGGCGCGGCTCGGTGAAAATATCAGAGTCGGCCCTTACGCAATCATCGAACAAGACACAGAGATCGGCAGTGGCACAGAGATTCGCGCGCGCGCCATCGTCAAACGATTCACGATTCTCGGTTCTGAAAACGTCATTCACGAAGGCGCAATCATCGGAGGCGAGCCGCAGGACATAGGCTATGAAGAATGCGAAAGCTACCTCCGCATCGGCGCGCGCAACCGCATACGCGAAGGCGTGACCATGCATCGCGGCACGCAGCCAGGATCCGAGACCGTAGTCGGCTCGGACTGTTTCATCATGGCCTGCGCGCATGTTGCGCACAACTGCCGCTTGGGTGATCGAGTTATCTTGGCGAACAACGTTGCGCTGGCCGGGCACGTTGAGATTGAAGATCGCGCGTTTCTTTCAGGCGGCGTGGTCGTGCATCAGTTCTGTCGCATCGGGCAGATGGCGATGATCGGCGGCAACTCGAAAATAGTTCAGGACTGTTTGCCGTTTGTAATAACGGACGGCGTGCCGGGCCGCGCTCGCGGCTTGAACATCGTTGGGCTTCGCCGCGCAGGTTTGAAAGCGAGCGAGATTCAGAAACTGAAAGAAGCCTATCGAATCCTGCTTCGCTCAGGGCTTGCGCTCGAAGGGGCGCTCTCGCGTTTGAGCGAGCTTGACGATCCGCTCGTGAATCACCTGATTGATTTCGTTCGCCGGTCCGAGCGCGGGTTTTGTCACGAATAAGGAACAGCCTATAGAGGACAGGGGATAGTTAAAGGGTTCAGGCAAACTTGAAGATTTGCAATCATCGAGTAATTGTCTCTCTGTTTCCTGCTCGCCGTTTTCTCTTCCCTGTTCGCCATTCGTGCGCTTCGCTGCGCAATCGTTCAAGAGTTGATTGAAGCTCTGCTTGCTTCGATGCGATCTCGTCATTGCTTGCGTCGCGCGCGACATAAATCGGCTCGCCCACAAGCACAATCGCGCGCGTGAAAGGCAGCGGTATCTGCAAACGATCCCAGCTCGGAATCTCGATCAAGCGCCGCACTGCTATGTGAAACGGCAGGATGGCCTGGCCCGTATGGCGAGCGAGCGTGACCGCGCCGGGCTTGGCTACGAGAGCGGGGCCGCGCGGACCGTCAATCGTAAAGCTCACATCCATTCCGTTCATAAGGCATGCGGCCATCTCAGCCATCGCGCGAGCGCCGCCGCGAGTTGATGAGCCGCGCGCCGTCCCGTATCCGAATCGCTTGATGACGCGGGCAGTGTATTCGGCATCGCGGCTGAGACTTGACATCACGACTATACCGCGCTTGCGCCAGAACCACGTCGCAGCCAATATGCCTTCATGCCAGAACGTGAATATCGCCCGGTGGCCGCTCGCATGGATTGATTTGAGGTGATCTGCGCCGCGCTTCTCCCACCTCAGCGTCGAGCAGATGAAGCGAATCAGCAGGTAGAAGAAAACGTCAGCGGCGCGGATGATTAACCGGTCGCGCAGGCTGTAGCTTGAGAGATCGGAAAACTCATAAACACGGCGGCGCAACTCTTCAACATTCGCATTAGACTTTTCATGTGCGCGCCTTCGCTTGCTGCGACGCTCGGAGCTTTCATCTGTAGAGTCGGTTTGAAGCGAGCTTTCGCTTGAAACGGCGCCGCCATCCGATTGCATAAGCCTCAATCTATTCGCCACGCGCGCGCTGTGTCAACGGCAGGGAGCGGGAGTCAGTAGACGGGGGCAGTGAAAGAAAGCTGGAGTCAGCAATCCTGCCCTGACCCCCGGCACCTGACTCTTGACCCCTGTTTTGTTGACAAAGCCTCAGCGCGACTTTAACCTTTTTCTTGAATCTTTTGGCTGACCGAAGCCGTTTGATTGTTCACCGCTATGAAAGAAAAAGTTTATCCCGGCATTGCTCTCGAAGACGATCCCGACATAGAAGTCACTTACCCGGAAGAGCCAAACGCGACCGCAGGTCTTTGGGCTGAGATCAAATCCATCACGCGCGACATAATATTCGCCGCAGTGATGGCCGTCCTCATAGTCGTCTTTGTCGTGCAGCCCGTCAAAGTTGAAGGCACTTCGATGGAGCCGCGACTTCACGATAACGAACGCATATTCGTCAACAAGTTCGAGTACCTGACGGGCACGCCTCAGCGCGGCGACATCGTTGTCTTCTGGTTTCCCGATGACCCGACGAAATCATTCATCAAGCGCGTGATTGGATTGCCGGGCGAGCACATTGATATGGATGCCGAAGGGCATATCACCATCAATGGCCGCGTGATAGACGAATCCTACCTGTCGCCTGCCAGGAATCGCTACGCGCGTGACAAGTGGAGACAGGTGCCCGGCGAGTGGAAAAACATCAAGGCGCATTATTATTTCGTCATGGGCGACAACCGCGACGCTTCAAACGACAGCCGATCGTGGGGACTCGTGCCCGAAAAATACATCTACGGCAAAGCGATGTTCCGCTACTGGCCGCTGTCGCGCATAGGCACGCTCAATTACACGCTCGATGAAGAAGCCGAGCTGAACGACGAACGATGAAATCGGTGGTTAGTGGTCAGCGGTCAGTGGTCAGCTTGCAGGCTGATGTCTTGAAAGTGGCTCTGGAAGCCTGTTTCAAGGCGACTGTATTTCTTTTAAGCGACCACTGACCACCGGCAACTGACTGCTGACCACTGATGTCCAAGCTGACGCCGCTCATTAAAATCATCTACAACCCTTTCGAGGCTATGGCGGAACTGGCCGCCCGCCGTCCGTACATTTTCGGCGCGGCGCTTGCGCTCATCTCGACATTTGCTTATTACGACACGCTCGCCGGACCGTGCGGAATAATTCGATTGGCGCTTCGGCAAATGCAACTTGTCGAAGGCGTCGCTGCGCCTTTCGTCTTTTTTATCTATCGGGTGGCCACAGGAATTATCAACAGCGCGTCGCCCGTTTTCTTTCTGATAGTCGTATTCGTTCCGGCATGTTTGCTTGCGGCAAGCTTCGTTGACCGCCGCGCGAGCTTCTCGACGCTGCTCAGGCAAGAGTATGCCGCTGTTGTGAGCTGTGCGCTTTACAGTTGGGCCGTTGCTCATCTGCTTGCCTTCGTTGTCGCGCTCATCATCTATGAGCCGGGCCGCGCAAATCCGAGAGCGGTGATTGAAGCTGTGCGACTCGCGCCGCTGCCCTATTTCGTTTTTCTGATGATGATCGGGCTGACGGTCTCGCTCAAAATCGGTTTCGGGCGCGCGGCTGGAATAGTTTCATTAGGCGCGTTGTCGCTCCTTGCGATTCCGCTGCTATCGAGATTCTTGTTCCTGCTCACGTCGCCGTTTTTGCTGATACTGCTCATCATTTTAATAAGGAACGTCTTCGGCGAAATGGTCGCCACGCAGCGCGCGCGCGAAGAGTTCGAGCGCAGCCTTGAAGCCGCGACCTTGAATCCGGCTGATGCCGAAGCGCATTACAATCTGGGATTGATTTACCAGCAGCGCGGGCAAACGGAAGAAGCCAAAGCGAGCTTCGCACGCGCGATTGAGATAAGGCCCGACGAAGTGGACGCGCACTATCAGCTTGGCCGCATCGCGCGGCGCGAAGGAAGGCTTGCCGATGCCATTGCGCACTTTGACGCCGTTGTGCGCGAAAACGCCGGGCACAGTCAAAACGAAGTCTGGCGCGAGATAGGCCGGACATATTTGCAGGCCGGGCAATATGATGATGCTCGCGCGGCGTTCGAGCGATTTCTTGAGCGGCGGCCATCGGATGCCGAGGGGCGCTATCATTACGGATTGACGCTTTACAATTTAGGCCGCGCCGATGAAGCTGCAAACGAGATGCGCGCCTGCATCGAAGCGGTGCGCACATCGCCGACTTATAAGTATCGCGCCGACAAACGATGGATGGACGAAGCGGAGAAGTTTTTGCGTGCGCAGGAAGTCCGAAGTCCGTAGCCATGTGTCCGAAGTCGAAATTACATCGCGAAAGCTCGACGGAATCCCCGATGCTGCGCAAGCTCTTTCTGACTTCTGACTCTGGACTTCGGACTTCGGACTAAATTAACCTTTAATCTTATGCAAGCGATACTAGCCCTCGAAGATGGAAGAGTGTGGCGCGGGCGCGCGTTCGGCGCGAGCGTCGAAAAGGTCGGCGAAGTCGTCTTCAACACTTCGATGACCGGTTATCAAGAGATTCTCACAGACCCTTCATACTGCGGTCAGATCGTCACGATGACTTACCCGCTCATCGGCAACTACGGCGTGAACAGTGACGATATAGAATCGCGCCGCGTGTTTGCCGAAGGATTAGTTGTCAGAGAGCTATCGCGCACGGTGTCGAACTGGCGGGCGGAAAAATCGCTCGATGAGTATATGAAAGAAGCGGGCATTCCGGGAATATCAGACATTGACACGCGCTCGCTCGTTCGTCACATCCGCGAGCGAGGCTCGATGCGCGGCTGCCTTTCTACGACAGGCAGCGATGAGCAAGCCGTGATCGAATGCGCACGAAGCGCGCCTGAAATGGTTGGGCTTGATCTGGCATCGGTTGTCACCTGCTCTGAGCCTTACGTTTGGACGGACGACCAGGCTTACGCTTACGGGTCGCCGCGCCTGCTTCATCCGAACGTCAAGCCCGAAGCGATTAAAGACGCGCCGCACGATGCGGCCATTTTCGAGCCACGCTTTAACGTTGTCGCTTATGATTTCGGGTTGAAGTACAACAGCCTTCGCAATCTCGCATCGCTCGGCTGTCGAGTGACGGTTGTTCCGGCGCACACGTCGGCTGAAGACGTGATTGCGCTCAAGCCGGATGGGATATGGCTATCGAACGGGCCGGGCGACCCTGAGCCGCTGACTGGCGTGATAGCTAACTTGAGAAAGCTGATAGGCCGCTATCCGATGTTCGGGATTTGTCTCGGCCATCAACTGATGGGGCTTGCGCTGGGCGGGCGGACTTATAAATTGCCCTTCGGCCATCACGGCGGCAACCACCCCGTGAAGGATTTAACGACGGGCCGCGTCGAAATCACAGCACAGAATCATGGTTTCGCCGTTGATGCTGATTCACTGCCTGCGGATTGCGAAGTCACGCACATTAATTTGAATGACAACACGGTTGAAGGCTTGCGCCACCGCAGTCTTCCGGCCTACTCGGTGCAGTACCACCCAGAAGCCGGTCCCGGCCCGCACGACCCCGCGCACTTATTTGATAAGTTCGTCGAGTTGATGGAGCAGAGTTGAGGCTAAGATGAATGCCGCTCCCGAATTTTAACGACAAGGGCGAACTGCCTGAAGGCATGCACCGAGCCACGATTGAAGAAGTTATCGTCAGGTTCGGCAGTGGCACGCCTCAACGCCAAGCAGTGACAGCCCGCTTGCTGCGAATCTACGGACTTGCTAAAGCAACAGGCCAATTGGATCGCTTTATTATCTTTGGTAGCTATATCACCGCCAAGCCTGAGCCTAATGATGTTGACATCTTTTTGGTAATGGCTCAAGAATTCGATGTAGATGAAATTATCGGTGAAGCGCGCGACCTGTTCTTGCACTCGCGCGCTCAACAACAATTTGGCGCAAGTGTGTTTTGGGTTAATCGAGCTACGAGTATAGCCAACATTGAGGATTTAGTTGTTGGATGGCAAACGAAGCGCGATCAAACAAAGCGAGGTATAGTAGAGGTAATTCATGATTGAAAACGATGCTGAGCTACAAGCTACCCAGGAGCGCATATTGCTCTTTGAGCGCATACTGGCCGAGGCGCGCAAGACTTACTCTCCGGCAAACTATAAGGCAATGGCTGAAGGTTATTTAGTGGAGATTGAAAAGATGCAGGCGGAGATTCGCGAGTACCTCAGCCGCTTGCCGGAACAAATTGAAGTGGCATGACGGTGCTCGCAATCAAAGAGGCCCTGGCCCGCACGACCCCGCGCACTTATTTGTTATCGAAGGGCTTTTTGATGTCCGGTCGTAGCGGTCAACGCAGGCAGATTAATCATTGAAGGTATTCGAGAGGCTAGACAATGCGGTTGATATTGGTTATTTCTCTGTTCTGTATTTTGTTTGCTCCCTTTTCTGCAACATCATCTGATGATAAATCTGAAACACGGATACGAAGATCGGAACTAGGTCGGACACCCCTTATTGCAGGACCGTTGAAGATCACTATCACCACGTTCAGGCCAAAGGTCATTGATCTGCTCGGCACATCACCGGAAGGCGGGAAAGGCCAGCTAGAATTGCAAATAGAAAATACTTCAGGTGAATTTGCGTTATTTAAGCCGCAGAGATTCTCCTTCTTGAGCCGTGATAACAAGCAGGTTGATATCCTTGATAAGCGGCATAGGTTCAAGGAGTATCTTCCTGCTGTTGAGATAGAAATAGCGCCAGGTGCTCACATCAAGGAGTTCTATAGGCTTAATGGTGGAATAGAACTGCCAGCGCGCCTATTTTATAACAGTAAGCTATTGGCTGTGATTACTGATTGACAACTCTGATGGGCTTTGTTGCACAAATAGTCCGGAGTCTGAAGTGCTGAGTGCCGAAAGCTGAAAACTGGTTGAAGAGAGTCGGCCATAGCCAACTGTGTCATCCGGTTCAACGCCGCGCATCTAACCAGCGCCTGCGCGGCTTGTCCCTCAAACCTTTTGCACTACTCGCTCACCGAAGATCATCTTCACCAGAAACACTGCCGTGTTCCGGCCTACTCGGTGCAATACCACCCAGAAGCCGGTCCCGGCCCGCACGACCCCGCGCACTTATTTGATAAGTTCGTCGAGTTGATGGAGCAGAATCGTTAGCTCACGGTTCTATGAGTCGAGAACGACAGTAAAGTTCAGCCTGTCGAGGCGGCCCCGCTTGATGCATAATCAACGTATGAAAGCAGCGCTTCCGTCCGATTCATCCATTGCGCTTGACGCAAAGGCAAAGAATGCTGCGGCGCGGCTCTCGATACTTGCAGCCGCTTTCCTTATCACTCTCAAGGCGCTTACGGGATGGCTAACGGGGTCAATCAGCGTGTGGGCTTCGCTGCTCGATTCCGTCATGGACATATTTGCATCGGTAATAAATTTTCTGGCGGTGCGCGCCGCCTCGCGCCCGGCAGATGAAGAACACGCTTACGGACACGGAAAAGCTGAATCGCTCGCCGGCCTCTTCCAAGCATGTGTCATCACTCTTTCGGGCGCGTTTCTGATATGGGAAGCGATTCACCGACTGCGCGAGCCGCACGCGGTAACGGCTGAGTGGATCGGCGTCGCCACGATGATGGTTTCGATTCTCGTCAGCCTCGCGCTCGTTTATCGGTTGCGAAAGATTGCGAGGCAGACCGACTCGCCTGCTCTCAAATCAGATTCCGTGCATTACGCTTCGGACGTCTACACGAACGCGGGCGCGCTCATCGCGCTTGCCTTTGTTGGTGTGACCGGATGGCTTCTGGCCGATGCCCTCATTTCGATTCTGATCTCGCTCTACATTCTCTGGTCGGCTGTGACGGTCGCGCGCGAATCAATAAACATATTGATGGACCGCCGCCTGCCGTTTGAAATTGACGAGCAGGTTGCTCAAATAGTCAGCCGCTACCGCGATGAAGGAGTCGCAGGCTTTCACGATTTGCGCACGCGGCAATCAGGCTCGCAGAAGTTCATTGACCTGCATCTTGAAGTTGAGCGCGGCAAGAGCCTCGAAGAAGCGCACGCCGTCACGGTGCGAGTGCTGCGCGAAATCGAAGCCGAAATCCCGCGCGCCCGCGTGCACATTCACACCGATCCGGCTTGAAATTTACAGCGTTCAATCAATACTCCATAGCGCCGATCAAACCGCGAGCAACGATCCTGCATTAACCTTTCTGCTTTCATCGCCGGGAATATTCTATCAAGCTGCAGGCATTACCGTGATGACTGTAGGCGGTATCCGATATGTGGCCTCAACTGCGTGCGGGGTCGCACGCTAAGGAGCAAGGCAATGAAAAGGATCAGCGGTCGCGCGCTCGAACAGGCGCGCGCGCAACGCAATGAGCAAACAGAGTGCGTAGGATTGATAACCAAAACGGATTATTCCCGCTCGGAGCTTTACGGGTTTGAAGTTGACATGAACGGCGACGTGATAACGCCTGAGTTTCGCTCCGACCCTGATTGCGCGACTCGACTCAAAGCCTGCATTGATTTTGCCGCGAGCGTTCGCGCCGCAAGGGAGGATGCTGCGTAACCCTATGACCGACGCGCTGAAAAAACACTGGCCCGAATACCTGATCGAAGCCGCGCTGCTCGCTTGCTTTATGATCTCCGCCTGCGCGTTCGGCACTTTGATCTGGCATCCTGCATTGCCCGTCAGCCGAGCGATTGCCGATCCATTCATACGGCGCGCGTTGATGGGAACGGCCATGGGGCTGACGGCGATTGCAATCATCTACTCGCCGTGGGGCAAGCGCTCGGGCGCGCACATAAACCCGGCCGTCACGCTGACTTTCTTCTGGCTTGGCAAGATCGAAAAGTGGGACGCAGCGTTTTATGCGGCGGCTCAATTCGCTGGCGGAATCATTGGCGTGCTCATTGCGTCGCTCGCGCTCGGTGAATTGCTCATACACCCTTCGGTCAACTACGTGGCGACTATGCCGGGCGAAAGAGGCATCGCAGTAGCATTCATCGCCGAAGTCCTCATAACTTTCATACTGATGTCGGTCGTGCTGATCATTTCAAACACAGCGAAGCTCGCGCGCTTCACGGGACTCGCCGCGGGCGCGCTCGTTGCGACTTACATCACCTTCGAAGACCCGTTTTCAGGAATGAGCATGAACCCTGCGCGCACGTTTGGTTCTGCCGTGTTTGCGCAGATGTGGGACACGCTCTGGATCTATTTCACAGCGCCGCCGATTGGGATGTTTGCGGCGGCTCAAGTTTATCTGCGGCTTGCGGGCAGTAAGAAAGTTTTCTGCGCCAAGCTGCACCATCACAACTCTGAACGCTGCATCTTTCGATGCAACTTCGCAGAGATGTTAACGACAGGCTTTCAGCGTTCAGCTACCAGCGGTCAGCCTGAAGGTGACGGCGCGAAGCTTATAACTGAAAGCTGATGCTCGAAGCTGATTGAGAAGGAGATTCTTACCATGAGACAACGCAAAAATTTTCTGGGACTCATAGCCCTTGCGATTCTGATCGGCGCGCAGCCCGCGACGATTGCTCGCAATCATCGCAATGGCAACGGGACCGGGTTTACGGTTCGCATTGAAAACATTTCGAGCAAGGATGGGCAAACAGCTTACGACGGAACAAGGTGGCCTTTCGCACTCTCGCCGGGAATATGGATAGTGCATGACAAGAGCGTGGCGCTCTTCAAAGGAAGCAAGGCTGCAAGCAAGGGGCTGGAGATGCAAGCCGAAGACGGCAACCCCGAAGGACTCGCCAAGATGCTTGAGTATCAAAATCACATCGGTCACGGCATTTTCAACACGCCCGTCGGCGCGATGGGGCCGGGACCAATCGGACCGGGCGGCGCTTATGAATTCAGCTTCACGGCAAAGCCTGGAATGAAGCTCTCGCTTGTGACAATGTTCGGCCAATCGAATGATTGGTTCTACGCGCCTGACTCGTTGGGCATTGAGCTGTTCGAGAATGGCAAACCCATCAGCGGCGACATCACTGCGAAGCTTGTGCTTTGGGACGCCGGAACCGAAAAAAATGAAGAGCCGGGCATAGGCCCCAATCAAGCCCCGCGACAGAAAGTCCCCAACACTGGCATTGAAGAAAACGGCACTGTTCATAAAGCGAAAGACTCGACTTTCTTCACAAAGACCGCCGAGCTATTTCGCGTCACCATCACGCCGGAAGAGAAGATGTAATTTGAAATTTGTAGGGGCAGCCCTCGACCGCTTCGCGGGTTCGCCGAGCCCTGCCCCTAAAGATGATTGTGAAGGAGAAGATTCATGAAAACCTTTATCAAAGCACTCACCGCTGTTTTTGTCTTCACGGCAAGCACAGCAATCGCAAACGCTCAGGTGGCGGATAAAAAATCGCTCACGCTCGATGGCGCAAAGCGAGTGATTGCCGCAGCCGTCGCCGAAGCCAAACGTCTCAACGCGCCGGGCGGAGTCATCGCAGTTGTTGATGACGGCGGAAACCTTATGGCGCTTGAACGATTGGACGGGACCTTTGCTGCGGGCGCTACTATCTCGATTGGCAAAGCGCGGACCGCCGCGCTGTTCAAGCGACCGACGAAAGCCTTTGAAGAGATCATCAAGAATGGTCGCACGGCTATGGTCGCGCTGCCCGACGCGCTATTCACACCGCTTCAAGGCGGAGTGCCGATAACGATCAACGGGCAGATAGTCGGCGCAATCGGCGTGAGCGGCGCAGCCAGCGCGCAGCAGGACGAAGACCTCGCAATCGCGGGCGCGAACGCTTTCAACGCGATGGCCGCAAACCCTGAGGCTCCGATGACTATGCCAGCAGCGCCGGTCACATTTTTCGATAAAGCGAAAGTCGCGGCGGCGTTCGCCAAAGGCGCTGTGTTGTTCGACGCGAGCGACAAGTATATGGTTCACGCGAGCCGACGCGAGAAAGCCGGGCTCGCCGAAGTGCACATGAAAGACGCCGACATTATTTATGTGCTCGAAGGCGTGGCGACGTTCGTCACCGGCGGCACGGTGGTCGAGCCAAAAGCAGTTGCGCCGGATGAGATTCGCGGGCGTGAGATCGCTGGCGGCGACACAAGGCAGCTTCAAAAAGGCGACGTGATAATCGTCCCTGCCGGAACGCCCCACTGGTTCAAGGAGGTGCCCACGACTTTTCTCTATTACGTTGTGAAAGCAAGATGAGCAAGGGCCAAGTGTCGGGTGTCAGGTGTCAGGTGAAAAATGGCGCTTGCCTTGAAACGGGCTACTAGAGCCGCTTTCAAGGCGTTGCTCCGGCCTTGCCCCCTGATCCCTAACCCCTGGCAAAGGAGGTGTGAAAATGAAATCACGAATATGGCTGTTTGTTTCTGCTGCGCTGATTGCGCTGATGGCTGGACTATTGCGAGCTGATGCTCAAACCCTGCCTGCGGGCAAGCCTGATGCGACGATCAATCTTGCGACCGAAGAAGGCGCGCGATTGGTCAAGGGCGAGTGGCGATACAGCGACACTAAAATCGTCGAGGTTGATTTTCGCGCGCCGGGCGCGGACAACCAGCCGACGGGCGCGATGATTAAGACTTACGACTACACGCCTCACGCAGGCGGAGCCGACTTCGATGATTCAAGATGGGAAGTGATCGCGCCGACTTCGCTTGAGAAACGCCGCGCAACGGGAAGAATCTGCTTCAACTGGTATCGCATCCGTGTAACCATTCCTGAGCGCGCAGGTGATTTCGACCCGACAGGTTCAACCGTTGTCTTTGAGACCGCGCTCGATGATTATGCCGAAGTCTGGGTTGACGGCGAGCTTGCGCGATACATCGGGCAGAAGGGCGGCCCAGTTGTCAGCGGGTGGAACGCGCCGAATCGGTTGATCGTCGGGCGCAACGTGAAACCCGGCCAGCAGATTCAACTTGCTGTGTTCGGAATCAACGGACCGCTATCAAATCCGCCGACGAATTTCATCTGGGTGCGGCAGGCGAAGCTCGATTTTTATAAAGGCAGCGAGGTCCCCGTCGCGCTTGTGCCGAGCGAGGTCAACGTAGAAGTGATTCGCAAAGACCCGGCGATTGATTCAATCGTTGGGCCGAACCCGAAAATCTTCAAGCTGGCCGAAGGGTTCAAATTCACCGAAGGGCCTGTGTGGGTCGCCGACGGCGGTTATCTGTTGTTCAGCGATCCGAACAGCAACATCATTTATAAGTACACGCCGGATGGAAACAACGCGGGCAAGCTCGAAGTCTTTCGCCAGCCGAGCGGTTACGCGGGCGCGGACATCGCCGAGTATGGTCAGCCCGGTTCGAACGGTCTCACGCTCGATCCGCAGGGGCGGCTCACGATCAATGAGCATGGAAATCACCGAGTGACGCGAATTGAAAAAGACGGAAGCGTCACTGTGCTCGCGGACAAGTTTGAGGGTAAGCGATTGAACAGCCCGAACGATCTTGTTTACCGCTCGGACGGGACGCTCTATTTCACAGACCCGCCCTTCGGGTTGCCGAAGTTCTTTGATGACCCGCGCAAAGAGCTACCGTTCAGCGGCGTCTATTCGATCTACAAAGGCAAGCTGCAACTGATCAACAAAGAATTCACCGGCCCGAACGGCATCGCGCTCTCGCCCGACGAAAAATATCTCTACGTCGGCAACTGGGACGAGAAGCGAGTCGTCGTGATGCGATACGAAGCTAAACCGGACGGCACGCTTGCAAATGGAAAAGTGTTTATTGACCTGACCTCTGCGCTCGACAAAGAGAAGAACGCGATTGACGGAATCAAAGTCGACCAGCAGGGCAACGTATATATTTCAGGTCCCGGCGGGCTGTGGGTGCTTTCGCCCGAAGGCAAGCACCTCGGCACGATCATCGCGCCGCGCCACGTTCACAACATGGCTTGGGGCGACGACGGCAGGACGCTTTACCTTTGCGCGCGAAGCGGACTTTATAAAATGAGGCTCGGCGTCGCGGGCGTTGCGCCCGGTCTTCAAGTCGCTCAGGCGAAGTGATAGATAACGCAAGACTCACAAAAGTGGGATATTCCTCTGCACCTCTGCGCTGATACGTACTCGCAGAGGCGCAGAGGCGGCGTTTGAGATTCTTAGCGCCTTCGATGTTTTTGCTCTGAGGCAAGCTATGGTTCGGATTGACCGAGCGATTGAAGAAATCCTGGCGAAACGAAAGAGCGTTTCGCAATCTGAGAGCTTGCTGGTTGCTGTTAGCGGCATAGACGGATCAGGCAAAGGTTATGTGAGTGGCCAGATCGTTGCCGCGCTGAGACAGCAGGGCGTCAGCGTCGCAGCCGTCAACGTTGACGGCTGGCTCAACCTGCCTTTGCGCCGCTTCAGCAGCGAGCGGCCCGCCGAGCATTTTTATCACGACGCCGTTCGCTTTGATTATATGTTCGATCAGTTAATACTGCCGCTCAAGCGACAGCGTTCGATAAATATCGAAGTTGATTTTGCCGAAGAGACTGCGACCGCGTTGGCGCGCTCCGCGTGATGAAGCTGTCGCTCATTGCATCGGGCGCGCTGCTCCTATTTTTCCGCTGGCTCAGAGCTTTGCCGTCATTCTTGCACTGACATTTCTGTGGGCCGTTTTGAGCGAAGCCTTTTGCCCGGCGAGCCTTGCCATCACCGCCGACCTCGTTGAGCCGACTCGCCATCAACACTGGGGATGAGCATCGGCCCGGCTGCGGGCGGCTTTCTCGCGGTCGTCTCTTTTCCTCTGATATTCATCGTTGACGGCGCGACTTCGGTCATCGCGGGTTTCGTGCTCGCGTTGTCATCTCGGCAGTTCCGTGTCGTGGGTAGAGGTTCCCGACTTGCGCAAAGGCAAGCTAGCAATAAGCAGCCTCTTTCTCGGAAAAGATCAAAGCAGCGACGGGCAAGGCGGCGAGGCGAAGCCAACTCAGGCAGGCAAGCAGACTCCGGCTCCGAAGTTGATACAGGGCAAAGCGACGTTCCGAAAAGGTGAGATAGCCTTTTACCGTTTCGCCGTCTACAACCTGAAAGAAGACGCAAGCGCGATGGTGAAGGTCGAGATAGTTCAAAACGAAACGCCGGTTTACACGGGCGACTGGCAGCCGCTCTCTTCGCGAATCGTAGGAAAGGACAAGAAGGCCATAGAAGCAGGCGGGCAATTGAGGCTTGGTCTTGAGCCGGGCGTTTATGAGTTGCGAGTGACAATCAAAGAAGCCAAATCGAAAAAGGCTATAGAGAGAACCATGCCGTTTGAAGTTGAGTCTTAATCGAGCTTAAATCCTTCCGCCTCCGATTATGCAATTGCCGGAGCTTTTGATAAAATTCTGTTCGTTCCAATTGCTTGTGGCTCAATCGGCCCTCAGGCCATCAAGACGCATAGAGGCGGAAGACTGAAATGAGCGCTGCTCAAATGACCGGACCCGAAAGCTGGGTGGACAGACACGGCGACGCGCTGTACCGCTACGCGCTCGTGCGCACGCGCGACGCTTCTGTCGCCGAAGAGATAGTTCAAGAAACCCTGCTCGCCGCGCTTCAGTCATACTCTCGCTTTGCTGCTCAGTCTTCGGAAAGAACGTGGCTCATCGGCATTCTTAAACATAAGCTGATTGACTACTACCGCAGAATTAGCCGCCAGAGCCAGTTCCGTGACACCGATGATGAGCAGTTCGAGCACGACGAGCTTTTTCAGCAGGAAGGCGAATGGGTCGGCCACTGGAATTTCGACATAGCGCCTAACGAGTGGCATATCACGCCGGAGACCGCCATAGAGCGCGCGGAGTTCTGGCAGTCTTTCAATAACTGTTTATCAGAGTTGCCCGCGCGCCTGGCGACGGCTTTCACGCTGCGCGAGATGGAACAACTCGACAGCGAAGAAATCTGTAAGATATTGGATGTGACGACGACCAATCTGTGGGTGATGCTTCATCGCGCGCGGGCGCACTTGAGGAATTGCCTGCAGGTCAACTGGTTCAACCTGGCGCAGTAAGAACACGAGGCAGCCGTGAATATTTTTCAGAAGATAAAACAGGAGACGATCTTCTTCGTGGCACGGAGGCTGCCGACCTGCAAGGAACTCGCGCCGTGGATGTCTGAGTCGCTTGAACACAAGCTGCCGCTGCGCCGAAGAGTCATCCTCAGAATTCATTACCTCTATTGCGTCTGGTGCCTGCGCTACCTCAAGCAGCTACGATTGATGCGCAAGGCGGCGCACTATCATTCATCGCCTGACGAAGATAAACCCGCCGCGCCTGAAACTACGCTTTCGCCCGAAGCCCGCGAGCGCCTAAAGCGCGCCCTCAGCGGCAAAAACGAATAAATCTTCCCGCCCGAAAATTTTTTGTAAGGAACTCGCTCGCCGTCCGACCAATCAGTGAACGCGAATTGAAACTCAGTTTGGTTTTCTCAGCTTGGTCTTGATCGAAAGCATCTGGAGGGTGCAGCTATGGCGACTGAGTTCACACCGGAAGAGTTTGAAGCGGCGGCGATGCCGCACCTCAACGACCTTTACCGCACGGCGCTGCGCGTGGTCGGCAACCGAGCCGAAGCCGAAGACCTGACGCAGGAAACATACCTGCAGGCGTGGAAATCGTTTCATCGCTTTGAGCCGGGCACAAACTGCCGCGCGTGGCTGTTCAAGATTTTGTTTCACGTCATCCAGCACCACCGCCGCAAGTGGTTTAGATTTCGCTTCGTGAGCGGCGAGGAAGAGATGCTGGAAAACACGCTCGTCTATGAGCCGCCAGTCCGTCACGACCTCACGGATGAAGACGTGCTCGCGGCATTTGCGAAGCTGCCTCAAGCGTTTGCAGAAGTCGTGCACCTGGCCGATGTCGAAGATTTTTCTTACAAAGAGATTGCTGAGATGCTCGGCATCCCAATCGGCACTGTGATGTCGCGGCTGAGTCGCGGCAGGCAAATGCTCAGAACTCACCTTGCAGACTTCGCCCCAGCCTCAAACGTTCGACGCCGCGCTGCTAATGGCGATTAGATCGTAGCAGCAATCATCCGGGAATATCTTAAAGCGCATAGGGCATTGTAGAAGTGAGTGACAACAAAGCGCGCTCGCAACACCACAGACTCAAGGAGAATTTCAAATGCGTAAACGCACCATCTTTATCATTGCAGGGTTAGTTGTGCTTGCAGCCGGATGGTACCTGTTCCGGCCTGAGCTTCTGTTCATCAACAGTAAAGTCGATGAAACCTTTCCAGTGGCTACAACAGCTTCATCCTTACCGGTTGCTCTTGCTTCGGGCAATTTCCATGACGGCGCGCACAAGGGTGCAGGCACCGCAACAATCTTTCAATTGCCCGACGGCAATCGCGTGCTGCGATTGACAAACTTCGAGACCTCAAACGGACCAGATGTTCACGTCTATCTCGTCGCCGCCGGTGATGCGACGGACAACGACACCGTTACGCGCGCTGGATTCATTGATCTTGGCTCGCTCAAAGGTAACATCGGCGACCAGAACTATGATGTCCCGGCAAATGCTGACCTCGGCAGGTACAAAGCTGTAACAATCTGGTGTCGGCGGTTCAGCGTGAACTTTGCTACAGCCCCGCTTGCCGCTCAAATGTCTGCGCAGCCTGTCGCGCTCGCTTCAGGCAGTTTTCATGACGTGGCGCACAAAGGCGCGGGCAGTGCGACGATATTTCAACTGCCCGACGGCAAGCGCGTGCTGCGCTTCACGAATTTCGAGACTTCAAATGGCCCTGACGTTCGCGTTTATCTCGTCGCTGCTGACGACGCGACCGACAACGACACTGTCACGCGCGCGGGCTTTATCGAGCTTGGCGCGCTCAAAGGCAACGTTGGCGATCAGAACTACGACGTGCCTGCTGAAGTTGACTTGAGCAAATACCGCGCGGTCACGATCTGGTGCCGCCGATTCAGCGTCAACTTTGCAACGGCTCCGCTCGCAAAGTCATAAGGAGAACGCCATGTCTTCAAATCGCTTTGACGTGATAATCATCGGCACTGGGGCGGGCGGCGGCACGCTCGCATACCACCTCGCCCCTTCGGGCAAAAAGATTCTGCTCATCGAGCGCGGCGATTTTCTGCGGCGCGAAAAAGAGAACTGGAGCACGAAGGCAGTCGTGCTCGAAGAGCGATATGACAACGCCGAGCACTGGCTCGATAAAAGCGGCCAGGAGTTCAAGCCCGGTCAGCATTATTTCGTCGGCGGCAACACGAAGTTTTACGGCGCGGCGCTCGTTCGGCTCCGCAAAGAAGACTTCGGCAAGCTTCGACACGCGGGCGGCATATCGCCAGCCTGGCCCGTCGCCTATGACGAGTTCGAGCCGTACTACACCGAAGCCGAGCACCTCTATCACGTTCACGGCAATCGAGGCGAAGACCCGACCGAGCCGCCAGCGAGCGCGCCTTACCGCTACCCGGCGGTGAGCCACGAGCCGCGCATCGAGCAGATAAGCGACGGATTGAAAGCCCTCGGCCATCAGCCTTTTCATCTGCCCGTAGGCATATTGCTCGACGAGCAGAATCCGCATAAGAGCGCTTGCATAAGATGCTCGACCTGCGACGGCTTTCCGTGTTTGGTCAAAGCGAAGGCCGACGCGCAGACCATCTGCGTTGACCCTGCGCTCGAATATCCTAACGTTTCAATTATCACTAACGCTTACGTCTCGCGCCTTGAAACCGATGAATCGGGCCGAGTGGTGACGAAAGTCCACGTCGAGAGAGGCGGCGAGCGAGAGACCTATTCAGCCGATATAGTTGTCGTCTCAGCGGGCGCGATTAATTCAGCAGCGTTGATGCTTCGCTCGGCAAACGAGAAACACCCGAATGGATTGGCGAACGGTTCAGATCAAGTCGGGCGAAATTATATGTGCCATTTGAATTCGGTGCTGGTGGCAATCTCTCGGTGCGAGAACCCGACCGTCTTTCAAAAGACGATGGGGCTGAACGATTTTTATTTTGCCAACGGCGAATGGGATTATCCGATGGGCCACATTTCGTTCGTGGGCAAGTTCGACGCGAACATCTTCGCGGCGGGCGCGCCGCCCTTCGCGCCAGGCTTTACGCTTGAGTATGTCGCGCGTCACGCGGTTGAATTCTGGCTCACGTCGGAAGACCTGCCCGACCCGAATAATCGTGTAACGCTCACGCGAGATGGCCGCATAATGCTCAACTACGAGCCGAACAATCTGGAAGGTCACGCGCGGCTCACGGCAAAGCTCAAGAGCCTGCTCAAGCACATCAACTGCACCGATCACCTGATTCCGATGAACGCTTACATCGGCAAGCGAATGCCTCTTGCGAAAGTCGCTCATCAAAATGGCACGATGCGTTTTGGCAGCGATCCGCGAATATCGGTGCTCGATGTCAACTGCAAGGCGCATGAGCTGGACAATCTCTACGTCGTTGATGGTAGCTTCTTCCCGTCGAGCGCGGCGGTCAATCCCGCGCTGACGATTATGGCTAACGCCTTGCGCGTCGGCGATCACCTGCTTGAAAGGATGGGGAAATGAGAAGGCAGAAGGCAAAAGTTAGCGCGCCATTGTCTGCGTCAGTAGTACTCTGGCTCTTATTCATCCTCTTCTCTCCTCCTGCCGAATTGGCGAAGCAACCTCTCCAAAAGGCGGAGGGCCAAAAGCTGGGCGGCTCCCATGCTGTTCAGTCAATCAAAGCGGCTCTCCGCCCCTCACCCATAGCGGTCAGCGCGGTGGATGCTGTTGGGATGACCGTCTCTGATGCTGATCGCGCGGTGGAGTTTTATTCAAAGGCCTTATCGTTTGAAAAAGTTTCTGATGTAGAAGTAACCGGCGACGAGTACGAGCATCTTCAAGGAGTGTTCGGCCTGCGAATGCGCATCGTTCGCATGAGGCTCGGCGATGAATTCATTGAGTTGACTGAATACCTCGCGCCGCGTGGCAGGCCAATTCCTGTTGATTCGCGCAGCAACGACCGGTGGTTTCAGCACGTCGCGATCATCACAAATGACATGGACCGCGCGTACCAGTGGTTGCGTCAAAACAAGATCACGCATGCCTCAACGGGACCGCAGCGATTGCCCGACTGGAACAAAAACGCGGGCGGCATCAAGGCTTTCTATTTCAAAGACCCTGATGGGCACGTGCTCGAAGTTTTGCAGTTCCCCGAAGGTAAAGGCGACCCGAAATGGCATCGCGCCACCGGCAAGTTATTTCTCGGCATTGACCACACTGCGATAGTCGTCGCAGACACCGACGCGAGCCTGAGGTTTTATCGTGACGCGCTCGGCATGCGTATCGCGGGCGAGAGCGAGAACTACGGCACTGAGCAGGAGCATTTGAATAACGTATTCGGCGCGCGGCTTCGCATCACCGCGCTTCGAGCCGCCGAAGGGCCGGGCATTGAGCTGCTCGAATACCTGGCGCCGCGAGATGGTCGGCCTTATCCCGAAGACCTGTGCGCGAACGATCTGGCGCACTGGCAGACGAAACTCACGGTGCGCGATGCAACGGCTGCAGCACAAAGTCTGCGCGAGCAGAAATACGGGTCTGTGTCTTCGGGCGTAATTGCGATTAGTTCATCAGAGCAAGAGTCTTTTAAGAGCTTTCTTGTGCGCGACCCCGACGGGCACGTCATGCAGTTAATCGAAAGATAGAAGCAGGGACAAGCCCTGGCCCGCGACAGAGCGATGATGCGTCATTGCCTTCGGCAATCCGGGCAGGGACAAGCCCTGCCCCTACAGGATGTGAACTATGACCAAGGAAGAAGCGAGACTAGAAAAAGCGCGAGAGCGCAAAGCTCACTGGAAGCGATGGGGACCATACCTCAGCGAGCGCGCTTGGGGAACCGTGCGCGAAGACTATAGCGCGAACGGCGACGCGTGGAATTACTTCACTCACGACGAGGCGCGCAGCCGCGCTTATCGCTGGGGCGAAGACGGCATCGGCGGGATCAGCGACCGCCATCAATATATATGCTTTGCCATCGCGCTCTGGAATGGTCGCGACCCTATCTTGAAAGAACGGATGTTCGGGCTTACTGGCTCTGAAGGCAATCACGGCGAGGATGTGAAAGAGTATTACTTTTATCTCGACTCGACGCCGACTCATTCTTACATGAAGTTTCTGTACAAATATCCTCAAGCCGAATTCCCTTACGCGCGATTGATTGAAGAGAATCGTCGTCGCTCGAAGCGCGAGCTTGAGTTTGAATTGATGGACACGGGCGTGTTCGACGAAAACCGATACTTCGATGTCTTCGTCGAGTACGCTAAAGCCACGCCAGAAGATATTCTGATTCGCATTACGGTGACAAATCGCGGGCCTGAGCGCGCGGAGCTGGATCTGTTGCCTACGGTGTGGTTTCGCAACACATGGTCGTGGGAGAAAGGCGCGGCGCGGCCACGCCTTCACCGCAGCCAGGATGTGAAGAACGCTTCGATCGTTCAGCTCTGCCACGAATACTACGGCCACCGATGGTTGTTTTGTCAGGGCGCGCCTGAATTGCTCTTCACCGAAAACGAAACGAACACGCGGCGGCTTTACAATTACGACAACGGCTCGCGGTATTTCAAAGATGGGATCAACGACTATATAGTTCACGGCAACAGGGATGCGATTAATCATCAACTGACGGGCACGAAGGCGGCAGCCCATTATCACTTCACGCTTGAGCCGGGCGAGACGCGAGTCGTAAAGCTGCGGCTCACAGATTTAGAAATCCCTCCAACCAACGGCGACCCGTGCGGCGAGTGCTTCGATAAGACTTTCGCTGAACGCCAGAAAGAAGCAGACGAGTTTTATGCAGCGGTCATTCCCGAAGACGTTTGCGAAGACAATCGAAATGTGATGCGGCAGGCGCTGGCCGGATTGTTGTGGAGCAAGCAGTTTTATTATTATGACATCAGGCGATGGCTGGCAGGCGATCCGGCGGAGCCCGCGCCGCCCGCCGAACGGCTCAATGGCCGCAACCGAGAGTGGACGCACCTCTACAACGACGACATCATCTCGATGCCCGACAAGTGGGAGTATCCCTGGTACGCAGCGTGGGATTTAGCTTTCCACTGCGTTCCGCTCGCGCTGGTTGATTCCGATTTCGCAAAAGAGCAACTGATACTCTTGCTGCGCGAATGGTATATGCACCCCAACGGGCAACTGCCCGCTTACGAGTGGGCTTTCGGTGATGTGAATCCGCCGGTTCACGCGTGGGCCGCGTGGCGCGTTTATAAGATCGAAAAGAAAAGACGCGGCAAAGGCGACGTGAAATTCTTGGAGCGCGTCTTTCACAAGCTCTTGCTCAATTTCACGTGGTGGGTGAACCGCAAAGATGCCGAAGGGCGCAACGTGTTTCAAGGCGGCTTTTTAGGATTGGACAACATTGGCGTGTTTGATCGCAGTGCGTCGCTTCCGACGGGCGGCCACATCGAGCAGGCAGACGGCACGAGTTGGATGGGGATGTACTCGTTGAATCTGATGGCGATTGCGCTTGAGCTTGCGCGCGAGGACTCGGCTTATGAAGACGTCGCGAGCAAATTCTGGGAGCATTTCCTCTACATCGCGCGCGCCATTAACAATCTCGATCACGGAGAGATTTCGCTGTGGGATGAGCAGGACGGATTCTATTACGACGTGCTGCACCTTCCCGATGGCAGCAGCTTCCCGCTGAAAGTGCGCTCGATGGTTGGATTAATTCCACTGTTTGCAGTCGAAACGCTTGAGCCTGAGATATTGAACCGGCTGACTGGATTCAAGCGAAGGCTCGAATGGTTTATTGACAATCGCAAAGACCTCGTCGGCAACGTTGCCTGCATGAGAACGCCGGGGCGCAGCGAGCGGCGTCTGATGTCAATCGTTGATCGAGACCGATTGCGCCGCGTGCTTCGCGTGATGCTCGATGAAAACGAATTCCTATCGCCTTACGGCATTCGCGCCGTGTCTCGTTATCACAAAGATCGTCCTTACGTGCTCAATGTCAACGGCTCGGAGCATCGAGTTGATTACGAGCCGGCAGAGTCGAGCACGGGACTGTTCGGCGGCAACTCGAACTGGCGCGGGCCGGTTTGGTTTCCCGTTAATTATCTCGTCATCGAATCGCTTCAGAAATTTCATCACTATCTCGGCGACGACTACAGAGTCGAATGCCCGACGGGCTCAGGTCAAATGATGACGTTGTGGGAGGTTGCAGCGGAGATTTCTCGAAGGCTCACGCGAATCTTTTTGAAAGATGATAATGGCCGCAGGCCTGTTTTCGGCGGCGCGGAGAAGTTTCAGAGTGATCCGCACTGGCGCGATCACGTTTTGTTCTACGAATATTTTCATGGAGACAACGGCGCCGGTCTGGGCGCGAGTCATCAGACCGGCTGGACCGCGCTCGTTGCGAAATTGGTTCAACAGAGCGGTGAATAGTCATTTGCCCTTTGTAACTGGTCATTTGTTTTTCCAGAACGGCCAGTGGCAATTGACAAATGACCAATGACAGGTGACAAAGGACAAATGATTATGAAAGCGATAGCAGTTTATCCCGGAAAACCGAACAGCGTTCATCTGGAGGAGATGGCTCGGCCATCAGTCAAAGATGTTCCGAACGGGCGCGGCGTGCTCGTGCGAGTGCTGCGCGTCGGCGTCGACGGCACCGATAAAGAGATCAACGCGGCAGAGTATGGCGCTGCGCCTGAAGGCTATGACTTTTTAGTGCTCGGCCATGAGAACTTCGGCCAGGTCGAATCAGTAGGTCCGAACGTGACCGAGCTTCAGCCCGGCGATTACGTCGTCGCTACGGTGCGCCGTCCGGGCACGAGCATCTATGACCTGATCGGCACGAGCGACATGACTACGGATGATACTTACTATGAGCGCGGCATCAACCTGCTGCACGGATACTTGACCGAATACTATGTTGACGATGCCGAATTCATTGTGAAGGTTCCGCAAGGATTGAAAGAGGTCGGCGTGCTGCTTGAGCCGATGACTGTTGTCGAGAAGGGCATTCATCAGGCTTACGAGATTCAGCGTCGCCTTAGAGTTTGGCGGCCACGACGGGCAGCCGTTATGGGCGCGGGAACAATCGGGCTGCTCGCGACGCTCGTGTTGAGGCTGCGCGGGCTTGAAGTTGTGACGTTCGGTCTGACGCCGAAGCCTTATCTCAACTCCGACTTGATAGAGGCTCTGGGAGCCAACTACGTGTCAACGAAGAATGTGCCTGTGCTCGAATACGCGAAAGAGCATGGCAAGTTCGATTTGATCTTCGAGGCAACGGGTTATTCGCCAATTGTGTTCGAGAGCATGCAGGCGCTCGGCAAAAACGGCGTGCTAGTGCTTTCGAGCGTGACAGGCGGCGACCGAAGAATCGAAGTGCCGTCGGATAAGATCAATCTCGAATTCGTGCTCGGAAACAAAGTGATGGTCGGCACCGTCAACGCCAACCGCGAATACTTCGAGACGGGCGTGCGTGATATGTCGCAGGCTGAGCTTCAATACGAGGGCTGGCTCAAGCGATTGCTGACCGACCCGGTCGAAGGGCTTGAGAACTACCGCAAACTGTTCGACAAGCTCACGAACGCAAAAGGCGCGATAAAAGTTTTTTGCGAAGTGGCTGAGCTTTAATTCCTCCGTGAACCTTCACGAATGAGCGGGGAAAACATTTGCGAAGACTCGCGTTATTGGCGGATGCATCCTAAGCGTCGGGTTCAACTCCTGACACGGCGCACGCCGCGAAGCGCAGCAAGCATCAGGAAGCTGATAGCCATAGCCGCGATCCCGCGCAACAGGTATTTGATGTAGAAAAGCAGCAGCGTGCTCCCCGCAAGATACAGCCTCGCCATCACCAAGGCAGGTATGTAAGCCCAAGGCTTGCCTGCAACGAGCATTGCGCCCGACGCTATTGATATTAAACCTGCTCCGATGACAACAATCATCGGTATGACGCCTTCGGGCACACCTGAAAGGCCGCGCAAAAGCGGCAGCGCAATGCCCGCAATTATCAACAGCGTGCCTGCGACTTTCGCCATTGCGCTGCCAACGTCAACGCTCTCTCTGCGAATGGCCGTATCGCGCGCGCGATGAATGGATACAACTGCGTTCTTATCAATTGAGAGCGGATCGCCTCCTATGATGATCAACGCAATGGAAGCTGCTAGAAGTGAGAGCGGAAATTCAAACCCGCCACGCGCCGTCAATCCTGCCTGCCAGTGCACTTGCGCAATAGCAACGAGCATCACGCAAAGATGACCAAAAGCCGCAAGCCTGACCAGTAATCCCGAAAGCAACAGCAGCCCTCCTCCAAATTCGGCGACCGTGACAACGTAACCCATAAATGGAGGGATGCCATGCGGCTCAAGCGCCATCGCAGCGAAGGCCGCAGGCGTGATTATTATCTTCTGCAAGCCGTGAGCAAAAAAGATTGCGCCGACAACCATCTCCAACGGTAATGCTGCCCACTCGGTTCGAATCCTGCCGATTCCAGAAGCCATCAGGAAGTAACCTCCATTTTCAGTTCGCCTCTTACATCATTTATGGCCGGGAATTCCGAGGGCAAGGGTCAAACTGGTTGCCTTTCATTCATCTCCGGCAGGCCTATCCTTACTTTCAATAGAACGCAGAGCCAATATTCTATTATTGAGTATTGAATCGAACAAGGCGCGACTGTAGACAAACATCGTTTCTGAGATTAAATACAAAATCCGGCTCGGCCAGATTCATCCGCAGTAATAAACAGCTTCAAGTAAACGCTCAAAAGTCTGGCTTCAAAGCCCCATCCAATCTTTCAGCAAGTTTCTTTCAATCTTCTGCGCATCTTTACCCGCTGTATAATCAATATCTCCTGAGTACAAAGTTTACAGCATCTGCTAAATAAGTAGCCGCGAATTTTCTATCTGAATCCCTGGCATCAAAGAGTTTTAATCGGTCTTCTGCGGGGGCACTCTTGTCAGATTCCTTATAAATTCGGTGAGTTTGAATGTGATGTGAGTTGTAATTTCGCTTAAATCGGTAAATGGCACAGGGAATGCAATACGGCACAGGGGCATTTGTGGCTGTAGTCTATTTCTGTTTAAGGTTTTGCTTGATTAGTTGAACTTTATGGTTGCTTTTATAAGATTTGAAATATATTATACGCATTCTTTTGCGGGCCAAGGTTCATCAGTATGGCCTAATCATTGACAGTGATGACAGGGGCAAAAGAACGGCGGGCAGCTCAACGAGGTTGTAAATCATTAAGAGCTTGAACCGAATCCGTTCATATAGGCGAATCAGTTGTGATGAGGTTTGCTGATCAGCCTAAAAATGGCCCGATTCTCTAAGGCATCATAAAGAGATCGGGTTCAACGGGGTGCTCGCTCACAGCGAGATTGCCCGGTGGTCGCTTCCAAGAATGTCCTTTAGCTAATGGCTTCAAATACGGTCCGGCAAATAGGTCGGGCTTGGAATTTTTTTGAATCGAATTCCCAAAAGATTGGAGAGGGATTAAGAAGATGAGAATCAAGAGAGCAGTAATGATGCTGGTGCTAGTAGTGGCAGTGGCGGTGCTGGTCATCCCAGTAGCGGGGCTGCGGGTCGGGGCCTCTGCTTCAGCGGGCGGCGCGGCAGCTAAAGCCCGTGTGAGCAGCAATCTAAGCCCGTCAGCG
>DATLXU010000120.1:0-7443 GCA_035575515.1 Blastocatellia bacterium
CCGCCGCTCTTGCGCTCATGCCTTGAGGCGACCACCGCCAACCCGTCAACAGCTACAGCCTCTTGAAGCGGCTCAACGGCAACGAGAGCATCGCCAGTGTTGTTCTCAGCCTCCCCGCGAAAGCCAGCAAACTGCGAAACCGTGTCAACTATGACCAACTTTGCATCGCGCCGCTTGCACTCAGCCCTTGCCGCCTTCATAACACTGGCCCAGTCCAGCCCCTTAGTTTCGTGATAGAACAAGACGGCGAAATCTTCGCGGTCTAAAAGGCCAGCCCTTCGCATAGCTACCCTGAACGTATTTGGCGGTTGCTCAGTCAAGTAAACAATGGCGGTTTTCATTGTCGGCTCGCCTAAGAATCTGTCTCCGTTCACGACCGCACAGCAAAGATGCGTGAGAAAAGTTGTCTTGCCTGCCGCCTTCACCTTTCCGGCCATTTCTGTGATAGCCCCGCAAGCTATGTAGGGCTTCACAATCCAAACCGGCTCATCAGGAGTCTGCGCGGCAACCTCCGAAGCGGAATAGAACTTCACCCCGCTTGTTGATGAAACCGCCTCCGATGAAATTGCTGCGAAGGTGCGTTCAGCGTACTCGCGGATTGAATCGAAAGGCTCAAGCTCAATGCACTTTTGTATGATGTCTGCGCCTACCTTGACGCCCTTTCGCAAGAATGCCTTCTCAAGCACACTCTCTACGTAATGGCTGATGTCATCAGTACGAGGCACACCATCAATCAGGCTGGCGATATAGGCCGCGCCGCCCGCTTGCTGGAATTTGCCTCTGCGCTCAAGCTCTGCTTTCAGAGTCACAAGGTCAATCGGCACATTCCTGCTTGCGAGCGTAACCATTGCAACAAACAAGAGGCGATGCGAATGTAGAAAGAAGTGGCCCGCTTTGAGACGTAAACTGGCCTGCTGTATGAGAGCATTCTTGAGCAGGATTGCCCCCAAAACTGCCTTCTCAGCGTCAATGTTTTTGGGCAAGCCTCTTTCAAGCGAGGGGTCGCCGTTATAGCTCATCGCCTTGCCCCGCAGATTGACCATTGGCCGCTTGAGCAGAGCCGCCGCGCCTTATCCAGTCGCGCAATGAGTCTTCATCAAACCTCACCTGACGGCCAATTCTCACAGAGGGAATCAAGCCCAAGCGGGCAGCCTCGTAAACACGGGCTTTCGTCTTGAAGCCACACAACTCTTTTACATACTCTGCATCTCGTAAAGCCATTTATCTCACCTCCGGTGAAATTAAATGACAGAAGCCATACAGGAATAAAGAAACCTGAAAAAGCAGGAAAGCACTCGCAATCGAGTTTCAATTAACTGGCTTGGCAGGTTAGCTATTTGCTGAAGGGCGGCGACCTGGCGCGGTTCTTACTTCATCAAGAGGCAATCCAATAAGGCTCGCAACCTGATGGACGGCCTTTCGTATGCGCTGTGTGCGTTCGGCCAAGCAAACTCGAAAAGAACTCTGCCCTATGCCGTGCGACTGGCTTTCGAGGTTTGCATATTCTTGAGGGTAGTATTGCTTGAAGATTTCTTCATAGCCTTTCCCGACAACCTGAAACCAGACGGCCCATTCATAGTGGTCGGGTCTGTGGTCGCTGTGCATGGCATCAAGACGAGTCTCACGGTATTGTCTTTTCAGCCCATTCAAATAATCAGCGTATGCCTTAGCTTGTCTCTTGAAATCTTCAAGGTCAATCTGCATCTCGCCTGATGTATCGAATCGAATCTGAGGCTGATAGAAGAAAGATTGCGGCTCATCTATGGGCGGTGACTGATAAGCCCAGTCTGTTTTTTGTCTTCGCTCATCGTAATCAAGCGAAGGAGCATCCCATCGGCCAAACATTTCAAATTCCCATCTTCGTTCTTGATGAGCGCGCGGCGAATATGACCAGTAATCGAGCGTGTCATAGGCTCGCTTTCTACACCAAGCCACGTCAAGATTATGCTCGCGCGACCAATCAAAAAGACTCTCGCGTAATACGGCGATTCGAGCATCAGTCAAGCTCGCGCTGTCAACCTCTAAGACTTCCCATGCTGGTCGCTGATACTTTGCCCAGATATGGCGAGCCACAGCATTGCGATAATCAAGCCGCCCGTCATCACCTTCAAAGCAAAGTATAGTTTCCTTAAAGCAACGATAAGGCTCTCCGCTCAAGTGGTCTAAGACTTGTGGCTTGATGCTTCGTACATGGCAAAGAAATAGGTTTCGTGCCTGCTCTGTTGAAATTGGTTTTCGGACTGCCATGCTTGTGCGACTCCAATCCCCGCCGCGTATACCTTAATGCTGGTGTGCCAGTGGTGTGCCAACTGCCCTTAACAACACAAAACAGCACAACTCACAAACGAACAAAACAAGTATAGCTGAGTCCGGCAAGTGCTAAAAGTACCACGCTTAACGATACTCTTATCAACTCAGCCGAACTCAGCTATAGAAGGTCAATTCAGACTGAAAATCCGCGTGTCGGCGGTTCGATTCCGTCCCTGGCCACCTTCTTAATATTAACTCGCAAAGGCCATCGAAAAGATGGCTTTAATTGTCTGTGGCTGCGTTTGTGAAGACATTACAATCGGAGTGAAAGCAATGTCAGAGAAAGAACGGCAGAAGAAAGACCAACAAAGAAAACAATCGAGCACGAGCAAGCAGGCGGGTGACAAGCCTCAATCCAACGCGCAACAAGTCGAGCGCAATCCTGGTCAATCGCGCACAGGCGCTCCGCGAAATACTACAGAACAAGGGCAGGAGAGAAAATAGAGATTGTCAAAAACCGGTTGTCTCACAGGGGCAACTCCAGCAGCGGCGCTTCAATCGCCCTGCTGTTTGCAAAACTAATTTCATATCCTTAAAAAAGAGGCCGCACACTTGCGGCCTTTTCTTCTGACGTGCCCAACAGAGTTCTTTCGAGTAACGTAGCACGCTTGTTCATAGGTCTTAATTCAACATATAATCCGCTCGGTTTAAGATAAGAACTTGTTAAAGGAGAGCACTGATGTTTAATCGCAACGCATATTGCCGCAACCTCAGGTTTCTGTCGCTGAAAGCTGTTTTGTTCTTTGCGCTGTCGTGCACCATCGCTTTTGCCGTCGCCTGCAAAAGCGGCGATCAGACAACCACCTCAAATTCCAACGCTAACGCCAACAAAGCCTCAACCTCGACTGCCTCAACCTCTATCGGGACCACTGCGCTTTCGAGCGGCGGAGATTTTGAGGGCGCTATTACGATGAAGGTCGAAGGTCAGGGCGAAGGCGGCGAGATGACCTTCTACACCAAAGGGCAACAGACTCGCATGGAAATGCACGGCGGCGGTCAGCAGATGGCCGCAATTATGGATATGTCATCTGGCAAGATGACCATGCTCCTGCCTCAACAGAAAATGTATATGACCATGGATTTCAAAGGCATGGCCGAAGGCAGGAAGAAGGATGCCCAAGAAGAATATCTGCCAGACATCACGCCTACGGGGCAGACCGAAACAGTCGCCGGTTATACGTGCGAGCATTACAAGATGAGCAAAGACGGGCGAGATATGGATATGTGTATGGCTAAAGGTCTAGGCTACTTCGGCATGGGACAACCAGGGAGAGAGAACATCTTTTTCAGCCCGAAGATGATGGAGAAGGCGAAAGCTCATCCCGAATGGTCGAAGCTTTTAGAAGGCGGCGCATTCCCGCTTAAGATGACCGTCACTAAGAATGGACAGGTTGAATCAACTATGGAGGCCACAAAGATTGAGCGAAAGCCGCTGGATGATTCGCTCTTCACAGTCCCGCCGGACTACAGGGAATTCAAAGCGCCGCAGATGCCGGGCGGAATGCCGAACGCGCCAAAGATGCCGACAATGCCGAATCAATAATGTGAGTGCGCGGCTTCGAGCGGTTTAGCCTTAAACATAAAGTCGCGAGCCGCGCCTTTAGTTGTTTGCAATTCGATAAAGCCTATGGAGTGCGGCGAGCATGTCGCTGCACTCCAAATCTGGTTTCACTCAATCTCTTCCTGTGTCATCTGCTTTCACCTGTCTTTCGCAGATCCCCTTTTATGCGCTCACGTCGTAAGCCTGCTATAGATCCCCGGCAGTCGCTCAGGCAAGCTCAACACATCGTCAATGATCGTGTAGCCGACCTCGCCATACATATCGCGCAACTGATCTTCTGATTCGCGGTCAATAGTGATGCAGAATGGCGTGATGCCTTCGATTCGAGCCTGATGCAGAGCCATCCGAGTGTCTTCGCGCGCATAGCGGCTGTCGCCGTAATCATGATCGTATGGTCGCCCGTCGGAAAGCACGATCAAAAGCTTCGTTCGCGCGTCCCGCTCGGCGAGCCGCGAAACTGCATGGCGAATCGCCGCGCCCAACCGAGTGTTGTTCTGATAGGTTATACCGCCGATGCGCTTTTCAACATCTGCCGAATAGCTTTCGTCGAAATCTTTAATCACGTAGAACTTCACGTTGCGGCGGCCTTCGCTCGTGAACCCCTGCATCGAATAGAGGTCGCCGACGGCTTCGAGAGCTTCGCTCATCAATACAAGACCTTCTTTTTCAATGTCAATGATTCGCTGGCCCGCGCTCGCCAGAGGGTTACCCGGCGCGCGGCTCGATATCGTTCGAGCGGTCGAGCTAGACATATCGAGCAGGAACGACACGGCAACGTCGCGCTCGCGCCTGAGCTTTCGCGTGTAGAGGCGGTCATCAATCAAGCCACTGCTTCGTTTGTCCAGCGCGTAATCAATCACCGCCTGCAAGTCATAATCTTCGCCGTCAATCTCGCCGCGAATGCGCCGCAGGTTCTCTGGCCGCAAGAGCTGAAACTGATAACGAATCGAAGAGATGATTCCCGCATAGCGGCTGCGCACCATCTCGACAAATCCGCGCGACCCGCGCGATCCCGCGCGCTCGATTATTCGACACCACCGCGTGCGATAATCGCCAAGCTCGCGGTCCCACTCGTCGTAATAAAACGCGCGGTCGCCTTTCTCCAAATCCTGCTCCGGTGATTCAGCGCCCATTGCGCGCTCAATCAACTCCTGGTCGGCGCTCATCTCTTGCGTTTGACCGTTCGCCCAAAAACTGAACGGGTCTTGCCGCGCATCAATCTGCGGACGCTGCTCGCGCTCATCGCCGTTCATATCCGCAGAAGGCTGATTGCCCTCGCCTTCGCCTTCGTCACCGCTGTCAGTAGAATCCTCGTTCTGGGAATCGGCCTGCGACGGCTGCTCTACGAAGTAATCGTAAACGTGCCGCGTAGCGATGAGCGAATCCGCAACCGTCGCATCCGTGCGGAAGATGTAATCCGCAAGCATCGTTTCGATTTCAAGAACCTCTGTCGGATAAGCGCGGCGCGTTGATTCGGTTGCGCCGCCGCATACAGCTATCTGAAACAGAAGCTCGAACGGAACAATCTCAGATGGTATGTTTTCGATGTCGGGGCGTCGCTCCATCAATCGCTTGCGAACTAAATCAAGGTCGCGGCGGATGCCTCTGTATGTCGAGCGCAGCAGAAAATCAATGCGGCCATTCTCGATTGTCGTAAAAAGGCGCATCGCAAGCTCAGGGTTCGGGTACTCGTTCAGCACGTCGAGAAAATCAATCCCGTCGGGCGCAATTTCACCAGCGTCGTTTATGCGATACTCGATAGCAGCCGCTTTACTCTTTGCTTTCTTATTGCCGTTCTCTTTTCCGTTTCCTTTATGCGCGAACGCTGCGCGAATCTCCTTCATCGCCGCGAGCGTGTCTGGCGCGTCCTGCGAATAAGTCTCAAACTCAATCTGACCTGCGGCGTGCGCAGCGAGCACTTTGAATAGCCTGAAGTTTTCTTCCTCGCTCTCGAACTCTGCGACGACTGAAGGCAGATAAATAGTTTTGCCATCCCCGATCTTCGCTTCATCGGGAATCGAAGCAAGCGATGCGATGTGAAGCGAGCGGCCCGTCAGCCCTTCGACATACAGCCTGAGCGTGTGCGCTACGGCGTCGAGCGTCAAGCCGCCTTCGACCTTAAACAATGCTTCCTGGCTCGATTTCGATTCGAGCGCATAGTAAGCCTGAATCTTTCGCGAAGTGTCGGCGCCCTGCTCGATGCCGCGACGCGCCCACTCGCGGAACTGGCCGAGCGAGGCGGCCCTGAGCGCGACAGGGCTTGCCTTGAAACATTCGACCGCAGCGACAGTGTTGCTTTCGGCAATCTCTTCGACGACTTCAAGCACGGCTGAAACGATCTGCCCGCGTCGTTGAGGCTGCACGCGCGAAGCGATCTCCACGATTACTTGCGGGCTTTGCTTCATGAAGTGATAGCTTGCGGCGTTGCCTTGAAGCGCAACGCGCTTTGCCAGCGCGGTCCATCGCTCGAACGATTGCTCGCCCGCAATAGTCAGCACGCGGCTCGCGGCTTTGAAGTACTGCAACGCGACGCCGCCTGAGCGATCAAGATAGCCTTCCGTGATGTCGAATAATTTTTCTACGGCGTGGCGATCTGCGTTTGATACGACCGAGGGAAGCTCAGTGAAAAACTCTGCTGCCGTCCCGCCCGAACGGAACGCGAACGACGATGTGAGCGCGAGCGCGTGGCGGACCATCTCAGCGCCTTCACTGTCTCCGTTCGGGTCTAGGCGCGCAATCACCTGCGGCGCATTTACGAAAAGATCATTGCTGTGTTTCACCGAGTGGCGCGAAAGCTCAAGGCAGATATTCAAGACCTGCGAGACGGTTTCCTCGTCGCCGATGGCTGAGATAATTGAAGGCGCGGCTCGGAAGCTGCCCATAGCCGTTCCGCCCGATAGTGCCGCCTGCTTGTTGACCAATCGCAGAACTGGCGGGCGCATCTTCTCGCCAATGGATTCGAGCGTTGTTGCGCTCGATTGAAAAAAGCTCGCGGCGGTCTCGGCGTTGGTCGCCGACAGCCGCTTGCCTATCTCGCCCCACACGCGCATGTCCGCTGTGACAACGAGGCGCGAGACTTCAGGCGCGGCCTTTAACATCTCGACCGCCGCGCGCAGGTTCGTCGCCGCGAGCGCAATCGCAATGTCTGTTATCAACAAGACGCGCTCGTAGGGCAGGGGACTGAGCCGCTTGATTACCGATTCAAGAGTTGATGCGGTCGCGCCTCTGAGATGGGCCTTGAGCTTCTTCTTTACTTCCTTGTCCATCGAATCCATATCTGAATTCATGATAGCAGATGGCGCGACTTAGCATTAACTCCTCTTCAGCCACCGCTCGCGCGTCTTCACCTGCTCGGCATTTGGCGAAGGCAATTCAATGACTTTATAAGCGGTCTGCTCATCGGCGGCGACTTTCCATTCGAGCGTCTGCTTCTGACCGTCTCGCATTATCTCTGCTTTAACTGATTGGCCGATTTTTTGAGCGAGGCGATCAAGTATCGCGCGGTTGTTGCGCCTCGCCTCCAATCCGTCAATCGTCAGCACGATGTCACCGGCTCGGAACCCGGCAGCTTC
>DATLXU010000121.1:0-17190 GCA_035575515.1 Blastocatellia bacterium
TTTTAGCGGCCACCGCCGCAGGATTGGCTCTGGGAGCTAGTTTGGAGGCAATCGTTCGCGGCGTGGCCGAGTGCCGAACTGTGTCAGGGCGATTCGAGCAGGTCGTTCTGAATGATTATCCCGAATTGCCGTTCATGGTCATCGTTGACTACGCGCACACGGATGATGCATTGAAAAATGTTTTGCAGACGGCGCGCGAAATCGCTGGCAGCGAGAGCCGCGTGATAACGGTTTTCGGCTGCGGAGGTGATAGAGATAAAACCAAACGCGCGCCGATGGGCGAGATTGCGGCTTCGATGAGCGATCTTGCGATTGTCACTTCCGACAACCCGCGCACCGAAGACCCGGAGGCAATCATCCGTGACATCGAAGTTGGATTGATAAGAGTTGGGCGCGAATACGTGAAGCTAACAGACAGGCGCGAGGCAATCTTTCGCGCAATCAGCGAAGCGCGCGCGGGCGACGTTGTGCTGATAGCGGGCAAAGGGCACGAGACTTATCAAATCATAGGCGACCGCACGATTCACTTTGACGATAAAGAAGTCGCGCGCGAGGCGATGGCGCAACGATTCGGCGCATAACGAATAACAATGAAGCTGGGCGAGATAATAAACATACTAGGATCAATGCCACGCGGCGGATCGGGTTTGAGCGAGCGCGAGCCTGCGGGTTACTCGATTGATTCGCGCACGATTCGCGCCCGCGAAATCTTTTTTGCTATCCGCGGCGAGCGTCACGACGGCCATCGCTTCGTAGGCGACGCGCTCCGAAAAGGCGCGATTGCCGCAGTGGTCTCGCGCGATTTTCTTGAGGCGAATGTGGCGGGTGAATTCGATGAGAGTAAAGCGATGCTGATACCTGTCGCGGACACACTCGGCGCGCTTCAGCGTCTTGCAACAGAAACGCTACGCAACTGGCGCGGGCGCGAAGCCGCAATCACGGGCAGCATGGGGAAGACGACAACGAAAGAGATGACCGCAGCCGTGCTCGCTCGTGTTGGCCGCGTTCACAAAACGACAGGCAATCTGAACAACGATTACGGATTGCCGCTTTCGATTTTGAAAATGGAGTCCGACGGCGCGCACGTTTCGGATTTCGACTACGCCGTGCTTGAGATGGGGATGAATCACGCGGGCGAGATAGCGCGGCTCACGCAGATTGCCCCGCCCGATGTCGGAGTCGTCACGGTTGTCGCGCCCGTTCACCTTGAATTTTTCACTTCGGTTGATGCCATAGCCAAAGCGAAAGCTGAAATGGTCGCAGGAATCAAGGGCGGCGGCGCGGCTGTCTTGAACGCAGATGACGAGCGAGTGCTCAGAATGCGCGAGATGCGAAACGACATCAGCTATCGCACATTCGGAATCGAAAACGCGGCGGACGTTTCAGCGCGCGACATTCGAGCAGAAGGGCTGAGCGGCACGCGATTCACGCTCGCCACTCCGCGCGGCGAGACTAACGCGCGGCTTTCAGTTGCGGGCCGCCACAATGTCTATAACGCGCTTGCGGCGGCGGCTGTGGCTGATTACTTTGAAGCGCCGCTCGAAGAGATTGCCGCTGCGCTCGCGGAAAGCTCTAGCCCACGAATGCGCGGCGAGGTCATCGAGTTCGCGGAAGGCTTCACGATCATTGATGACTCGTACAACTCGAACCCGCGCGCTCTTGTTGAAATGGTCAAAACAGTTTGCGCAAACGACGAGTGCAAGCGTCGCGTAGTGGTCGCGGGCGAGATGCTTGAGCTTGGGCATTCAGGCCCGCAGCTTCACTATGAAGCTGGCCGCCAGATTGCAGAGCTTGGCGTTGATCTATTGATAGGCGTTCGCGGACTCGCGCGCGAGATAGTCGAGGGCGCGCGCGAAGCCGGACTTGGTGAAGATAAAGCAGTCTTTTGCGAAACGCCCGATGAAGCTGCCGAAGTGTTGATGAAAGAAGCGCGCGAGGGCGATTTGATTTTGGTCAAAGGCTCGCGCGGTGTGAAGACCGAGATTGTCATCGAACGAATGAAGCGCGAGAGAGGATTGAATGAGAAGGCTGAAAGCGGAAAGCATTAGCCAGGTTGAAGCGGCTGCTTTCTTGTAAACGATAACACGGGCGGAGGCTGTTGATTGTTCTATTACTTGAAATACTTTCAAAACGTTCATGACAGCCTGTCGTTCCTGCGCGTGTTCGAGTATCCCACGTTTCGCACGGCGTGGGCGGCTATAACGGCATTGGTCATCAGCCTGATATTTGGACCCCGAATGATTGCGCTGCTGAGACAATTCCAAATCGGCCAGCAGATTCGTGAAGAAGGGCCGCGCACGCACGAAGCCAAGCGCGGAACGCCGACGATGGGCGGCGTGCTGATACTTCTTTCGATAGCCATCTCGACGCTGCTGTGGTCAGACCTCGCGGTCGGTTACGTCTGGATTGCCGTCGGCGGTACGCTTGCGTTCGGCGCGATAGGATTCGCGGATGATTATTTGAAAATCAAGCGGCGGCACAATCTTGGACTTACGGGCAGGCAGAAGCTCGCGCTGCAATTCACTGTCGCGTTCGCTATTGGTTTGACATTGAAGTTCGCAACCACTTACAGCACGCGGCTCAGCTTGCCATTTTTCAAGCACATCAATCCTGAGATTTGGTGGCCGATTTATCTGCTGGCGTTCGCGCCGCTCGTGATAGTCGGTTTTTCAAACGCTGTGAACCTGACGGACGGACTCGATGGACTTGCGATCTCCGTCACGGTAGTGACCGCCGCTGCACTCACTGGTTTCACCTACATTTCGGGAACCGAGCGGCTCGCTGGCTATCTTGGACTTGAGTACAATCCGGGCACGCTCGAATTGACAATATTCTGCGCTGCGCTCACGGGGGCTGCGCTCGGTTTTCTGTGGTTCAACGCGCCGCCTGCAGAAGTTTTCATGGGCGACGTAGGATCGCTCGGAATCGGCGGAGCGATTGGCTCAATCGCTGTGATGATAAAGCAGGAATTCTTGCTCGTGATGATTGCCGGCGTATTCGTCATCGAGGCGCTGTCGGTGATTTTGCAGGTGGCATCGTTCAAGATATTCCGGCGGCGCATATTCAAGATGGCTCCGCTGCATCATCATTTCGAGTTGAACTATCCGCCGGAAATCTCGCGGCGCATGGAACCGAAGATTGTGTTTCGTTTTTTGATAATTGCGATTCTGTTCGCACTGCTCAGTCTTTCGACTTTGAAGCTGAGATAAAGCAGTGGTCAGGGGTCGGGATTCAGGGGTCAGGGTGACGGCTGACTTGGAATAAGCTCCCAGAGCCTGTTTCAAGTCAACTGCCATGCCATCCCTGACCCCCGACCCCCGACCCCGACCCCTGATGAACGTTGGAGGCAAAAAAGTTCTGGTTGTTGGCATCGCGCGTAGCGGCGTGGCGGCGGCGCGGCTGCTCGTTCAGCGCGGAGCGATGGTCATAGCCAATGATGTAAAGACCGAAGCGCAACTCGCGCGCGAAGCAAAAGAACTGCGCGCGTTGGGTGTGATGCTTTCGCTCGGCAGCCATCCCGAAAGCCTCTTTGAAAACGCCGAGTTGATAGTGCTCAGTCCCGGCGTGCCTGCCGACCTAGCGCCGCTTGAGATTGCGCGGCGCAAAGGCATTGAGATCATTAGCGAGCCTGAGCTTGCCGGAAGATTTCTTCGCGGGCAGATGATCGGCGTCACAGGTTCGAACGGCAAGACGACGACGACGACCTTGATTGGCGAATTGATGCGAGCAGCAGGCGCGGATGTAATTGTCGGCGGCAATATCGGAACGCCGCTTACGAGCTTGATAGAAAAATCGAGCGACAGCACATGGACCGTGGCCGAGCTTTCGAGCTTTCAGCTTGAGATGATTGACAGCCTTCGCGTGAACATCGCCGTAGTCACAAACATCACGCCCGATCACCTTGATCGTCACGGCACGTTTGAGAATTACGTGCGGGCCAAGCACAGGATTTTTTTGAATCAGATGGAAACGGATTGGGCTGTGCTGAATGGCCAGGATCAGGGCGTAATGGACATGATCGCGCGGCTCGGAGCGCCGTCGAGAAAAGTTTATTTCAGCTCGCGCGGGCGTGAGACGCTCGCTGGCGAACGAGCAGACATTTATTTGAGAGATGGAGTTGTTTACACGACGATGGTCGCAGACGACGGAAGCGAAATGGAAGTAATCGCAACGAGCGAGATTCCTCTTCTTGGAATGCACAACATCGAAAATGTCATGACTGCGCTCGCGGCTGTCTTCTGCGCGATGCAGACGCGCGCCAATCAACTAGATGCGCTGCGCGAAGCCGTGAAGCGATTCAAAGGAGTCGAGCACCGAATTGAATATGTCGCAGAGATTAACGGGGTGAAGTTTTATAACGACTCGAAGGCGACGAATGTTGATTCGACCGTGAAAGCTCTCGAAGCATTTCCCTGCAACTTGATTTTAATTCTTGGAGGCAAGGACAAAGGCAGCGACTACACCGTGCTTGCGCCGCTCATACGCGAGCGCGTCAAGCAGATTGTTTTAATCGGCGCAGCGAGCGACAAGATCGCCGCGCAGCTTGAGGGCGTTTGCCCGATGACGCGCGCACGCACGATGCAGGACGCCGTATTGAAATCAATGGAAGCCGCAGCGGCGGGCGACACGGTATTGCTTGCGCCCGCCTGCGCCAGCTTCGATATGTTCGCCAACTACGAGCATCGTGGCCGCGTGTTCAAAGAAGAGGTTTACAAGTTGGCGAGCCAGTTGCACAGCGGCTGGACGGGAAGACTGACTTAATTCGGATTGCGGATTATGAAAATGAGACCCTTTAACATTACTCGCAGCGGTATGGATTCTGAGAGATTGCTGCATTACTCAATCCGCACTCCAGAGGTTCGCAATCCTATTGGCCCTCGATGGAAGCGAGAGACTGAGCTAGAGCGCAGGCGAGCGGCAAGCCTCGAATCGGTGCGTGCGCTTCCGGTTGATAAAGCTATGCTCGCAATCGTGCTTGCGTTGACGCTGTTCGGCGCGGTGATGGTCTACAGCGCGTCGGCGATACTCGCGCAGAAAAGCTACGGCGACCAGTTCTATTTTCTCTATCGCCAGGGCGCGTGGGCTGTAATCGGGCTGATTGCGATGGCCATAGCAATGCGAATTGATTATCGCCACTATAAACGGCCTGTTGTGATTTATTCGCTGCTGGCAGCAACGCTTGTGATGCTTGTTGTGGTGCTGTTTCTTCCGAAGGTGAACGAGACGCATCGCTGGATAAGATACGGCGCTTATGTTTCACTGCAACCATCAGAAGTCGCGAAAGTGGCTTTGGGAGCCTTTTTGGCGTTCTTCCTCGAAAGCCGGGCGAAAGGGATTGATAGTTTCAAGCGCACTTTTTTGCCGGCGACGTTAGTTGCCGGCGCGGTTATCGCGCTGATTGGGGCGGAGCCTGATTTAGGAACTGCGCTCGCCATCGGCATGGTTTTTCTGGCGATTATGTTTCAAGCGGGCACGCGCGTTCTTTATCTTGCGACGCTGGCGATTCCAGTCGTGCCTGCGCTCGTTTACATGCTGCTGGTTCCATGGCGATTCCAGCGCATCATGGCTTTTCTGGACCCATGGAAGTATCAGGCGACCTACGGATTTCAACCTGTTCAATCAATGATAGCCATCGGCAGCGGCGGGGCGAATGGCGTTGGATTCGCGCAGGGCAAACAGAAGATGTTTTACCTGCCCGCGCCGCACACCGATTTTATTTTCGCAGTGATTGGCGAAGAGCTTGGATTGATTGGCGCGGCGACGATTGTCGCGCTGTTCGCTGTGCTTGCGTGGCGAGGATTTCGCGCGGCGCGATTTGCGCCCGACACCTTCGGGCAGCTATTGGCCGTGGGGCTAACGGTGATGATCATCGCGCAGGCATTTTTCAACGTGAGTGTGACTTTGTCGCTCGTGCCGACCAAAGGCATACCGCTGCCGTTCATCAGCGCGGGCGGTTCATCGCTTGCGATAAGTCTATTCGCGGCGGGTGTGCTGCTGAATATATCGAAGCACGCGAAGGCATGACGATTGCGGATTGCAGAATGCGGATTGCGGATTTGCTAATTGCGAGTCCGATTATGAATCCGCGATCCGCGATCCGCAATCCGCAATCGGTATGAGGGTACTCATCGCAGCGGGAGGAACAGGCGGGCACATTTATCCGGGCGTGGCTATCGCGCGCGAGTTCCGAAGGCGCGACCCCGACTGCGAGATTCTTTTCGTCGGCACGCCGCGCGGGCTGGAATCGAAGATAGTTCCGCGCGAAGGATTCCCGCTTGAACTCATTCAGGTGGGCGCGCTCAAGGGCGTTTCGGTCTTTGAAAGAATCAGATCGCTTGTCGGGCTTCCGATGAGCTTCGTCGCTGCGCTTCGGATATTGAAACGATTCAAGCCCGACGTTGTTATTGGAGTGGGAGGCTATTCGTCAGGGCCGACTCTTTTGATGGCGGCGTTGAAGCGGATACCGACGATGGTCGTTGAGCCGAACGCGATGCCCGGATTCACGAATCGCAGGCTGGCGCGATTCGCCCGCGCGGCGGCGCTGACATTTGAAGAGGCGCAGAGATATTTTCGCGGGCGCGGCGTAGTCACGGGCAATCCCGTGCGCGGCGACTTCGCTCGCTTGAAAAAGAAAGAGCGCGGCGCACGGCTGCACGTTCTGATATTCGGAGGCAGTCAGGGCGCGCACGCCATCAACGTTGCGATGACAGGCGCGCTGCCGCTGCTGGCTTCAATGAAAGATCGTCTTTCGATCACGCATCAGACGGGCGAGCGGGATTTCGAGATGGTCAGGCGCGCATACACGGAAGCTGGTTTCGCGGAGGCTGATGTGAGACCGTTCATTCACGACATGGCTGCGCGGTTCGAGCAGGCTGACGTGCTGATTTGCCGGAGCGGAGCGACGACAGTTGCAGAGATCGCGGCGGCCGGGAAGGCGGCTATCTTCGTTCCCTTCCCTTTCGCGACCGACGACCACCAGCGCAAGAACGCCGAAGCGTTCGAGCGAGCGGGGGCGGGCCGCATGATTTTGCAAAAGGATTTGACGCCCGAAACGCTGGCAAACGAGATAACGCGGCTGATTGAAAATCCTGATGAGATTGATCGGATGGAAGAGGCGAGCCGACGGCTTGGCCGCGCGGATTCGGCTGAGCGAGCGGTTGATCTCGCGCTGTCCATAGTCCGAAGTTAGAAGTCCTAAGTCTGAACTTGAAACGACTTCTAATCCTGACTTCTGACTCCGGACGCCGAACTTCGGACTACTTAGATTATGCTTTTTCGCGGAGTAAGACATATTCATTTCGTGGGCATAGGCGGCATCGGAATGAGCGGCATAGCCGAAGTCCTGCTGTCGTTGGGCGAACACTTTCGCGTGACTGGAAGCGACCTGAAACGTTCAGCGATCACCGACAGGCTCGAATCAATGGGGGCGACCGTGTTTGAAGGGCACGCAGCGGAAAACATTGCCGGAGCCAATGTTGTCGTCTGCTCATCGGCTGTTCGCGACGACAATCCGGAAGTCATCGCCGCGCGACAGAAACAGATTCCCGTGATCCCGCGCGCCGAGATGCTGGCTGAATTGATGCGGCTATATCGTCACGGCATTGCTGTTGCAGGAACTCACGGCAAGACAACGACGACTTCAATGATCGCGCACCTGATGACGCGCGCCGAGTTCGACCCGGCTGTCGTCGTAGGTGGCCGCGTGGCTTCGCTTGGCTCAAACGCGCGGCTCGGTCGCGGCGAATACATTGTCGTGGAAGCCGATGAATCGGATGGGTCGCTGCTGCTGCTCACGCCGACGATTGCGGTGCTCACGAACATTGACCGCGACCATCTGGATCATTTCACGGGCGGCATCGAGCAGATTAAAGAGTGCTTCGTGAAGTTCGCCAACAGCGTTCCGTTTTACGGCACGATTGTTCTTTGTCTCGACGATCAAAACGTGCAGGCGATCATTCCGCAAATCACGCGGCGCACGGTGAGCTATGGACTCGCGGCGCAGGCTGACGTTTCGGCATGGGATATTCAGGTTAATCGCGGGTTCGGCTCTGAATTTACCGTGCGCGCGTTCGGCAACGAGATGGGACGAGTTAGGCTCGAAGTGCCGGGACTTCATAACGTCTATAACGCGCTTGCGACCATAGCGGTTGGACTTGACCTCAACATCGAATTTGAAGAGATAGTCGAAGCGTTGCGCGAGTTTCGCGGCGCAGAACGGCGGTTTCAAATCAAGGGCGAGCGCAATGAGGTTCTGGTCGTTGACGATTATGGCCATCACCCGACTGAGATTCAGGCGACGCTTGCGGCGGCGCGGTCATCGGGTCGCAGAGTTGTTACGTTGTTTCAGCCGCACCGCTACACGCGCACGCGCGATTTGATGGACGAGTTTGCCCGCGCGTTTTACGGCGCGGACGTGCTGCTTGTCGCAGATATTTATCCGGCGAGCGAAGACCCCATTGAAGGAATCAACAGCCACGCGCTCGTTGAAAAGATCGAGCGGTTCGGCCATCGCCACGTTGAGTATGTAGGCCCCGTGATGAACGGCGTGGCGAGGCTCAAAGAGATCGCGCAAGCGGGCGATCTCGTGCTCACGCTCGGAGCAGGCAACGTTTATCAGGCAGGAGATGAGTTGCTGAAAATGCTGTGACGCGGAGACACGGAGACGCGGTGGCACGGCGATTCAAATAACCACGCTCAGTTGCGCGTGAGCTTTAATCGCCGCGTCGCTCTTCTCCGCGTCGCAAACGGAGGTGAAACTTTGGCAGTAGCGCAAAGAAGCGAACCGAGAGTAAGGACGCAAGTTATAACGCCGCGCGAACGGCGCATTGATAAAATGCGCTCGCGGCGAAAAAGCGCGGCAGCCGAAGATGTTTTGAAAACGGTAGCAACATTCGCGCGACCCGCTGCGATTATTGCCGCAATCGTGCTGTTGTTCGTCGGCTACAAGGGGCTGACGAACTCGCGGCTGTTCGAGCTGCACCGCGTGACCGTGAGCGATGCAAGCCCTGAGCTGCGCGGCGAGATAGAAGAAACGGTGCGGCGCGCCGTTGGCCAGACCCGGCTTATGAGCGTTGATCTCGATGCGCTGAAGAAAAAGATTGAAGTAATCCCGCGCGTGCGCTCAGCGATAGTCTCGCGCATGTTGCCCGACGGGATATTCGTTCGCGTCATCGAGCGCAAACCCGCTGTGCTTGTGCGAAGAGAATCGGGCGCAGTTGTGTGGCTCGACGAGGACGCGGTCGAGATGGGCGAGTACTCTGACTTGGATATTCACGGCGCGAGCCAGCAGATTCCGCCAATCGCGAAAGGATTCGCAGAAGGCAATCGCACTCTGGGACAATTGGCCGACGACCGCGAGCGCGTCGCGCTTTACAAGAAGATTGAAGAGGAATTCAGCGCGGGTCCGAGCGATCTGTGGAATAGCATTGATCAGATTGATCTCACTTCCACAAAAGACGTGAACATACAGGTTGCGCGCTCGCCAGTTGCGGTTCACGTAGGAAACACGGATTTTCGCGAGCGTTTCAGGAAGGCGCTTCAGGTGTTGGAAGCAATCAGGCAGGGAGACATGGAAATGCTCAATCGGCTGAGGGTGCAAAACATTGAATGGCTGATTGAGAATCGCGACAACATTAATTTCATTGATGCGGCGAGACCCGACCGCATTGTAGTTACTTTCGCCACCCCCGGCGCGCCGAAGGTTGCTCGGCAGGAAGCAGGTCCGAAGCAAGCCCCGAACGAAGTTACAGGGAATAGGAAACGGGGAACAGGAAAGAAAAGCAGATGAGACGGTTTAGTCTGTTCTCTGCTTCCTGTCACCTCTTCCCTAAAACTGAGCCGGAGGATTAGCCAATGTCAAAGGGACACAAACACATTTCCGCGCTCGACATCGGCACGACCGAAGTCAGAGCTGTGGTCGGTGAAATCACCGAGAACGATACGCTCGAAATAATTGGCGTGGGCCGCGCCCCTTCGCGCGGCGTGCGCAAAGGTGTCGTCGTAAACATCGAGGCGACAGTTGATGCGATCAAACAGGCTGTCGGCGATGCCGAGATGATGTCGGGATTGCCGATTGATTCTGTCTATGTCGGGCTTGGCGGCGCGCAGGTGCGAGGCATCAACTCGCGCGGCGTGATAGCCATCAGCCGCCGCAACCGCGACATAACTGAAGAAGATGTTTATCGCGTGATCGAACAGGCGCGGGCTATAAGCGTGCCAACGGACCGCGAGATCATTGACACGCTGCCGCAGGAGTTTACGGTTGACGGCCAAGACGGCATAGGAAACCCTATTGGTTTTCTTGGCATGCGACTGGAAGCAGCAGTTCACGTTATGACCTCGCCCATCACCGCGCGGCAGAACGTCATCACGTCGGTCAATCGGGCGGGGATGGAAGTGGCCGACACCGTTGTCAATCACGTCGCCGGAGGCGAATCAACTTTGACGACGGACGAGAAAGAATACGGCGCGGCAGTCATTGACATCGGCGCGGACATAACGAACCTGACGATCTTCTACCGCGATGCGATTCGTCACACGGCTGTTTTTCCCATGGGCGGGAATCATTTCACTAACGACATAGCCGTCGGGCTTCGCACTCCGGTGCCCGAAGCCGAGCGAATCAAGCAGAACGAAGGGTGCGCAATAGTCGGGCTGATGGCCGACCACGAGCGCGGGCGGATGATAGAGATTCCCTCCGTAGGCGGGCGGCAGCCGCGAATGCTCTCGCGCCAGATACTCTGCGAGATACTTCAACCTCGCGCAGAAGAGATATTCAGCCACGCGGCCGAGGAGATACAGCGCGCGGGCTTTGACCGGCAGATTCTTTCAAGCGTCGTGCTTGTGGGCGGCGGGTCGTTGATGGACGGCATAGTCGAGATGGCCGAGCAGATTCTGGATCTGCCTGCGCGCCACGGACTGCCGGATTTCGTCGGCGGGCTTACGGGCGAGATTGACAGCCCTGCGTTTGCCAACGTCGTGGGCACGATGCTTTATGGTTTTCACAAGCAGATGAACATGAAGCGGATACATTCGTTGACTGAAGGAGCGCCGAAGCCTGTCAGTTGGTGGAAGCGGCTTCGAGGTCAAAAAAGTTAGAAAAAATGTTTCACTCAGGGGAAAAAATAGTTGTAGGGGCAAGGCGACTGTGCTACTATGCGGTGTGTCTTCAGAACCTCGGTGTACCACATATTGTAGCAACCGGCTGCCAGCCTCAAACGGCACTGTTAGGAGAACCCCCACCGATGGCGGGCGCTTCGATGAAGCGTCCGCCGAAGAATTGGTGTGTGTTCACGGCCTTTTCGCTCCCCAGCGTTTTACGAGCGAGCGGGAATTCCTGATGGTGATTTGAAAATTAGTGAAGTTTCAACAGTCTCTTATGTAAGCGGTGCAGGCTCGATGAAGCTATCGCTTGCCGGTTGCTAATTTAATGTTTGCAGGAGGCACACATAATGGCGGCGGATGAACGTAAAGAGTTGCGCAGCGGAGTCATAACTTTTGACGAATCGGATCAGCCCATCACTGGCGCGAAGATAAAGGTGGTCGGCATCGGCGGCGGCGGCGGCAACGCCGTGAATCGGATGATCGAAGCCGGCATCGAAGGGGTACAGTTCCTCGTAGCCAACACCGACCTTCAGGCCCTCAAAAGCTCCAGGGCATCGGTCAAGATTCAGATCGGCGAAAAGCTTACGCGCGGGCTTGGCGCGGGCGGCGACCCTGAGATTGGCCGCCAGTCTGCGCTCGAAGACACCGAAAAGATTATCGAAGCCCTCGAAGGCGCGGACATGGTCTTCATCACGACCGGTCTAGGCGGCGGAACGGGCACGGGCGCTGCTCCGATTGTCGCGAGCCTCGCAACAGAGCTAGGCGCGCTTACGGTTGCCGTCGTGACAAAGCCTTTCAGATTCGAGGGGCGTCGCCGCCAGCGTCAGGCCGAACAGGGCCTAAGCGAGTTACGCGAGTGCGTCGACACGGTCATCACGATTCCGAACGAGCGACTGCTGAACGCCGTCACTAAGGGAACCCCTTTCCTGGAATCGTTCAAGCTCGCCGACGATGTGCTACGTCAGGCCGTGCAGGGCATATCCGACATCATCACAGTGCCGGGATTGATCAACGTCGACTTCGCCGACGTGAAGACGATTATGGCGGGCATGGGCATGGCATTGATGGGGACGGGCGCGGCTGCGGGCGAGAACCGCGCGCTCGAAGCGACGCAGCGAGCAATCTCAAGCCCGCTGCTAGAAGAGGCTTCGATTGAAGGCGCTAAGGGCTTGCTGGTGAACGTAACGGGCGGAACCGACCTGACGCTGTTTGAAGTCAACGAAGCTATGTCAATCATTCACGATTCGGCTGACCCGGATGCAAACATCATATTCGGCGCGGTTCTCGACGAGCGATTGGCTGACGAGATGAAAATAACCGTGATTGCAACTGGATTCGACAAGGCCGCCGCAGGCGCTGAGCCTGCGCGAACCTACGCGGCCACGCAGCAGAATGGACCGGAGCCTCGCACAACGAGCGTAGGTCCCGGCGGTGTGCCTACGGGACCGCTTCGCCGCGAAGAACGACGCGAAGACATTGATGTTCCTGCATTCATCCGCAAGAAAGCCGACTGACTCTTAGTCAACCTCTGCCCTCTTGATAGGGGCTATCCTCCTGACTTTAGGGCCGCTGCTTGCGAAGCGGCCCATTTGTTTATGCTCGAAACTGCTTAGGAATAAGCTCAACATAAAATGCCCGCCTCGATTTACTGTTGCCCTCGCCCTGCTTTCAAAATAACATGAGGCATTCGATAAACCGACGAGCAAAAGCCCCTGCTGCAATAATCGCCCCGGAGAGGTCTGTTTCAATGAAGAGATTATTGCCAAGATTGATATTGACGATGCTGGGCGCATTTCTAATCGCAGGCTGCGGTTCGCAACCAAGCGAGCAGTCGCCGATAGTCACCGTCGCAAACGAAACGGCTGCGATGACGAGGCTTCGAGCAATCGCGGAGGCCGAGCAGAGCTACCTGGCCGAAACAGGCAAGTATGCGACGCTCGAAGAGTTGATGCAAAGAGGTATGGTCGGCGACCCGTCGAAAGGGAAACTTAGCGGCTACAAATTTGAAGTTGTAGCGACAGCAAAGGGCTTTCAAGCTGTAGCGGTTCCCGAAGAATATGGCGTGACAGGCAAACGCTCGTTCTACATTGACCAATCGAATACCATGCGCGGCAAAGACAGGAAAGGCGAGCGAGCAAGCGCCGCAGACCCGGTCGTGTAGAAGATAGAAACACTGGAGGCTGAATGGTTAACGATGAGGACAGGGGAACTTTCTTTGTTCATCGTTAATCATTCGGCGTCCAGCATTTGGCCGCTTTCCGCCTTCTGTTGTACGCCCAACCCGCCTTTGATATATTCTCCCCGCCGGAGTTCTAATTATGATGGTGAGGATTATCTTCGTTGCGTTCGCATACCTGCTCGGCTCCATTCCTTTCGGATATCTCCTTGTTAAATATGTCTTCACAAGCGGCGAAGACGTGCGCCGCGTCGGCTCAGGCGGGATCGGAGCCACGAACGTCACGCGCCGCGCCGGATTGAAGGCCGGGCTGCTTACTTACCTCTTCGACGTTGCCAAGGGAACGGTTGCGGTGATGATGATGCGGCTCGTGGCAAACGACGATTATCTATGGATAGGTGCAGCAGCTGTGGCCGCAATCGTTGGCCACATCTTCCCGGTCTTCTTGAAATTTCGCGGCGGCAAAGGCGTGGCGACCGGCGTTGGAGTTTACCTCGCGCTCGCGCCGCTTTCAGTCATCACAACGCTCGCGCTGTGGGCGGCGATTGTTTATTCGACTCGGTACGTCTCGCTTGGCTCGATCATCGCTACAGCCGCAGTGCCGTTGTGGACTTGGCTTTATTACGGTCTGGTGTGGCCGAGCGAGCATCTGAGCGCGCTCATCATCATTGCAATCGCAGGGTGCGCGCTCATCGTCGCCAAGCATCACGAAAACATCAATCGCCTGATGCGCGGGACTGAAAACAAAATCGGAACGAGAATCAATCCCGGCCCGGATAGACAGGCCGTAAGCGAGGGCCAGAATTGATCTCCAGTAATGAGACTAAGCGCGCGACTAAGCGCGTGGCCGTCATCGGCGCGGGCAGTTGGGGCACCGCGCTTGCGATGGTCGCGGCGCGCAATCATCATATTGTTCGCTTGTGGGCGCGCGAGGAGGAAGTTGCCGCAGGCATAAACCGCGAGCGCAGGAATCCCTTTTACCTTTCCGATTTCAATCTTCCTGAAAACATCTACGCGACGACTTCGATTCAAGCGGCTCTTGAAGATTGCGATTTCGTTCTGCTTGTAGTGCCGTCGCACGCGATGCGCGAAGTCGTTGCGCGAATGAGCGATTATCTAAACAGCGAAGCTATTATCGTGAGCGCGACCAAAGGGGTTGAAAACATCACGCTGATGCGGATGGAAGAAGTCATCACGGATGTGCTTCGAGATAAAGCAGAGCCGCGATTCGTTGCGCTGTCAGGGCCGAGCTTCGCGCGTGAAGTTGCGAAAGGCGACCCGACTGCGATAGTAGCCGCGAGCCGAGATGCCAGATGGAGCCAGACAATTCAGCGCGAGTTAAGCTCAAGCGTGTTTCGCATCTACACAAATGACGACGTTGTAGGCGTAGAGCTTGGCGGCGCGGTAAAGAACGTCGTGGCCATTGCGTCGGGTGTTGTTCGCGGGCTTGGACTTGGCACGAACGCTGTTGCCGCGATAATAACGCGAGGGCTTGCTGAGATGACTCGCCTTGCGCAAGCGCAAGGAGCGAGAGTCGAAACGATGGCGGGACTTGCAGGGCTTGGCGACCTTGTATTGACCTGCACGGGCGAGCTTTCGCGCAATCGCCATGTCGGAGTCGAGCTTGGCAAAGGGCGAAGATTGGATGAGATTGTCGGCGAGATGCGCGAAGTGGCTGAAGGCGTGAAGACTACGCGCGCGATTTACGAGCTTGGGCGACGGTTGAACGTTGATATGCCGATAACCGCAAGCATCTACGCGCTGCTTTACGAGAACAAGCCGGCAATTGACGCGGCTAACGAATTAATGGGTCGCCCGCTCAGGCGCGAGTGAAGAAAGGTGAGCTATGTTTACCATGCGACCAATAGGAACAGTGCGCAGTCCATACACCGAAACGTCCCAGATACCAAAAGGTCCCGGCGCTCGCCACGATGCGGAAGGCTTTCTGGAGATTCTGCCGGAGTTCGAGCAAGGGCTGACAGACATCGAAGGATTCTCGCACCTTTACGTCATCTGGATATTCGACAGAGCGCAAGGGTACGAGTTGATGGGCACGCCACCCACAGACGACAGGCAGCACGGCGTCTTTGCTACGCGGTCGCCGAGAAGACCGAACCCTATTGGACTGACGGTCGTGCGACTGCGAGTTGCCGGACTCGATATGCTCGATGGCACTCCGATACTTGATATAAAGCCATACTTATCGAGCGTGCCGGCAGAAGAGTTGAAGCGGGGATGGTTAGCGGAAGCAGAAGAGCGAAGAGGACGAGTCAGCGATTGAAGCTACGAATGAATTGGCGATTCAGTCAGCAGGTGTGAGCGAAATCAGTGCCGGGTTGCGCGCTCGACTTCACTGCGTTGAGAAATTCGATTCGGTCCTGAGCGAGAAGCTCTATCAAAGAATTTCAAGTTCGGCGCAGTTGTTGAGATTGCAATGAGCCACTGCGCCGCGAAATATGTGCTCAGGATTAATGATGGCGCTTCGGGGAATGGCTTTGCGAAGCGATTGATTGCCAGAATCGAATCGGAAGCCACAAACAGAATCGCTCCGATGCTCGCGAGCAGACTTCCCTTCTGACGAGTGACTATCCAGCGATTGAACGCCTGCCACGCCATCGCGAGAATCACTATCATATAGACCATCACGGGCAGCTTCATAAACCCGCCGACGTGCGGCAGCAGAATCCACATCATCACGCCGCCGTATAGAAGAAAAGGAGTTGTATAAAGAAGCGAGGATATGCGGCCAGTCATGTAAACGAACCCGAAAGTGTAAAACAGATGCGCTATGAGAAAGCTCAGCAGTCCCGGAACAAACAGATCGCCGGGCAGCATCAAAAAGATGTCACCCACAAGCGAAAAGCATAGCCCAAGCACGATCAAGCCTCGATATGCTGCGTACTCCGGTTCCCTTGCGAACACGGCTATCAGAATAATTAAGACCATTGTCAATGGTTTGAAGACGTAAACGGCTGCAACAGGCCCGCGATAAACGGCAAGTATTTCGAGCGTCGCCGAAGCGGCGGCGAGAATTGTGAGAAGTGCATTCAGCATATTCTTCGTTGCAAAAGAATTATTACGAAAGCAGTGATATTACCACCCGCGCGGCAGTTCATCGAGTCGTCTGCGATTCAAGCTCAATTTCGATTGCCTTCCTTTTTGAAAAAGCTTCTTACAAGCTTTGCTTTAAGCGAATCTCCTGCTCGATTATGATCCTACGCAGCGGTCTGAAATTTATTCTTTCATCAAGGAACTGCACTGTGATTATTCATTTCTACTCACGGAAGCAGTGCCGCGTAGCAGTGTGGCGGCGGGGCAATGACGAAGCTGTCTGGCTGAATGGTAGCGGAGGCCCACGTGGAAGAGCGCAGAAAAGGAAAGCGGTTTCAGGTAGATTGGCCGGTTAAGATCGAGGGCACGAGCGAAGAGGGAGCCAGCTTTACCGAAACAGGCATTGCAGAAAATATCAGTTCTGGCGGCGCGCTGTTGCGGCTAGCTAATGCCGTGCCAGTAGGGGCGAAGCTCGAAGTTCACATTCAGCTTCCGCTAAACAAAAACAAGTGGATGAAGTACACGGCCCGGATCGTGCGTGTCGAAGACGAAAGCCCTGAGTTCATCGCCGTCAAGTTCGATTCCACTAAACCGCTCTTTGCCGAAAGCTGATTGTCGTTCGCACTGCAATTACTGGTTGGCGATTGACTGAGAAACTCAGTTGATACATTCTTTTGGTGCGTTATCGCAACAAGTAGTTCCGCACGATATACAACACGCCAGCAATTCTCAATACGGAAAATGAGTTTCGTTGTAAACTTGGCGAATGCCAAAGAATTACGCCAAACTCCAACAATCTCTGACCTTTGACGAACTGATGCGCTTTCTCGACGAGCAATTTCAACGAGTGCCCGATCACC